>DATKQB010000134.1:0-4587 GCA_035523795.1 Verrucomicrobiia bacterium | reverse complement strand
TGGTTTCTCACTTTCGGCATTCTGCTGTCGATTCTAGGCATCGTGTGTGTCGGCAAGGCACAGACGGCAACCACGTTCTCGATCCTCGCGCTGGGCTGGGTGCTCATGATCAGCGGAGTTCTGTGGCTCGTAAATTCGTTTTACGCCTTCAGCTGGCATGGGTTCTTCCTGTATCTGCTGAACGCGATCATCCGCGGAGTGACGGGATATCTGCTGATTCGCCATCCCGATGCAGGAGCACAAGGAGTGACGATGCTGCTCGCCGCGCTCTTCATCGTCGGAGGGTTGTTCCGCGGAATCGGGGCGAGTGTGATTCAGTTCCCACGGTGGGGATGGACGGTATTCTCCGGCCTGATTTCATTCGCGCTCGGGATCTACCTTCTGGTCACCTGGCCCGCAGCTAGTACTTACTTCATCGGCATCGTGATCGGCATCGACCTTATTTTTGACGGCGCTTCCCTTGTGGGTTTCGCCGGTGCGATTAGCAGTTTGCCTAAGGCGCAAGGCCGAGCTGTCTAAATGACGACTATATCCAGATCGGGGGCCATGTCCATGCCGACCCAATATTGGACGGTGCGCCGTTGGATCGAACGCTTCACGTTGACGGCGGGCGTGGCTCTTTTGCTTGCATATCTCTTGGCACGGATTGATGCGGCAACCATGTACCGCGCGGGATTGTCGAGCTTTGCCGCGATGAAAGCCAGTCCTTCCATTTCGAAAGACGATGTGGGCCAGTCGCCGACGCTCGGGATTGACTTCACTCTGTGGTCAGGGAAACGAGTCGGTGCTTACACGGAAGCGTTGGGCGCAAAGTTGGGCACTCCGCTTGCTGTGCTCTCCATTCCCAAACTGCGGCTTGACGTTCCGGTCTTCGAGGGGACGGGCGAACTCACTCTCAACCGCGGGGCGGGTCGAATCGTTGGAACTGCGAGGCCCGGAGAAGAAGGAAATATGGGCATCGCCGCGCACCGAGACGGTTTTTTCCGTGGCCTGAAGGATATCAAGGTTGGTGATCGGATCGAACTGGCAACATTGCGAAAGAATCTCGTCTATACGGTCGACAACATTTCTGTCGTCAAGCCCAGCGATGTAAGCGTGCTCCGGGCCCGGCCCCAGCCCTCCCTGACTCTAGTGACCTGTTATCCGTTCTATTTCGTCGGAGAGGCACCGCAACGTTACATCGTGCAGGCTTCTTTGGCGGATTCGAAGCAAGCCACAGCGTCACAACTTAGTTCAGAAGTTCCAAAACTCAAAAAGGAGAAAACACAATGAATGCAAGCAACAAACAGCAACAAGTTTGGCTGCTCGCGGTTGGGGCCATTGCCTTGGCCTTCACCCTGAGCATGAGCGCGCAGGTACAAACGGAAACCACCACAACCAGCGGACCGGCAACTACGGAAGTAAAAGTCGACCGTGCCACCGTCGTTTTAGTCGATGGGAACGATCTCGTGGTCAAAACTCAGGGCGGCAAGCTCGTGCATTTTGCCAATGTCCCGGAAAGTGCCAGGGCCACGGTCGACGGCCAGCAACTCGGAATTCACGATCTCAAGCCGGGCATGACGCTGGAGCGCACCATCACGACCACAACGACTCCGCAAACCATTACTACGGTGAAGAGTGTCACGGGGACAGTGTGGTACGTGAACCCTCCGAGTTCAGTCATCCTGACTTTGGAGGACGGTACCAACCAGGCATTCAAAATTCCCGACGGCCAGAAGTTCAACATCGACGGCCAGATGACGGACGCTTGGGGTCTGCAAAAGGGAATGAAGGTGTCAGCGACCAAAATCGTCGAAGTGCCGGAGACAGTTGTTGAACAGCAGAAAGAATTCACTGGCACGATGCCGCCACCCGAGCCGTCTCCAGATCTGCCAATCCTGGTTGTGGTCCTCATGCCAGCAGATGCGCCGCCTGCCCCAGCTCCGGTGGAGGTCGCTTCGGCGACGCTACCCAAGACCGCTAGTCAGCTTCCCTTGATGGGGATTCTCGGCGTCCTCGCCCTGATTTCGGGGTTTGGTCTCCGTGCCGCACGACTGCGGGCTGCCAGGGCGCGCGCATAGCTAGGACTCCAGCTAAGGTTCGGTGCGCATTATCTCGCGTGCCGAACCTGGTGGGGGAATCCTGGAACAGGGGGTAAGACAATGCACCACGATTCGAGAGAAGAGCGGAGTTGGTGGAAGCTCGTGCTGACGGGCGTATTGGGGATCGCATTCGGAATCGCGGCGGTCGCCCTTCCTGCTGGAATCCTGTCGGCTCGAATTCTGGATGCAATTTTCGGGGTCGCCAAGCCCTTCTCCGCAAGCATGACGGCCGTTGCCGCCTTGCTGGCGCTAGTGGCCTTGGTGGCGATCGACGGAATGATGAACTTATTCGGGGCAGCGACTGACAAGCGTGCTTCCCGAGTTCGTGGAGTCCTCGGACTCGTAATCGCAGTCACCGCTGTATGTTGGCCGGGGCGGACGATCTACGTAGCCGTAGAGTTGATCGGGCTCTGGGCAATTCTGGTGGGCGTATTGGAGTTGCTCGTTGCCAGATATTCGGGCGAGGGTCCGAAAGATCGCGCACTCTTCGTGATCGCGGCGTTTGCTTCAATCGTTGTTGGCGTCGGGTTGATCAGGTGGGTTTTTGTGGGAGCGATCGTTATAAGTGCTCTCGTCGGCATTGCGGCCGCGGCCCGCGGAATCAGCCTGATCATCATCGGTGTTTCCGAACGTCTTCATCAGCCGGATGGAACTGGGAAGCAGGCAATGAGGCGAGACGCTGCATGATCAGTATCAGTTAGTTCCTGGTTCGAATTTCCTTATATGAGGAGACCAATCATGAGAAGAAGAGATACGCATCAGGGGCCCAGCTCCACCATCGTGAGCCCGCAGCCGCGGCTGCACCAGAACGCGGCTGAAATTCAGGCCTACGGGACAGTAACGCACCTCTTGCCATTGGATCTGGAGGAGCCTATCCGGCTGGAAGTAACCGAGCGGCTCAACCAACTCCTTGCCGATACGATGACACTTCGTGACCTGTACAAGAAATGTCATTGGCAAACAGCGGGGCCGACCTTTTACCAGCTCCATCTGCTCTTTGATAAGCATTATGGTGAGCAAGCGGAGCTTGTGGATTTGATCGCGGAACGCATCCAGGTTCTGGGCGGACTGAGCATTGCCATGGCCCATGACGTGGCGGAGACCACGCGCATTAACCGTCCGCCGCGTGGCCGCGAAGAAGTTCCCGTGCAGCTGTCACGGCTCATTGACGCCCATCAGACCATCATTCGCGAACTCCGGGAGTTCGCTCGCCGCTGTGACGAACTTGGCGATGCGGGCACGAACGATCTCCTAGTCAGCGATGTGCTGCGCACCAGTGAACTTCAGGTTTGGTTCTTAAGCGAACATCTGGTAAACGCGCCATTGGTCATTGCGAAAGAAGCACCCGAGAAAGCCGGTGCAGCTTAGCAGGCCGGCCAAAGGCTGTTGCCTTCGAGAGTGCGGGGTTTGCAAGCTGCTGATAGCGCCGATAGCCAGTCTCTACCAGAGTAGAGCAGCATGTTTTCGATTGACGATCGAACGGGGAATGTAATCACCACTGGGGCGCTCTTCCTGGCCGCGGCCGCGATTCTCTACCTGGCGCGTGGTGCCTTCTTTATTCTGCTGCTGTCTCTTCTTTTTGCCTACTTGCTGGAACCAGCGGTCACGCTGGTGCAACGCCATTCGCGGCTGGGTCGGAAGAATCGTACTTGGGCGATTGCACAGGTGTACTTGATCGTAACCCTTATGATAGGTGGCCTGGTGTACGGGTTCGGGCCGCGCGTTGCAGCACAAATGAAAAACTTGAACGCAACCGTACCCGAGATGTTACAAGGCCTTTCCACTGGAAAAGCTGCCGCTGACCTGGAAGCCAGGCATGGCTTGAGCGCCGCCCAGCAGCAGCGGATACACGACTGGTTAGCGCGTAACCATGACTTCATCGCCCGTGTTTTCGAACGCGGTGCGCAGTCCGCAGCTTATATCGCCGCGAGCGTGATCTGGCTTTTCGCCATTCCCATTCTAGCTATCTTTATCTTGCGAGACGGACGTCCGACGGCGGATGCGTTTATCGAAGCCGTAGCATCACGTGGGAATCGAACCCGGACCGAGCGAATTCTGCACCAGGTTGATGCGATGCTCGCCCGGTACATTCGCGCGCAGTCCGCTCTGTGTGGCCTCTCCTTCGTCTTCTATAGCGTCTCGATGCTAGTCCTGAGATTTCCGTATGCGATCGCATTGGGCATTTTGGGCGGTGTTCTGGAATGTCTCCCAGCGGTCGGATGGATTACTTCGGCTGTGGCTATTCTGGCGATCGGCTTCCTGACTCACGCACACTGGATCTGGATGGCGGGATTGTTGGTGGTCTGGAGGCTTGTCCAGGATTATGTGAACTCGCCTCGCATCATGGGTAACAACTTGGATCTACAGCCCCTGACTGTCGTATTTGCGCTGATGGTCGGAGGTCAAGTGGGAGGCATTGCAGGCGTGTTCCTCTCGGTGCCGACCGTGGCCGTGCTCCGAATTGTGTGGCTGGAATGTTTCTCGGCGGGAACGCCGGAAGATGTGA
>DATKQB010000133.1:0-10766 GCA_035523795.1 Verrucomicrobiia bacterium | reverse complement strand
CGGCGAAACTCCGTCGCCAGGATCAAATCGGATCGCGGTCGGAAGATCACATTCCCTGAAGCTCCACGATTGCGACCAAGAATCGGGGAATAGTTATTCTGATCCGTTGCAAACCCGAGCACATCGCGGCTGAAGACATCGTCTTCGGCAATGACGCCGTTGATCTCAATCTTCGGCGTTATCTGCCATTTCAATTGAGCCCAGCCGCCCGCAGAATCGACTCCGCGAATCGGCGCCGTGTTGTATGCGGAAGACGTCCCATAGAGCACGGTCTGTCCGATGCCCGCGCCCAAGCCGCCGGCAGCGCGTCCGCGATAAAACTTTCCCGAGAGCGTAAGGTGCTCGGCCAGTGGAACCTGCCAATCGCCCATGCCTGCCCAACCATCAATGCGGCGCCCCGACCAATCCTGCCGAGAATAGTAGCCGGCCGCGCCGAGGCCGAGTTCATGACCGAAGATCTGGGTTGACCACCCGGTCCGCACACCATAGGCCGGCTGGCCGGTCTGTTCCCCCGCGGTGGGATAGCGATAGAACGGATCGGGCGGCGTCTCCCACGTGAGATTGTCGAAAATGCCGGCCTGGATCGTGAACTGCTGGTTATCGGATACGTCGAAGCGATGCTCGACTCGCACTTGGGGAATCCACCCCCACAGATTGCCCGCATACGCAAATGCTGGCGTCGCGAGCGATGCAAAAGAAGTTGGCGAAAGCGGCGAGATGAAGAGCGAATCCTGGCCGGCGATCACGGAAGTGTTGGCCCAGTCGAAGTGCACGCTGGCCGTTCTCAACCGTGCGATGCCGAATTCGACTCCGTTCGGTGTCGAAGGGAATCCACCGGCAAAATCCATATGAATGTTGGCGGAGGTCTTTGCTCCGATCAGACTCGGACCGAAAACTTCCAATCCGACTTCTGATTGGCGGAGGGTTGCTCCAAAACCCGATTGAGGCGCGCCTGGCGAAGCAACCGCATAATCGGGAAAATCGAAGTTGTCAGATGTGCCGTGATTGCGGAAGGCGTTCATCAGAACAATGCCCGACAAGCGCACGTGGTATTTGCTGGCCGCTTCGACTTTGGTCTGATACTGTTCGTTGATTTTGTCGTTCAGCAGGGCCTCAGATTCTTCGAGCTTGTCGACTCGCGCTTCGATCTTCGGGTTATTTTGCGGCCCAGTCGACGGAGTTGAAGGCTGGGCCGCAGTTTGCTCGGGCGCAGACCCCGTGAGTTTCTCGAGCACGGCCTCCGTCTTTTCCAATTGCTGTCGGAGTTGCTTCATCTCCGCCCGGGAAGTTTCGTTTTCCTCGCGTAACTCTTCGACCATTGCCCGAAGTTGCTGCACTTCGCTGGTAAGAGTGGCTCCGTTCGCTTGTGCTGGCGCCTGCGCGCCTGCGGATTGCCCCATTCCCGCGGCTCCGTGCAAAGCCAGACAAGTGATCAGAAAGAAGCGCGTCCGCACTCCAATGGAATGATCTCCCATGAAATTCCTCCCACCCCGCGATTTGGAGATACTTGCAATGCCCCAGGTTATCTAGTTCGCCGCACGGTCTCCCGCCGTTCTGTGGGCTTCGGCGGCCGTATGCAGACCCTGTGCGCCAGTCGTGTGCGATTCGCGCTGTTCCGCAAGGGGCAACACGATCCTGAAGATCGTTTTCCCCTCCCGGCGCGCGGTCTCGATTTTTCCACCGTGATCGTGAACGATTTTCTGCACGACGGTGAGGCCGAGACCGGTGCCATTCTCCTTGCCATAACTCACGAACGGCTGAAAGAGGCGATCGCGAATGGGAACCGCGATGCCAGGGCCGTTGTCGCTGACTTCGATCACGGTTCCTTCGGCCGTCTCTCCGACTTCGATCCTCACTTCTCCGTTCGCCTCAGGTGCCGCGTCGCATGCGTTCAGCACTAGATTGTAAAGCGCCCGCTCCAGTTTCCGGCCGTCGAACCATGCCATTCCGGAACCGTGGAAGAATTCTTCGATCAGGACGCGCTGATGCCGGGGATGGGTGCGCACGGCCTGTACGACGCGCCGCACGGGCTCCCGCACATTTCCGTACGATGGATTCAGCGATTCACGCGTGCGGGCAAACTCGAGCAGTGAATCGATCAGATCGGTCATGCGATTCACACCGGCGCGAACTTCCTGGTACAGCTCTTCTTTTTGCTCGCGGGAAAGCCCACTTTCGCAAAGAAACTCCGCGTTGGCGGTAATGGCGGAAAGCGAGTGCCGCAGATCGTGCGAGATGGAGCTAGCCATGCGTCCGATCGTCGCCAACTGTTCAGCTTCGAGCAGATCCCGCTGCGTCTTGAGCAGACTCGTCCGCATACGATCGAATGCCCCGGTAAGCTCGGCAACTTCGTCATTGCCCCGCGAATCGAGAGGATGATGAAAATCCCCGCGTTCCAGCGCACGCACCCCTCCAACCAGATCGGCCAGCGGACGCGTGAATGTATGGGATAGGAAGAAAACCAGTACGCTTCCGATGAGTACCGCAGCCAGTCCCAGGGCAAGCAGCAGCCGATTCAGGCTGCTGAGAAACTGCGCCTCCTTATCGTAAGAGCCCAGCACGGTCAGCCTTACCGGCGAAGCCTGTGGCGAAGACAATTCCAGTGAGGTCTCCAGGTAATGTTCCGTTCCAAGCTGGACATCGGTCGGAGCAGGCTGCGAAGGAGCTGACACCAGCGCACGCAAGGTTCCGCCCGCAGCCTGCGACTCCGCGAGCGTTGTCGCCAGGATTTCGCCGTTATAGGAGAAGGCAACCTGGCTCGCCGCAACCTTGCTGACCTCGCGGGCGAGCTTGGCGTCGATTTCGTCTCCAATGATAAGGAAGCCGAGCAGGGAGCCGTCCGTGCGCGAACCGAAGTAAATCGGTTGCACGAAGATCTGATACAGATGGTGTCCGCCGTACCACCAACGGTTTGCGTCCTCGTCCTGCAAGCTTTTTGTGAAATACTCCTGCGCGGCGTCGCGGGTAAATCCCGAACCCTTTGTATGCAGCGCAACGACGACGCCGCGGCGGTCAGCCAGGACGAGGAGATCGCTGGCCGCCAGCTGCCACAAGTCCTGCGATGCATCTTGAATGGTCGCAGGGTCGTGGGTTGTCATGAGAGCTCGGGTGATGGGCAGATCGGCGAGGAGATCTGCCAGGCGCGTTAACAGCGACTCGCGCTCCTGTTGAAAATTCTGAAACGTCTGAACTGAATTGTGCAGACCTTCGGCTAGGTTCTCGCGAACTCTCTGCTCCACCATGCGCCGGACCAGCAGCAAGCTGGTGGTGGTCAGACCCGCCGTGATGAGCAGCATGGAGAGCAGGAATCTCGTCCGCAGCCGCAAGGAAGGCACCATCCCTCGACTGGGAGACTTTTTCACAGCTTCGCCGGATTCGAGGTTTTCAGCCAAGAGGTTTTCTGCCAAGGCTCAGCCTACGAACTTGTAGCCGACCCCGTGCACCGTGCGAAAGTGGACCGGATTGGCGGGATCGCGCTCCAGTTTCTGCCGCAGCTTGAGAATGTGATTGTCCACGGTGCGAGTCGAGGGATAATTCTGGTATCCCCAGACTTCGTTCAGTAATTCATCGCGGCTGATGACGCGTTCGGCATTTTGTAGCAGGAATTGCAGAGTCTTGAACTCCTGCGCCGTCAGGGTGATCACTTTACTGTCGCGCTTGACTTCCATGCGCGCGATATCAACCGTAACATTGTCGAAGCTCAACAGACTTTGCTTGGCCGCCGGAGCGTTGTGGCGCAGTGCAGTCCGCAGGCGCGCCAGCAGTTCACGAGGGCTGAATGGCTTGGTGACATAGTCGTCGGCGCCCAGTTCCAGCAGCAGAACTTTATCCGAAACATCGCTCGCGGCGCTGAGTACGACGATGGGAAGATTCGCTGCTATCGCCTTGATCTGGCGGCAAACATCGCGCCCCGACATCTTGGGCAGACGCAGATCCAGAATCACCGCAGTCGGGACGGTCTTCTGGAAACTCTCCAGGCCCGATACTCCGTCGGAATGGGTTTCGACCAGATACCCCTCCGCTTCGAATAACCGTCGCAGCGCCTTCTGCACCGCGGGGTCATCTTCGATGACAAGAATTCGCCCCAAGGCGCGCGTCGCCGTCTTTTCTTCTTTTTCGGGTAGACCTATCGGCATGCCGGCCGCCCCAATCGGGTTTTCCGCCATTCTCAACAAGACGCCCTCCTGATGATTCGCTAATCGTTGAATCGCTGATCGTTGACTCCCTCATCGTTGATTCGCTGATCAAGGAGACAACAATTTCGCGTATCTATCAAAGGAATAACGTCCTATTTGACAATTTTTTTACATTTTCTTCGTTCCCATCCGCCAGAAACAGACGGCCTGAGGCCGAAAGGCGCGTCGGCCGGACCCCTCAACGTCCCTGCTGAGCGATCGCCAGAGGCCGCATTTTTCAAGGTCTGGCCCAGCGCCAAAGACGAAAATTGGCAATTCGATGACTTCATTCTGACAACTCATGATTGCACGCGGCTTAGCATCGCCTCGCTCGTCGGGGCTGTGGATTTGGCCGAATCCGAAAACGCCCCGGCCATCATGCAAAGGAGATTTTCAGATGCGATGCAGTGCATTCAGACTCACACTTGCCCTAGGAGTTGCGCTGGTCCTGGCTTCCAGCGCCATGGCGCAATATAAACTCACAAATCTCGATTCGAATCAGGTGGGATGGGCCTTTCACACAGATCCTCTAATCGTGAACGCCTGGGGCCTGGTTCACGCCCCTGGTTCGCCTTGGTGGATCAGCGACGAAAACTCGGGATGGTCCACGTTGTACAGCAATATTGGCAAGGTCGAGGGTCTGAAAGTATTGATTCCCACGGCCGGAAATGGACCGGACTTACCGACCGGCAACAACGGACCCGGATCGCCGACAGGAATCGTTTACAATGCGACGGCCAGCGCGACCGGCGCGAATGAATTCCAGGTGCAGGGATGGGCATCAATCTTTCTGTTTGCCACACTGGATGGCACCATCAGCGGATGGGCGCCCCAGTCGAATGCGAATCAGGCCATCCTGGCCGTCGACAATTCTTCGAAGAAGTCGTCATACACGGGCCTCGCGATCACCAATCGGCCATCGGGAAATCTTCTCTACGCGGCCGACAATGCGAACGGTCTGGTAGACGTTTTCGACGCCAAGTTCAATCCTGTACATTCCTTCACCGATCCGGCTCTACCCTCTGGCTTCGCGCCGTTCGGCATTCGCGACATCAATGGAATTGTGTACGTGACCTACGCAAGCGTTAGCGGTGGCTCGGGCGGCTTCGTGGAGCAGTTCCGCGAAGACGGCACGCCGGTCAGTCCCGGCAAGCCACTTATTCACGGTTCGCCTCTGAATCAGCCTTGGGGCATTGTCGGCGCTCCCAGGAACTTTGGTCCATTAAGCAGCGCGCTGCTGGTTTCCAACAACACGAATGCGGGCACTATCAATGCTTTCGATCCGTTCACCGGACAATTCGTCGGGACGGTCAAAGACGCAATTGGCAAAGCCATTAAGATCGACCAGCTCTGGGGCATCGATTTCGGTGACGGCATGGGATCGAACGGAGGCGTCAACGAATTGTTCTTCACGGCCGGGCCTGCAAACAATCTGGCGGGAACATTCGGATGGATCGTGTTTAAACCGTAAGTACTTTGCGGGTAAATGACGGTAAGCACCCGTCCTCCTCGTTGTTTTTTAACGAGACAGGACGGGGATTTTGTTAAAGGTTGCTTTCTGTGGGGAAAGATACGCCCTTGCCAACTCTTGCCCGGGCATTGCAAACTTGAGCATGAGGGTTCTGGCAAGATTCTTAGCCGCAGCTAGCAGCACGACTCAGTTCCCTGCTCCGACTCTGCCCGAAGTTGCTTTTCTGGGCCGCTCGAATGTCGGAAAATCCAGCCTCATCAATTCGTTGCTCGGATCGAAGCTGGCCCGCACCAGTTCCACTCCCGGTCGCACGCGCAGCATCAATTTCTTTGAAATTCGCTGGCCTGGGAAGCCACGCCCCGAGGTGATTTTCGCGGATCTGCCGGGCTACGGATATGCTAAGATTTCGCGCGAAATTTCGCAGGAGTGGCCCACCTTTATCGAACCGTACCTTAAGCTCCGCCCCACTCTCGCGCTGTGCGTAGCCTTGATCGATGTCAATGTTCCGCCGCAGCAAAGCGATCAACAATTGTTGGATTTTCTTAACGCTCTTGGCCGCGAATTTGTACTGGTCGCAACCAAGAGCGACCGGCTCTCGAATAATCAATTGCACAATGCGATGACGAACCTCGCCGAGCGTTACTCCTGTGCACACGTCATTGCATATTCAGCCAAAACCGGTAAAGGACGAGAGCAACTCTGGGGACGTATCCGCCAGGGCGCACAGGCGCTCGCGGACATGACGGTTGGCTCCGAATCGCGCTCGGATTAGGACGCTCTCATCCTCGGCGGCACATCTCCTAATTCTCCGGCCCAATCTTTCCGATATAGAAAACAGAGTTGCGATCCGCAGCGGCGGCCCAACCACTTGGAATAACCATGGCTGAAGAAACCAACGAGGGCATCGCATACCTGATGGCTCTAAAGCGCACCACGGGTGCCTCCGCGCCCGCACCCGCGCGCGAAGAAACTGTCAGCACAGGCGAGCAAACTGCAAAGAGTCCATCGTTCGAAGGCATAGAAAAACGCCGCAGCCCGCGCTATCAATGCGAAGGCAGCGTGCAGATGCGCGAGGCCAAATGCGACGTACACACCTGGGCCACGTTCACCGACATCAGCATGCATGGCTGCTACGTGGAGGCTCAGGCGACCTATCCCGTGGGAACCATTCTGCAACTCAAACTCGAAGCCAAGGGCATCAAGGTCGAAGCCGAGGGAGATGTCCGAGTCAGTTATCCCTATCTCGGCATGGGCATCGGATTCACGGAAACGACTCCTGAAAATCAGGGCCGGCTGAAAGAACTGCTGGCTTCGCTTTCTCGGCCATCCGTAATTATGGGACCTGGCATTGCATCCACGCTGCCCGCACGGGGCTCGCTCGAACTGCCCCCGATCACGAATCCGAGTGCGCTCATTCAGGCGCTGATCGAATTCTTCCAGGAGCGCCAACTATTAATGCGTGATGATTTCGCTCGCATCGTCCGCCAGAGCCAAGCTTCACCGCCAACTTTCCCACGCGACATTCCGCGTTCTTAGCCACTCCTTTCGCCACGATTTCCCCTGCATTCGTTATGATGGTCGGTCATGTCTCTTTCCCTGATTACCGGCATTGGGGGCTTCATTGGATCATCCATCGCTCGTGCTTTGCTGGCTCGCGGGAGCGAAGTCCGTGGAATCGATAATTTTTCAACCGGCAAGCGGGACAACATCACGGGGATCCTCGACCTCATCGAGTTTCAAGAGGCTGACATTCTTGATCTCGATGCGATGCGCCGGGCATGCACTGGCGTGGATTTCGTTTTCCACGAAGCAGCAATCCCCTCAGTTCCAAAATCCGTGCAGGATCCTCTTGGCAGCAATCAAGCCAACATCGATGGAACTGTGAACGTCCTGATCGCGGCTCGCGACGCCAAGGTAAAACGTGTCGTTTATGCTGCGTCCTCCGCTGCATACGGCGACACGCCGACTCTTCCCAAGCATGAAGAAATGAGGCCCGATCCCATCTCACCTTATGCCGTCGCCAAGCTCGCCAGCGAGCATTACATGACTTCGTTTTATCGATGTTATGGGCTGGAAACCGTTTCGCTTCGCTATTTCAATATTTTCGGGCCCCGTCAGGATCCTTCGTCGCCCTATTCCGGCGTGCTGGCCAAATTCATTACGACGATGCTCCGGGGTGTGCCGCCCATGATTTTCGGCGATGGTGAGCAGAGCCGGGATTTTACCTACATTGATAATGCTGTGGCGGCCAACCTGCTCGCCTGCGAAGCACCGGCGACTCAAGTCGCGGGACAAGTTTTCAATGTTGCAACCGGCCGCCGCGTCTCGCTTAACGAGATCTTTCAGCTCTTGCGGAAATTGACCGGTTACTCCGGGAAACCGGAATACAGAGGCGAACGCGAAGGCGACATCAAGCACTCTCTGGCAGATATCTCTCGGGCCGAAGCGGCTCTCGGCTATAAACCCACAGTTGATTTCGAAGAAGGGCTGCGCCGCACGGTTGAGTGGTATCGGCAACAGACCGAGCTTTCAAAAAGGCCGTAGAATGCGGTCTGACCGGCGCGATCATCTGATTTGAAAGTTGATTTGACGGCGGTTCTACTCGCGGCTATCTTCAATGGTTTACTCTGACAGCACCAACAGGCGAATGGGCGCGTCCGTTCAAGGTTCCAAACCCGCAATCAAGGTCTTCGTTGCCACCACGGTGATGTTGACCTTCATCTCCTTCTGGCGGGCTTCCGCGATCGTGCTTTCCGACTTGGCCTCCTCCGCTTACTACGCCGGCGGCGACGCCGAGAAAGTCATCGGCAAGAGCGCGCCGTGGTTCATCCTCGGCGTGATGCTGTTCAGCTACGCCGTGCGTGCGCTCTACATCGAATCCAGCAGCATGTTCGTGCGCGGAGGCGTGTACCGCGTCGTCAAAGAAGCCATGGGAGGCGGGTTGGCCAAGTTTTCCGTCTCCGCGCTGCTTTTCGATTACGTGCTCACCGGCCCCATCAGCGCCGTCTCAGCCGGGCAGTATATGGCCGGCTTCATCAAGGATATTGGGATTTACCTGCACCGCCCATTCAATTTCTCAGACGATCACTTTGCCGCGGGCCTTGCCGTTATCGTCGTGACTTATTTCTGGTGGAAGAATACCCAGGGCATTCACGAATCCAGCGAACGTGCCCTCCAGATTATGGTGATCACTACCGTGATGGTAGTGATTCTGATTGTGTGGTGCCTGATTACGATCTTGCGGACACCGGTGCAGATGCCGCCTAGCCCGCTGAGTGCCGCAGGCGCGATTCCTCTGAATAAGGAATCTCTCGGCTGGCTCAACGGGACCTGGTTTTCCCACCTGACCTGGATCATCCTGTTCGTTGGCTTCGGCCATTCCGTGCTGGCCATGAGCGGGGAAGAGACGCTCGCCCAAGTCAATCGTGAAATCGAGCATCCCAAGCTGAAGAATCTGGAAAAGACGGGGCTGGTGATTTTCATCTACAGCCTGCTCTTCACGTCGCTCGTCTCGTTTTTTGCGGTGATGATCATTCCCGACAATGTTCGCCCGAACTTCTTCGCCAATCTGATCGGCGGAATTGCCATGTATCTGGTCGGGCCGATCACGATGCGATTGCTCTTCCACGGTTTCGTGGTACTGGTCGGAGTCTTGATTCTCGCCGGCGCGCAGAACACGTCGATCGTGGGCGCCAACGGCGTTTTGAACCGTGTTGCCGAAGATGGAGTGCTGACCAGTTGGTTCCAGAAGCCGCATCATCGATTTGGCACCAGCTACCGCATCATCAATCTGATCGTGGGGATGCAGTTGCTGACGATCGTTCTCAGCCGCGGAAACGTCTATGTACTCGCCGCTCTGTACGCCTTCGGCGTGATCTGGAGCTTCGCGATGAAGTCGCTGGCGGTGCTGGTTCTGCGCTTCACGGAACCGGGCAACCGCGAGTGGAAGGTCCCAGGAAACCTGCACATCGGCAGCTTTGAAATTCCTCTTGGGCTCATGGCGATTTCCGCGGTGTTGTTTATCACCGCGATTGTGAATCTATTTACGAAATACCAGGCCACAATTGCCGGAGTGATTTTCAGCGCCGCTTTTTTCGCGATATTTACTTTCTCGGAGCATCATGCCGCGAAGGAACGACAAGGGAAACCGGAGCAACTCGACCAGTTCCGGGTCTATGGCAACCAGGAACTGGGCAGTGGCGCCATGGGGGTGCATCCCGGAAACATTCTGGTGGCCGTGCGCGACCCGCGTAATCTCTACTATTTGCGGCGAATCTTGCAGCAGACCAATACGACAAAACAAGATGTTGTCGTGATGAGCGCCCGCCTTTACCACCGCGAGCACACTTTCAGTGGCAGCACGGTCTTTGACGCGAGCCAGGTCTTTGATCATTATGAGCAGGAGCTATTCACCGCCGCTGTCGCCGTCGCGGAAAAAGAAGGAAAGCCAATTTCGTTGCTGGTCGTTCCCGCCACGGATGTCTTTGAGGCGATTATGGTGACTGCGCAACGGCTCGATTCTGCTCGCGTGGTGTGCGGACTCTCTAACAAACTTACTGCCGACGAGCAGGCCAAGCTCACCGGCGATGCCTGGGAACGCCTGCCCGAGCCCCGTCCACGGCTCACGCTCGAGGTCGCAGCTCCCGATGGCAGCACCCGCGAGTATTCTCTCGGACCGCACACGCCACGCATGCGTCCGCAAGACGTGGAACTGATGCACAAGCTGTGGCTCGAGATTACGGCCGATCCGAAATATGCCGGAGCGCACCACTACCACATCGTTGCGCTAGCCCTGCAGGAACTCGAGCGCGAGTTGAATACGGAAGAACGCGCGCAACTTCTGCAAAAGCTGCGCGATGAGATGCGACAGTCGAATCCGAATTGATTCAGCGGAAGCGGTTCTTGAAATCGCTCTGATCCTGTTGCGCTTCGGTGAGTTGGGCCAGTTTTGCGCCCAGACTTGCGCCGGCAAACATTCGGAAAAATCCCCAATACATCCCGGCGACCGCGATCCCCGCCCCCGAGACCATCGCGACCGGCCATTTCGGAATTTCTCGCAGAACCGACAGAAACACTAAAACACACAACAACCATGCGGCTGTCACGATCAGTCCGTTGAC
>DATKQB010000132.1:0-56334 GCA_035523795.1 Verrucomicrobiia bacterium | reverse complement strand
GGGCACGGGAGCAGGTCCCTCAAGAAAAGATCGGGATCTGTTTCGCTACAACCTTCGCCAAGGTCTCACTTAGCGGTGGCCACCCGACGGGCTTGACGGCCTCGACCGTGGCCTTGCGCATGAGGTATGTCGCATCGTGGGTCAGGAATATCTGCACGTCATGGCCGGCCTCCGCAAGTGCGAGTCCATGGCCGAAGACGAACGATGCGCGTGTCGGCTCGTCGGTTCCCCACGAGCTTCTCATCAGGATGTGTAGTTTTTTCTTAAGTGCCTCAGGCGGCTGAGTCTGAGCCTCGCTGGTCGCAGTGGTCGCGGCCCCGGCGGCAAGTGCGCCGGCAGCCAATCGTGTTGATGTCTCAAGAAAGACTCGACGGGTTGTCATTCCTACCTCTGGATGTTGGCGGGGAGTATACATGACCCAGAGGAAAGCTTACAAAAACCACTTGGCTCAACTTGCCATCACGCCTAGACGATTGTCGTAACATCGCGGTAACGCTCAAAATCTCAAAGCGTGCAATCGCCTTCCATGAGAAGGCCGGTCGGAGTTAAAAGATTTGCTGTTCGTCGGACAAGTTTTTTCTCCCGCCGAGCAGCCACTGTCGCCATGCTTCTATCCGCACTCTCGAGGTGCGATTCGTTCGCTCGGTGCAGGTTGGGCGTAGTGTCTTCGCATTCGTTCGCACGCGCTGTTCCAGCTGTACGGTGCCGGTTTCATCCAACACGCAGTACCAACTGTGGCGATCTCCCAGATCCAATCCGATCGTCAGTTTCTGCTGCCTGGAAAAATTCCTGCTCTCCGTCGTCGCTGCGGTGCTAACCTTCTTCATTGCCGGTCTCCTTTATCTCTTGTGCCTTGAGCACGTCGATAACTTGGGAGCGTACTGCATCCCGTCCGGAGACCGGCTCTTCTCATCCCATCTGATAGCGACCAACTGACAAAGTTTCAGCGATACAATGCAGCACGAGTACGTCGAGCCCAAGGAAACATTCCCTGAAAGAGGAGCGCTCATGAGTTCGCTAAAGATCTATTTGTTCGCAGCCGTGCTCGTAGCTGCGCCCATCTCCCGTGGCGCTATCAAACCTTCGGAAATCGAGAACCAACTGAAAAGCCTACGTTCTGTCGCATCGGACCAGAAGTCCGCCGTCATCGTGAAGCTGGCTACCGATATCCGCTCACTCCCTGCGGGCACACAGAAGGTGGGTTACGCCGATGCGCTATCACACCTAGTCACCGAAGGCGACCCCGGCCACGACGCCCTGCAGGCCGTAGCGGATACGCTCAGCGCTGCTCTCATCGAATCGCCCCTTCCCGCCAAGGGCGACAAGATCCCTATTCCATATAACCAGGTCGCGATGCTCGTCCGCTATGAGGGCGTTACCAGCACGCTCAAAGATCCCTTGTACGATAAAGCCGCTAAGATGCTGGCTGACAACGAAGCCGACATTGAGAAAGCCGACTTCACGCTGAAAACTCTGAAGAATAAGAAGGTCACTTTATCTGGGCTGCGGGGAAAGATCGTCCTGGTCAACTTCTGGGCTACTTGGTGCCCTCCGTGCCGTGCCGAGATGGGAGACTTGGACGTTCTGCAGCGCTACTTCGAGTCACAAGGGCTGGTGGTCCTGTCCATCACCGACGAGGACGGGTTCAAAGTGTCGCAGTTCATTGGTGGCAATAAGTATGCACCTGACGTCGTTCTCGATCCGGGTGGCAAGGTGCACCAAGCCTTCCATATCACGGGCATCCCAAGGACGTTCCTTTTCGGGCGTGACGGCAAGCTGCTGGCCGTGGCCATCGATCAGCGCAGCCGCCGCCAGTTCCTGGAGATGCTCTCGAAGACCGATCTGCACCGATGAGGGCGCGTATGCCACACCTACCCCAAGGTGACTAACGATAAATCGGGATTGCGCTCATCTCAGTTTGAGATGGTACCGGACTGCAATCGCCCTGAGAGTGCCATGGAGTCCAATACAGCGATTCAGTTGTGTCCAAAAGCTGCGATGACGGGCCGCTCTGATTCTGAAGAGAAACGGATTACTGAAAGGATTGGGGGTTATTTTTCGCGGACGACCACGAATTCCGGAGCCCAGAGTAGAGCGCGTTTGATTTCGCCGTCGGGGAACGTACAAATCGACTTTCGCGCCGAATCGGCATACTGCAGCGCATGATCGGCTGCCGCACGCAGCGACCCATAGCGTTCGAGGATCTCCAGAATATCTGCGTGTTTTACGCCATTGAAGGAACCGTGGCGCAGGACGGTTTCAATTTTGCTGCGCTCCTCACCGGTGCAGCGCTCCAGCGCGTGAATGACGGCCATGGTGGCCTTGCCCTCGCGCAAATCGCTGGCCACGGGTTTGCCCAGCACGTCTTCGGATGCGGTGAGATCAAGCACGTCGTCGACGATCTGAAAGGCCATGCCCAGATCGTGTCCATACTGGGCGAGAGCCGCTTCCTGCGCAGGCGTGGCACGACCCAAAATCGCGCCCATCCGCATGCAAACGGAAAACAGGCAGGCGGTCTTGCGGTAGATGAGATCGAAGTATTCCTCGATCGCGATCATCTTGCCCAGCGTTTCCATCTGCAGTAATTCGCCTTCGACCATTTGCTGGGTCAATTCAATGAGCGTGTCGAGAATACGGAAGTTGCGCTCCTGAACGGCGATTTTGAAGGCTTGCATGTAGAGCCAATCGCCGGCCAGCACGCACTTTGAGTTGCCCCATTGCGTGTTGGCGGCCGGGCGTCCGCGGCGCGTTTTTGCCTCATCGATGATGTCGTCGTGAACCAGGGTTGCGGTGTGGATGATCTCCACGACCGCACCAAGGCGAACCGCTCCCCGGCCCTCGTAGCCGAGCAGTTTGGCCGCAAGCAACAGCAGGGCGGGGCGAATGCGCTTGCCGCCGCCATTGCGCAGGTATTCACCGATCTCGGTGATGGCCTGAACTCCCGAGACGGTGTCGGCCCCAAACTCGCGCTCCAGAGCGGCGAGATCGTCCCGCAGCAGATCGAAGATTTCTTTCCCGTTGATTATGGTCGAAGCACTCAAGATCGATTTCCGTTCTTACTACGGATGCGCCGGGACACAGAGACAGTGCGCAAAAATTTCGTGTAAAGAGTAGCCATCGGCGCCCAGGCCCAGAATCCTCCGTGACTTCCGCGTTTCCCGGAGTGAATGCGATTCAATTGGTTCTGTAGTTCGTAAACTGCATATCGATGCCAAAATCCCGGTTGCGAAGAAGAGCAATAATCTCCTGCAAAGTGTCGCGATCCTTGCTGGATACGCGCACCAGATCTCCCTGGATCGATGCTTGCGCTTTTTTCTTCGAATCCTTGATGGTCTTGACGATGTCTCGCGCCTTCTCGACGGGAATACCTTGTTGCATGGTGATGCGCCGCTTGGCGGTACCGCCCGCCGCCGATTCGACGGTTCCGTAGGTAAAGCCTTTGAGTGGAACTCCACGCTTGACCAACTTCTGCTGCAGAACGTCGTTCACGGCTTTTAACTTGTATTCGTCGGCGGAGTGCAGCACGAGCGCATCTTTTTCGAGTTCGATATTCGACTTCGAGTCTTTCAGATCGAAGCGTGTGTGAATCTCCTTGAGTGCCTGCTGGATGGCATTGGAGACCTCCTGCATGTCGATCTTGCTCACGATATCGAAGGTATTGTCGGGCATAAATTTCTAATCTTTCTGAAATGATGGAATCTTTAATGTGAGGTTAACAGAAAGAGCCGCGCTAGCGGAGGGGAACTTTGGTTTCAGAGATTTCAGCCAATTTGAAAAAACTGTAGAAATTGCGGGAGGTGCGCTCGCCGACTTCTTCGAGCGGGATTGCGCGCAATTCGCCTAACTTGCGCGCCGTCGCAATGACGAAGGCTGGTTCATTGCGCTGGCCGCGATGCGGAACCGGTGCAAGATAGGGAGAATCGGTTTCGATGAGGGTGCGGTCGAAAGGAACTTGCAGGGCTGTGTCGCGGATGGATTGTGCCTTAGGAAATGTGAGATTTCCCGCGAATGAGATTATGAATCCCATGTCGAGCGCCCGCTTTGCCTGAGCCCAATTGCCGGTAAAGCAGTGAAGGATGCCCCCCAGGCCTGTACCGCTCCAGCGCTCTTGAATCAGTTGCAGGCAGTCATCCCATGCGTCTTCGCTGCCGGTCGAGGGACGGCAGTGAATCACGAGGGGAAGGTTGGCGGCGGCGGCGAGCTCCATTTGAGTCACAAACACCTGCTTTTGAATCTGGCGTGGAGAGTGGTCGTAGAAGTAGTCGAGCCCGATCTCGCCCCAGGCGATAACTTTCGGATGCCGAGCCAGTTCCTGCATGCGCTCAAAGGCTGCCTGATCGGCCAGTCGGGCCTCGTGCGGATGAATACCAATGGTCGCGTAGATGAACTCGTATTTCTCGGCCAGCTGGATCCCGCAGTCGAAGTTCACGGGCCCATCACCATTGCCGATGGCAACCATGTTTCGCACGCCGGCTTCCCGCGCGCGAGCGATGACCTGTTCGCGATCCTGAGCGAACTGCTTGCCTTCGAGATGAGCGTGGGAATCGACGAACATGGAAACCTGACCTCAGACCTCGGCCTACTGACTCGGATGCAGCTCCCTTGGCTCAAGGCCGAATGGTCCGCTGCCCGAGGGGTGAGGTCCGGGATTTGACTATTTCAGCCGTGCGCCGGGTGGAACGTCTTCCAGAAAGCTGGCCAGCACTGGACGTCCGCCTTCGAGGGAGGCGGCGACGATCATTCCGTTCGACTCCAGCCCGCGTAGCTTGCGCGGAGCAAGATTTGCGACGATGACCACCTTGCGGCCAATCAATGTTTCCGGCGCATAGGCTTCCGCGATTCCGGCGACGACCTGGCGCACCTCGCCGCCGAGGTCAACTTCCAGTCGCAGGAGTTTGTCCGATTTCGGCACGCGCTCAGCCACTTTCACTACGCCAACCCGCAGATCGACTTTGGCGAAATCGTCGATGGTGATTTTGCCATCGGCGCTTGTCGCCGTTCCGCTGCCCCCCGAAGCCTGCACATGCGCCGGGGCGGGGTTCACATCCGATTGCGATGGTTTCCCCTGCACGGCTTCTGCTGCCGGAACTCTTTGCTGTTCCTCCATCTGCTGCATCCTTTCGACGGCGCTTTTGTCGGCGCGTGGAAAAACCGGGTGCACGTCGCCCAGTTTTGTGCCCAGGCGCAACTGCCCCCAATCGAGTTGTTTCAAATCGACTTTCTTAATGTCGCCCAAGCCCATCTGGGTCCAGATGTTCGCGGTCGCGTCGGGAATGACGGGATGCGCCAGCGCGGTGGCAATGCGGAGGGCCTCAGCGGAGGTGTAAAGCACAGTGGCAAGGCGCGAACGGCTGTCCTCGTCTTGCTTCTCGCCGAGCGCCCAGGGTTCGTTCTCGACAATGTACTTGTCGACGGCGGCCACAAGCGCCCATGCAGCTTCCAGGGCGCGCGAGAACTGGAATTGATCGAAAAAAGTCCCAAAATCGCGAATCGTCTTTCGCGCCTGTTCGGCAATAGCGTCATCGGCGGGACGGCGCGACGCGGCATGCGATGGATACGGCACTTCGCCCTTGAAATAACGATTGATCATCGTCAGCGTGCGGCTGGCCAGATTTCCCAGACCATTCGCCAGATCGGAGTTGTAGCGCTGTACGAGCGCGTCAAAGGAGAATGAGCCGTCCTGGCCGAAGACGACTTCGCGCAGCAGAAAATAGCGTAGGGCATCGGCACCGAGCACGTCGAGAATTGTTTCCGTACGCACGATGTTGCCGCGCGATTTCGACATCTTGCTTTCTTCGAACAGCAGCCAGCCATGGGCAACGATCGCCTTCGGCAACGGCAAATTCGCCGCCATGAGAAACGCCGGCCAGTACACGCAATGGAAGCGGACAATCTCCTTGCCGATCATGTGAACGTCGGCGGGCCAGTATTTCTTAAACGCTTCCTGCGCGCCTGCGTGCGAGGATCCAAAGCCGATCGCAGTGATGTAATTCGCCAGCGCGTCGAGCCAGACGTAAATGACGTGCTTGGGATCGTCCGGGACCGGAATGCCCCAGGAAAACGTCGAGCGGCTGATTGACAGATCACGCAGTCCGGAGCGCACAAAGGAAATCACTTCATTGCGACGCGTTTCCGGCCGAATGAAATCCGGGTTGGCATACAGCTCAAGCAACTTATCTTGAAAAGCCGACAGCTTAAAGAAGTAATTCTCTTCATGGACCGTTTCTGTGATTCGTCCGCAGGTCGGGCAGGGATCGCCAGGCTGCGCGCCGTCGACGTAGAGTTCGTCGGACACGCAGTATTGGCCTGTGTACGTGCTCTTGTAGATGAAGCCGTTGTCGCGAATGCGGCGAAAGAGTTCCTGTACGCGCTTTTTGTGACGATCTTCGGTGGTGCGGATGAAGTCGTCGTTCGAGATGCCCATCCGCTTCCAAAGTGCGCGGAACTCCGCCGAGATTTCATCGGCGTACTGCAGCGGAGTCTTGCCCGCAGCCTGCGCCGCGCGCTCGATCTTTTGCCCGTGCTCGTCGGTTCCGGTAAGGAAGAACGTATCGGCGCCGAGCATGCGCTCGCGCCGCGCCACCGTGTCACACGCGATCGTGGTGTAAGCATGGCCGATGTGGGGCCGCGCATTCACGTAGTAGATTGGGGTCGTGATATAGAACTTGCTCATAGTCCTGGTTGATGCGAGATTATTAACCCGTAAGTAATGGCCGGATCAGTGTCCCAGGCTTAAATAGATCCTCGCTGCCTCCTGCATCACGGTTTTCAGGGGTACTCGATGTTCGGCGGCAATCTTGCGGCAATCTTCGTATTCCGGAGCGTAGTTCGTGATGCTCCCATTCATGCTTGCGATCTTGATGCGAACCTCGCCCCATTGCGTGCGAACGTTTTCCCAACGGCGAGCCAGGCATTGCCGCGCTTCTTCGCGGCGGCGCACGCCTAGCGTAGTGGTCTCCTGAAAAATGATTTCCGTCAGCTTTGCCGCTTGATCAGAATTACACAAGACTGTCAGGAGCGTTCCGGGACGATTCTTTTTCATCTGGATCGGAACAGCGAAGGCGTCCAGCGCGCCTTCTTCCAACAATCGATCCAACACGTAGCCGAACACTTGCGGATTCAGATCGTCAAGATTCGCTTCGAGAACAGTAACTCTCTCGCCAGTAACGTGCGCAGAAACAGCCGTCGCGGGCGCGCCGACGGTCAAGCGCAGAACGTTCGGAAGTCCAGGAATTTCGCGCGAGCCCGCGCCATAGCCGGTCTTCGCGATGGTCATCTCGGGAAACGCCGCGAATCGTCGCACGAGTACCTTGACGATCGCCGCTCCCGTCGGCGTAACCAATTCCGCCAGCACACCCGAAGAATAGACCGGAGCATCTTTCAACAATGCAACCGTAGCCGGAGCCGGTACAGGAAGTGTGCCATGGGCGCACTTCACGGTGCCGCCTCCGACGTTCAAGGGGGAGCAGATGATTTCGTCGATCCCAAGAGCTTCAACGCCCACGGCCGCGCAGACAATGTCGACCATGGCATCGACTGCGCCCACTTCGTGGAAGTGAACTTTCTCGATGGGAATATTATGAATCCTGGCTTCGGCCACGCCGAGCGCTTCGAAAATCTCAATCGCTATACTTTTTGCTTTTTCGCTGATTTCCGCTTTGTCGATGATTTCTCGAATGTCGCTCAGGCCGCGAGCGTGCCCATGCGCAGCATGAGGCGCGGCAGAGACTTCCGGCTCCGCGGAATGCTTATGCTCATGATGTTGGTGATCATGAGAATGGCCGTGCCCGTGCTCGTCATGGGAATGCTGTGATGACGCCGCGCCCGCCG
The DNA here is from genome assembly GCA_035523795.1 of Verrucomicrobiia bacterium. Taxonomy (GTDB): domain Bacteria; phylum Acidobacteriota; class Terriglobia; order Terriglobales; family Acidobacteriaceae; genus Sulfotelmatobacter. The sequence continues at coordinate 48,504 of DATKQB010000132.1, read as the reverse complement.
CCGCTTTCGCCCAGTACTCTTCACGCGGCAAATCTTTCTCGTCGCCGACATAAACGTCCACTTTCGTCGCGGAAATGCCGTTGCGCATGACCCGGGAAATTTCCAGGCGTGCACCAAGCCGCAACTGTGCGACGGTCTGTTCCAAGACGCCAGGCGGAACTCCGGCGTCCACCAGAGCGCCAAGGAACATATCGCCACTGATGCCGGAAAAACAATCGAGATAGGCAACGCGCATAGAAAAATCGATTCGGTCGAGGCGGTTCTTCAGAAACGCACCGTCAGCGAACGACACCGAGTTTTCATCATAGGGAACGCTTCCCGACGGCGTCAAACCTGAACCTCCTGTACGCTCTGCTAAAATCACAGGTTCTTCATCGCCTTTCTACCGAGGTAATTTTTGTATCGACACCTGGAAAAGCGGCTCGCGGGGCGCTTGCGCGAGTACTTGGAAACAAAGCATCCGGGCGTGTCTCTGCCTGGAGTAGTGATTGAGCAGCCGCCGAAAGTTGAACTGGGCGACTTTGCCATTCCGATGTTTCCGTTCGCGAAGCCGCTGCGTTCCGCGCCGATGAAAATTGCGGAGTCGATCCGCGAAGGTGTGGGAGCAATTGAGGGCATTGCGGGGATGCAGGTAGCTCCTCCCGGATATTTGAATGTGAAGATCGATCGGGCCTGGGTGGCGGCGGCGCTCGCGGCCGATGCCAAGCCGCCGGACGATACGCCGCATGGCAAGATTCTGGTGGAGCACTCGAGCATTAATCCGAATAAGGCCGCGCACATTGGACATTTGCGTAACGCGATTCTCGGCGACACATTTGTTCGCTTGCTGCGCCAAGCGGGCAGGGAAGTCGACGTTCAGAATTACATCGACAATACGGGCGTTCAGGTCGCGGACGTGGTTGTCGGATTCCTGCATCTCGAGAAAAAGTCCGGGGCCGAGATTGCGGCACTCGCGGCTAAGCCGCGCTTCGATTATTACTGCTGGGACGTCTATGCGCGGGCGTCACAGTGGTATGCGGAAGACAAGCAGAACCTGCAGGCACGGTTGGCGACATTGCATGCAATCGAAGAGGGTGGAAACGAAACCGCGGCCATTGCCGATCTGATTTCGACCGCCGTGCTGCGGCGACATCTGGAGACGATGGACCGCCTCGACATCGAATACGACTTCCTGCCGAGAGAGAGCGAAATCCTGCATTTGCACTTTTGGGATGCGGCGTTTCAGAAATTGAAAGATGCCGGCGTGCTCACGTACGAGACGGAGGGAAAAAACAAAGGCTGCTGGGTGATGCGGCGTGCGGGAACGGAAAAAGCTCTGACCACAACGGACACGGAGGGGAACCTTGACCAGATTCTCACAAAGATAGGAGTCGACGGTCTGGGATCGCGCATCTCCGAAGACGACCAGAAAGTCATCGTCCGGTCCAACGGCACGGTCGGGTACGTGGGCAAAGATATTGCGTATCACATGTGGAAGTTTGGCCTGCTGGGGCGCGATTTTGGATACCGACGTTTCTATCGTTATCCCAACCAGCACGAGTGCTGGATCTCGACCACGGATGGCGAGACGGATCATCCGCATTTTGGTGATGTGGCGGAAAACTACAACGTCATTGACGTAAGACAGTCGGAAGCTCAGAACACAGTCAAGGAAGCTCTACGCGACCTGGGCTACGGAGAAGCTGCCGACCATTTCACGCACTTCTCTTACGGAATGGTCGTGTTGACTCCACGTTGCGCCGCCGAGCTCGGTTACAGCCTGAGCGCGGAAGAGCAGTCGCGCTCATTCATTGGAGTCAGCGGGCGCAAAGGCTTCGGCGTCAAAGCTGACGACCTGCTCGATCAGCTGATTGCCTCAGCCAAAACAGAAGTCGATTCGCGTCACCCCGAGCTCAGCGAACCGGACCGGCTTGGCATTGCCACCCAGATTGCGATAGGCGCTCTGCGGTATTTCATGCTGAAGTACACGAAGGAATCAGTCATTGCCTTCGACTTCAAAGATGCTCTGAGCTTCGAAGGCGAGACTGGACCCTACGCGCAGTATGCCGTGGTGCGGGCGAACAGCATTTTTCGCAAAGCAGGGATGGATCCCGAATCTTACGCAAGGGGGATTGCCCGCGATCTGACATCGTTTGATATGGGGAAGTATCTGTCAGAATCGGACGAGATATGGGAACTATGGCTGGCTTCTTCGAAGACCTCATATGTGATTGCTCAGAGCATCTCGACGACCGAGCCTGCCTATCTGGCGAAACACGTTTTTCAGCTTGCCCAACTTTTCAACACTTTCTACCACCACCATCCCATCCTGAGCGAGGCTGACGAAAATCGGAAGCAGTTCTTGCTGGCGACCGTCTCTGTGGTTCGCCGGGAACTCATGCGAAGTCTCGCAGTTATGGGCATTACAGTGCCTCCAGTCATGTAGAATGCGGGAAACCCGCGCGATGAGGGGTAGAAACCTTCTTTTAATCGAAATCCTTGGACCCAAATCACACAGCTGCGCCGGCCACACTCCATCAGTCCTGGCTGCGGCGCATCGCGCTTGGAATGCTTGCTATCGTGGCGCTTCTGGCAGCGGCGGGATTTCTCTATCAGAACATCTCCGAGGCTCGCGACCGGCGATTTAACGCCATGCCCGGACGACGCGTGAACGTCGGTTCTGACGGGTCCCCAATGTACATGCATATCAACTGTACTGGCGAGGGAACGCCGACGGTGGTGCTCGACTCTGGTCTGGGCGATTCCTTCGTTTCCTGGCAGAAGGTGCAGCCACAAATTGCAAAGTTCGCACGGGTCTGCTCTTACGATCGAGCAGGAATTGGCTACAGCGATGCGAGCCCGCGGCCACGCACGAGCAAAGTCATTGCCGAGGAGCTCAACTCACTTCTGCACAATGCGGGAATCTCTCCGCCCTATATCCTGGTTGGACACTCCATGGGCGGATACGATGTTCGGGTGTTTGCCAGTCTTTACCGCAGCGAAGTCGTCGGAATGGTGCTGGTCGACGCGTCTCATCCCGACCAGGAGAAACGGCTTCCGGTCGAATTGAGCGGGATGGAAGCAAGCTGGCTGCGCGAAGCGGAATTTCTGGAATTCGCGATGCCGTTGGGGGTTCCGCGGCTTTTAGGGCTTTGTGATGAGAACCCGCGGGTTCGTGCGGCGGAATGCAACTTTCACACGGCGCGTGAAGGTGTGAAGGAGATGAAAGCTTTTCCCGAGAGCGCGGCCGAAGCTGCAGCCTCAGGCTTGCTGGGCGACTTGCCGCTGGTCGTGCTGTCACACGATCCTGACAGACCGTCGGCGGATCTTCCGGCCGATCTGGTGAAGCCCACCAATGACGCATGGGAGAAGATGCAGGAAGAAATGGCACACCTCTCCACGCGGGGCAAGCAGGTCATCGCAAGAAATAGCGGTCACTACATTCAAATGGATCGACCCGATGTGGTCATCGACGCCGTTCGGAATGTGGCCGATCAAACGCGAGCGCCGCAGGTCGTGACTCCCGCAAAGCCGTGAAACACGCTGCTGCGTTCCAGACTACCTCGCGCTTGCTGCACCGTGCCGGCCAAGCCAAGAGGCCAACTCTGGCTCCTGCTGCGACTTCAGATCCACGCAGTTGTTGATACTTTCGACCGATTGCTTGTAGGTTCGTTCAGCGCCCGCGACCTTGTGAGCACCGAAGAATTCTGTGACCTGATCTCTCATGCCCGTGGCGCAGAATCCGCTGGTGGCTGCGACTACTTCCGCGCTCGCAAACGGACCTCCGGCCTTCTCGACCTCCGGCCAATGCTGCCGGATGAAGTCCCAAGCCAGTTGCTGACCTGCAGGATTGGCAAGGACTCCGGTAATTAACTGAAGGGCATCCTGCGATCGCACTTCGGGCGAGATGGCAAAATCCAGAGTTCGCTCCAGTAACTTGGGATCATCAAACTGAGAGAGGCTCTCAAAGTACGCGTAATATTCTTCCGGCGATTTCGCATTTTTCATCCCGTTCATCAGCTCGTCATAGAACGCGCTGTCGCCTTGGAGTGCGGCCAGCCGGAACGCGCTAAACAACATTTCCGGATCCACCGATCCCGGGTCAGCCATGCCCTTTTCCGCCAAGGAGCGGGCTTCGGCCAGCGCCTGCGGATCACGGGCATCATACCCGAGCGCACGGAACAGGCGCGCCCGCAAAGTTTTTTGCTCATCCGTGTCGCTCGGTTTCGGCTGCCATCCCAGCTGATTCATCGCAGGTGTGAGCAACTGGCCCAGCCATGCGCGATAGGCTTCACGATCGCTGTCGGAGACCAGATAGCGTTCGACATAGCCGAGGCGTGCGAGAACATCTTCCAGCACGGCGCGGTTGCGGTCGGATTGCAGACCTTGCGCGAAGGCGAGATAGTCGCCGACGGGTTCACGCCCGACTTGCACCGAGGCCCAAACGTCTGTCTGGAGGGCAATGCGCTCGGCCGGACTGAGCTTGGTTTCCGCGTCGCGGGCCATCTGCCGGACGGCGTTCTCTTGATAGCCGGTGCGATAGTAGCCGGCCGCGCCCGCATTCGCGAGGACCCAGGTTGAGCATCCGGGAACGGTGAAAGTTTCTTCTCTCTTGGTGAGGAGCTCGCATCTGACGGTTTCGTTGGCCGAACCCTTCATGCATAGCGGAATCTGCCAGAGCTGTTCGTTGGGCGCTTCGAACTTTGAGCGGTCGAAATAGTAACGCTGCTGACTGAGATTAACCTTGGTCGATTCTCCGCTGCACTGTGTTTTCACGTTGACCATGGGCGCGCCGGCCTGCGTGACCCATGTCGGCATGATCTTGTCGACCGGTTTTTTTGATATTTTCGCCTGAGCATCCCAGAAATCCGCAGCCGTCGCGTTGGCGTACTGATGCTCTTTCAGGTAGGCATTCACTCCTGCGCGGAACGTTTCTTTTCCCAGGTAGGACTCGAGCATGCGTAATACCGCGGCGGATTTGTCGTACGCGATCCCGTCGAACAATTCCGTGATTTGGGCGGGAGTTTCGGCGTCCTGATGAATGGGCCGCGTATTGGCCAGCGAATCAACGGTGAGGGCTGCACCGGTCGCGCTCACGTCGTCCAAGTCGACGTTCCATTCGGGTTTCCAGGCTTCAACTGGCTTGCTTTCCATCCAGGTGGCAAAGCCTTCGTTGAGCCAGATGTCGTCCCACCACTTCATCGTGACCAGGTCGCCGAACCATTGATGCGCCATCTCGTGGGCGATCACTTCGGAGATCTCTTTCTTCATGCGCGGCGATCCCTGCTTGTCATTGATCAGAAGAACGAGTTCGCGGAAAGTGATGCAACCGGTGTTCTCCATCGCTCCGGCAGAGAAATCCGGCAGGGCAATAAGATCAAGCTTGCCGTACGGATACTTGATTGCGAAGTAATGGTTGTAATAGTTCATGATCTGGGTCGCGGCTTCGAGCGCGAATCGCCCCATTTCTTTTTTGCCCGCAGTCGAATAGACGCGAATGGGGATACCGTTGGCTTCGCCCTCCACATAGTCGAAATTGCCCACTACCAGCGCAACCAGATACGACGACATCCTGGGGGTCGTGGCGAAATGCACCGTATGCTGGTCGCCGGGACCAGCCGTATCGGACAAGACCTTCTGGTTCGAGATCGCCACCATGCCCTTGTCGACCGTCGTCGTGATGTCGAAAGTCGCTTTGTAGTCGGGTTCGTCAAAGGAGGGGAACGCGCGACGTGCATCGGTCGCCTCAAACTGCGTGGCGGCATATTTGCGGCTCTGGTCGTCCTTCCCCAGGTAGAAACCGCGCATCTCGTCATTGAGCCTGCCGGAATAAGTGATGTGAATCGTCGCCGGACCGGCAGCGAGCGGCTTGGCGACGGCAAGTGCAGCCATTTCGTTCTCTTTCTCCGGAGTAACCGTGGCCGTCTGCGTCGTGCCGCCGCAGGTGATGCTGACATCGTGGAAGTCGATATCCGCGGCGTTGAGCATAATCTCGGATGTTGGTTTCAGCACCTGGATCGCGATGGTTTCATCGCCTCCAAAAGTGGCCTTGTCGAGATCAGGTGTGAAGTTCAGCTTGTAGTTTTCCGGCCGCGCGGTTTCGGGCAGGCGCTGTGCCCTCGCAAGCGGGAGCGTGAACGCAAGAAACATGATCAGAGCAAAATATCGTCTCATTCGTTTTGATCCCTTAGGAAACGTAATTAGATTCTCTGTCAAGGTTTTTCAGTTGCTCTTGAGACAAAAGACTGGCCGAACTGTGATACGTAACAAAGCTCAGGGGAGTTCATGGCCGCGGCATCACCACGCCATTTAAGACCGTCATCGCGCAGTGATTCACGCCGAACCAGTAAGGAATTTCTCGGTAGTCGCCTACCTCGAAGACGGACAGGTCAGCATCTTTTCCTGGTTCGATGCTGCCTTTTCGTCCGGCCAAGCGGAGAGCCCAAGCCCCGTTGATCGTCGCGGCAGCAATCGCTTCAGATGGAGACAATTTCATTTGCGTGCAAGCCAAAGACATTGCCATCGGCATGCTGAGGGTGGGCGAGGTGCCGGGATTGTAATCCGTGGCTAATGCAACCGGAACGCCGGCGTCGATCAACCGGCGCGCATCGGGATAATGCTTCATCCCGAGGAAGTAATTTGCTCCTGGAACAAGCGTGGCAACCGTGTCACGCCGCGCGAGAAGCGAGACATCCTGATCACTGACATGATCCATATGATCGAGCGAGGACGGATTGAAGCGCAGCAACGGTTCGAGCGCTGTTTCGGAGAGCTGGCCCACATGCGCCCGGACCGCCAGTCCGTTACTTTCTGCAGCTGCGAAGATCTCTTCGGTTTGCTGTGGAGTGAAGGCTACGTTTTCGCAGAAAACGTCGACAAATTGGGCGAGCTTCTCCCTGGCTGTGCGGGGGATCATCTCTTTACAGACGATCTCGACGTACTTTTGTGAGCAACCCTGAAATTCTTTGGGAACGGTATGTGCCCCAAGCAGTGTCGCCACGACCGTTCCCGGCCAGCTTGATGCCGACTCGCGAATCGCGGCCAGCGACTTCAGTTCCGATTCCATTGTCAATCCGTAGCCGGATTTCGCTTCCATCGTGGTCGTTCCGTGCGCAGCCATCACGTTGAGCGCACGCGAGACGTGCTGCGCCAATTCTCTCTGAGACGCACTCCGAACGCCTTCAACGCTGGAGCGAATGCCTCCGCCAGCGGCAGCGATTTCTTCATACGATGCGCCTTCTACGCGCTTTTCGAAGTCGACCAGTCGCGGCGTAGTGAAAACTGGATGCGTGTGCGAATCCACAAATCCAGGAAGCACGACCTTACCGGCGCAATCGATTTCCGTGATTCGCTTACGGTTCTGCTTGATCGTTTTCCTAACCCAGGGATCGCGCAGCGCGTCTTTCGTAGTGCCAACGGAAACGATTTTTCCGCCGAGGCAGAGAACGGCGGCATCTTCGAGAATGCCGAGCTCTTTGAGGGCCGGGCCGCGGCGCGGGCCTGGGTTCTCGGGAAGATGCAGAGTTAGGATCTGGCCAATGTTAATGAGGAGAGTGGCGCCGTCGATTTTCAATTGCTTCTAGAGTGCTGCGCTTTTCTTATTTTCGAGTCCATCGAGGATTTTACGGCAGTCTTTGAGGTTTTCAACCGGAACCAGGATCCTGCCGTTTTTCAGGAAGGCGACGAATCCTGGGAAAATCCACATCTCCGCACTCCCGGCAGGAGGTTTCAGCGTTAGTTCGTTTAGCGGAACCGAAGTCGGCGTACCGCATGGCATAAAGCGTCCTTCGTAAACCACAGGAGGATGTAAGGCTGGTCCATACAGGCGGCAATAATTGGCTGTTTGGTCCGAGGTCAGCCAGCATCCCTCCCACCACCCGTGGTAAAAGCCGAACGGGACCGCAGGAGCGTCTATCCAGATTGAGTTCGCAGGCATGTCTTCCGGACGGCGCGCCTCGAGTGCCTCGTAGCCCAGGCACGAGGCCATATAGAGGATCGGGGCAACGACAAATGTGAGCAAAAGCATGGAAGACGTCGAAAACCGTCGCGGTTGCGTCAAGCTACCGCCTCCTTGTGCGGTGTCGGGTTTATCAGAAGCCGAGGGCTCATTGGGAAGCGTGCGAGAGCGCCGATGCCGCAAACAAAATGCATAGGTCCTTCGCTTCGCTCAGGAAGACGCCCGAACTTGCATTAGGAATCTGCAGGACACTCGCTATCGCTCTGCAGCATCCTCCATGGGTAGCTTCACGCCTGTCTTCTTTGCGAACTGCTTGGCCTCATCGTATCCCGCGTCGGCGTGGCGAATGATTCCTGTGCCGGGATCGGTCGTGAGCACGCGCTCGATGCGCTTTGCCATCATTTCGGTTCCGTCTGCGACCGTCACTTGCCCGGCGTGCAGCGAGTAGCCGATGCCCACGCCTCCACCGTTATGAATCGAAACCCACGATGCGCCAGCCGCCGTGTTGAGCAGAGCGTTCAGCAATGGCCAGTCGGCAACAGCATCGGAACCGTCCTTCATGCTTTCCGTTTCGCGATAGGGCGAGGCGACCGATCCGCAGTCGAGATGATCACGTCCGATGACGATTGGCGCTTTGATCTTGCCCTTTTTTACCAGTTCATTCATCGCCAGGCCGAACTGCGCGCGCTCGCCATATCCCAACCAGCAAATGCGCGCGGGCAGTCCCTGAAATTTGATTCTCTTCCGGGCCAGGTCAATCCAGCGCCGCAGAATTCGATTCTCGGGGAAGAGTTCAAGGATCAGTTCGTCGGTTACGTGAATGTCGGAAGGCTCGCCCGAGAGTGCGACCCAGCGGAACGGCCCACGGCCTTCGCAGAATAGCGGACGGATGTAGGCCGGAACAAATCCCGGGAAGTCGTACGCGTTTTTCACGCCGCGCTGGAAGGCAAACGTTCGGATGTTGTTGCCATAGTCAAAAGTGACTGCTCCCATCTTCTGCAAACGCAGCATACCTTCGACGTGGCACGCCATCGAATCCAAAGACTTTTCCTGATACGCGTGCGGATCGCGGTGGCGCAATTCCAAAGCTTGTTCGAAAGTCATGCCGTTCGGGACATATCCATTCAGCGGGTCGTGCGCCGAGGTCTGGTCGGTCAGAATATCGGGAACGACACCGCGTTCGGCGAGTTCTGGAATGATGTCTGCGCAATTGCCGACCAGCCCCACCGAAACATTCTCTTTCTTGCGAACAGCATTCTTCAGGATGCGCAGCGCTTCATCGAGCGAGTTGACCATGAAGTCGCAATATCCGGTCTTCAGGCGCTTTTTGATGCGCTCTGGATCGACATCAATCCCCAGGAAAGCGGCGCCCGTCATGGTGGCGGCTAACGGTTGCGCTCCACCCATGCCGCCCATTCCGCCGGAGACGATCAGCTTCCCGGCCAAATCTCCGCCAAAATGTTTTTCGCCAGCCGCGGAAAAAGTTTCGAACGTTCCCTGAATGATTCCCTGCGAACCGATGTAAATCCACGACCCGGCTGTCATCTGTCCAAACATCATGAGGCCGGCCCGTTCGAGTTCATTGAACGTGTCCCAGTTCGACCAGTGTCCGACCAGGTTCGAATTCGCGATCAGCACACGTGGCGCATAGTCATGCGTCTTGAACACGCCGACCGGCTTGCCCGATTGCACCAGCAGGGTTTCGTCGTTTTCGAGATTCTTCAAGGATTCGACAATCGCGTAATACGCCTCCCAGCTGCGCGCGGCGCGGCCCGTGCCGCCGTAGACCACAAGGTCTTTGGGCCGTTCGGCGACTTCTTCGTCAAGGTTGTTCATGAGCATGCGCATGGCGGCTTCCTGCTGCCAGCTTTTGCACGTGATATGAGAGCCGCGGGGCGCGCTAACGGAGACAGGCGCTTGATGGACTTCAGTTTCGACAGGCATATCTAAATGTTAGTTCCTCAGTCGGGCGGGTGCAAACTGGTTCCGTCCAGGCAATTTCGGAGCCGCAGGTGGAAGCATTCAGGGGGAAGGATTTTTCTTATTTCGAGGCGCTGCTGGTAGCAACTGAGGTGTCGGGAGATTCGTTCTCAGGATGCTCGTCGGGGTGTTCCAGGGGGACGATCGTCTGGGTTTCGCGCCAATCGGAGTAATTTCCGCTGACCATGATATGGAAACACCAGTGGCGACGTTCTTCTTCCGGTTCGACCAGACCGAGCGCTTTCATGTAGAACAGGTAATACTCCATCCAGCGAATTTGTTCTTTTGTCATGCCGCGACGTTGCAAGTCAACGGTCACGCCTGCCAGATGAGACGACGCGGTATCACCCTCCCACGGCGCGGCGTTGCGATTGTGGCGGCGCAGCTTGCGCTGGACCTTGACCGTGCGCACCGCAGAGTTCACCTGAATCTTGTCGTGGAAGCGGTTGTAGTAGGCCTGGCTGATGTCATCAACGAAATCTCGGGTCCAAGGCCGGCAATAGCGGCGGGAGGGATCGAGCGAAGGTTCAATCCGGAGAGCCTCGCTGGGGATGATCGGCAGTAAAGAGCCGTCAGCCTTCAGGGCTTCGAGTTCGGTTTCGTCCTGAATGCGGGGCAGATCGAGGCGATCAATCTCCGCATTCTGGATCAGAAGCGATTCATGCGACGGCCGAAACATCGGATTCCAGCGCAGCCAGCGAAAATGCCGCCGGTGCGACTGCCGGATCGTGTGCCTCACGGCGAACGCGGATCCAGACATTCCCGTGCATACGAAGCCAAGAAGAATGACAGCCAGCCGGAATGTGATGTTCTTTCTCACGAAGTGGATCCCGAGGAGTGCGGCGACTTATGACCTCCTCGCGAAAAGCTGGGTGCCGCGCATGTCCTCCGCCCGGTTGCGGCCATTCTAAGCCATACTGTCAAGCCGCCGGGAAGAAAAACGGCGCGGTTGGTTACTTGGGTACGTTACCAGCGTGCGTTACCCGCAGCCAGCACTTCGATGCCGCACCGGTTTCTCCGGTTACTCTCGTCGTCCGAAAAATGGAGTGCCAAATAAATATCGGCACGTCGCAGGCCATTTATGAACGGGATGGACAGCCAATTTGCGCCTAGCGCCCCTACAACTTGGAAGGACCCTGCGAAAGCCCGACTGCAGCAAAAGAGGTAAAGTGACAAAAATCAGCGCCGGAAAAGGTCACCGAAAGCCTGCTTCATTACCTGCCCACCAACTTCCGAAATCGACTTCGTCAGCGGAATGTCTTTCGGGCAGACCTCAACACAATTCTGCGCGTAACCGCACTCCTGGATGCCGCCATCGCCCATCAGCGCCGCGAGCCGCTCGTGCTTCAGTGCTTTGCCCGTGGGATGCGTATTAAAAAGCCGAACCTGCGAGATCGTTGCCGCGCCCACGAAGCCCGTATGCTCATCAAACTGCGGGCAAGCCTCCATGCAGCAGCAGCAAGAAATGCAGCGCGAGAGCGGGTACGCGGCCTCCTGATCTTCGGCGGAAATTTTCGGCCCGGGGCCGAGATCGTATGTTCCATCGATGGGAACCCACGCTTTGACGATCTTCAGATTCTCAAACAAGACTTTGCGATCGACGGCAAGATCGCGGACGACCGGGAACTTCGAAAATGGCTCCAGCCGGATTGGCTGCTCGAGCTTGTCAATCAATGCCGAGCACGCCATGCGAGCTTTGCCATTGATCAGCATGGCGCACGATCCGCAGACTTCTTCGAGACAATTCGAGTCGTAAGTGATGGGCGTGGTCGCCTTGCCCTCGCGCGTGACCGGATCGGCGGCGATATCCATGAGCGCGGAGATCACGTTCATGTTCGGCCGGTAGGGAACAGAGAATTCCTCCCAGTAGGGCTTGGAGGAGGGCGTGAGTTGCCGCTTGATTTTTAAGATGACGGATTTGTCAGCCATGAGTTTTTAGTTAATCCAGCCACAATTAGGTTGATCCTTGATCATGTGCCAGCTGCCCTTGGTCTTAACCAGTTCCCGTACAAGACCACCGCCGCATAGAGCGCCGCAGTGGTGAGCAGCCAGAACCATCGCCTTCGAGCCGTCAGGCGAAAATTCAACAGCGGAAAGAAAAAACAAAACGGCGCTGTCATCCCCTTTAGCCGCCTGCATCTTGTACTTGCCGGGTAAGCGCAGACGTGCCTCGATTCGAAATTTCGCTTTTTCCGCAATCATCTTGTCGAACAGGCTACGCCAGACATCGTCCTTGACGAATTCCTGTTGACAGGATTCATAGCTGGGATGGCCCTGAGGCTCTAAAACTGTGTGGGGAATAATCGCCACAGACCCCTTCCCCTTGAACCAAGATCCGTATTCCTCGCTCAGAACTGTCGAGTAAACAGCATAAGCCTCCCCGCTGACCTCGGCTGTGGTCTTTTCCTGGCCATTGAGCCCGCTCGACGCGAGTGACGCCACCGCCCCAGCGAGAACCGCAGACCTCAGAGCGCGCAAATTCACCTCAATACTTCCTCGCTCGCGGCGGAATCAGCGATACATCCACCGGCTCGATTTACTGTTCCGAAACTGAAAAACTCTGGCCACAAAATTCCACCGGGAAGGGCACGAGTTCCACTCGTGCCGACTTAAGCTTGAGCAAAGCTCGCGGCTTCAGCCGCTGAGGCTCGCTCTTCGGATATCCCACTCAGAAACGGACCCCAGAGGCTGAAGCCATGTTGTTCGAAACAGCCCTATACTCGGCACGACTGTAAGTCGTGCCCTTCCCGGTTTAACCTCTCACGACCTGCAGGCCGACAATGCAACCAGCGCATATAAGATCTACGTCCAAACTTGATCTTCCCAAAAGGGGAGGTCGCGAAACAAAAATCCACCGGGAAGGGCACGAGTTCCGCTCGTGCCGACTTAAGCTTGAGCAAAGGTCGCGGCTTCAGCCGCTGAGGTTTGCTCTTGAAACCAGCACGCTTGATCTCGCCTCCCGGAACTTACTTCATCATCTTCTCGACCTGGCAACGGAGACGACTGTTCGCTGTCGAAAACTTCGTTCGTCTCTTCCTGAAAACGTTATATCGCTATCGCCGCGAGGGGCGTTTTCAACTGCACGCCTTCGTCGTCATGCCGGAACACGTTCATCTGCTCATTACTCCCGCTGCCAACGTCACACTGGAGCATGCCATTCAGCTCATCAAAGGCGGATACTCTCATGCTTTGGGCGAGATCCTTGACCGCAAGCGAGAAATCTGGCAACGCGGCTTCACGGACCATCGAATTCGCGACGAACAGGATTTTCAGCATCACCGAAATTACATTCATCAGAATCCGGTCGAGCGCGGACTCGTTACGAATGCGGAAGAGTACCGTTATTGCTCTGCATTCCCGGGATTCAAACTCGATCCGTGGATCTCAGCGGCTAAAGCCGAATTTTCAAAGAGCGCTTAATCGGCACGAGTGAAACTCGTGCCCTTCCCGGTTTGCGGCTTAAAGAAAGCTGCCACTGCTCCAGTCGCCGTGCCAAAAAGAAAGCGCATCGTCGCTCTACGCGTGCTATCCATGCTTAATACTTCCTCGCCCGCGGCGGAATCAGCGATATATCCACCGGCTCGAATTCAAATCTCGGCTCGTCCGCGTCGGGAGCGAAATATGCTTTCGTTGTTTTCAGCCAGTTCTTGTCGTCGCGCTCGGGGAAGTCCGGCTTGTAGTGAGCGCCGCGCGATTCATCGCGCATGCATGCGCCCTGCGCAATCACGCGCGCCAACTGCAGCATGTTGTAGAGCTGCCGCGCAAAGACAACCGTCGTATTCGCCCACTGCGTGCGATCGCTCAAGTTGATCTTGCGATAGCGCTCCAGCAATTCGACCAGCTTGGCGTCGGTCTGCTGCAGATTCTTGTTGTAGCGGATGACTGTGCAGTCCTTGGTCATCAATTCGCCCAATTCACGCCAGAGCTTCACCGGGTTTTCGTTGCCTTCGTTCTTCATTAGCAGGGCATTGCTGGCCTCCTGCTTTTTCTTTTCGGCCTCGAAATGTCCATTGCCGTCAGATGAACCCTGCAGCCCGCGCGCGTATTTCACGGCATTTGGACCAGCAATCCCTCCGCCAAAAATGCAGGACACGAGCGAATTCGCGCCCAGCCGGTTCGCCCCGTGATACTGATATTCGCACTCGCCCGCCGCAAAAATTCCCGGGATGTTCGTGGCCTGGTTGAAATCGATCCACATGCCGCCCATGGTGTAGTGCATGCCGGGGAAAATCTTCATGGGCGTGTCGCGCGGGTCGTCGCCGACAAACTTCTCGTAGATTTCGAGAATGCCTTCCAGCTTGCGATCAAGAATCTTGCGATCGATGTGCGTCAGATCGAGATACACCATCGGCTTGCCGTCGATGCCGAGGTTGTACTCGTAGACGACTTTGAAAATCGCGCGCGTCGCCACATCGCGAGGCACAAGATTGCCGTACTTCGGATACCACTCTTCGAGGAAATACCATCGATCTTTTTCCGGGATCGCCTTCGGCTCTCTTTTGTCGCCCGGGGTTTTCGGAACCCAGACGCGTCCACCTTCGCCGCGGGCTGATTCCGACATGAGCCGCAGCTTGTCTTCACCCGGAATGCACGTGGGATGAACTTGAATAAATTCGCCATTCGCGTAATAGCATCCTTGCTGATAGAGCGCCGATTGTGCCGATCCGGTGCAGACCACCGAATTCGTAGATTTGCCGAAGATCGCGCCAATGCCGCCGGTCGCGATGATGAGAGCGTCGGCGGGGAAGGTGCGAACTTCCATGCTCCGTAAATCCATCGCGCAAATGCCGCGACAAACGCGGTTTCCATCGAGCACGGCGGAGAGAAACTCCCAGTGCTCGTACTTCTTTACTTTTCCTTCGGATTCATAGCGGCGGACTTGCTCGTCCAGCGCATAGAGAAGTTGCTGGCCGGTGGTCGCACCGGCAAATGCTGTGCGATTGTATAAAGTTCCACCGAAACGGCGGAAATCGAGCAGTCCCTCCGGCGTGCGATTGAACGGGACACCCATGCGATCGAGCAGGTCGATAATGCCGGGGGCGGCCTCGCACATCGCCTTTACCGGCGGCTGGTTCGCCAGAAAGTCGCCGCCGTAAACGGTGTCATCGAAGTGCTGCCAGGTGGAATCGCCCTCGCCCTTCAGGTTTTTCGCCGCGTTGATGCCGCCCTGGGCGCAGACCGAGTGGGACCGCTTCACCGGCACGATCGAGAAAAGATCGACCTGGCCGCCCATCTCGGCGATCTTGATGACCGCAGCCAGTCCTGCCAACCCGCCGCCTATAACAATGATTCTTGGAGTTGCTGCCATATTTCCTAAAAGACTGCCTTCCTGGGGCTTCGTTATCTCACCTGGGTCATTTGTCGGTCGCCAAGATCGCCGGGTTCATAAGGGTGCTGCTGGCGCGTGCGGAATGAAGTCAGGCTCGCCAGTCCCACTCCACTCATTAAGATGAAAAATGCCAGACACACTGCCAAGAAGCGCTTGCGCGCGAGTTCGCCAGAGACGATGCCCCACTTCGCACAAAACAGCCAAATGCCATAGGCAAAGTGCCAGGATGCGGCGATGAGCCCAACTACGTAAAAGAGGAACAGCGGCGCTTGAAACAATTCATGCTGGACCTTCCCGAATGACAGTTCGGGATACATGTGCAAATCGGAACCGGCAAAGCGCATGGTGTACACATGCCAGCCGATGTAGACGAAAGCGATGGCGCCGGTCCAGCGCTGCAGCGTGTACATCCAGTTGCCGGTCCAGGGATAGGCAATCGAGTTCGCATCGCCCCGGTACCAGATATAGAAGCCGTAGAGCCCGTGGTACGCGATGGGCAACCAAATTCCGAATAACTCGAGAAAGAAGACGAGCGGCAGATTAGCGAGAAAATTCACTTGTCTTGCATAAGCCGCCGGCCCACTAATTGCCGTAGCGTTGGAGACCAGGATGTGCTCGAATAAAAACGCTCCGACCGGAATGATGCCGGTCAGCGAATGCAGGCGGCGCCAGAAGAATGAAGTCCCCTGGCCAGCGCGCAAGGGAGCAACGCCAGGATATTTTTTATGATCTTTTGCGAGCTCGGGAGCAGGACTGGCTGCAGACGCCACGAAAAAGCTCCTATAAATCTGCGATGAGAAAAGAACCTGCCATTATCTGGCCGCGTGAGAAGCGAAGTCAAGGAAAGCGGCTGTGAAGGCCTTAGAGAACGTGTCACGGTGCCTAAGACAGTACTGGCTGTGAGTTGGCAGTTTCCCATTTGCCGGTCGGATTCCGAATGGTTTCCATTCGCAGTTCAGAAAAATCTTTGCGTGCGGCGTGTGACTAGAAGACCGGGTCGCGGACAGGACCAAGCTGGGCGGACAGGGGCTCCGGCCTAGACGACTGCGAATTCCCGCTGCAGGCAACGGGTCAGATATCGTAATCTATTGACAACCAGATCTATCGAGGAGCGGGAAGCCGAGGAGGAATCGTGCGCTGTCCGCACTGCGGCAATGAGAATCCGGAGACGCACCGCTTTTGCGGCATGTGTGGAGCGTCGCTGCTGCAAGGTCCGGGAGCGGCGATGGCGGCGCCGGGGAGCTTGATCTCTCCATCTGCGGGATCAGCATCCGCACCGCGAACCACCGCGCCAACAGCAAGCGCTCCTCATTCAGCAGCACCGGAATCGGCGCCGAGCGCAGCAACAGCAACAATACCGCGTCCAAATCCCCCGGCCCCTACGCCAGCCACACCTGTAGAGGCGACGCTGCGCCCGGCAGTTCCGCAAACCGAACTGACCTCTCCTCGTCCCCCACAACGGGTGACCCAAGAAGAGCCGGTCATCAGCGGGCCTTCATTTCTTGGGCTGAATCAGCCCGCTTCGCCACCGCCGAAGCGCGGAAGGCTGAGCATCGACCCAAATTCTGCGCCCAGTTCGGGGAACCTCGACTACCTGCTGGAAGATGAGGAGCCGAAAAGCGGCGGAGCCTGGAAAGTTATTCTGATTCTGGTTGCGCTCGCTCTTGCGGTGACCTTCGGATACCTGCGGTGGAAGAATCAAGGGCTGCCTTTTCTGAATCCCGCGCCTAAGCCGGCCGCGCAAGTGCCAGCGAATGCGGAGCCGCTGCCTTCACCGGGTGCGAACACCAACGCATCTGCGCCCACGAATTCGGTGAATACGCCAGCGGGATCTGCAGGGCCGCCGAGCTCAGCTGCGACCGCACCAGCTTCCAATTCCAGTTCGGCGCCAACCGCGAATTCACCAGCGAACACGACAGCAGCGCAGCCCTCGGCCAATACTTCGACACCGTCAGCGGCGGCCGCTACGGCATCTGGCGCTCCTAACGCAGCAAATTCCGTGCCCGCTGCCGGTTCTTCGAATTCTGCGCCTGCGGTCACTCCGTCTACCGCTGCGGGAGCTTCGGCGAGCCCAACTCCTGCGCCGACGCAGCCCGCTGAAACCGCTCCTGCAAACCCCGCTCCGGCAGCACAGCCAAGCGCTCCAACCAAATCGGGCAACTCTTTCGGGGCGTCTGCTGCCAACGAGGCCAAAGATACTGCCGCTCCCGCTTCCGAAGTGAGTAAGCCCCCGGCGGCGATCAAGCGGGTCGATACCGTAACCGAGGCGCAGAAATATCTTTATGGCAAGGGCGTCCCGCAGGACTGCGACCGCGGCCTGCGGTTGCTCAAACCGGCTGCCAATGGCGGCAATCCGAAGGCCATGATCGAGATGGGCGCTCTATATTCGGCGGGACTTTGTACGCCGCGCGACTTGCCGACTTCCTATCGCTGGTTCGCCATGGCGCTGCGCAAAGATCCCGACAATGAGTCGGTGGCCACCGATCTGCAAAAGCTTTGGGGCGAGATGACTCAACCGGAGCGGCAATTGGCCATCCGGCTGAGCCAATAATAGGCAAACCACCTCGCGACCGGACGCTTCTGCAGAACCCGGCATTCGCCTACCCAACCTCACAATGAATGCGACCTTACGCGACCCGAAGTATTGGATTGAGAAGCTGTGCCTGGAGCCGCATCCGGAAGGCGGATATTTCCGCCAGACTTACAAATCCGATTTCACGATCGCACACAGCGCGCTTCCCGGTTTCAGGGGCGCGCGAGCGGCGTCGACCGCCATTTATTTTCTGCTTGCGGGCGAAAACTTCTCTGCGTTCCACCGGCTGCGTTCGGATGAGATGTGGCACTTCTATGCGGGCTCTTCGCTAGAGGTGCATGTGATCGATGAAGCCGGCGATTATTTTTCCATTTTGCTAGGAAGCGACCCGGAACAAAAGCAGGTGTTTCAGGCGCTGGTGAAAGCTGGATGCTGGTTCGCCTCTGAAGTTCAGGATCATAAATCGTGGGCGCTGGTGGGTTGCACGGTCGCTCCAGGATTTGAGTTCGAGGATTTCGAGCTGGCGAGAAGGGAAGAGCTAGCGCAGCAGTTTCCCCATTATCGAGAGCTGGTTGTAAAACTGACGCGAGCTTAGCCGTAGGGCCAACTCGCATCACTTGTTTGGCCCCCAGGACGCCGCCGCTTTTGTTGCTAGTGAATCACGAACCGCATGACGAGCCCAGAGACGAAGTACAGAGCCCCGACGAACATGAACGTGATACCCCACAAGTTGATAACGGCGTGCCCGCTGGCTCTTCCACTCTCTCCTGTCAATGCTTTAAAGACGAGCAGGATCACCACCGAGATCACGAAAATGACCAGGCCAGCAAGGATGGGCTTCACTTGTTTAGCTACCTCCGAAGATTACGTAGAAGGGGCAGTTCACAGGGCCAGTATCTGTCGTTTTTTCAGCCGATGCGTTGATACCATGACAGTACCACGGGTAACTGGAGCTTGGCCTCCCACAAACATAATAAGTGTACCAGCCTGTGGAGGCTGGAGGAGCGTCATCCACGAGCTGCGGTGCCCATTGTGGGGAGTTGGTGCAGCTCGCCGTAACCAAGAAGCTGCAGATGGTGACGCCGTTGTTTGTTTCACAGCTGCCAGGGATGCCGCTCACAGGACTCTGGTTGAGCACGAGAGTGTACCCGGCCCCGAGCTGGGGCGAGAATGTCGCAACATCGTCGAGCAGCGTCCCCATTATGGGACAAGTCGCGAGCGCTCCGGCGTCTATCTCGCAGGCTGTGGAGGTCGGGTCGATGAACGGATCACACCCGCCAGCGGTGTCCGTGTGACTCACGGTGAGCGTGTTCGCGGGGTTTCCGGTTAGCTGTGAGCTTCCGGGTGTGTATCCCCCGGTGAAGCTCGCTGTTGCAGTAAGGGTATGCTGAATACCCGGGGTGCAATTCGGAGCGTTACAGCTTACCTGCCCCGATACCGTGGTCGTGAAGCTGAGCGCAGTAGTGAGCAGGTGGTAAGGAGCGCCACCCGTGTTCAGAAGGAACATGCCGATGTTTGAGCCCCCCCACACGGCCCCCATACCTGAGGTATCCGCGTAGCTGACGGTCGTGCCTGCCTGCGGATTCTACGCCGCGAGTCCGCCCGACGTGAGTACAAATAAGTACCCGTTCACCGAGGCCGCGATGCTCCGGAACACGGATTGCTCCTCGTCCGAGTAGAGGGTTTGAGCCCCGGTTTGGAGGTTAAGAGCGTAGACCTGAAGCGGCCCCAAGGCATTGTAACGCACAGCATAGACAATTGAGCTGTTGTATACCGCCGCCGTTGTCGATTCCCAAGTACCCGCGACGCTCGTCCATGTTGGGGAAGACGCGTTTGGGTTCGCGCTGTACGACATGGCGCTCGCAGAGGTGATGCCTACCAGGATGCCGTCGCCGCCCGTAATGTAATTGAAGCATTTCCCCATCGAGTTCCAGCCGGTCCCCGATGAATTCAGGATGAGCAGCGGCGAGTTCGGGGATGTGCATCCGGTCGTCGAGCTGGATAGAGCGAACACCACCCCCTGCCTCTGGACCGAGACCATGCGGATTCCCGCCAGATTGAGCGACTGCCACCCAGTTGAAGAGAACATCGGCAGGTCCCATAGATTGTGGTCGGTGTCGACGCCCACGGTGTATCCGTCCGCACCGCTAGAGATTGATTGAATGTGGAGTTTCCTTGGTTGGCAATGAACAGGCAATCGTGCGATGCGCAGTTCGCAGTGTTGTCGATGAGGCTGAATTGGTAGGTTGGGGCGTACCCTTGCTGCCCGGGGCTTGCAATGGCGCAGCCCACGGCAAGGGTAATCAGCAGCGTCGTGAAACGTAGGTTCATGGGAGCGGATTCTATGACCGAAAGTGCGCCTGAAGATGCTCTGCATGAATTCCGTTACGAAATCCGAACAGAACGCCCGTCTGGGTGGATCGCGGGTACAGATAACCGTTGCACCCTTTATGAGGAGCAGGTCAGGAGAGGGGATGGTGGAGATCGCGTGCGGCGCTGATCTACTTTCCCATCATTTGTGGGGCCGGGCAGCAGTTCTCTTCGCAAACATCAGCGCGAGCTCCGAGCGATCCCAATGCGCGCCGTTCGGTTCCGGAAGTTCGCTCCAGAATGAGTTCGCGAATCATAGAAATAAATTTCGGATGCACGCCGACCGTCCTTGCCCGAACCATCGGCAGCGCCAGAGAATTGCAAAGCTGCCGCGCTTCGATATCCAGATCGTAAAGCACTTCCATGTGATCGGAGATGAAGCTGATCGGGGCAAGCACAACCGCGCTGGCTAGGTTTTTCACTTTCACCTGGCGCAGGTAATCCAAAATGTCAGGCTCCAGCCAAGGCTGGCCAGGAGCTCCACTCCGGCTCTGATAAACCAACACGTCGTTGCTGATGCCAATGCGCGATGAGACGAGCTTGCGTACTTCTTCCAGTTGCTGCACGTAATCGCACGCGTTGGCCATCGATATCGGAATACTGTGAGCCGTGTAGACGACCTTCACGTTTTGCTGTGTGACGGCCGGGACTTGCGCGAGAGCTTCCCGCAACCGATCTTCGGTGGCTTCGATGAATCCCGGGTGATTGAAAAACACACGCAGTTTTTCGATTTCTGGCGCATCCGATCCAACTTCGGCCTGTGCAGCCGCGATATTATCCTGATATTGTCTGCACCCCGAATAAGAACTGAAAGCCGATGTCACGAAGGCTAATGCGCGCTGTACCCCGTCCCGCCTCATCTCGCGCAGCGTATCGGCGAGCATGGGATGCCAGTTGCGATTTCCCCAATAGACGGGCAGATTCGGGCCGTGCTGGATAAGTTCCGCTTTGATGGCGGAAATGAGATCGCGGGTCTGCTGATTAATGGGACTCTTTCCCTCGAAATGGTAATAGTGTTCGGCCACAGCCAGCATTCGCTCGCGCGGGACATTTCTGCCGCGTAGAACGTTCTCCAGGAACGGGATGACGTCCTCGCGAGACTCCGGACCGCCGAAGGAAACCACCAGAAGCGCGGCGTAATTCATGGTCGGTGTGCTCAGTCCCCAGATCGTAACTTGTATTTGCCGATCCTCCGCTACGCTCTCGATCTGCCTTGGATCGGTTACATCATGATGGACTGAAATTGCATATCCGGGCAACATCCAGCACGATCACTTCACTGTGCGAGAGTACGGCTGACGCGAGTTACAAAAAAAGATGAGAGCGGGCGACAAGAAGGAAAACCGGATCCTGAAGGATGGTGCGCCCGGAGAGATTCGAACTCCCGACCTATTGCTCCGGAGGCAATCGCTCTATCCAGTCTGAGCTACGGGCGCAAACCTTCTATAGTTTAACCGCGATTCCCCCAGCTTTCAAAATTGTTCGAGACGGAATAGCTGGGAGATCGGGTGTATAGAGTCCTAAGAAAGAAGTGTTTGAGGGACCGGCCGGGGGCCGGCGATTCGGAAGGGGGACCGGGATTCCTCAAGGCGAATCTCATCGTTTCTCGTAACAAATTTGAGCGTGGAGGCCCCGGGCAGAGTCGAACTGCCGACCAACGGTTTAGGAAACCGCTGCTCTATCCATCTGAGCTACGGGGCCGGAGAAAACCGTCCATCGATTATCGCATGTGGTTTCGATTCGAGACGGGCTGGTGAGATCGCTCGCTCTGGATGGCGTGAAATTTTCAAAGTTTTGCGGACAGGCTTGTACTGGAGCCAACCAGCCTAACAGCTTACAGCAGCAACGCCGCATCAGAAATCCACATCGGACTCCGGTTGTTAGCGGGGAAAGCTGCATAGCGCACAAACTTCGGCTGCTGGCGCTCCCGTGCGGAGGCGCCGGCCATTTCTGTCAACCACGTCCAAACTTAGCTTTTTTGCAGTGGGATCTGTTCCGCGATGCCGCAGTTCTTCCCACGTACTGCCAATGCGATTTTCAGGCTGTCCTTGCTGGGCAGTGTCTTGTTCGTGGGTTTGGTGTCTTGGCTTGGT
Organism: Verrucomicrobiia bacterium; assembly: GCA_035523795.1. Classification (GTDB taxonomy): domain Bacteria; phylum Acidobacteriota; class Terriglobia; order Terriglobales; family Acidobacteriaceae; genus Sulfotelmatobacter. Next base: position 26,263 of record DATKQB010000132.1, on the reverse strand, counting down.
TTTCTGATCGTACGTTCTCCCTACGAAATGATGCAAGAAATTCCACGCCCGCAGCCGGTTCCGTTCAGCCACAAGCATCATGTGGGCGGGCTGGGCATCGACTGCCGTTATTGCCACACGACCGTCGAAGACTCCTGGTTCGCCAACATTCCCCCCACAAAGACCTGCATGAACTGCCACTCGCAGATGTGGGCGGTTGCGCCCGTCCTCGAACCGGTGCGCGAAAGCTACCGCACGATCGTTTTCCTGGCCATCTTCTTTTATGGCAGCCGGCTGTATTTCCACATCGAAGGTCCGCCCGACAATGCCGAAGACGTTTACGTTGTGGCCAAGCAGTGGATGTGGAAAGCCGAACATGTCGGTGGTCAGCGCGAGATCGACACTCTGCATGTTCCCGTGGGACGGGCCATTCGGCTCAACATGATCTCGGCCGATGTGATTCACAGCTTTTTCGTGCCTGCATTTCGCATTAAGCAGGATGTGCTGCCCGGCCGCTATACAACGATCTGGTTTCGCGCCGATCTGCCGGGAACGTATCACCTGTTCTGCGCTGAATATTGCGGAACCGAGCACTCGCACATGATCGGCTGGATTTACGCCATGGATCCTAAGGACTATCAGCTCTGGCTGGAGCAAGGCGCGGCCGAGGATTCGCTGGCCTCGACCGGGGAAAAATACTTCCACCAGTTCGGATGTGCGAACTGTCATCACTTCACTGGTCACGGTCCCGGGCCGAGCCTGGTCGGTCTGTTCGGGCGCCCGATTCAAACCGAGGAAGGAAGGATCGTGATCGCCGATGAAAGCTATATTCGCAACAAGATCCTGAATCCTTCAGCCAAAGTTCCGCAAGGTTTCAAGGCGACCGTAATGCCCACGTTTAAAGGCCAGCTGAACGAAGACGAGATTACGGCGCTGATCGCTTACATCAAGGCGATTGGACCGCGGCCCGGAACCGAATTGCCCTCCGGCCCGGGCGAACAGCTCGGAGATTATGGCGGCGTAGAGCCAGACCTCTCCGAGCCGGTTACTCCAGCACACAAAACGGCAAACCCTGGAGGAGTTCAGTGATGGCGACGCAGACCTTAGTGGACGTGCAGACCACGAATTATCTGAACGAGAAGACCGGCCTCGCCTCGTGGTTCTTCACCACGGATCACAAGCGGATCGGTTTGCTTTACGTCTTTTCGATCACTTTCTTCTTTTTCTTCGGCGGACTTTTCGCCTTACTGATGCGCATTCATCTGCTGACGCCGAGAGGATTAATCCTGGGCGACGAAACTTATAACAAGCTCTTTACCATGCACGGGATCATCATGGTCTGGTTTTTCCTGATTCCGTCGATACCCAACACGCTCGGCAACTTCGTGCTTCCCATGATGATTGGGGCGAAGGATCTCGCCTTTCCCAAGCTGAATCTCCTGAGCTGGTACATCTTCATGCTCGGCGGTTCGGTGACGCTGTATGCCATCACCCGCGGCGGAGTCGATACCGGCTGGACTTTCTATACCCCTTTCAGCACCTTGTACTCCACTACTTACGTAATTGCAGCGGCGATGGGAATTTTAATCTCTGGATTCTCGTCGATCCTCACCGGCCTCAATTTCATTGCTACGATTCATCGCATGCGTGCTCCGGGCCTGACTTGGTTCAGGCTACCGATCTTTATCTGGTCGATGTATGCCACGAGCGTGATTCTCGTGCTTGCCACGCCGGTGTTGGCCATCACGCTGGCCATGGTGGCAGTTGAACGCGTGTTTCATGTGGGAATCTTCGATCCTTCGCTCGGAGGCGATCCGCTCCTGTTCCAGCACATGTTCTGGTTTTATTCGCATCCCGCGGTTTACATCATGGTTCTGCCCGCTATGGCCGTGGTGAGCGAGATCATTCCCACGTTTTCGCGCAAGCCGCTGTTTGGCTATAAGGCAGTTGCGTTCTCGAGCGTGGCCATCGCGGTCATAGGATTCCTTGTCTGGGGACACCACATGTTCGTGGCCGGAATCTCGGTTTACTCTGCGATGGCATTTTCGCTGCTCAGCTATGCGGTCGCCGTTCCTTCCGCGATCAAGGTCTTCAACTGGACAGCGACGCTATACCAGGGCCCGATCGAGCTCAGAACTCCATTGTTGTATGCGATCGGCTTCATCGCGCTATTCACGATTGGTGGAACCACCGGCCTGGTGCTCGCGGCTCTCGGACTGGACGTTCACCTCACGGATACGTACTTCGTCATCGCGCATTTTCACTACATCATGGTTGGAGGCGCGGTCATGGCCTTCCTCGGCGGCATGCATTACTGGTGGCCGAAAATCAGCGGCCGCATGTATCCCGAAACGCTGGCCCAGATGAGCGCTTTGACGGTGTTTATTGGATTCAACCTCACATTCTTTCCGCAATTTGTACTCGGATATTTGGGTATGCCGCGCCGCTACGCGTCCTATCCGCCGGAATTTCAGGTGCTGAATGTCATGTCTACCGCCGGGGCATCGATCCTGGGTGTGGGATATATCGTGCCACTCATTTATCTGATTTGGTCGTGGAAACATGGCGAGGAAGCGCCGCCGAATCCCTGGCGCACGACAGGTCTGGAATGGAAGACGCCTTCACCGCCGCCTACGCACAATTTCGAAAAAACGCCCCTCGTGACTTGGGGGGCTTACGATTTCGAAGCGCAAAAGGAGGAACTGCACCTTGGCTGATCCGTTAGAGCTTGCCGTTCGCGAACAATTCCAGAATCCGGTGCAGCAGCGCGAAACCTCAATGGTTGGGATGTGGGTGTTCCTCATCACCGAGGTCATGCTTTTTGGCGGGCTGTTCACGGGCTTCGCGGTGTACCGGATGGAGTACCCCCTCGGTTTCGATCTGGGGAGCGCGCAAATGGACTTCAAGATGGGCGCAATCAACACGGCCGTGCTGATCTGCAGCAGCTTCGCCATGGCCCTCGCCGTCAACAGCGCCGAGCGCGGGCGCAAGCTCCGGCTCGCGGGATTTCTCGTGCTCACCATCGTTCTCGGCCTGCTCTTTCTTGGAATCAAGTTCGACGAATATTATCTCCACTTTCTCGATCACAAAGCGCCCGGGATTAACTTTTACCAGTCGGGCCCGCAAGCGTCGTCGATCGAGATGTTTTACGTCTTTTACTACATCATGACAGGATTGCATGCCTTGCATATGTTCGTCGGCATCGGATTGCTTAGCGTGCTGCTGCTGCGCACCGGTTTGGGATCGTTCTCCGCGGAGTATCACACGCCGGTCGAAATAACCGGACTGTACTGGCACTTCGTTGATACCGTCTGGGTTTTTCTGTTCGCGATTTTCTATATTCCTGGAGCACATATGCGATGAGCCAACCCACGGTTTCCATCAAGACGTATACCTTTACATGGCTTGCTCTACTGGGCTTGACGCTGTTAACCAGCCTGATCGGCCTGCTCGATCTCGGATTGTTCAATCTAGTCACAGCAATCGTGATCGCCGGGATCAAAGCTTCATTAATCGCGTTCTTCTTCATGCACGCGTTCTACGAATCGAAACTCGTGCGGGTCGTATTAGCCGGAGGAGTCCTCTGGTTTCTGATTCTCATTTCGCTCACGCTCGGAGACTATCTCACAAGAGGGTTGCTGCCTTTTCCCGGTAAGTGAGATGGCAAGTTGAAGTAGGTTCCCCATTTCTCGCCGGTTTTTGGGGAAGTGGAATGTTCGACGGAGAGAATTCGGTTGTCCGGTGACGATCTCATGCCGCTTCTCGATCCGCTCTTCGCGCCTCCGGCGACTTGAGTTCCTCCTCTTCGTAGTACATCCGCCAGCGCCGCCAGGAAATCTGCAGTGCTGCTGCCAGCGGAATCGACAGATATACGCCAATGAACCCGGCAATTTCTCCGCCGGCGAGCACGGCGAAAATCACCCCGAGGGGATGCAGTTTTACGCTTCGATGCATCAGCATCGGCGAGTTCACATAGTCCTGCACGATACGCCAGGCTCCAAAAAACAGGACCAGAAGCCAGATGTAATGAAAGCCGGTTAGATACGCGACAACGATGACCGTGATGGCGCCCAGCAGTGGCCCAATGATCGGAATGAATTCCAGAATTCCGGCAAACACACCTAATATGATCCCGTATTGAACTTTGGCGAGGTCGAGCACGGTGGTATAGGCCACTATCGATAAAGCCGCAAGTATCAACTGGGTGCGAATATAGTGCGCCGCCATATCGTTGATGTCTCGCAACGTGGAGCGAAGGAACAACCGCGCCTTCGGCGTCAGCACGATTGCCTTGAAAAAGCTCTCGGCCATTTGCTTTCCTTCTTCGAGAAAGAACGCGGCCACGATGGGAATCAGCGCCAGCCAGAAGATGTTGGCAAACAGAGCTCCCGCCCTGATTCCCATCTGCTGAACGAAGTCTAGGATTTGTGCGCGATGCTCACGGATGAAGCGTTCGATCCGGATCTGCGTCTCAAAGCTCCAGCCGCGGGTCGCGCCAATTTCGTGAATCAGCCTTCCCGACCCCAACTTGTCGAGCAGGGAAGGAGCGGCAGAGATCAACTGCCGCCCTTCGGCATTAATATAAGGCCCGGCGCCAAACGCGATCGCCGTGCAAATCATTGCCAAAATGAAGTAAACCTCTGCAATGGCGAGTCTTCGCGATCCTCGAGAAATCTTTTCCTTTCTTTGCAGCCAGCTGACCAGCGGTTCAAAGACATACGCAAAAAAAATTGCGAAGATGAATGCGACAATAACTTCGCGGGCGCCCCAAACGAAGGCGGCGATCACAAGGAAGATGGCGAGGGTGCGTGCTACTGCAGTAGTGCGCTGGTCCAGAATGGCCACATCGCTCCGATTTCCAACCGGAACTGCCGATTGCAGGCCGGATCAAATCAAGCGGCTGCGTTGTGCGAATCCTCGCCCATGCCAGAGTGCAACTGCAGGAAGCGCAGAATCTGCCCGCGCGAGAAGATGCCCAGCAATTTCCCGTCGGAGACTACAGCCAGTTGATTCAGGTTCTCGCGGCTCATCAATTCCACCGCCTGAACGGCTGGCATATCGGGCGGCACCGTGCGCAGGTTGCCCAGGGGCTTCATCACGCTTTGCACGCTGGTTTGACCCCAATTCTCGCGGCTTACACCACGGACCTCATTCGGAGTCACGATTCCAGCCACGTGATTGTCTTGAGCTACGACGAAGCACCGGCTCGGGCTATGCAGCAGATAATGATCGACGAAATCTCGCAGGCTCAGATAGCCCTCGACTTGCGTGCAATCACTTTCCATGAGCTCGGAAACGCGGTGATCGCGCAGTCCGGCCATGATGCCTACCTGCGCGTAGCTGCTGCGCGAAGCCTCGAGCAGGAACCAACCAATAAACCCCAGCCACAATCCGCCAAAGTTCGCGTGGATAAAGAACATGAACAAACCGTAGACGATGAACAACAATGCGACGCCTTCGCCAACTTTCGCCGCGATCCTTGTCGACTTATCCGGTTTTTTCGTGATCCACCAGACAATCGCCCGGAACACGCGGCCACCGTCAAGCGGAAAGCCCGGGATCATATTGAAGCCCGCGAGCAAGATGTTGATGTACCCCAGCCACAACAGGACCGCGGCAAGAGGTGTGACCGGCTCGCTTCCGACTGCCACACCTCCACCCAAACCGCGAACAATTCCAAGCAGTACGAATCCGATCACCAGGCTTGTGAGCGGACCAACGATCGCGATCCAGAATTCCGAGCCCGCATCCGTGGCTTCCGACTCGATCTGCGATACTCCACCCAGAGCAAAAAGCGTGATGGCCCGCACCTTCAGACCGCGTGATTTGGCAACCAGTGAGTGAGCCAGTTCATGCAGTAATAACGTGACAAAGAACAAAACGGAGGTCCCGATCGAGACGCCCCACACCACGGCGTCGCTCCAATGGGGGCGAACGGCGCGAAAGTGAGCTTCGAGAGAAAACGCGATCAGGAAGGCAATGATGAACCAGCTGAAATGCAGCCCGATTTCAATTCCGGCGATATGACCAAGCTTGATATTGGATCGCATAGGGCCAACCTGCCACCCGGTTAGATGCTTTCAACCCAAGTGCGGCGACATAAGGATAAGGATAAAGGATAGAGGCCGGGCCCTGCTATTGGCGAGTAAATGCTCCCGCGAAGACGAATCCAAGCAGAAAGCCGAGCACAGAAACGGCCGCCGAGGCCCGTCCAAAATTCCGATGCAGGATGTTTGCAGCGCTGTACTGCTGCTTGGTCTCGTCGACTTTCGACATTAATTCCAGCGCGGTTCGATGAATGCGCTCCCGTTGTTGCGAAGCCTGGATTTCGAGATGTTCCATGGGTGCCGCGCTCATAGGATGTTCTTCGCCTCCCGTTGCAGCCAGACTTTGTCATTGTTTAGAACTCTCATGGTTTTGCGGGGCACTACGCCTTTGGAACTCAGTTGAGTCTTGGCCACCAGAGCCGCGATCCCACCGATACATCCCCACAAGAAGGAAATGATTAGAAACGCAAAGAACCAGCGGTAAGGATCGCCTTCGAATGCAACCACTACGAGCCCGACCAGCGCGAAAGAAAATAGAAGAAACCCGACAGTCAGAAAAAGCGCTCCGATCGCTGCCAGCGGCAGCGCTGCTTTGATCACTCTCGCTTTCTCTTCCAGTTCCGCCCGCAGCAGTTCGATGCGCGTCTGCGTGAACTCCTGAAATTCATCCCTTATCTCCGCCAGGATTTCCGCCAGGCTTCGGTTGGTAACGGGGGTAGGGTTGGCATTCGTTAGCGCCGGGACCTCCATATTCGCAGCGTCATCCCAAGCACAAAAGCTGAACCGGCAAGCAAGGCTAAGAAAACCATCGGCCGTTCATTTTTCATTCGGAGCGTGTTGTCCCGCAAATCAGTGATCGCGCGTCTGCAGGCAATCACCGACCGCCGGGAAGCTGAACTGAGAAATTCGCCGGTTCTGATGCCCGCGATAGCGATCCAGTCTGACGGCGACCCCGCACGGGAGGGCAATCCGTATGTTGCGGCCGTTCTATTGGCCGTCTCTGCCGGTGGCGTGATCGATGTTTCTGCTTCTGTTCCGCTTGCACTCACGATACATCTCCGCAAGTTTTCCTAGGCTAGGATGCCAGCGTGCAAGTACGTGTTGTCGTGAAAGCGCCAGCAAGGCATGTTCACTGCGGAGCCGGTCCTTCCACTACTTCCACCAGATCGCCGGGCACGATCCACTTGGCAAATGCGGCTTGCACCTGGGTTGCTGAAAGTGCCTTGTATTTTTCCGCTGCTCGGATCGGCTCATCCAGGGGCAATCCCATCACACTGCGGGCCAGCAGGCCGGTTGCAATGTTGGACTCGCTTGCCTGCCCGAGGGGAATCTCGCGCAACAGCATCGCCACGGCTTGTTGCATCTCGCCGGCGCTCGGCGGAGTCGTTCTCATGGCCTGCAGATCCTGAATGATCAACGCGCGTGCCTTCGAGACATTGACGGGATCGGCGCCATAGGAAACGCTGAAACTGGCGCGCGTCCGGCTGGCATCGAGTTCCTCAGAAACGGTGTAGACGTACCCGGTTTTTTCGCGAAGATCCCGGTACAGCCGCGTGGCGTAGAAGCCCCCGCCCAGAATGTGATTCGCGAGTTGCAGCGGATAGTAATCTGCATTGAAGCGGTTCATGGGCAATTCTTCCGCGAGCGTCACTTCGTCCTGCAGGCGCGTGGGATCGGGCACGCGGCTATCGGCAGTCTTGTTGCGCGGAACCGCCGGAAGATCCACATCCGGCTTCGGACCCGTCTGCTTCCAGTTTCCGAACCACTTCACCACTTCGGTTTTGGCCTCAGCGGGCGTAACGTCGCCAATAATGACGATCGTCGTCAGATCCGGACGAAACGCTTTGCCGTAATAGGACTTCACGTCGTTCAGTGTGAGGGATGAAACTTTCTGTGGCGTGGGCTCGCGCAGTTCCGGATCCTTCGGCGGCAATAAGTTCGTCAGCAAAGCGCGATGCGTATGGTAGTCCGGACTTTGCAGTTCGCCGGCAATAGAATCCGCCGTTTGTTGCCGTACTACGTCGAAAGCCTTGTCGGGGAGCGCGGGCTGCAACTCATTTTCGGCCAGCAACTGCATGCCGCGATCGAAGTACGTCTTGAGCACCTCGAGCGAGAATGTGTCGCCGGCGCTCTCGTTGGCGGCGATATCGTCAAGCGCTTTTTGAAAAGCGATTCGATCGAGGGTCGTCGTGCCGTACGAGAATAATCCGTTGAGCACGCTCGAAACGCCTTCCTGATCCGGAGGAGTTTCCAAATCCGGTTGGTGCCGAATCTGTCCTGCAACGGTCACGGTCGGGCTGAGCGTCTCGGTTTCGACAATCAGCCGAATGCCGTTAGGCAGCGTGCTCTCCACTGGATGCAAATCCCACTTGGGCACGGGCACCGACCGCGTCAGCGACTGCGCCCACTCCGGCAGCGCGACCGGCTTGGTAGCAGTGGGAGTGACCTTCTCTGTTCCGCCGAAACCTTTGCCCTCGACCGGCTTTCCGCTTGGCTCGGGAACCAGCGTTCCAACCACCGAATTCTGCGCGACAAGATATTCCTTCGCAACGCGGTTTACATCCTCGAGCGTGACGCGTCGGATCGCCTCGACATCCTGCTCCGGTGACTCGCGATGTTCCGCGGCAAGCGCTTCCGACCAAAGCGAAGCCAGCCCGGAAATCGAATTCCGCTCGAACTCAAACGAAGCTACTTCGCTGCGCTTGGACGCTTCCACCAGATCGGCGGGAACGCCATTCTTCACATATCCGGCGATGATCGACTGAAGCGACTGCTCAATCGTCGCTGCATGAGCCGTGGTGGGGATCACCGCGTATGCGAAAGCAACCCCGGCTTTGGGATAAGTTTCCCCAATTTCAAATCCGGCATCGAGCGCCTTACCCGCGGGAACAAGGCCATAAATGTCGGCACGCTGGCTGGCCAACACATCACTCAAAACGCGGCTCGCCGCATAATCGGGGCTGTCCGTGCCCGGCATGCGAAAACCAATGATGCTGATGATGTACGGATAATCACTCGGCAGATTGATGTGTTCGGACTTCACCGGCTGTAAGTGAACTTCAGGCCGCGGCGGGACCGCCTTCTTGGGAATGTTTCCGTACAGTTCTTTTATGGTTGCGATCGCCTTCTGCGGATCGACCTGGCCCGTAATCACCAGAATCGCATTGTTCGGCGAATACCAGGTTTCCTGAAAATTCTTCAGCATGGCTCCGGTGGTTTTGTCGAACGACGGGCGCGTACCCAACGGATCGTGCTCGTACGGCGTGCCGGCGAACATGTCTTTATCCATCTGCAGCAGAAATTTGTAGGTGGGACTTGACAGGTCCCGCGATACCTCCTGCTCGATCGCGCCACGTTCCTCGTCCCATTGCTGTTCTGAGTCGGCAATGTTGCGCATGCAATCGGCGTCGGCATGCAGCGCGATATCCAAATCCTTCGCCGGGACGGTCTCGAAATATTGCGTGATGTTCTGTTGTGTATCGGCGTTATTGTCGCCGCCGAGCTGCGCAAAGATCGCCGCAATCTGATCGGCTGAGAGGTCGGCGCATCCGCGGAATGCCATATGCTCTTGCGCGTGTGCCATGCCGGGAAATCCCGCCGGCGTCTCGTCCCCGCCGACGAGGTAGTTTTCCTGCACTGTGACAACGGGCGCCAGGTTGTTCTGCACGATGACCACGCGCAGACCATTGTCGAGCGTGTAGCGGGTGACATCATGCGAGGTCGTTCCCACGTCCGACGACGTCTTTAAGCCGGCACTTTGCGCCCATCCCGATGTGATTGACAACGCGCACAAGCAGAGCGCCTCGACAACAACTCGCGTGAAAGCATTGCAGAAACTCGTTCTCATGAAGCAGCCTTTCTTGGCGGGCACCACCTCCGCCGGATCTTTAGATGATAAATGGGAGCGCTCAGACAACAGGGATGGAACTATCTGGGATCGGAAGCAAGGGCGAACCGATTTTCAAGCGAACTGTGCAAATCTGGGCTAAGTGAAAAATCCTTCACTCTTGACAAGCCTGATCGGTAGCGGCACAATAGCGCCGCCTTCGAGATACGTTTCGACGCAGATCGAGGGTGCCGTCTCGCCCCCCAAGAGCGATGCATTCGGTGTCGCTTTCCTGACGACGCATCAGTGTCGAGCAGTTCGCGAAAAAACAAATAGCAGTCGCTGACTCCCCCTCGGCTCTTTCCGACCAAAGGCTTTTGGGCCCCTAAAAACTTACGGTGAACGAACCTGTTCCCTGGCCAGGAGCAGCCGCCACTCGTGCGGCTGTTCGGAAACGGGGACACTCTCGGGCACGACTATGTCAAGGAGGATCTATGCGGTTTGTGCGTTTGACGCGCTTTTTGGGTCTCGCAGTCCTTTTTCTGCCGGCTGTCTTTAGCCTTGCAGCGACGAACTACACCAGAGCATTCAATGGCCAGTATCGAATCAGCAATGTGGTCGAGCAGGGCACGAATGTTGAACTGACGTTGACCCTGACTCTGAGAAACGCCAGCAAGACGACGGTCACGGGCGGCATTGTCGCGGTCCTGAGCTCGGAGCCAGATCCGGTGCTGATCGCATCGTTCAGCCCCATCAAGACTTTGCCTTCGAAGGGACAAGTGACGGTAAGCCAAAGACTCACCGTTTCCGCGGCCGAATACAGCAGTTGGCGAAACGGACATGCACCCATGCTTCAGTTCCTGGTGGGAACCGGAAGCGGTGCTATAGCTGCGGACATTCAGGCTTATCGCCTGCTGCCGCCCAACAGTCCGACGGACTAGATATTCGCCCCTGGTCGAACGTATGGGGATCCAGCACAGGAACAGTGCTGGCTGAAACTCCGATCGCTCCGGGAGCTGAACTGGTCCCGCGAGCCAACCAATTTTGATTCGACAAAGAGGAGCTCTGTGAAAACACTAATAAGATTCGTGCTCTGTGTAGTAGCAGCTAGCAGCCTGATTTTTTCGGCCGCGGCGCAAGATGTAATCAAGACAGTCGTTGGCGGCGGTCCCAACGGTCTTCCCGGGGTCAACGCCAATATGTACCAACCCTATCAACTCGCCATTGACGCATCCGGAAACATCTACGTCGCGGCGGAGCAACTGCAGCGCGTATTCAAGATCAGCACCACCGGAGTCGAAACGATCGTAGCCGGAAACGGGCTCGCCGGGTATGCCGGCGACGGGGCACTAGCGGTTAACGCGAGGCTGTATAACCCGCAAGGCGTAGCTGTGGATGCGGCGAGCCCTCCTAACGTCTACATTGCAGATGCCAGCAACTGCCTCATACGCAAGGTCAGCCAGTCTACCGGCATCATCACCACGGTAGCTGGTCTCGTGAATTCTTCCGGCACGGGCGGCTCATGCGGTTACAACGGCGACGGCGTAGCCGCCGACAAGGCGGAGTTGTACAGCCCGGCGGGGGTCGCCGTGAATCCTGCCACCAGTGACCTGTATATCGCTGACTATAACAACGGCATTGTCCGCAAAGTGACCGGTGGTGTGCCCACGGGAACGATCACCACGGTCGCGGGCACTCCCTCGCAGAACTGCCAAGGAAGTGCGCCTTATGGCGACGGCGGAACGGCGATTGCTGCGCACTTGTGCTATCCCGACGCGGTCAGTCTTGACACGGCCAGTACCCCCAATCTGTATATCAGCGAAAATCAGCGCTGCACCGTTCGCGAGGTCGTCGGCTCCAGCAAAGATATTTATCAACTGGCTGGCAGTTACACCGCTTGCGGCTACAACGGCGATGGCATCAACGCGGTGGGCGCCGAACTGTACGAACCCTGGCAGATCCACGTCTCGATCAGCGGCTCGACGACAACCGTGGAGGTCGCTGACTACGCCAATGCCCGGGTGCGCCAATTCACGCTGACCTATTCTGGAGCTGTTCCCAAGCCAGGCACGATTTCTACCATCGCCGGCAAAGGTTCAGGAGGTTGGTGTAACGACGACGGCGGCGCGGCCTTGAGCGCATGCATGAACCCGGTCGGGCTCGTCTACGACTCAAGCGGAAACTTTTACGAGGGCGATTACGGCGCCGACCGCGTTCGCAAGATCACCAAGAGCAGCGGCTTGATCAACACCATCTTTGGATGGGGTCCGAACGGTGGGACCCAGGTTTCCTATTCCGATCCTGTGGGAATCAAGGGCGTTACTGGCGGCACTCCCTCGCTGTATTACCCGTACGGTGTTTATGCGGACCCCACCTCCTCGAACGTATATGTAGGTGGCTATCAGACCAACGCGGTCTATCAATGGAACAGCACTACGAATCAGATCACCGGTTTCGCCGGCAACGGCGTCTATGGTTTTGCCGGCGATGGCAGTCCCGCAGAATCGGCTGCGTCGGAGTTCGCTTATCCTCTCGGTATCGGCAAAGACAGCCATGGAAATATCTACATTGCCGACCAAAACAACTGCGCGATCCGCGAAGTCGTCGCTTCCACCGGTGACCTCACTACCGTGGTGGGCGGATCACCCGGCTCGCGCAAAGGATGCGGTTACGTTAACACCGGCGCGGTAGACTCGCAGGTGAACGGGCCTCAGGGTGTAGCGTTCGATTCCGCCAACAACATGTACATAGCGGATTACAGCAACTGTGCGATCCGCAAGCTGACTGCGTCCACCGGACTGGTCAGCACAATCGCCGGAGTCGGTCCACCATCGCCGGGCTGCGGTTACTCCGGAGACGGCGGTCTGGCGGTGAATGCGGAAATCTATTACCCGCTTTCGGTCGCTCTCGACGGCGCAAACAACGTATATTTTTCCGAGGCGGCCACCACCAATACCTGCCGCATTCGGGAAATCGTCGCCAGCAGCGGCATTATTCAGACCGTTGCGGGAGATGGTGCGTGCGGATATACAGGAGATGGTCCAGCCACCGGGAACTCAATCTACACGTCCTTTGTTACGGCCGACGTGAACGGGAACCTTTTTCTCTCCGACTACCAAAACCAGCTGGTGCGATGGGTAACGCCTTCGGGCCAGATGCTCACGTTCGCAGGCGTTTACGGCGGTTACGGTTTCTCGGGCGACGGCGGACCCGCCCTTAAGGCTACGTTTTACTATCCGTCCGGCATCGCCCGCGACAGCTCGGGGAACACTTATGTCGTGGATCAGTATGACCAGCGCGTGCGGCAGATCACCCCGTTCGCGGGGTACGGGCTCTCTGCGGGAAGTCTGCTCTTCGAGACTCAACCCGCGGGCACAGTGAGTGATTTCCAACCGGTCACCGTGAGTGCGATCGGTCCAACGACGATCAGCGCGATCACGGCTCCGACCGGCTATAGCGAAATCGATGACTGCGTCGGCCAGAGTATGACCGCAAGGCAGACCTGCGAGATCGACGTCTATTTCCAACCGACGGCCGCTGGGAAAGTCAGTGGCAGTCTCACCATCAGCTCGAACGCGTTCCTGGCGGCGAATCCCAACAAAATTACTTTGAGCGGAACCGCCTCAGGACTCATTCTTACCGGCACGAAAGCTTTCGGCGTTGTGCCGCTGAAGAATCCTTTGGCAGAAACTTTAACCCTGACCAACAGCGGTGCCGCGGTCACTTTGTCAAAAACATATTTGACTTCCACGACCGCTTTTTCGATTACCGGGGGCACTTGCCCGACGGGCAGTGGAACGCTCGCCAGCAAAGCGAGTTGCACCATTATTGTCACCTTCAATCCGCAGACCGTCGGCGGCTTCAAGAGCACTCTGGTGGTCGCCAGCAACGATCCTGCTAGCCCGCTGCTTGCTCAAGTTACGGGCACGGGAACAGAGGTGAAGCTTTCGGCTTCATCGATCCCGTTCGGATCGATCTCTTTCGGCACGACGAAGACAGTGGATCTCACCATCTCCAACGTGGGAACCGCTGCTTTCACGCTGGCAGAAACGATCGCGGGTGCCGGCTTCTCGATTTCCAGCACCGGCAAGACCTGCACGACCAGCGTAGCCGCGGGAGCAAGTTGCGTTCTGCCCGTCGAGTACGATCCAACGGCGGTCGGCACCAACAGCGGAACTCTCACGCTGACAACCAACGGCGGTTCGAGTCCCGCAATTCCGCTGACTGGCACCTGTACCACCGATGTATCCGTGACGCCTACGACGCTGGCCTTTGGGACCATTACGCACGCAACGGCTAAGGTTCTCGACGTCACCGTCAAGAATGTGGGAACGATTGCTTCTCTCACTGTCTCCACATCGATCTCAGGTACGGGCGCTGCGGCGTTCACCGTCTTAACTACCGGGAATACCTGCGGCTCCGGAGTTGCAGCGGGAAAAACCTGCACGCTGCCAGTCCAGTTCGACGACTCGACAGTCGGGTCTTACTCCGCGACGCTCACCGTAACAACCAACGGTGGGCAAAACCCAACTGTGGCCCTGAGCGGCACCACCGATTAGCTGCTCACTAGGCCTTTAAACACTCGACCGCCGGACGTCCATCCGGCGGTCATTTTTTGAGGCCAATTTATGTTTCGGAGCACGCTACACTGCGGCAGGCGCCACACCCGGCGGCCCAGGTCGCGGCGTATACAGCTCCGCTTGTAAGCGGGGATAGCGCCCCGCAAAGAAGTGAATCGAATACGCGGGGAAAAACACAATCGCGGGCACATAGATCAATGCCACTAAATAGAAGAAGACGACAAGCAATACGCTGCCGATTCCAATGGCAAGCGCGATGGTGTGAGCATTCCAGGTCAGCCCCGCCGTCTTGCCGGTAATCACGGCCAGAATTCCGAGTCCAATACTTGGAACTGCGATGATGAGGCCAAGAATCAGCGTGGCCACTCCCATCAGAATTCCGGCCACAATCGCGAGCACCATCTTCATCACGACGTATGCTACGTAGGCTCCCTTTTCGACTTTCATCATCGCCCACAGCCGGCGCCATCCTTCCATTACGTCCAGACTCTCCAAAGCCATCTGTGGCACGACGAAATCCTTGGTGAGAACAAAAATCACCGCGGTGGCGATCAGAAATACGAAGAAGGTGCAGAAAAGAAATGCTCCTGCGAGGACCAGCGGCGCGAGATGTTGTTTCGGCTCGTGGAACCATCCGGCCGAGAAAGCGAACGTCACTGGGATTCCAATGATCAGGGCGATTCCGGCGAGAGAAAGAATGCCATAGAGCAGCTTGAAGACGAACAGCCGCCAGCCAGGAGCCAGGCGGCGGTTCCAGTCCCAGCGAATATGGCATTCGCGAGCGACCACGCTGTCGAACAGGATGAACCGCATCACACTTCCGACGTACATCAAAATGAGCCCAACCGCAATCGAGGCAATGATTGCCGCGATTGCCGCCGCGATCAATGTGGGATCAATGGCTGAAAATGCGGGAAAGTGCGGCGTAGCCATCGGCCCGTGGTGCACCGGAGCTTGAAAGTTCGAACGGTTGCATCCGTTGGCCCCGAGTTCTCCAGCGAGCAAGCCGACGAAAGCCAGGCGCGTCCACTGGCCAATGCGGAACGGCCGAAACAATTGCTGCTTGGTATGCTCGACGGCGAGCGTGATCGAATCTACGGCGGAAATGGGCACAGGCACCTCTTTCGCCAGAAAGCTACTAAGAATCGCATGGCGGAGCAAATAAAATCAGCATCGCTAATAGCTATACGAAAAAAGTAGCTTGAGAGTTCCATCCCTATTCACGCTGCTAGAATTTCTCCAGCATGGCGGAGACGTCCCATCCCGCATTCCCGCGCACCATCTTTCACGTCGATATGGACGCCTTCTTCGTCTCCGTGGAAGAACTCTACGACCCCTTGCTCAAAGGAAAGGCCGTTGTGGTTGGCGGCCAGCGCAACGAGCGTGGCGTGGTTTCGGCTGCTTCGTATGAAGCCCGCAAGTTCGGAGTGCATTCGGCCATGCCGCTGCGCACTGC
This sequence comes from Verrucomicrobiia bacterium, assembly GCA_035523795.1. Taxonomy (GTDB): domain Bacteria; phylum Acidobacteriota; class Terriglobia; order Terriglobales; family Acidobacteriaceae; genus Sulfotelmatobacter. Next base: position 10,375 of record DATKQB010000132.1, on the reverse strand, counting down.
GGCCAAAATGTGTCCACATGCGATCTTTGTCGATGGACATCCTGAGCGCTATCGCGAGTGCTCCGAACAAGTGTACAAAGTGCTCGGAACATTTTCGCCGCAAGTCGAGATGGCCTCCATCGACGAAGCCTATCTCGATATGACCGGCACTGAGCGCCTGCATGGCCGGCCGCTAAAGGCAGCGCACACCTTGCATCGACGCATGAACGAAAAAACGCGCCTGAATTGCTCAGTCGGAATCGGAACTTCGCGGCTGATCGCCAAGGTTTGCTCAGGGCAGGCGAAACCCAATGGCGTCCTCTGGATTGTCCCGGGCGAAGAAGCCAAATTTCTCGCCCCGCTCGATGTGCGCGAGATTCCCGGCGTGGGCAAGATCATGGAAAAGCATCTGCATGATCTCGGAATTCAGAAAGTTGGCGACCTCGCCAAGCTCGAAGCAGGCGAACTGGAACGACGTTTCGGAAAATGGGGTCTCGCTTTGGCGGGAAAAGCCCGGGGCGAGGACGCTGGCGGATGGTTCGACAGTGAAGTCGGTGCCGATCTCGCCGCTAAATCGATCAGCCACGAACATACCTATGACGAAGACACGGCTGATGTTGCCCAGCTCGAGGCCACACTGATACGGCTTTCCGAAATGGTTGGCCGCCGCCTGCGCGAAGCGAATTTTCACGCATGCACCATTCAACTCAAACTACGCTACAAGGATTTCACCACTATCACGCGCGCGCATACGCTGCCGAACCCCACTCAACTCGACATCGAAATCTTCGAGAATATTCGCGCTCTGTTTCGCAAGAACTGGCAGAAAGGAGCGCCGATTCGTCTGCTTGGGGTGCAGGCATCTTCATTTACGACGGCAGCCGACCAGATCGATTTGCTCGAAGGCACGCGCCAGCAGCGCTGGAAAGATGCGCTGGCTGCCGCCGATAGCCTGCGCGACAGATTTGGAGAATCGAGCGTTGGCCTGGCGTCCGGCTTGCGTGGCAGCTTCCGCGAGAGGACGCACGAGAATCCCGCAGCTTTGCCGGGGAAGGGAAAAGACAAGACCGAGCGCCCATGACGGGCTCAGGGCTCCGTGGTTCCTCGTGTTCATCCTTGTGGCCGTGGTAAATGAATTCAGGACATCATGACCAGTTTGACCGCCATCCCTCGCCGGAACTAAGATTCCCGTTTGCTTCAAGCAACAATCCCGCACGCGACAGGAACCGTAATGCGCCAACTGATCGGTTTTATCTTCTTCGTGACCTCGCTCGCCCTCTCGACACTTCTTACAACCGCAAGCGCTCAATCCAATCCGCCGCTGCTGCTCCGCATGCCCACGGTCAGCAAGACGCAGATCGTGTTCAACTACGGCGGCAATCTGTGGATCGTCAACCGCGATGGCGGCGACGCGCGCCGCTTGACCTCGGATATTGGAGAGGATACCGATCCGGCGTTTTCTCCCGACGGCTCGATGGTCGCCTTCACCGGCGAATATGACGGAAACAAAGATGTCTACGTGGTGCCTGCTGCCGGCGGCGTGCCAAAGCGGCTGACTTATCATCCGGCCGACGATCTCGTCGTGGGCTGGACGCCTGACGGCAAGAGAATTCTCTACGGTTCGTGGGGTAACAGCTTCCGCCACTACGAATTTCAGCTCTATACAATTCCGCTCGGGGGCGGATTCCCAACCGAGCTTCCGCTGCCAGTGGCTGCCGAGGCTTCTTATTCTCCCGATGCCTCTCATCTGGTCTATGTCCCTCATGTGCAGTGGCAGAGCGCGTGGAAGCGCTATCGTGGCGGGCAAACCACCCCGATCTGGATCGCTGACCTGAAAGATTCGAGCATCGTGGCGAAGATTCCCCGCGACAACTCGAGCGACCATTACCCAATGTGGGTGGGAGACACGATTTATTTCCTGTCTGACCGCAACGGCCCCGTCAGTCTGTTTGCCTACGACACGAAGACAAAACAGGTCACGGAAGTTCTGCACAGCGACGGACTGGATTTCAAAACCGCGTCGGCCGGGCCTGACGCCATTGTGATCGAGCAGTTCGGAGCGATCAAGCTCTACGATCTTGAGACCCATCAGGCGAGGAACATTTCCATTCGCGTCTCGGGAGACATTGATGCCGTTCGCCCGCACTTTGCGAAAGTTGAGCCCAAGCGCATTCAGAATTTCAATTTGTCGCCTACCGGTATGCGCGCGGTGTTCGAAGCCTGGGGAGAGATCTTTACTGTCCCCACTGACAAGGGCGATATTCGCAACATCACGCGCAGTCCGGCTGTGGCCGATCGCGATCCGGCATGGTCTCCGGATGGAAAGTCGATCGCATACTTCTCGGATGAATCTGGAGAATACGAGCTTGCCATTCGCGACCAAAGCGGGCTCGGCGATGTGCGGCACATCAATCTTGGAAATCCACCTTCGTTTTTTTACACGCCGACATGGTCGCCCGACAGCAAGAAGATCGCGTACACCGATAAGCGATTGAATCTGTGGTATCTCGATCTGGACAATCCCAAGCCCAAGCTCGTGGATACAGATTTTTTTGGCGGCTTCGGCACCACGCAGCTCAGCCAGACCTGGTCTCCCGACAATAAGTGGATCGCCTACACCCGGCAGCTTCCGAGCGGGCTGCATGCGGTGTTCGTCTATTCGCTGGATCAGGCGAAGACCTTTCAGATCACTGACGGCATGAGCGACGCGCTCAATCCGGTGTGGGATAAGAATGGAAAATATCTCTACTTTACTGCATCAACTGATACCGCGCTCTCGACCGCTGGCCTTGATATGTCGAGCGACGAGCATCCGGTCTCGCGCAGTGTTTACGTGACGGTTCTCAGCAAAGACGAGAAGTCTCCGCTCGCGCCCGAGAGCGATGAGGAGAAACCGAAGGAAGAAAAAAAGCCGGATCAGGATAAAGACAAAGATCAACAAAAAGACTCAGGGAAAAAGTCGCCGAAGGACAAAGCAAAATCCGGCGAAAAATCGGCGGACGACAAGACTGCTGACGATAAGAACGACGACACGAGCAAAGAAAAGCCAGTTGTCGTGAAAATTGACTTCGAGGGCATTTCGCAACGCATTCTCTCGTTGCCTATTCCCGCAAAGAATTACGTAAACATGCTGGGCGGCAAATCGGGCATTCTCTTCCTGGCGGAAGGTCCGATGGTATTTACGGAAGAGACCCAGGGAGGTGCCAATCTCACTCTGCAGAAGTTCGACCTCAGCAAGCGCAAGGTCGACAAGTGGGTAGAGGATATCAACGACTTCACCATCTCGGATAATGGGGAGAAAATTCTCTACCGCAAAGACGATTCCTGGACGACGGTTGCCACCGATGAGCCGCCAAGCTCCGGTGGGCCGCCAAAGCCTGGCTTCGGACCACTGAAACTGGATGACTGGCAGGTCTATGTCGAGCCCCGCGCCATGTGGCGGCAGATCTACAACGAAACGTGGCGGATCGAGCGCGACTTCTTCTACGATCCGCACTTCCACGGGCTCGATCTCGAAAAAGCAAAGAAGAAATACGAGCCTTATCTCGACGGCATCGCCTCTCGCGGTGAACTCACATATTTGTTCGAGGAATGCCTCGGTGAGTTGACCGTCGGCCACATGTTTATTCGCGATGGCGAAAAACCTCAGCCAAAGCATGTCAAAGGAGGCCTCCTCGGCGCCGACTATACCCTCGAAAACGGCCGCTATCGCGTCGCGAAAGTTTATGACGGCGAGAATTGGAATCCCGGCTTGCAAGCCCCGCTAACGCAACCGGGTGTAAATGTCAAAGCCGGGGATTACATCCTGGCGGTGAACGGCCGCGAGTTGCACTCTGCCGACAATATCTACAGCTTCTTTGAAAACACGGCAGGGACGCAGGTCGTGGTGAAAGTCGGACCCAATCCCGACGGCAAAGATTCGCGCGACGTTACGGTAGTTCCAGTCGCCAGCGAAGAAAATCTGCGCCATCTCGCCTGGATCGAAAATAATCGCCGTCGTGTCGACGAAGCCACAGGCGGACGCGTTGCCTACGTTTACGTACCAAACACCGCCGGAGCCGGCTATACCAGCTTCAATCGATACTTTTTCGCCCAGGTCGGAAAAGAAGCGGCGATTATCGACGAACGTTACAACGAAGGTGGGCAGCTCGCCGATTACATCATCGATTACCTGCGGCGTCCGCTGATGAGCAAGGTCGTGACTCGCGAGGGCCACGACTGGTCGAGTCCCTCCGAAGCGATCTATGGACCGAAGGTGATGATCATCAACGAAATGTCCGGCTCCGGCGGCGACGCGTTGCCCTGGTACTTCCGGAAAGCCGCTCTCGGACCGCTGATCGGAAAGCGCACATGGGGTGGTTTGGTCGGCATAGGCGGATATCCAGAGCTGATCGATGGCGGCAGTGTGACCGCGCCGCGGGCTGCCATTTACGGTCTCAAAGGCGAGTGGGAGGTCGAAAATCACGGTGTTCCACCGGATGTCGACGTCGAAATGGATCCCGCGGCCTGGCGACAGGGCCACGATACGCAACTCGAAAAAGCGATCCAGGTCGTGATGGAGGAATTGAAAGAGCATCCGCTGCCCGAGATCAAGCGTCCGCCATACCCGAATTATCACGAGCACGACGGGCTCGGGGCGAAATAGATTGCGCACAGGCGGATAACTGGTCACACCCGCCCGTGATCGCAATCACATTCCTGCGCGCAGGCTCCTCCTAGACTGCCCTGTTATGGCAGTTCGGGCCCGGTAGGCCCGAGGAGGAACTCTATGCGTGTGATGAAATTCATCAGCATTGCCGCGGTTATTGTTCTATCGTCATTTGCAGTGGCGCAGAATGCCACGTCCCAAAACGCCCCTGCGGTCAAGCACATTCCCATCACGGATGTACCGTCCAATTCCGGCAAAGAAATGTACAAGAGCTATTGCGCCGTTTGCCATGGAACCGATGCCAAGGGCAATGGCCCCGCCGCTTCCGCTCTGAAGACGGAGCCGTCTGATCTGACGCTGCTGGCGCAGAAAAACGGCGGAAAATACCCGTCAGCGCATATAGCCTCGATACTTCGCGGACAGGCGTCCATGCCATCCCATGGCAGCCCGGACATGCCGATCTGGGGACCCCTGTTTTCCAGCATCAGCCAAGGTCACGAGTCGCAAGTGCAACAGAGAACCGCGAATCTGGTGAACTACATCGAAACCTTGCAGGTAAAGTAGACCGGCTGACCCGAAACGAGATGCCGAGCGGCGCCTCCAGCGGTTTGGTTGAAATCCTGAGACGCCGCTGTTTGGCGCCCGAACGACCTCGCGGCTTGCCGGCCAGGCATACCTCAGTTGCGCGGCTGTCAAAGCGGCCGGGAACCATACTCGTTCCTCTGGCCACACGGTTCCTTAGCACCTGTCGCCACAGGCATTGCCCTCCCGGGCAGTGACTTCAGTACCTTAGTCGGCTCCTAGCCAGGGACTTATAATCCAGTTAGCTCGAAACGTCTCGATCGAGAGGTCAGGTAAGCACAGGCTCGCACATCCTGAGGAAGGGAAGTCCCACCCAGGATGCAGAACTGCGTGAGCGCGTAGATCAAAGTGGATCCGGTGATTGCATCGGCGGTTCTTGTCCTCGGGCTGGCATTCGGCAGCTTTCTGAATGTGTGTATCTACCGGCTTCCGAGAGGTTTTTCTGTGACCACGCCGCGTTCCGCGTGTCCAAATTGCAAACGCCGAATCGCGTCCTATGACAACATTCCGGTCGTCAGTTGGCTGATTCTCCGAGGGCGCTGCCGCACTTGCCACACGCCGATCTCGCCCCGTTATCTCTTCATCGAACTCCTGAATGGCGTCCTCTGGACGATCTGCTATTGGCATTTCGGACTTTCATTTTCAACTTTGAAATTCTGCGTCTTTTCGTTCCTCGTACTCGGCCTGGTTTTCACCGATGCTGAAACGAAGCTGCTGCCCGACAAGTTGACTCTGCCCGGTCTCGCGCTGGGCTTGGCCTTCAGCCTCTTCGTTCCAGTGAGTGATCTGGCATCGCAATTTCTGCCCGGCCTGATAAGCCTGCCCTTCAGTGGAGACATTTCACTTCGCCTGCTGTCCTTTGTCGATGCGCTGCTGGGAGCGGCGGTCGGCGCGTCGTTTATCTACGGCGCAGGGGCAATCTACTTGCGCTGGCGCGGCATGGAGGGCATGGGCTTCGGCGATGTCAAGCTGATGGCCATGATTGGCGCGTTCCTGGGTATGAAGTTGACTGTCCTGACGATCTTCGCCGGTTCGGTAGCCGGTTCCGTGTTCGGATTAGCGACCGTCTTCATCGTCTGGCTCAAGCGAACTCAGCGTTTCACAAAACGACTGACGAATGCGCAAGCGGCACGCCGCCGCGGATGGCAATCGGCGCAAATGGTTTATCGCTACTATCAGATGCCGTTTGGGGTCTTCCTGGGCAGCATGGCGGTATTCGCGCTGTTCTTCGGCAATCAGGTTCTACGCTGGTACGGGAGGCTCTGGTGAAGTTTTTTTCGAACCCCATTTTTTTGCAGGGCGTGGCGATTCTGTTTTGCTCGTCGCTTGCATTCTTAGTAGTCCTGGTCGTCATGCGGAAGTTGCGCCAAAGCATTCAAGAAGAAGCCGAGATCTCCTCCGATGCCCCCGCCCTGGAGGCCTTGCCGCTCCATGTGTACAACACGGTCATCCATCAACTGAAGCAGCAGCACGATGAACTCAAAGCGCAAGCGCAGGCCGAGCAGCGTCGTTCGCGGAGCACCGAGCAATTCACCGACGCCGTGCTTTCCAATGTTTCCTGTGGAGTGTTGAGCGTGGGAAAAAACGGCCTGATAAAAAGCAGCAATCCAGCGGCCAAACAGATCTTGGGTTTTGCTTCCCTCGTCGGGATGCATCTGAGAGACATTTTCCGTTGCGCCACGATTTTCGCTGAATCCAACTGCGATGCTGATAGCGCCGAATTTGTGTCTGACGAGTTCGATAGCATACTGCGATCATCCGGCGCGGCACGCGAGATGCAGGCTGAATATGAGACGCCGGCGGGCGAGAATCGCTCGCTTTCCATCACCATTGTTCCAGTACAGGCCGATGACAACACGGTGAGTGGCGCGGCATGCCTGATCAGCGACATTACGGAACTCAGCCGGTTGCGGCGCGAAGTCACAAGCGGGGCGCGCCCGGCCGACGGCTCTTTTGAAGCCGCCCAGGCCGCGGGCTCGGGAGTTTGAAGCAACAATAGTTTTAGTCCCGAAGCAAGGGTAATAGAGGATTGAGAATAGCCGGTTCAAACCGAAGGAAGGGTGGAATTATGAAACGAATCGCAACCATCGCAATCGGATCGTTGCTCTCTCTGGGTTTGGCTACGCTGGAGATGGCGGCGCAGAATCAGACGCAGTCGGGCAGCCAGTCCAGCTCTTCAACTACTTCTTCGGGTACATCGCTGGGCGACTACGCGCGGCAGATTCGCAAGAATTCTCCGCCCACTGGCAAACCCAAAGTATTCGACAATGACAACCTGCCGAAAGACGACAAGCTGTCGGTTGTAGGCACGCCCGATAGTTCGTCAGAAACCAAATCGGCCGACGATTCGTCCGCGAACTCAGGTTCCGATGACAAGGGATCGGCCCAAAGCAAAGCTCCGGCGGATTCCAAAGCCGGTGATCAGTCCAGCGCGGCAAAAAATTCCGCAGGGGATCAGGCTGAGAAGGACGCTGCCGCCAAGCAGTGGGCCGATAAGATTTCCACGCAGAAGGACGCCATTGATTTGGACGCCCGCGAACTCGACGTGCTGCAGCGCGAGTATCAGTTGCGCGCCGCGGCTTTCTATGCCGACGCAGGCAACCGCCTGCGCAATGAGACTGCGTGGGATCAGGAAGACGCCAAGTACAAGCAGGAAATTGCCGACAAGCAGAAACAACTGGATGACGCCAAGCAGAAGCTCGATGACCTGCAGGAAGAAGCTCGCAAAGCAGGCGCGCCCTCCAGCGCGACCCAGCAATAAACTCTCTGATTCCGCTGCCCCGCCCTTGCCTCCGCGCGCTGTGCGGTGGCAGGGTGGGAACTTTGACTTGTGCCGCGACGCAAAAAGACACCAAAACATTTGCGCCCGCGATTGAATTACTCCCAAATCATTTTCCCGAGAATGATTCCCGCAACCGCCGAATCTGTTGCACATGATGCCGGCCGTGAACGAGATGAAATTTCCTCCACTGCGCCGCCGTGAGCGGCCCAAGAATGGGATGGTCGAGCAAACGTTCGCTGCCGCATGCCTCCGCGCAGCGGGTAATCGTTTCATCCATCTCTGAGATTCTCGTATTGATTTCCGCCCTGATCTTTTCGGGATCCAAACCGCGGGGCCGAGTGTTAGCCGGAGCCTCGCGGCCGGCCGGCATGTGCCCGAGAACGAGCACGACGAACCGTCGCGCAGGATGAATCCTCTCCGGCTTGGAAGGGAAGTGCTGCCCCGCTGCGACCCGCTCGAACCCCTTGATGGTCCCCGTGTAAGTCAGATAAAGATGCTCAAGCACCTCGGCGACTGACCACTTGCCAGGAACATGCCATCGAAGTTGGTCCGGCGTAATTCCTTCGACCGCCATCGCGATTCCCTTTTGCAATTTTTCGAGATGACGGTCCATAGGCGGTCACTTACGTTTTCCTGTCGTTCGGGTAGAATGTTGCGCGACGTGAAAAAGATTCAAAATTTATACCAGGAAAAAATGTCCATGAAGACCGACCGCCTTGCCCTCCCGGAATGCAGGAATGTGCGTCAGCCATCGGTGCGCACAGCTTCGCCCTATCGCACGATTTTCCCGCTCCTGATCGTCATGTGCCTGCCCTGGCTGAATGCGTGCACTTCCAACCCGGAGAAGTCAGCGGAGTCAAAACCGGCGCCGAAAACGACGGAGACGATTACCGGCCGTTCCGGATTCCAAAAGCTCTACATCGCCGCGCGCGGGTGGAATGCCGACGCCAAGCCGTATCGACTCGAATCCAGTGTCACCACGGACGCCAATGGACACGACGGCAAGGCCGCGGTCTGGCGCGCAAGTTTTGCCTCGCCTTCTATGCGGAGCGAGAAAAGCTATACATGGTCGGGCAGCGTTGCCGAGGGCGCTCCCGAGCAGGGGGTTAATCCAGGCATCGAAGACAGTTATAGCCCATCCAATGCCTCGACCCAGGTCTTCGACATGGGTTTTCTGAAGATTGATTCCGACCAGGCCTTCGATACTGCGCAGAAACACGGCGGCGATAAGATCCTGGAAAAGGATCCGAATACACCGGTCTTCTACGTTTGCGACTGGAACCACAACACGAACGAGCTGGTATGGCACGTGATCTACGGTGCCAGCCGTGACGATGCAAAGCTGACCGTTTCAGTGAATGCCTCGACCGGCGAATTCATCCGCGTGGAAAAATAGCTGTAATTATCCGTTTCAGTCGAATCGGATCACACAGCGCGCAGCCACGATTTACTCTGATGAAGCGTTCAGCTTGTCCTGATATTGCATTTGCAGCTGAAGCTGCGAGCAGAAATCACGGAGAGCCTCGGCTGAGGCAATTATGCGCTTGAGCGCCTGGCGGTCGGCGAACATGACAATATCGTGCGCGGAATACTGCAGCCGCACCCGATCCATGGCGCACTGCGCGCTCAGCAGTTCCACTTTGAGTGCCGTGAGTTCCGCCATGAGACGGGGTACATCCGGCTGCTTCTTTACTCCTGACATCATGTACAACCCCTCGACTTTCTATGGAATCTTGCTCAGGGGCGCCGGCGCCGATTGGGAGGACTGCGAGAATTTCGGTCTGCCAGAACCCCTGCAGCAGACTGGCGTGATTGCGCCAGATCAATACAGTATACGATGTTAATAATACGACGTGCAAGTAATTAATACGTTTTAATTGCGGGAATATAGAGGAGGAGAATTGCCCCGGCATCCCGACCCAGATCTTGAGCGGCGTATTCTCGAAGCCGCCTCGCGGCTGTGGGCCCGCGGCGGTGAGAAAGCGCTCACCATGCGCAGCGTAGCCAAAATGGCGGGCACCACCACCCCAACCGTCTACGAGCGCTACCGGCACCGCGATGACCTTTTGAGTGCGTTGCGCATCGAGACGCGCCGCCAACTCTTCGAGACGCTCACACCGGCGCGCACGCTGCGCCACTCCGCCGAGCGCTATCTGCAATTCGCGCTGCGCCACAGTCACGCCTACGAAGTATTGTTCGACGGCGTGGCCCAACCGCCTTCGCTCTACGAGGCATGGCCGTCATTTCGTCTGTTGCGCGAGCGCGTCGCCAAGGAACTGGGAGGTAACCCGCGCCAGTACACCCGTCTTATGCTGGCGTTGTGGTCGCTGATGCACGGCGCCGCGATGCTCACGATTCGCGGCCGCTTTGAAGGAGCGCTGCGC
>DATKQB010000131.1:0-42042 GCA_035523795.1 Verrucomicrobiia bacterium | reverse complement strand
AGGATCACGTAGCGCCAGTTGAAATTTATGGAGCGCTTATTGAAATGCGACAGTCCGAACAAAATGGATGCAACGACGAGCGCGGCGTTTCGTCCCATGCGGCGCTGCAGCAGATTTTGCACCCACGCGCGGAAGAACAGTTCCTCCGGGATAGCTACGAATACGAAAATCTCAGCCCAGCGCACGAGAGCCTTCGCGATCGAGGGAATGTTGGCGTGAGGATGAATAAATCCGAGGGCGAGTCCGAGAAGGATCACGATGGGAGCGAAAAAAGCGAGTTCGCGAAGACCACTTTTCCAGTCCGACCAGCGCAGATGGAAGTCGAATCCGGTTCCGCTCAGTTGACGCACTGCGAGGAAACCATACAATCCGGCATCGACCAGAAGTATTTTTCCGATGGCTTCGAGACCCGCAGGCCAGGCCGGCTCGAACCAGCGTAGATCGACAGCTAATCCGAGGGTGAGGAGGATGACGGCATCGCGCCAGTTTCCTCGCTGCTCGGGATCCGATCTCGCCGCGCGCTCGAGCAGCCAGGCAATCACCACTGGCAATCCGGCGTAGAGGACGATCCATTGCCATTGCAGCATGTGCTCCGATCCGGCGACCGCGATGTAGGGAATTAGCAGCAGGACCGGAGCGAGAACACGGACGAAAGCGGGCCAACGCTGGACAATTCGCGCGACGGAAGCGGCGGCGAAGCCGAAAGCGGCGGCTATGGCAAGCTCGAATCCGAATACTGTCCAGGCGACTGGAGTCAAATTTTGCATGGTGAGTTAGCTGCCGATTTTACTGCAGGGCATTTTCTGGAGGGTTTCTCGGGCGAGTACCGAGTACAATGGGGCCGTAAACTCCGAATTATTCGCAAGCGAGGACGCGTATGAAATCCATTCTGTGCCTATTTGTGATGATGCTGGCTATGACATGTTTTGCCCAGGAAAAAAATCCGGTGAGTTCCGTGGTGAAAGAAATTTTGCCCCGGCAGGAGAAAAATCTTGTGGCCGCGGTCGAGGAAATGCCGGCCGACAAATTCTCCTATAAGCCGACCGAGCAGCAGATGACCTTCGGCCACCTCGTTCTTCATATCATCGGATCGAACAACCATCTTTGTTCGACCATCGGCAACATCCCGGAAGTCAAGCCCTCGGTTCCGCTGAAAGAATCCGACAGCAAAGAAAAGCTGGTCGAGGCCTTGAAGGCTAGCTTCGAGTTCTGCTCGACGGCGCTCGACAAAGTTGACGATTCGAAGCTCAGCGACGAAGTCGAACTATTTGGCGGACGAAAGGGGCCACGAGCCTTCGCCCTGATTGCGCTGACGAACGATTGGGCGGATCACTACAGCTCGGCCGCGATGTATCTTCGCCTGAATGGATTGTTGCCGCCAACGGCGCAGCCCAAGAAGTAAGCCGGCTACTTGATCTGGACGAGTTCGCTTTCGACGGCGGGCGCGGGAGTCGAGATCTGCCGCTGTTGCGGATCGCGCCACGAGTCAAAGATCGACACTTGATGGACGCAAGAGACGGTGCAGTTAGGCGCGCAGCTTTTTTCTGCGAGATATTCGCGGCTAAGGTCTTCGCGGGTATATTGAGCCAGCGGGACTCCAGGATATCCACGCTGCTGCGAGCAATAGTGCACGAGGCCGTCCTCGCAGATATAGAGGTAACGTCCACCGGCGCGGCATCGCCAATTGTTCGGTAATCCCCGGGCGATGTTGTCCTGAAAAGAATTCACGCGCGTGAAGCTGGACTTTTCGAGCGCCTGCATCGCGTGGTAGATGCGGCGTTCTTCCTCGCCGAGCGGCTGCAATTGCCCACCGCCATCGTGAATGATGCCGATGGTGGAAGTGAATCCCAATTCGATGGCGCGTTTGCCGATGACCAGCGCATCCTGGGGATGCGTGATGCCGCTGCCGACGACGGAGTTGATGTTCACATGAAAATCCGCGTGTTCGGCTAAGAGCTGCAATTTCTTGTCGAGAACTTTCAGACTTTTCTTGGAGACGTCGTCGGGATTGACGTTGTCGATGGAAATTTGCAGCCATTCTAGGCCGGCTCGATTGAGGCGCTGGATGCGGTCGGCGACGAGGAGGTAGCCGTTTGTGATCAGGCCGGCGATCATGCCGTTAGCGCGAATGCGGCAGATCACGTCATCCAGTTCGGGATGCATGAGCGGCTCGCCGCCGGAAATGGTCACGACGGAAGTGCCGAGTTCGCCCAGCTTGTCGATGCGGCGATACATTTCCTCGATCGGCACGGGCTTGGAAAAATCGTCGAACTCATTGCAGTAGGTGCAGGCAAGATTGCAGCGGCGCATCGGGATGATGTGCGCAAGTAAAGGATGATCGGTCGAAGCGAGGGCCCGCGCAGCCATGGCGACACCGCGCAGATTGCGATGAGCCGCTTTGGCGCGGCGGCGAATTCGGGTAATTGTCGAGGGCATATTGCCGCTGTTCTCATTACAACACAGGAATGTGGATGCTTGATGCCCGAGTGCAGTGTATGGAGAAATCGAGCCGTTCAAGGTGCTTTATCCGCAGTGGAACGTGTTTCGAGCTGCACGAACCTCTCGAGGGCGCGCCATCCGCGCGAGGCGTCTCCAGTGGCGAGATAGACGAGTGCCGCCCCCTGGAAAAGCAGAAGCAAGGCACCGACGTCCTCTTGGTGGGGAAAGAAGTCACTTAACATTTCCGCCCATAGGCGCTGCTGTTCGGCAAAGAAGCGGCGGCCGCGTTCGGAACCGGTCCAACTGCGGCGGGTGAGGTCCATGGTGACCTGAAGCAGGCCGCGCGCGCGAGGCGCGGTAATTTGTTCCCATAGAGTCCTCACAACAAGATGAAGCGTAGTGGCGGGCGGAAAAGCGCCCGCGCGGAACTGCGAGCGCAGGCCATCTTCCAGGCGCGACATGGCCATTTCTTCCAAAGCTTCGCGGCTGCCAAAGTAGTGCACCAGCATGCGTTTGCTGGTCTTAGCGGAGCGTGCCAACTTGTCGAGACTGAGGTCCAGCGTGCCCGCGCGCAGAAAGGCAGCTAAACAGGCTTCAAGCAGATGCTCCCGCTGATTGGGGTCTTTTTTTCGCGGCATGAATGATTGCCTTTTCAATGTACCACATGGTACAAACACAATGTACCGACTGGTACATGAATGGAAGATAGGAGCGCATCCATGAAGCCCTTTGATCGAATGCTTCTTCTCGGAATTGGAATTGTGTCTTGGATTGGCGGGACGATTCTTTACGAGTTTCGCGGAACGCATGTATTCGAGAGCGGCAACCAGCGCTATTGGATCAACTTCGTTCTGACGCCGATTGTCACATCGGCAATCTGCATGCTGATTTTGAAGTGGCGGCATCTGCCGGCGGCCGACTGGGGATCGGCGGCGCTTTTGCTGGCTCTGCCGGGGATGTTTGGAGAAGCGGCATTACTATCGCGATTTGCCGAGTGGATGCCCCGAATGCGTCCGGAAACGGCGGGGCGATATGGAGCGTTTCTGTTTGCGACGTACGCGCTCTTCCTGACGATCGCAGAAGTGGTGAGCTTCACAGCCGAAGGGGCACGATGAATCCTAGGGAAGTGCTTACTCGAGGGTCTGCACTTCCACCGACAGCACTGCCGGCAGATCGTGCACGATCGGCCTCCAGGAATCGCCGGCGTTACTCGAGGCGTAGACCTGTCCACCAGTGGTGCCGAAATAGATTCCGCAGCTATCGAGCGAATCGACGGCCATGGCGTCACGCAGGACGTTGACGTAACAATCTTTCTGCGGCAGGCCGTTGGTCAACGGTTCCCATTCATTGCCACCGGTGCGGCTGCGAAAGACGCGCAGCTTGCCTTCATGCACGTAGTGCTCGGAGTCGCTCTTAATGGGGATGACGTACACGGTCTCGGGTTCGTGCGCATGCACGTCAATGACGAAACCGAAATCGGTGGGCAGGTTTCCGCTGACCTTGGTCCACTGATCGCCAGCGTTGTCGGAGCGCATAACGTCCCAATGCTTCTGCATGAACAGCACGCCCGGGCGCTTGGGATTCATGGCGATGTGGTGAACGCAGTGGCCGGTTTCGGCGCTGGGGCTGGGAAGATATTTCGAGTAAAGACCTTTGTTGATCGGCTTCCAGGACTTGCCGCCATCATCGGTGCGGAACGCACCGGCCGCTGAGACTGCAATGTAAATGCGATCCGGATCAGTGGGGTCGAGAAGAATGGTGTGAAGGCACAAGCCTCCTGCACCCGGCTGCCAGTTAGGGCCGGTGCCGTGACCACGAAGGCCAGAGAGTTCTTTCCAGTTCTGGCCGCCATCGGTTGAACGAAACAGAGCTGCGTCCTCCACGCCGGCATAAACCGTATCGGGATCGGTGAGCGAAGGTTCCAGGTGCCAGACGCGCTTGAACTCCCAGGGATGCTGCGTTCCGTCATACCACTGGTGCGTCGTCATAGGCTTGCCGGTTTCAGGCGACGAATCGTAGACGAACTTGTTGGGTGCAGGCTTGAAGTCGGGACCGGGCTTGGGAACCTCGCCCGGCTTGATGCCAGGCTGATACCAGGTTTTGCCCCCATCGTCGGAGCGCTGGATCATCTGCCCGAACCATCCGTTCGACTGCGACGCGTAGATGCGATTGGGATCGACAGGAGATCCCTTGAGGTGGTACATCTCCCAGCCGGCAAAATGCGGACCGCTCACCTGCCAGTCTTGCCGCTTTCCATCTGCGGTCAGAATGAACGCGCCTTTACGCGTGCCGACAAGAACGCGAACTTGTGACATCGTTCCCCCATGAGCGCGAGGAGCGCGCAGATTAAGCTTGGTCGTAGTAAAGCACAACTACGCCGGAACGCGACAGTCCGGTTTTTAAAACCTCAGCGTGCAAAGCCGGCATTCGAGCGGATGAGCGAGCCGAGGAGATCGTCCGCATGCGCTACACCTCCTCGGAAGTTTTCTGGACGTGGTCCGCGAGGCGTCCGAAATGCTGGCGGAGACCCTCGACGGCGCCATAAGTTTTCACGTTGTGATCGCGCTCTGCCGCGGTCGGGAAAACCATATGTACTCGAACGCTCGTTTTATCGCCCTCTTCGGCGAGCGTCACGGTAGTGACGAAGCGGACCGGCTCGCTGCGGTCGTCGGGGACATTTTCGTAAACAAGACGTTCGGGCTTTTTGATCTCGCGATAAATGACTCGGTTGCGATAGTCGCGGCCATCCGGTCCATGCATGATGAAAAGCCATTCGCCGCCGGGGCGCAAATCCATCTTCTCGATGGTGGTGCGAAAACCTTTTGGTCCCCACCATTGGGCTACGTGGTAGCGATCGGTCCACATTTTCCAAACAAGATCGCGGGACGCGTCGAAAAGGTGCGTGCCTACAATGTCGCGCTCTCCGGTGGCCGCGATCTCGCTGCCTGCCACCGCTTCGGCGAGACGAGCGCCGAGACGATCGAGCGACTGGTTCCAACCGATTTCCATGCCTTTTAGGTACTGCGGAGCGACGGCCGTCGCCTTCATGACGCGGACTTGCAGAGTCATCTCGGTCTTGCCGCTGCGATCTATGAAGAGAACGGTATTCAGGATGTCGAACATGGAATTGCCCTGGTCATCGAGCGCGCTGCTCATAAAGACGATGCGCTCCGGCTCAACGATTTCCTTGAACGTTCCGCTCATCGGATAGACGACGCCATCCGGGGCGCGCATGTCGATGCGGATCGCTCCGCCGGCCCGCGCATCCCACTCGCAACGTGGATTGGTGAATCCTTTCGGCCCCCACCATTGCTGGATGTGCGTGGGATCGGTCCACGTCTGCCACACAAGTTGCCGGGGAGCGTCGAAGACGCGAGTGATCACCAGATCCCACTCCGAAGATTGCGTGGAGGGGTTAACTTTTGGATTTGCGGCCATGATTCTTCTCCTTGGCTTGCTTTGTGGGCGCGGATTTCTTTAACTCGCGCAAGTAGTCGTCCAGGCGATCGAGACTTTGTTCCCAGAACTTGCGATAGTGCTCCACCCAGCCAGCCACATCCTGCAACGGTCGCGCCTGCAATCGGCAGGGGCGCCACTGCGCCTCGCGTCCGCGCGCGATCAAGCCGGCGCGCTCGAGGACTTTGAGATGCTTTGAGATGGCCGGCATGCTCATGTCGAACGGGGCGGCGAGATCGGTCACGGAAGCTTCGCCGGAGGCGAGCCGGGCGAGAATGGCGCGACGCGTTGGATCGGCGAGGGCTCCAAAGGTTTGGCTGAGATGATCTTGCATAGGTACTAAGCCAAGTAGTTAAATAACTATTAGGTTAAATACAACTTTCCCCAAAGCCTGTCAAGACTTTTTTCTGAGGCAAGAGTTTTTAGGGGAAACCACGATGACCCGACCGAACTCAACAAATGTTTGTGAAGGGTCGAGGCCGGTTCTGCGGCGGGGCGCTCCAAGGTTTCTTCCTGCTAAAATCGAAGAGCATGCTGCTTCCTTTCGTTCGCGAACTCTTCGCGGACGTAGAAAATCTTCCCGGCTTTTCGCGTGCAGCCTCCCACCTGAAAGAGGGCACGGGACGGATCGGTGTGTCCGGACTCACGTCCACGGCCAAGGCCTTACTGCTGGTGCTGTTGCGCCGGGCGGCGGATCGACCGCTGATTGTTGTCGTCAATGATAACCGCGCGGTTGAAGATTTCGTTCCTCTCTTAAGAGGATTTTGCGACCTGACCGCGGCGTGCGATCCGGATTCTGTGGTTTCGCTGCCCGCGCGGGACGTCTTTCCTTTCCAAAATCTCTCGCCTCATCCGGAGTTGCAGGAAGAACGAGCGACGGCTCTGTGGAAGATCGCGACCGGAAAAGCTGGAATTGTAGTCTCGGCGATCGCGGCCACAGCCATTCGTCAGCGCTCCGCAGAGTATTACAGCGAGCTGGCGCGCACGATCCGGCGCGGGGAGTCGTTTGACCTCGATAACCTGCTGGGACACCTCAATACCGTGGGCTACGCTTCGGCCGACGTAGTGGAGATGCCGGGGCAATACGCCCTGCGGGGCGGAATTCTCGACGTGTACTCGCCGGAAGCCGAACGCCCGGTGCGCGTGGAATTTTTTGGGGATGAAGTGGACTCGATTCGCCGCTTCGACCCGGCATCGCAGCGGTCGTCGAACCCGATTGATGAGGCGCTATTGCTTCCGCTTACCGAGACGCCTATCAGCGATCAACTTCTGGGAGCGATTCATACGCGTCTCTCAGGCAAGCGCATTGAAGGTTCAGAAGAGATTGTGGAAGCGGCGGTGCGGGCAGGTGGCGTGACGGTGTTTCCGGGGTGGGAGTTTTACGCGCCTGTGGCGGGCGCGGATCAATCGGTGTTCGACCTGCTGCCGCGCGCCGCTGTGCTGCTCGACGAGCCGGATTTGCTGCGCTCTGAGTTCGATCGCTTCTGGTCGCGCGTTGAGGAAATGCACGAGCGGAGCGGTGTCGGCAATCTGGTTCGCCCCAAAGATCTGTATTTAGTTCCGGACGAGTGGTGGAAAAAAGTCAGTGGCACGATCGGTGCGGATGTTGAGCACCTTGGGATCACGCGCGAGCAAGGCGAAGAATCTCAAGTTTCGTTTCTGACCCAGCCGACGCCGCGGTTTCACGGCGCGGTTCCCACCATGCTCGAAGAAGTGCAGAAGCTCACCCGCGAAGGCAAGCAAGTGATGTTCGCTGTGCCGAACACGGGCGAAGTGGAACGGCTGGCAGATATCTTCACCGAATACAACGTTTCCTTCCGGCTGGGAAGCCGTACTCGCGGCGGCGAGAGTTACGCCGATGAGACCAGCTACTTCGCCGGAGAAGTTCTGACCACTACGCTGGCGAAAGCCTACGTCCCGGATGGAGTGATTCTGCCCGAGGCGAATCTCGCGATCTTTGGAGCACGGGATTTATTCGATGAATCCGACACGGTGGCGGCACGGCCGCAGCGCCAAAAGTCGAAAGTCTCCGCGTTCTTATCGGATTTCCGAGATTTGCAGGTCGGCGATTATGTGGTGCACGTGGAACATGGGATCGGGCAATACCAGGGGTTGAAGGAAATCAATCAAGGCGACGGTAACGCTGAATTTATGTTGCTGGAATATGCCGAGGGCGCGCGGCTCTACGTTCCGCTGACGCGGCTGGACTTAATTCAGAAGTATCGCTCGTCGGAAGGCGCGAAGCCGGCGCTCAGCCATCTCGGCACGCAAGCCTGGGCCAAGACCAAAGCACGCGTGCGCAAGGCCATGAAAGACATGGCCGACGAGCTGTTGAAACTTTATGCCGCGCGAAAAATGGCACAGGGACACGCGTTTCCGGGGGGAAATGAATTTATCCGCGAGTTTGAGGACGCGTTTGAGTTCAGTGAGACCGAGGATCAGGCGCAGGCCATCATCGATGTGATGCACGACATGGAAGGCTCCCAGCCAATGGACCGGCTGCTTTGCGGCGACGTGGGTTATGGCAAGACCGAAGTCGCGATGCGGGCTGCGTTCAAGGCGGTGAGCGATAACAAGCAAGTTGCGGTGCTCGCTCCGACGACCGTGCTGGCATTTCAGCATTTCGAAACTTTCAAGCAGCGGTTCGGGCCGTTTCCGGTCACGATTGAGATGATCAGCCGGTTCCGCAATCCCAAACAGCAAAAAGAAATTCTGCAGAAAACGGAAGCGGGAAAAATTGACGTGCTGATCGGAACACACCGCATTCTTTCGAAAGACTTGAAGTTTGCCGATCTCGGATTGCTGATCGTGGATGAGGAGCAGCGATTTGGAGTGCGCCACAAAGAACGCATCAAGCAGATGCGCAAGCAAGTGGACGTGCTGACCATGTCGGCCACGCCGATTCCGCGCACGCTGCACATGTCGCTGGTCGGGCTGCGCGATATGAGCGTGATCGAGACTCCGCCCAAAGACCGCATGGCGATTCAAACGGTCGTGGCGAACTGGGAAGACAAGCTAATTCAGTCGGCGATCGAGCAGGAACTCGAACGGGGCGGTCAGGTCTATTTCGTCCACAACCGGGTCGAAAGCATTTGGGAGATTGCGGCGAAGCTGCAAGAGTTTGTTCCCAAAGCGCGCGTCATCGTGGGACACGGGCAAATGTCGGAGGGTGAACTCGAAAAAGTGATGCTGAAATTCATGCATCACGAGGCCGACATTTTAGTGGCGACCACGATTATCGAAAATGGTCTCGATATTCCGCTGTGCAACACGATTTTGATCAACCGCGCAGATAGGCTCGGCTTGTCGGAGCTTTATCAATTGCGCGGGCGCGTGGGGCGCTCAAACCGGAGAGCGTACGCTTATTTGCTGGTTCCACGCGAAGTTGAGTTAACGCCGATTGCGCGGCGGCGGCTGGCAGCGTTGAAGGAATTCTCTGATTTAGGGGCGGGATTCAAAATCGCCGCGCTTGACCTGGAACTGCGCGGTGCGGGAAATCTTCTGGGCGGCGAGCAGAGCGGGCACATTGAAGCAGTTGGGTTTGAGCTTTACACGCAGATGCTGGATCGCGCCGTGCGTGAGATGAAGGGCGAAGCGGCGCCGGAAGAAGCCGAGCTGCAGCTGAACCTGGGGCTGAACATCCGCATTCCGGGCGAGTACATTCCGGAAGAAAATCAGCGCCTGCGCATGTACAAGCGCGTGGCTGGAGTGGAGACCGAATCGCAACTTTCCGATGTCGGAGCGGAGTTGCAGGATCGCTACGGTCCCCCGCCACCGGCGGTCAGGAATTTGCTGGAGTACGCTTCGCTGAAGCTTGTGTGCATGCGCGTCGGCGTGACGGCGATTGATCGCAAGCGCGACACGGTGAGTTTGAAGTTTCGGCAGAACGCAACGGTCGATCCCGAGCAGTTGGCGCGATTCGTGGCCGCACAGCGTGGGGCGCAATTCAGTCCGGACGGAACTTTGAAATTCGTACTCAAAGCATCTGGCGCGGAAGAAGTGCTGCGAGCGCTGCGAACTGTTTTAGAGCAACTGGCGAGTGAAGGAGCGGCATCTGAAGTGAGCTCGAACGCAGCTAAGGAACCACGTTGATCCCTAACAGAATCGCAACGTGGGTATCAGCGGTTACAATTACTCGACTCCGGTCAAACCAGCGATGATCAATCGACGATCGATCCTATGATGAAAGTCCGCAAAGCTGTGTTTCCTGCCGCCGGCCTGGGCACTCGCTTTTTGCCCGCCACCAAAGCTCAGCCCAAAGAAATGCTGCCGGTTGTCGACAAGCCCATTATTCAATACGGCGTCGAAGAAGCGCTGGCCTCGGGCTGCGACCAGATCATCATCGTCACCGGGCGCGGCAAGCAGGCGATCGAGGACCACTTCGACGTCAGCTACGAACTGGAAAAGATGCTCGAGGAGCGGGGTAAGACCGATCTGCTGAAAATCGTGCGGTCGATCTCCGACATGATTCACGTTGCCTACGTTCGCCAGAAGGAAGCGCTCGGCCTGGGACATGCCGTATTCACCGCGCGCGAGTTGGTGGGCAACGAGCCCTTTGCTGTGCTGCTCGCGGATGACGTCATCGAAAATACCGTCCCCGCCCTCAAGCAGATGGCGGACGTTTTCGAGGAGAAGCAGTGCTCGGTCATCGCAGCCCAAGTGATCGAAGGGAAGATGATTTCGTCTTATGGCGTGTTTGACGCCAAGGCCGTCGACGGCTTCAATGGCAGGCTTTTCGAAATCCGCAACATGGTGGAGAAGCCGAAGTTTGAAGAGGCGCCGTCAAATCTGGCCATCATTGGCCGATATATTCTTACCCCCGCGATTTTTGATTGCCTGGAAAAAACCAGCGCTGGCGCTGGAGGGGAGCTTCAACTCACTGACGGCATGCGTCAACTGCTCAAGCGGGAAAAGATGTATGCCTACGTTTACGAAGGGCGGCGCTACGATACGGGCGACAAGTTGGGTTTCCTGAAAGCGACGGTGGAGTTCGCCCTGAAGCGCGAAGATCTCGGGAAACCGTTCCGCGAATACCTGAAGACATTACAGTTCTAAGCCGCGCATCCTTGACGCTACTGGTGCTTCGACTATTTTTTGTGCTTCTGTATGTTTATCAGAGGGCGTGTTCGGGACCGGGGGGATCGTGCTCTGCGTGAAGCTTCCCCCGATTTCCAAACGCAAACAGAGAGTGGCTGCCCATGGGCAAGCGCCGCGAACCTCGCAAGGCTGTGGAAGTGCCCGTACGTATCTTTGGCACGGACAGCTCTGGCGCGATCTTTTCGCAGAAGGCGCTTACCGTCAACGTAAGCCGGGGTGGAGCGCAACTGAAGGGCGTGCAAGCATCCCTCGCTCTCGATGAGATCGTCGGTCTTACCTATGGCAACAATAAGGTTCACTTTCGCGTGAAGTGGATCGGGGGCCCGGGAACGGCGCGGGCCGGACATGTCGGCCTGCTGAACATCACTCCTGAAAAGACACTGTGGGATTTCCCTCTCGACGCCGAAGGCGCCGATCCGTTCACGCCTGGAACAGTAGAGAAGCGGAAGTATCCGCGCTACCGCTGCCAGACTTCGATCGAAGTACACGTCCACAATGGGCCTTCGTTTTGGGGAAATGTCGCGGATCTGAGCATCGGAGGATGTTACCTTGAAATGCCGATCCCTCTGCCTGCGGGAACGAAGTTGAAGGTAGCCATCTGGCTCGGTCAGGAACGCGCGCAGGCCGAAGGCGAAGTCGCTCACTGCACGCCGGGACTCGGGCTGGGAATTCGTTTTACGCAGATCGAAGAAGCCGATCGCGGGCGTATCCAGAACTTTCTCAACAAGCTGACGCCGTTTTCGAAGAAGGGATTCGTGGCCACTCCGCCGAAACTCTGATTCGCTATTTCTCTTTCAGCTTCCGCGACTTTTCTTCCACTCCCCGAGCCAGCTTCTCTTTGTGTCCGTGCAGTTTCTTTGCGATGGCTTCATCCACAAGCCCGATCATTTGTGCCGCCAGAATTCCGGCGTTGGTTGCGCCGGGCTTGCCGATCGCAACCGTTGCGACCGGAATGCCAGCCGGCATCTGCACGGTGGAGAGCAGGGAGTCCATCCCGTTCAATGATGTGGATGGAATAGGCACGCCGATGACGGGCAAAGTCGTATGGGCTGCGATCACGCCCGCCAAGTGTGCCGCTCCGCCCGCACCAGCGATGATGACGCGGATGCCGCGATCAGCCGCCTTACGCGCAAAATCCGCCGTGCGGTCAGGCGAGCGGTGTGCAGAAGTGACATCGATCTCGTAAACGATCCCGAACTCGTCGAGGGCCTTGCCGGCCTCGCGCATAATTTCCAGATCGGAATCACTGCCCATCACGATAGAAACTTGTGGTTTGCTCATCACGCCCCTTTTTAGATCTTCATTTTCAGCAAATACGAGCAGATTAACGCTGATTCACAAACGAGAAACTCAGGCGAAATCCGCATTGATCCCTGGCGACGAAGTTGATCAGGATTTCTTCAACGCCCTCGCCGCAATATCTTTTCGATAATGTGCGCCCTCAAATGAGATCTTCTCGCACGCCTCATAAGCTCGCGCAACGGCCATTTCCAACGAGGCGGCGCGCGCCGTCACACTTAAGACGCGTCCGCCTGAGGTGTAATAAACTCCATCGCGCTTCGACGTTCCGGCGTGAAAAACCTTTACGCCCTCAATGGCCGCCGCTTCTTCCAGTCCGTCGATCCGCTTTCCGGCCTCGAACGTTCCGGGATACCCTCCGGAAGCGATGACCACGCAAACGGAAGCGTCCTGCGACCACTTGAAATCCCCATCGCTGACGCGTCCTTCGATGGAAGCCTCGAGCGCATCGAGAAGATCGCTCTCCAGCCGCATCAGAATGGGCTGGGTTTCAGGATCGCCGAAGCGGCAATTGAACTCAAGAACCATGGGCCCGCGTGCCGTCATCATAAGACCGCAATACAGCACGCCCTTGAACTCAGAGCCCTCGGCTTTCATCCCTTGGACGACGGGGCGAGCAATGTGATTCACCAACCAATCTCGCATCTGCCCGTCGACGAGGTCGGGCGTGGAATATGCGCCCATGCCGCCTGTGTTCGGCCCAGTGTCGCCATCGCCGACGCGCTTGTGATCCTGCGCTCCAACTAACGGCGCCACACGCTCACCGTCACTGACGACCAGAAATGAAAGTTCGTCACCTTTCAGGCATTCTTCCAGCACGACACGCGTTCCGGCATCGCCCAACATTTTTCCGCTGAGCATTTCCGAAGCCGCGCCAGCAGCCTCTTCTTTCGATTTCGCGATGACCACGCCTTTACCAGCGGCAAGGCCATCGGCTTTCACGACGACTGGAGTGTGAAAGTGGGTGAGAGCGGATCGGACTTGCTCGATCGAATCGCAGATCGCGAAAGGAGCGGTGGGAATATGATGACGCTGCAGAAACTCCTTGGCAAAGCTCTTGCTCGACTCCAGCCGCGCCGCCGCTTGTGTTGGTCCGAAGATCGGCCAGCCACGGCGGGTGAACTCGTCGCCTACACCCAGGCTGAGCGGCAGTTCCGGGCCGACCACGGTGATATCGGGTTGGAGTCGCTGGGCAAGGGCAATGATGGAATCCAGACTTTTCAGATCGACCGGCAGGCATTCCGCCTCGTCCGAGATGCCGCCATTCCCCGGGGCGCAATAGAGTTGGCTCACGCGAGGCGATTGCTTCAACTTCCAGACCAGCGCGTGTTCGCGGCCACCGCTACCCAGAACGAGAACCTTCATAAACGGAGAAAAATTAGGTTAGGGCAGCCGACAAAAAACTGTCAAACGGGAATCAGGCGGGCGGCAGGAGGGTTGATAAGGAGGCGAGGCAAGCGCGCGCGATCCCGCTCGTCCAGACCCGTCTGCGCAGGAGGCTTGCCCAGGATGACAAGCAGACTACGGCAGTCGCCGATCAGTTGCGATAGACTTTGCCTCTGGGATGAAGCATTAATCGTGATTAACTTTTTTGGACGTATAATTTCCCGGTGATCACCGTCTCCAAAGAAGACTATCTCAAGTCGATCCTCGAAGCGGAAAGCGAAGGAGAGACGGTGATTTCGGCGCGTCTTGCAGACTGGCACAAAGTTTCGCCTCCCGCGGTCACCATGGCGTTGCGCCGGCTTAAGAAAGATGGATTGGTCCGCATCGTGAAGGGCGGTGAGGTCCGCCTTACCGTAGCCGGCCGAAAGATTGCCCGCAGGCTGACACTGCGCCACCATTTGATCGAGCGCATGCTATCGGAAATGTTTGGCATGGAGTGGTGGAAGGTTCACGATGAAGCCGAACGATTAGAGCATGCCGTATCGCCTGACTTCGAGGCAAAGTTGCTCGCGAAACTAGGCAGTGACGGTGCTTGTCCTCACGGAAATCTCAGCGAGGTAGAAAGTCCTGCAAGCCGCCGGCACCGCGGGCTGGTTCTGCTCGCGGATGCTGATCTGGCGAATACTTATACAGTGAGCGGAATCTATGAGCGCGACCGGCAACTGCTGGAATTCCTTGAGCAGCGCGGCATTCGTCCCGGAGCAAAGTTGCGCCTGCTGGAGCGCAACTACGATCAGACCCTTACCCTTTCTACGCCAGCGGGAACGGTCTCTCTGGGACCGGCTGCATCGAAACGCGTATGGGTGTCGGCCGTGCCGCGATCCAAGCGTTAGCCCACCTTTTTAGTTAACCATAGTTTAGACTCTGTTATATACTCAGGCTAACTACCGATCCGCCCCGCCGCGGCACAATTCGACATGAGCACTCAGAAAGCAGAACGGGCCACTGAGAGGGAACTTGCTTCGCGCTCAACCGCGGCTTCGGTCGTCATTACGCATGAGGACATCGATCGCGCCCATGATCGCGAACTGGTGTGGCAAACACGGGCCCGGCCCGGCTTCGGCCCACGGCTTCGGCTGCTTTGGCTCTTAATCGGTCCGGGGATTCTTGTCATGCTCGGCGAGAACGACGGGCCCAGCATGCTGGCCTATGCGGCAACTGGCGCCCGCTTCGGCATCGGCTTTTTCCTTCCCTTCGTAGTGCTTACTTTTCTCATGGCCTGCGTAGTGCAGGAAATGACGGTCCGGCTGGGTGCGGCAACGCATCGCGGCCATGCGGAGTTGATTTTCGGGCGATTCGGTCCTTTCTGGGGATGGTTTTCGATGGTCGACCTGATGGTCGGCAATTTTCTTACCCTGGTGACCGAGTTCATCGCCATCCGCGCGGGACTCGGCTATTTTGGCGTTCCGCCCGTGGTTGCCGTGATGGCGGCATGGCTAGTTCTGGTGGCGGCGCTGATGGCTCATCGTTACTGGACCTGGGAGCGAGTGACGCTCGCCGCTGCGTTGTGCAATCTGCTGTTTGTCCCCGTGGCGCTCATGACCCATCCGCACTGGCCGGAAATTGGACATGCGCTGGTCGCATGGAAGCCGTTGCCAGGCGGACTTACGCAGCAAACTGTGCTGATTCTTCTAGCAGATATCGGAGCGACGGTCACTCCCTGGATGCTGTTTTTTCAGCAGAGCGCAATTGCCGACAAAGGCCTTACGACGCGCGACATCCGTTTCGGCCGTATAGATACCGTGCTGGGAGCGGCTCTGGCAGCATTAGCGGCACTGGCCACGATCGTGGCGACGGTGCCTTTGTTTGCCCACGGGATGAGCGCTGGAAATTTTGAGGCTGCCGAGTTCGCACAAGCCTTGCAGCCTTTTGTGGGGCGATGGGGCTCGTCGCTGTTCGCGCTGGGAATGTTCGAGGCCGGCATGGTCGCCGCTATCACCATTTCGACTTCATCCGCCTACGCCTTTGGCGAGGTTGCACGGTTGCCGCATAGCCTGAATCTTCCTTTTCAGCAGGGAAAATCTTTTTACCTTGTGTTGCTGCTTGAAGCGGCGGCGGCGGCCGCGCTTGTGCTGATTCCTGGCATTCCATTGGTTTACATCGTTCTGGTCGTAAACGTGATTGCAGTGCTGGCGATGCCTCCGGCCCTGCTGTTTCTCTACATGCTGGTGAACGATCGCGAGATTATGGGCGACCTTGTCAGCCCAGTGTGGGCCAATATCCTCGCACTCGGGGTGGTCGTAGTGCTGATTGCAGCGGGCATTCTATTCGGAGTCAGCGTCGTCGCCCCGAGTGCGTTGGGATTTTTCGGAGGCAGATAAATGGAAGCGAAATTCCCGGAAAAAGGCGAAGTCGTGAGTGCCGACGCGATTGCGTCCGTGGTAGCGGCACTAGAGCCCGACCAGCTGATTTCCGCAAAGGAAATGAGCCACTTGCCCCGGCGACGGCTTACGTTGATGGAGAAATCACTCTTCTGGCTGCTTCGCTTTTATCTGGCTTTCATGTTCCTGATCGTGATCTACCAGGTATGGACCGGGAAAAGTCAATAGCGAATGCATATGGCGCATTTCAATAAGGTAATTCCTGTAGAACGCAATCCCCGCTAGACTAAGTTCTTGGCTGCCAACTACTATCAGCTATAGTGTCGAGTGGGTGGGATACGTGTTGCCCTGTCGGGGAGAGCGAAATCGCTCGACGAAGTGGGACGTTTTTCTTGCGGAATCCGAATCAAGCACGCCATCTCCTGCAACCCTCGCGGTTTGATCTAGGACCGGTTGCGCGATATGCGCTGGGAGCCGCGGCCGGCGTCGCCGCTCTCGTCTTGCGCGGGGTGCTGAATCCTTTATTTGGCGTGCACAACCCTTATCACACGGCGTGGCTCGCCGTCGTGTTTTCCGCGTGGTATTGCGGCGTTGGTCCCTCCCTGATCACGGCGGTTATCGGGGCTGCGGGTGTCTGGTACTGGTTTTTGCCTCCGATTGGCTCGTTTATCGGGAAAGACGTTGCCGAGGTTTCCGGAATTGTCGGCTTCCTGGTTTTCTCGGGTGTGATCATCGCCTTGGAGGAATCCACGCGACGCAGCATATTTCAGCGAGAGTTGGCGGAACAGGAGTTGCAGAGAGCGCACGACGAACTCGAGCGGCGCGTCGGCGAGAGAACGGCCGCACTCGAACTGAGAACAGCCGAGTTGGTGGAAAAAGCCACTTTGCTTGATCTTGCCAACGACGCCATCCTGATCAGAAGCGCGAGTGGGGAGATTTCTTACTGGAATCGTGGCGCCGAGAGGCTCTACGGATGGAGCGCGAGCGAAGCCTTCGGTCAACTGCCTTCCGAGTTGCTGCGAACCGAGTATCCAATTCCTCTTGCCGAGATCAAATTGCAGGAACAATGGGAGGGAGAACTGACGCAAGTGACGCGGGGCGGCAGCCGGATAGTCGTCGCGAGCCGCTGGACGATGCTGCGCAACCAAGAAGGAGATGCCGTCGGATGGATGGAGATTAACACCGATATCACCGCCCGCAAGCGCGCGGAATATGCGGCGCGAAAGCTGAGCGGGCGAATCTTGAGTCTGCAGGATGACGAGCGACGCAGGATGGCAAGAGGACTGCATGACAGCCTCGGGCAATATCTCTCAGCGCTGAAAATGAATCTGGAAATGATGTCGCTCACGAGTGATGATCAACGCTCGCTGCGGGCGGGGTGTTGCAACATTGTCGACCAGTGTCTGACTGAGACGCGCACGATTTCACACCTGCTGCATCCTCCATTGCTGGATGAAGCTGGTTTTGGATCGGCGGCGCGCTGGTATGTGGAGGGATTTGCGCAACGCAGCGGAATTCACGTGAATCTGAATTTGCCGGACAATCTTGGGCGGCTGCACGATGAAGTCGAGATCACATTATTTCGAACGCTGCAAGAAGGTCTGACCAACGTCCACCGTCACTCGGGCGGGACGAAGGTGGATATTCGACTCGAACTGAGCGATGGGCAAGCCCGATTGGCGATTGAAGACAATGGATCTGGAATTCCACCGGACACACTCGCTCATCTGCTGGCGGGGGAAGCTGAAGCCGGGATTGGCATTGCTGGAATGAGAGAGCGCGCGCGGGAATTGGGAGGAATACTTGAAATCGAATCCAGCCCGGGCGGGACTGTGCTGAGGATGGTGCTCCCCGTCGAGCATCCGCCGAAAATTAAGTCTGAGAAAACCGACGGCGAGCGGCAGGTTTCGGCCGCGTAAATCCCGCGGGTGCACACTAACGGCGGTTGAGCGCCTTATCGTTGACCGTCTGATTGCGGCTGACTAGAATCGCGTCACTACGCTTCCGGGGTAATGTATGAAAGCTTACCTTTTCAGATACGCTGCATGGATTCTTCTGTTCTGCGTGGCAGCAACGTCCGCTGTTCTTGCTGACGACGAAAAAGGACACCAGCACCACGAGGACTTGAATGAAACGCAGCTTGGCACTGTGCATTTTCCGGTGTCCTGCTCTGCTTCAGTGCAAAAGTCATTCGAGCGCGGCGTTGCCCTTCTGCATTCGTTCTGGTACGAGGAAGCGGAGAAGGAATTCCTCGACATCGCAAAGGATGATCCGCAATGCGCGATGGCGCATTGGGGCATCGCGATGAGCGTGTGGCACCAGCTTTGGAATGAACCGGACGCAAAGGTGATTGCTCGCGGTCTCTCCGAGGTGAAGACAGCGCAGCGCCTTGAGGTTAAAGCTACACCGCGAGAGCAGCTTTATATCGCGGCGCTGACCGCCTTTTATAGCGACTCCGACAAGATGGATCACGCGGCGCGGGCGAAGGCGTATTCCGAGGCGATGAACAAAGTTTACGAATCTTATCCCGAAGACCACGAGGCGGCAGCGTTCTACGCACTTTCGCTGCTCGCCTCCGAACCGCACGACGACCCAACGTTCGCCAATCGCAAGCAAGCGGCTGCGATTCTCGAAAAACTCTTCGCCATCGAGCCGGATCATCCCGGCGTGGCGCATTATTTGATCCATAGCTACGACAAGCCGCAATTGGCGGACCTCGGCATCCCGGCAGCCCGCCGTTACGCCCAGATCGCCCCGGCAGCGCCGCATGCGTTGCACATGCCGTCGCACATCTTCGCGCGTGTCGGACTTTGGCAAGACGACATCAACTCAAACCTCGCGTCGATCGCCGCCAGCCGAAAGAGCGAGGCCATGGGCATGGGCGGAGGCAGTCACCAATTTCATGCCATGGATTTCCTCTTTTATGCGTACATGCAAAGCGGGGAAGAGGACAAGGCTCGCGTTCTGATGGACGAAGTAAACAAAATGCCGGCGATGCACGACATGTACGGCATGGGATTCGATCCGCACGAAGCGACGAAGGCCGAGTTTGCGGCGTTATATCCGCTGGAAATGCGCGATTGGACGGCGGCCGCAGCGCTTTCTCCGGCAAACGTCCCTGGAACGGCGCAAGACTCTTTCAGTTACTGGGCGAAGGCAATCGGCGCCGCGCACCTTCACCAAACGGAAGAAGTGCGCAAGGACGTAAGTGCGATTGAAGCCATCCACCAAAGAATGGTGTCCGAGAAAAAGAAGGATTTCGCGGAGGCTACGGAAGAGGATCTGAAACAGGCTCGCGCCTGGCTGGCGTTCTCGGAAGGCAAATACGATGATGCGCTGGCGATTATGAGGCCGATCGCCGACCGCGAAGATTCCTTAGGTGACGAACCGCAAGGCATTCCAGCACGGGAGATGGTTGCCGAGATGCTGCTGGAGGCGAAGCGGCCGCAAGAGGCACTCGCGGAATACCGTATCGATTTGAAATTTAATCCGAATCGTTTCAACGGGCTTTCGGGAGCAGCACGTGCCGCGGAGGCGGCCGGCAAACCCGGCGATGCAAATGAATACTATGCGCTCTTGTTGAAGACCTGCGCGGGCGGAAGTTCGACACGGCCGGAGTTGAGTCGCGCGCGGGAATTGTTGGCAAAGAAGTAGGCGCGTTATTCGAGCGACGAGCCGAGCATCTGGTAATGGTACTTTTTCCCGTCCCAGAAAATCACCGAGGATGAGTCCTCGCCTTCGCCTTGCTCTTCCATGAAAATTCCCAGAGTGTTGCGCTTTTTTACCGAAAGGCGTTTGACGGTCAACGTCTTGAACGGCAGATTGATCAGCAGGAACTTGGCTTTGGGAGCATCGGATTTCCAGCCGCCCTTTTCGGCGCCGTGAATGATGAGCAGGCTGATGCCGCGGCGCTCGGGATCGTCGGAGGCGAAGGTCGACGTTACTTTTACGTCGCCGAAGCCAAGGAAGTTGTCATAAGGATCGGCGACGATGAAGTTGTGCTCGTCCCGATCCGCCATGGGATTCTTGCACTTCGCTACGACCGCGAGGTCCTCGATGCCGTCGCCGTCGAGGTCCGCGACAAACTGCGCGGGGCCGGGAAGCAGCGAACAATTTTCGCCGAATTGCCTGTGGATGAAATCGTCGTTGACCGCAGGCGACGGAGCATGCGCGGGCGCTGGCGGAGGTCCGACACTCTTCTTCGGCTGCGCCGAGGCGGCGGAGATCAAGAGAACCGTTAAAAGCGGGAGGGCGAATTTATGCCTGGACATGAGGTAAATGTACGTCCGGGTAGATCAGTACGGGAAGGTTACCAGGCGTAACGGAAGTAACTGCGGGTTGAATCTCTGCCCTCTTGATGACTGCCGGCGGCCCAGGGCGACCGCCGCTCTAGATTACTTACGGAAATGCTCCCAGCCTTGAGCTTTCACTTTTCGGTGGGTGCCGGACTCGATCACCAGGCGAATTTGTTTCGAGCGGGTGATTTCGCCGATTTGGGTGATGCGCACCCCCGCAATTTCCAGCGGGATGCGTTTGGTCGGGGGCGCAGTGAAAAGCAGTTCGTAGTCTTCCCCACCGTGGAGTGCTTCTTCGAATGTGACCGAATGGGCTGGCTTACCGGCGCGGGCGAGTGGAATTGCGGCGGATCTGATCTCCGCTCCGAAGCCACTTTCTTCGCAAATATGGGCGAGATCAGTGGACAGACCGTCGCTGAGATCGATCATGGCTGTCACCAGAGCTTTCTCGCGCAAAAGACGGGCGGCTTCGATCCTCGGCTCCGGGTAAAAGTGGCGAGCATAGGTGCGAAGGGTCGGCTTGTTTCCACGTCCGGCTTGGAACTGGTGAACCGCGGCGGCAGCGGCACCCAGCACGCCGGTCACATAGATACGATCGCCGGGCCGGGCTCCGCTGCGCAGGATGGCTCTGCCTTTTGGAACGGTGCCGAAAACAATGATGTCAGCGAGGATGCCGTTCGGGGATTCGGCCGTGTCGCCCCCGGCGAGGGTGACGTCGTGCTTCGAAGCCAGAGCCAGTAGGCCGCGAGTGAATCGCGTGATCCAGGATTGGGCTAAATCCCTGGGGACTGCCAAGGAAAGGAAGAACGCCACCGGCTCACCGCCCATGGCGGCGATATCGCTGAGTCCGCGGGCAAGGCAGCGATGACCGACCGACTCAGGAGGGTGCCAGTCCCGGCGAAAGTGGACGCCTTCGAGTGAGAAATCGGTGGTGACGAGCGTGTCATTGCCGGGCGGAATGCGAAGGATAGCGCAGTCGTCGCCGATACCGGTTTGAATGATTCGAGAAACTCCCGGCGATTTCGCCATGCGGCGGATTTCGGAGATCAGCGCTTTTTCAGGTTTAGGCACTTCGGAAAAAGCTTAAACCACAGAGGCGCGCAGGAGGAACACAGCGGAGCGACCGTCGGGAAGCGGCAAACGGCCAAAGGGGTAACTCGTACGGTGGGACCAAAGTGGTTACTACATCTTCGGTAATCAGCTACGGCCTTGTGCGGCGTTGACAGGGGGGAACCTAGTTTGCTACCGTTTACCAGTCATTCACGAAACCTTTGGCCGAGCTAAGTTCCGCAAAGAGTTGGCGTTGCGGAAAAATCGATCTTTGTGGCTTCGGTCGCAGTTCCGGTAGGTAAGGGTACGCGCAAGTTTCCATTCCCAAGATGGGACGCAGACCCTGGAAATCAGGTGGTCCGAACAGGCTTTCTGAAAACACAGAACTTGGCTTGGAATTCCGGACCTGATTGATAACTGGTTTAAATACCGAGGAGCGATTTGCAGAAGCGTTTCTACATTCTTTTTGTGGCGCGCGGCGATGATGGGCAGCTGCGCAAGATCTCCATTCCCGTTCATTATCTCTACATTTTTGTTGTGGGCGCGGCGATCGGTTTCCTTAGCCTGACTGGGATTGCGAGTTCCTACACGCGCATGCTGCTGAAGGTCTCCCGCTACAACCAGCTCCGTACTGAAAAAGAAGAACTCAAGAATAACTATTCGAAATTGGAGCAGGTGGCGAAAGAGCGCGATGTGCAGGTCGCATCGCTGGGTTCGATCGCGGCTGAGGTCTCCGCCCTTTACGGATTGAAGCAGCAGCCGACGCTGGTGACGGCGAGCGTCGAACAGATCCACGATGCGGATGTGACTTCATCCCTCGATCAGCTGCATGCCTTGCAGACATCGGCGTTAACCGGCGCGACCATGGTTGGACTGACTATGGGGCTTACCCGCAACGCTACTACAGCGGATTGGTTTAAGGCGAATTCGGCTCCGAATTTGTGGCCGGTTGAGGGACAGGTGACCGGCAGCTTCGGAGAACGGATCGATCCTTTCAATGGGGAAGGCGCGTTCCATAGCGGCGTGGATATCAGCAGCCCTTACGGAACGCGGGTCATTGCTCCAGCTGATGGAGTAGTCACGTTCTGTGATCAGCTGGGCGGATATGGCCGGGCAATCCAGATTGATCACGGAAACGGCATCACTACCCGATACGCACACCTTTCCGGCTACGCTGTCACCGTAGGACAATCAGTGCATCGCGGCGACGTGATCGGATATGTTGGGGCAAGCGGACGCTCAACTGGACCACATCTGCACTACGAAGTCCGCATCAATGACACTCCAGTGAATCCTTACAAGTACCTTCGCATTACGGTTGCGCATAGCGACGGCTTCTCCAGCGGAAGCTAGAGCGACTACGATTCGTTGCCCTTAGGCTCCTCTCTTCTTCCCGGAAGCTCAGCTATTTCAATAATTTTGACCGTTCTCTCGGCATACAACTCTGATTACGGGCGTAACGAGCTGCACCAGAATGTGTGCCAGATCATGGATAAGAGGCGCCTAACATAGGGGTGCCCCTCCCTGGCTGTGGCCGGACGACCTTGCATTTTCTGGAGAAGCACACTCTTGGACAATCCCGCAACGAAGCGGTTGGGACGGTATGAAGTTCTCGGCGAACTCGGCCGTGGAGCGATGGGAGTGGTCTATAAGGCGCGCGATCCACAGATTGATCGAATTGTCGCGGTGAAGACGGTTTGCCTGCGCGGCGAGGAACCCGAAGCTGAGGTAGAGTTTCGCCATCGCTTTCTGAATGAGGCGAAGGCGGCGGGACGGTTGCACCATCCCGGCATCGTTTCGGTCTTCGATGTGGGAGAGGATGCGGAGACGCACAATCCCTACATAGTGCTGGAGTATGTGGCGGGCGAAGCGTTGAACAAGATTCTGGCTCGCGAGAAAAAGCTGGCACTGACACAAGCATTGGGCTTAGCGGAAGAGATTGCTGAAGCTCTGGGCTATGCGCACGAACAAGGCGTGACCCATCGGGATATCAAGCCGGGAAACATTCTCATTACTCAGGATGGGCATGCGAAGATTGCCGATTTTGGCATTGCCAAGCTGAATCTGGCGCACTTCACGATTCCGGGACGTGTGCTTGGAACGCCGGCGTACATGGCTCCAGAGCAACTGACTGGGGAAGGCTGCGATGGACGGTCGGATCTGTTCTCGCTCGGTGTGATTTTGTATGCGATGGTCACAGGTCATTCTCCATTCCAGGGAAATAGCGCGACGACGGTCTGCTTCAAAGTAGCGAACCGGGAGCCGATTGCGGCCAGCGTGCTTGATCTGAATCTGCCGCATGAACTGGATGCCGTGATTGGACGGGCGATGGCGAAAAATCCCGATGAGCGGTACCAGAATGGAACGGACTTCGCGGCTGATTTGCGTCTCTTGCACTCGGGTATCGTGCCGCCGCCTTCGCCGACGACCACATCCCTGCAAGCGATTACCGCGGCTGTAGATCGACAAGGGAAGTCGCGGACGGGAACGACCTCTCACGCGACTGCGTTTCGTGGAATCACTGCGCCGGGCGCAAAGCCGCGCAAGAGCTGGAATGTATTCGCGAAATGGCCTACGCGGGATTTGGTTTTGGGAGGACTGACGATTGCGCTACTGGCTCTGGCAGGTCTGAAGTCGGGACTGCTTCATCCCCTGGTAGAGGGCGATCCCGTACAAACAGTACAAAAGGCGACGCCACCGAGTGTCCCGGCCGCACAATCAGCTACAGTGACAGAAAATGCCGCAGGAATTCCCGCAGAATCGGCAGCGATTGCGAAACCGACACTGCATAAGGCGGCCTCCGTTCGAGCAGAATCGAGCGCGACGCGGAGCCACGCTTCCTCTTCGGCAGGGCCTGTCCTCGTCGCGCCCTCGATGGTGGAACTCTCGGTGCGGCATCAGTTCAAAGACGCGACGTTGACCGTCTGGGTCGACGATCAACTCCTGCTGACGCGCCCGCTTCACGCCGGCACGCAGAAGAAATTGGTCGTGTTCAGTGAAGTGCATGGCATGGATTCGGAGACGCTCAAGGTACCGGCGGGGAAACACATGCTGCGATTCCGCGTACAGACTGGTGACCAGACGATCGATTTATCGAAGACAGTGGCTGCCGACTTCATTGGGGGGGAAGACAAAACCCTGCTGGTCACATTCGACAAGCGGAATACGGCGATGCACCTGGAATGGGAGTAGGTGATCGCAGCCGTCCTCTACTTCTGATTGTTCTTAGAAAATTTGCCTGAGGCGTCAACTTCCAGATTTTTTCGATGTCCCTTTGAGGCCTGCAGTATCACTGCCTCAATCCCATCCAGTTTTCTGAGACGACCAGCGAATTACCGGGATTTTGCGGATCGTATTTCACCGAGGTTTGCAGGCCCAGCCGGCAGGAGTGAAGGTTGATCCACTGGCGAAGATAAGTCACATCCTGCGAGCACTCGTAAGAGACGCCGGCAACGTCATATTTGTAGATAAGCATGACAGGGGCATGATGGCTGCCCTGAGGTGTCAGTTCCTGTACATCGATAACCGTGCCATCGGTGATGCGGCCTGCACCCTCCAACCAGGCGCGGCGCTCGCGCTCCAGATCTTCCGCGGATTTCGGCCGGCGCCGCAACAACGCGTACGCGCTCACCAAGAGTACGCCGCCTAATGCAACCAAACCATAAAGTCGAAGTGAGTCCATAACCACGGTGGGTGAACCGGAAAACATTGGATCAAACTCCAGCATAAGGGGAAAGTTTTCGGCGTGGAAGTGGTTTGCAGGTTACCGAGGTGGGGGGCCTGTGCAAAACGACGGATCGTGGAAGGATTCCTGGTTCGGGCAGAGATTCGTTTGGTCCGGAGATTAGTTCGAGCCGCACACGCTCTTGGTGATGAGCGCAGCGAAACCACCCTCGGGAGCTTGGCCGAACGCCGAGTCTTGGTTAACCTTTTTGCTCACTAGGGATCGTCCACTGCGCTCGCGGGTATAGAACCATTCGCTGGACGGGCTCACGGTGCCGTTGCTGCAGTCGAAGCGAGCACGGGCACGCATCTCGATGAAGGGTCCTCCCTGCGGAAGCTGGGCCGGTTGCGGGTACTGTACGCGGACGAGAGCAGTACGCTGCTGGTTCTTCAGCGAATGCACTGAACTGACCGAAACTTTGGCGCCGCTTTCAGTTTGCCCGATCGAATGCCACTGGCCCGACGCTACGGCCATTACGCTGATCAGCAGCACAGCAATCGCGATGATGACGGCGGGAATCAGCAGCGCTCGTTGCAAGGGGAGTTCTCCAAGGCTCTCGTTTTCAACGCAATAATGTGCTCCAAGGGAGGCAAACCTGTCAAATGGTCATCTCCGGACCTGAACTCCGATTCTCCATTCGAGTCTGAGCATTGCCGTGATAGCCTGACGGCGGGTTTTTATGGAAATTCTGGGTTGCACAACGACAAAATCGCCGGTCGGCCCGTTGTTTTTAGCCGCCTCGGAGAAAGGACTGGTCGCGCTGGAGTTTGACGCTCGGCTGCCCGGGCAACAGACGATTCGCCCGAATCCTCGGGACTTGCGCGCTGAAAGCAAGAAAGTTCGGTTTGAAGAGTCGACGCAAGTCATCCGGCCATATCTGGCGGAATTGGATGAGTATTTCGCCGGGAAGCGGCGTGAGTTCAGTTTTCCGCTCGATCTGCGCGGCACGGATTTTCAGTTGGCTTGCTGGCGAGCACTCCTGGCGATTCCTTACGGCGAAACGCGCTCGTACGGAGACATCGCGCGGGCGGTGAAGTGTCCGCGTGGATTTCGTGCAGTAGGAATGGCGAATAACCGCAACCCAATTGCGATCGTAGTGCCCTGCCATCGCGTTATTGGCTCGGACGGAACTTTGGCCGGCTATGGCGGTGGGCTGGATATAAAGCGGAAATTGTTGGAACTGGAAGGCGCGTTAAGTGGAATCTTCGCCGCGTGAAAGCGGCCGGCGATCCTGTCCTTATCTTCTGCACGTCATCTTGGACGGCCAAAAAAGATGACGTATCCGTCGGGGTCGCTGATCTCAAATCCGCGCAACCCGTCATGTGTATCCCGCAGGGGCACGCCAAAGGTAGCACCCATTTGCTCAAACTCAGTTGCCAGGGCATCCGGATCGGAAGTGTAGACGAACGCATCCCACCGCATGGATGGATGCCGAGTGGAATTTGGCACGGGCGAGATGTTTTTTTGTGACTTCAGGAATAACTGCGCGCCTCCCCGCCCGATGATCGCGAAAAATGGATTGCGGTTGGGCTGCTGGAATCTTGTCTCGAACCCGAGCTTATCGCGGTAAAATGCGATCGTCTGATCGACGTTGCTGACGATGAAGAACGGCGAAATGTGCTCGATTGCGGCCGGCATAGGAACTCCAGTGGCAGGATGATATCACCGGCGGAACACCCACTCGGATCGGCGAGATTTAGACCAATCATCTACAATTCCCTTCCACGAAAAATCACATTGAAAACGAACCTTTGACGACCACAGACAACTCACATACCCCCGGCGCATCTGCCCTGCGCAAGGCCAGCCTGTTTTATTTGGTCTTCGTGATGTTCTCCTACACGACCGGCGGGCCTTTCGGACTCGAAGACATGGTCACCACTTCGGGTCCCGGGATCACGCTGCTCTATCTGCTGATTCTGCCGTTTTTCTGGTGCATCCCGGTGTCGCTCGTGTCGGCGGAATTGACTACGGTCATGCCGGTGGAAGGGGGATTTTATCGCTGGACGCGCGCGGCCTTCGGCGACTTCTGGGGATTTCTCGCCGGATGGTGGAACTGGTCGGCATCGTTCCTGCTGGGCGGCATCTATGCCGTGCTGTTCGCCGATTATCTCGCCTATTACCTTCCCAAGATGACGTGGTGGGAACATTATCTGTTCTCGCTGGCGCTGATCGCGGCGCTGACCTGGGTGAATGTCCGAGGCATTCAGATGGTGGGGCAAGTCGCGACGGCGATGGAAATTTTCATTTTCATTCCGGTGATGACGATGATCGTCATCGGGCTGGCGCATTGGCACTTTCATCCTTTCCAGCCATGGGTTGTGCCACACCAGGCAAAATTCAAAGTTTTTGGCGTGGGACTCGCGCTCGGGTTGTGGCTTTATTCCGGTTACGAACAACTTTCTACCGTCGCGGAGGAAGTGGAGAATCCCCAGAGGGCGTATCCGCGAGCGCTGGCGCTGGTGGTTCCGCTGTCGATGGCGGCGTACTTTCTGCCCACCCTCGCCGGGCTGGCTTCCGCGGGCAATTGGGACAAATGGCATACCGGGTTCTTCTCGGATGCAGCTCGAATCATCGGAGGACCGTGGCTGGGCACGTGGATGACGCTCGCGGCCATGGTGGGCAATATTGCCTTGCTGAACAGCACAATTCTGACGACCACGCGAATGCCTTTCGCCATGGCGGAAGATCGTTATTTGCCGGAAGTGTTGACGCGAAAGCATGCTCGATATGGGACGCCTTGGCTGGCGATCGTCGTCTCGGCGGTGATCTATGCGCTGCTTTCGTGGCAAAGTCTGGCCGAACTGATCTCCGTGTATATCTGGCTGCGCTCGGCGACGACGATTCTGACTGTGCTTTCGGGATGGAAGCTGCGCAAGACGCGTCCGGATTTGCCGCGATCATTCGTAGTCCCGGGCGGACGTGCAGGATTGCTCTATGTCGTGGCTGCGCCGGTGGTGATGGCATGCGTGGCGTTGCTGGGAAGTGACAAGTTTGGGATGATCGGCGGCACAGTTGGAATTCTGGTAGGGCCGATGGTTTATGCAGCCTTGAGAAGGAACGGAATTGAAGATGAGCCAAGCTAACGGGTGTTCTAGTTCGAATCCTCTCGATGCCAGATGTTGAAGGTCCCGAAGACGCTGTCTTCTCGCTGCCGGTTTGCAGTCTCCCTCATCGTGATCAGTTCTTCAGGAAAATTCTGGGTAGCCATTCTGGAGTCGAGCAGCACAATACTCTCTAGTTCAACCAAAATGCAGTTCATTCCTTCCACGTGACGTTTGATTTTTTCCTCGAATGCAGGCTTGGACTCTGCCCAGGCAACGACGTTCACGTATGCTCCTTTGCCCTCAAATAAGCGAGATTTCTTGATGTGCGGATCCGGTTTAAGGCAGGCGAGTCCGGTCCAAAGGTCGCCCATGTTTAGCTGACCCAATCCAGGAACCTGTACCAGACTCCGGCCAACGGCAGGAACCATGGCTTGCCGTTGTACAAGCCCAACGGCGCTCCGGGGAATGGAATGCCGACGAATGGATTCTCCGGCTTGCTGCTTCCCATGCGCTCGGACGCAATGAGCTCGGCGATTTTCTGCCCCTGATATGTCGCCATGGCCACGCCGTGTCCGGCATAGCCGAGTGCGTAGTACAAGCCTTCGAGTTGCCCCGCGTGCGGCATGATGTCAAATGCGAAGTCCAGCGTGCCTCCCCAGACGTAATCGACTTTGGCGTCCGCCAGTTGCGGATAGACGTCGATCATGCCGCGTCGAAGAATCTCTGCGCTCTGGCGAATGGTTTGATTGTTTTCCGGGAAAAATGCGGCGCGGCCTCCGAAGAGCATGCGGCGGTCGGCGGTGAGGCGATAGTAGTAAAGGTAATTTTTCGAGTCGTAAATCATCCGGTTGCGCGGGCTGAGTTCATTCGCAAGCTTCTCGGGCAGAACCTCAGTTGTGATAATGAACGAACCGATCGGGATAATCTTCTTTTGCAGGGCAGGCGTTGCATCGCTCGTGTATCCGCTGGTGGCGACGAAGACGTCCTGAGCCCAGAGCGTGCCTCGGGTGGTTGAGATATTCCAACCCGCCTGGCCCTGTCGAGCTTCGCGCTGAACAGCTTGCACGCGGGTCTTCTCGAAGATTTCCGCTCCAGCATTCATCGCGGCGCGGGCCAGCCCCGCAACGTAGCGGGCAGGATTGCAGCCCGCGCTGACTTCATCGACCATACCGCCGTAATAGATCTTTGAGCCGATTTCCTCGCCCAAATCTTTCTTCTGCACCACTCGGAGCGCGTGATTGAATTCCCGCTGAATGACCTCCGCCTGGCGGGCATAATCGTCGAAGTGCTTTTGCTTGCAGGCGACTTCGAGATGACCGCAACGCGTAAAGTCGCAGTCGATCTTTTCCTCCTGAACGATCTTCTCCACGCAGTCGATCGACTCAAGCGACGCGGCGTACATGCGCTGGGTGCGTTCGCGGCCGTACATCGAAATCAACTTGTTTACGCCGAGCTTCATACCGGTGAGGACCATGCCCCCGTTGCGAGAGCTGGCGCCCCATCCGATGGTTTCGGATTCAAGCACTGCGACTTTAGCGCCAAGTCTGGAAAGCGTGCGGGCGGCAGAAAGGCCGGTAAATCCCGCTCCGATGACGGCTACGTCAGCGGCTTCTGGCAAAGGGTCTGGAGAATCTGTTTTCGGGAAGTCGGCGGTAGTGTGCCAATAGTTGAATTCTTGCAGGGCCATGATGATCTGTTCTTTTGAAGAAAAGACTCAACTACAACGGACTACAGGAGAGCGCAGAAACTCAGGTTGAGTGGACGGGAGCATTTTAGCAGCGCCACAATCCGGCGGTACATGTCCGAGTGGTGGTGAGGCTTGCCGCTATGACCACCCTCGGTAATCTTGTTGCAGTTACCGCTGCCGCCTAGTCTGAGGAACATGGAGTTCCGCTGTCTCCTGTTCACTGCCGACCCGGCAGCAGCCGAAGTTGTTTCTCAGGCGCTGGCGGGGATTGGTGTCACTGCACAGCATTGCGCTGAGGCAGGCGAGGCGCTCCAGCAAGCGGAACAAGAACTATTTCAAATTGCCATCATCGATTGGGATTTTCAGCCGGAGGCGGGGCGTGTCTTGGCAGTTGCTCGCCAGCGAAAGCCGGCGGAACGGCCGCTGGCCTTAGCAGTGGTTAGCGAGGACGGGGATGTTCCTAGAGCTTTGCAGGCCGGCGCGAATTCCATCTTGCGCAAACCCGTTCTGCTGACTCAAGCAAAGGATACGCTCAGGACGGCTCGGGATCTTCTTCGAGCCAGGCAGGAATCGGCGACCCATTCGCCGACGAGGACTAACAATGCGGCGGCACTTCCGGCCAGCGTAACCGGAACTGAAGCCAACCTGCGCGCAGGAGAATTCCTCATTGTTCCGACATCCGCGCCCGGCGGGGAGTTCATCACGGAAACGGAGATTCCGACTCTTCTGGACGAGTCGACGGCGATTCCAGTGGATCCGCTGCGCGAATTGGAACCTGTAGCAGCTACCGTACAAGCTCCGGAAGCACCGGAGGAGCCTCCGCGAGATTCCGATGAAAAAACACGCGGATTGGAATGGTATTTGAAAAAGCGTGGGGGCAGAGGGTTTCAAGCTCCGACGCCTGCTGGAACGGGAACAGCCGCAGGAGTTGCCCCTGCACCGGAGTCCCCGAAACCGGAATTGGTTGGGTATGAGCATCCACCATCAGCCTCGACGACGAGCTTCCAGATAGCTTCTGTTTCTCCATCACAACCGTCGGAAACTCGTAGTCCAAAAGCCGCCGATGCAACGCCAGTTCAACCCCTATTTCGCCAGCCCTCCGAGGAACCAGTTGAGGTGGAAGAGACTTCGCAGGAACACGGGAGGGTTGGGTTTCATCTTGGCGGCGGAACGATTACAGCAGCAGTCATTGTTGGGGCGTTGGCCGTTGCCCTCGCGCCCCAGGCACCCTGGCATGGGAAGGTTCTGTCCGCGTCGTCGAAAGCGCAGCGGGCACTCCACGCATGGCTGAATCCGCAGCCGGTGGCTCCGGCGCAGGCCCCGACCACTCACGAGAATTTTGCCCAGGCCGGCGATGAGTACAAGCTGCCGGTCGCCGAAAACATTCCGGACGCTACGACCGATCCCTCACAGATCAAGGTCGAGCCTGTCATTGATCCGACAGCCAAGAAAACGACGGATGCCAATTCGCCCGCAGCGGGAGAACAAGGATCGCCCGACGCAGCAACGACCGCGGGCGACCAGGCCCAGCCTTCCGCCACACAGATGCAAGAAAATCCGCTACAGCCGGGATCGAGCGCGAATCCACCGAGCGGAACTGGATCGGGAACATCGGCTGCAACTTCGCCACCTCAACCGGTCGTTGCGGCGGTCACCACTCCAACAGTGCCTGCCCCACGGACGATGATTCCGGCCCCCTCGCAGCCTCGCTACACACCGGCTTCGAACCCATCGGCGGCTAACGGGGGAGTGTCAATTCCTTCCAGTTTGAAATCGCAGATGGCTTCCATGACTCCGGATGCCAGCGGTAACAAGCCGGTCGAGGCGGCTTTGCCGACAATCGAACCGGTTTCCGTCCCAGAATCGGCGGAGCGCGGGCTGCTCGCCCAGCAGGCGCCGATCGCATATCCGGCCGGAATCAACGGTCAACAAGGTACGGTAGCGTTGCAGGTCCTGATCGGACGCGACGGCACGGTGCAGGATGCGAAGTTTTTGCAGGGCTCGCTGGTTTTTGCGCGTGCGGCGATTGAGGGCGTAAAGCAATGGAGATTCAAGCCTTACGTGATGAATGGCCGTCCAGTATCGGTACAAACGACGCTGACCGTGGGGTTCAAGCCTGGATCGTGAGCTGCAGGACACACCGAGTTTTCAATTCAGCGCCCTCTGACAGCGATACCCGAAACATAACGTCAGCGCACGGGGTACTTCCGGAAGCTGCGGTTACCGTTGAGGGTCAAACTTGAGCAGCTTTAGGGATGGCTGCCCGCATCTATCCGGTATAATGATCAAAGTTCCTAAGGAAGTATCTCCTTCCAGAAGACGGCCAAACTGATGTCCATGAAAATC
Source organism: Verrucomicrobiia bacterium (assembly GCA_035523795.1). GTDB lineage: Bacteria > Acidobacteriota > Terriglobia > Terriglobales > Acidobacteriaceae > Sulfotelmatobacter. Next base: position 9,835 of record DATKQB010000131.1, on the reverse strand, counting down.
AAAGCTGCGGTTCTACTCGCCTCGTTCGCTGTATTGCTATTCGTCGTCGTGGGTTCGATGGGTGGAGTGCACGCCTCGTCGAACGACGGCCCTTATCGCCAACTGCAGGTTTACAGCGAGGTTCTCTCGCGGGTGCAAACCGAGTACGTCGAGGAACCGAACATCCCAAAAGTGACGGACGGCGCACTTCACGGCTTGATGGAGTCTCTGGACTCGAACTCGGGTTACATGTCGCCGGAAGCGTACAAGGACTTCAAAGCGCATAAGGTGGAAGGGCGAGCTGGGATCGGAGCGGTGATCTCAAAGCGTTTTGGCTATGCGGATGTGGTGTCAGTGCTTCCGGGATCGCCGGCTGAAAAAACTGGGATTGAAGCAACGGACATATTTGAGTCGATCGAAGGGAAGAGCACGCGCGAAATGTCTCTGCCGGAGATTCGAAATCTGATGGCAGGCGCCCCGGGGTCGACGCTGCATGTCGAAGTTGTCAGGGCACGCAGGGCCGAGCCTCAGAAGATGGAAATCACGCGCGCGATGATCAGTACGCCTCCCGTTGAAGACAGGATGATGGAGGACCAGATCGGCTATGTGAAAACCGAGGCCCTGACCAAAGGAAGAGCACAGGAGATCGCTCTGAAAATCAAGTCGCTCGAGCATGCCGGGGCAAAAAAGATTCTGTTGGATCTGCGAAATTGCGCTGAGGGAGACGAGAGCGAAGGCATTGCCGTTGCAAACCTGTTCCTGAATCACGGAACGATCACGTATTTGCAAGGACAGAAATATCCGCGCGAGGCATTTAATGCAGATTCCGCGAAGGCGATTACATCATTGCCGGTTGCGGTTCTGGTGAACAAGGCGACATCGGGGCCGGCCGAGATTGTGGCGGCGGCGATTCTCGACAACGCGCGCGGCGATGTAGTCGGAGACAAGACCTTCGGTGATGGATCGGTGCAGAAGACGATCGAACTCGGAGATGGAGGGGCGCTGATTCTGTCCGTGGCGAAGTATTATTCTCCAGACGGCAAAGCGATCCAGGATGTTGCGGTTACTCCCAACGTCCTAGTCGCCGACGCGGACGATTCCCTCGCCGTGGATGATGATGGTGACGATACAACTGCGCCAGATCAGCAAGAAGAGCACCCGAAGAAAACGCCGGATGATCAACTACAGAAGGCTATCGAAACGCTAAATAGCCGGAACAGTTAACGTCTTCCAGCAACGGCGTGGGATCTCTTGGCCGTCGAATTAGAAGATGAAGCAAAGAAAGCGCACTTTCGGAAGTGCGCTTTTTGTGCGCCTGAAATGGCAACTGGTTGCGGCAGTACACAGTGCTATTCTGAGTTCGCGTACCGATGAAGTCTCTCTACGAAAACCTTCCTGAAGTTGAGATCGGTCAGCGAAAACTTGTCGGACGCGTCCTGTTCGGACTGCTCGTGCTGGTGGCGGCGCTGGTGGGCGCAACCGCGGGCCTTCTGCTTGTCTATACCACCGACTTACCGCAGGTGGACGCTCTGGAAGCGTACCGCCCGAGTTCCGTTACACAGCTTTATGACGATCATGAGCGCGTCATCGGATCGTTTGCCCTGCAACGGCGAGTAGTCGCCAGCTACGATGATTTTCCTCCCGTGCTGCGTGACGCGCTGGTTTCCATTGAAGACAAGGATTTCTACACACACTCAGGCATCAATTTCTGGCGGATTGTCGGCGCGGCATATCGAGACATTGAGTCGGGCGGAAAGGTACAGGGCGCGTCCACTTTGACAATGCAGCTGGCGCGCAATCTTTTTCTGTCGCCGGATCGTTCCTTTCATCGCAAGGTCCAGGAGACACTGCTGGCGATCCAGATCGAACGGCATTTCACCAAACCGCAGATCTTCACTCTGTATGCCAACCAGATTTTCCTTGGGCACGGCGTTTACGGATTCGAAGCCGCATCCGAGTTTTATTTCAGCAAGCCGGCAAAACAACTGACTCTCGATGAAGCCGCGTTGCTGGCGGGTCTGCCCAAAGGGCCGGGGGTTTATTCGCCAATTAATCATCCGGATCGCGCGCAGAAGCGGCGCAATCTGGTGATCAATGCCATGTTGGAGGATGGAAAGATTACAGCCGCGCAAGCCGCAGAGGCGCGAGAAGCGCCGTTGGTACTGCATCTGGCGCATGACCCGAATTCGCTGTCTCCGTATTTCGTGGAAGAGATCCGGCGATATCTCGAGGCCAAGTACGGCAGCGACCAAGTCCACGAAGGCGGATTGAAAGTGTATACGTCGCTCGACGTGAACATGCAGGTTGCCGCAAAGCAGGCGGTGCTGGATGGGCTGGCGGCCTACGAGCGGCGGCACGGTTGGAAGGGACACTTGGAGAACGTCGTTACCGAAGGGCAGGAGATCGGTAAATACGTTCATCCCGACTGGGATGAAGAGCCGGAAGTCGGCGGGTATATATATGCGCTGGTGACGGCCGTCGGTCCAGGAATTGCGACGATAAAGTTCGGCCGTTACACAGCAGCGCTCGGTCAGCCGGACGTGGCTTGGACGCAACAGAAAATTGCCGACATACTGACGCCGGGCGATATCTGCTACGTAAAGATTGTCACGCTGAACCCGAACGGCTCGGCACACGTCAGCTTGGAGCAGGATTCAGGCGTGCAGGGCGCACTTGTGGCCATCGACAATGCGACAGGCGGGATCAAAGCGCTCGTGGGAGGGCGCGATTTTAACGAATCGAAATTCGACCGTGCCACCCAGGCGCTCCGCCAGGTCGGATCATCTTTCAAGCCTTATGTCTACACGGCTGCAATCGATGGCGGCGCCAGCCCAGACGACACGATTCTGGATGAGCCGGTGAGTTTTGAAACACCCTCGGGCCCATACACGCCGCATAACTACGATGAAAAGTTTGAGGGCATCATCACTCTGCGTCGGGCCCTGGCGCAGTCACGCAACATTCCAGCGTTGAAGCTGGCGAACAAGCTTGGGATCAAAGATGTGATCGACTACGCCGAGCGGTTTGGAATCACCGCGAAGTTGCCTCCGTATTTACCGGTGGCGCTGGGCGCAGCGGAGATCACTCCGCTGGAGCAGACTTCCGCCTACAGCGTTTTCCCGAATGATGGCGTGCGCGTGATTCCGCGCTACATCACGCGCGTCACGGACAGCGAAGGTCGCGTGCTGGAGGAGGATTTTCCTGAGGTCAAAGATGTGGTGAGCGAACGCACGGCGCGAATCATGACCTCGATGTTGCGCGAAGTCGTGCTGCATGGAACCGGCATTGCCGCATCGAAGTTGCCGTTTCCCGTGGCTGGCAAGACCGGCACGACGAACGATTTTACAGATGCGTGGTTCGTGGGATTTTCTCCGACCATGACATGCGGCGTCTGGGTAGGATACGACGAGAAAAAATCGCTGGGCGCGAAAGAAACTGGCGCGCATGCGGCGCTGCCAATCTGGATCAACTTCATGACCGCGGCGATGGCGGGAAAAGATGCGGGACAGTTTCAGCCGCCGCCGGTTTCTCCGCATGCTGTCGCGCAGAAAGTCGATACGCCGGACAATGCACCGGCAACCGAAGAATCTCACTGAAAACGTCGGCCACGGATTTTCGCGGATTGATGCCGATAACAACCTTTGATGAATTCCGGTCGGCGAGAACCCAATTTGCAATTCCGGAGGAACAATGAATCGCATTCTCACGCTTGCTGCCGCTGTTCTCTGCACGTTCTTGATGTCCGCCACACTACAGGCTGCTGACGACGGAACCGTGGCGATCGAGCAGGTGTTGCGCACGCAGCAAGACGCGTGGAATCGTCACGATCTCGACGCCTTCATGCGCGGCTACTGGAATTCTCCCGAGCTGACATTTTTCTCTGGCGCAAACGAACGGCATGGATGGCAGGCGACCATCGATCGCTATAAGGCGACGTATCAGTCGCCCGGCCACGAGATGGGCAAGCTGGATTTCTCCAATCTGCGTATCGAGATGTTAGGGCAAGACGCCGCTTTCGTTCGCGGCGAGTGGCACTTAACCATGTCGGATGGAAAGACGCCTCACGGATTGTTCACGCTGATTTTTCGCAGATTTCTCGATGGGTGGAGGATTGTGCACGATCACACGTCCGCAGCGGAGTGAACGCTTTTCCCTTGGCTGAAACACATCGGCTGAAACAGCTCAACTGACTCAGATCAGCCCTTTACGCGAACCTGAACTCTGGTCCCTTCCGGCAGGCTTCCGTCCACCAATTCCACTTTGCCGCCGCGCACGATGCCTTCAAATTCCTGACGCGATTTGACTATCGCCTGCGCAGGCGCTGCCGACCGCGCTACACGTCCCATTCCTTTATCCATGGCGTCGTTCGCGAGGCGATCGGCCTCCTGGTTGTGCTCGCGCAGGGCATGGCCGATAGAGAACCAATCCAGTCGCGCGATTAACTCTTTGGCGCGCGCATGCAAATCCTGCAGTGCAGCGTTCTTCACCTTGTAAATGCCCTTGATCTGCTTTACCAGCAATTCCGAATCGCTGATGAGCTTGAGCGCCTTAGGACCATGTTCCAAAGCGTATTCCAGCGCTGCAATCAATCCTTGATACTCGGCGAAGTTGTTCGTCTGGTGGCCAAGATATTCGCTGAGCCCAACGACTTTTCGCCCGGACTGATCTTTAATCACGACTCCGTAGCCCGCGGGACCGGGATTGCCGCGAGCCCCGCCGTCACTGTGAGCGATCAGATAGTGCTCAGGCGGAGTCTCGTGAGCTTCAAAAAGAGGTCGCGTACCAGAGCTGCGCGGAAACGATGAAGGCATGATCGAGTTTACAACGGAGAAACGTGCGCTATCGTCCGGCCGCGAGCCTTGTGGCCAGCCGCGACGGAAGTTTGGCGGCGAATATGCGGTCCTGCGCGGTTTTCAGATTGTAGGGTGTGCGATGGAAGTGAACGATGTCAGCATCTGTATCGAATAGAGCAAAAGCAGCGCGCCAATCGCCGTCGCGTGGCTGGCCTACCGAACCAGGATTAATCAGGTAACGCGTCGAAGGCTTCAACTGCAACGCGACTGATTCAGCTTTTCCTACCGTCCGGTATTCAGGGCGAAATCCATCGGCGGACGAGCCGTTGGCGAAAAATCCGCCTTGCAGATGGGTGTGCCCGAAAAATGTGAGCGGCACATTCAGTGCGATCAGCGGCGCCAGCGCATCTCCGAGAGAAACTACGTACTCGTCTTCATCGTTTGGTGAGCCGTGAACCAGCTGGACTTCTGGAAAATCGGGCAACGGAACCGGGCCGTGCGGCAAGTCGTGCAGCCACTTGAGATTGTCTGGAGTAAGTTCGTTGCGCGTCCAGATAGCCGCGGCCGCGGCCATCGGATTGAAATCGTCGAGATCCATCACACCAGTAGCGGCTTTGTCGTGATTGCCCCGGACAAAGGTCTTGCCCAAATCACGCGAGCGATCGGTGACCTCGTTCGGGCTGGCCCCGTAGCCGACGATGTCTCCCAGATTCACCACCGAATCGAAGGATGGAGCGGCAGCCAGACACGCATCGAGCGCTTCCAGATTGGCATGAATGTCGCTTAGCAGAAGTATGCGCAAGAACAACCCCGGGCAAAGTGGGGATTATAGAACAGGTGCCGTTTCGTCTTCCCGTGACAGATCGTGGAACATCTTCGAACTCGACAATTTTTCCGCGAGTATTCGCCTAAACCAAATTTGAAGGCTATGAAAACCCATTTAACAGCAGCGGAACGTAGATGTTCCAGTCCGTCTTCCCCTCTTTAGGCAAGTGCATTAGGGCTGTTCGCAATAACTGAGAGCGAGCGGGAAAGCAAAAAAGCCGCCAGACAGGGCCGCTGCCAAACAACATATGAGGCTTCATTCACTGATGACGTGGTCGGCCCATTCCACCAGGGAAACATAGATCGGAGGCGCACCCCACTTCGCGTTCCAATTGCTCAGGTCCGCTTCCGTGATCCCACGGGCCCGGGAGCAGCCTCCACAAGAAAATATCGGGATGCCTTTGGCTACAACCTTGGCCATGGTTTCGCTCAAGGGTGGCCATCCGATCGGTTTGACCGAATCCACGGTCGCCTTGCGCATCAGATAGGTGGCGTCATGCGTGAGAAAAATCTGCACCTCATGGCCGGCCTCGGCCAGCGCCAGGCCGTGGTCAAAGACGAAGGATGCACGGGTCGGCTCATCGGTTCCCCAGGAACTTCTCATCATAATGTGCAGTTTTCTCTTGGGTGCCTGAGGTTGCTCAGCCTGCGCCTCGCTGGTGGAAGCGATAATGGCCCCGGCGGCGAACGCGCCAACAGCCAATTGCGTCGATTTTTCAAGAAAGCCCCGGCGGGTCGCCATACCCACCCCCGTAATCGGCAAGACTCTACACGAGCCGAGGGCTAATTACAACGAGAGATTCGCATCCATGGGGCGGGTTGACCAGAACTGGCGCGTAACATAATCCATATGAAAAAATCCGAATACACGGAAGGACTGGAAGCGCTCGATAACCCCAAAAAGTTCGCGGGCGCGATTTTACAGGCGAATCCGAAAAAGAAAAAGAAGCAGCTTAAAAACCCGCTTCCGAAAGAACGCGCCGAAATTCGACAAGGACTAGAAGGACAGGCGGCCAGCCCGACTTTGGCTTGAGTGGGGACACTGGCACTTGCGGCCTCACTCCGACCAAGCCCTCTTCCTCGCCGAGCGATCGCCCAATCTTTTCCACACCCCTTTGTGACATCTGCCCTTGCCTTCCACAGCCAAACTTCGCAATCATCGCGGAGGCCGTGACCCTCGCGAAACGCGAAATGGTCCGACTCTAAGTCCTTTGTTTCACGGATTTTAGTATCTAAGTTCTTTGAAAGACGTATTTTGCCGGGAATTTCGCCCTAACTCCATGATTCCAAAGATTCGGGGGGGAGGGGGGATACCCCCACAATTCTCAAGCAATTCCCAGACCGGGACGAACTCCGACCACGTAACCACCAAAAAAATTTTAGCGCCCACGAGGTCAGACGCCGAGATTCCCGTGTCTCGCAAAAAGCGGCGAGACATCGGCCATCCCACGCGCGGGGTGAGGGCGGACGAAAACCGATTCCGTTCGCCGATGCTGGCCGCGCACGATCGTAGGGATTCTTCGACTCGCGCTCGCGTACGCCTGCGCTCGCTCAGAATGACATGGCGTCCGCCGAGGTCGGATTGAGCCGGCCCGGATTGAGAATGGGGCAGCGCGCCCAATGATTTTCGCCGACTTGAATGAACGGCGGCAGGGAGCGAGCGCACTCCGGCACGCGGAAATCACAGCGTGGTTCGAACGGACATCCCAAAGGCATTGCCTGAAGACCCGGGACGGTGCCTTCGATGGTGATGAGCGGCTGCGAGCGGTCGGTCTTTAGATCAGGAACGGCGTGCAGTAATCCGCGGGTATAAGGATGAGCAGGCGCCTGAAAAATATTCTGCTTGCTGCCGAGCTCGACCAGGTTGCCGGCGTACATGACGGCGACGCGGTCGGCCACTTGCGACACGACTGCAAGATCGTGCGAAATGAAAAGCATGGCGAGGCCGAACTTTTTTCTCAAATCGGCGAGCAGATCGAGAATTTGCGCCTGAATGGTTACGTCGAGCGCAGTGGTCGGTTCGTCGGCAATGAGCAGTTGCGGGCGGTTCGCGATCGCCATGGCGATCATGACTCGCTGCCGCATGCCGCCAGAAAGCTGGTGAGGATAATCGTGCGAACGGCGGCCTGCGTCGGCAATGGCGACGTCGTTCATGGCGGCGACAGCGCGCTGAGCTGCTTCGGCCTTCGACATCCGGTTGTGCGCGAGCACCGCCTCGGCAATCTGATCTCCCACGCGCATGACGGGATTGAGAGCGGTCATGGGTTCCTGAAAAATCATGGCGATGCGGGAGCCGCGCAAGCGCCGCATAGAATCTTCTGGAAGAGTCGATAAATTGAGGGTCGATACATTATTGGTCTTACTGTTCGATCCGTTTTCCGAGAAAAAAATTTCGCCCGAGAGCTGCGCCTGAGGCGGAAGCAGGCGCATGATGGCCAGCGAGGTAATCGATTTGCCCGATCCGGATTCGCCCACCAGACCAAGGACTTCGCCAGGAGCAATAGAGAAGCTGAGGTCGCGGACCGCGGTCAAGGTGAGAGAAGTTTTGGAGCCGGAACGATCCTGCGCGGGGAAACCGACATTCAGATTTCGGACTTCGAGAAGCGCAGCCACGCGCCTATGTTAGCAGCGTTGTAGATTCTGCCCAGTCGTCAGGCAACAGGAAGTGAATCTTGCCGGAATGCGGCCGCATCTCTTAGAGTACTGAGATGAGCAAGATACATATTCCAACGCCTTTGCGGCAGTATGTCGGGAAACAGGCTTCGGTGGACGTGAAGGGTTCGACCGTCGGCGAAGCCATGAGCGCGCTGGTAGAGCAGCATCCGGATCTGCGGAAGCATCTCTACACGGAAGATGGCAAGCTGCGCGCCTTCGTGAATTTGTATGTGAATGACGAAGACATCCGCTACTTGCAGAAGGAAGCGACCGAGTTGAAGGACGGAGACAATATTTCGATTGTGCCTTCGATTGCCGGAGGAGCGAATTGAGGTTCTCCGTAGGATTAAGCTTCCAGCGCGGCTGAATCCACACTCCTTCAAACCCAGCAGAGAATCCTGAGGACATATGGCCACGACCACCGAAATTCCAGTCACCCTTAACAACGATGAGATCCTGCGCTACTCGCGGCATTTGATCATGCCCGAGGTCGGCATGGAGGGCCAACAGAAGCTCAAGGCGGCGCGCGTGTTGTGCATCGGCACCGGAGGTTTGGGCTCGCCGTTGGCTCTGTATCTGACGGCTGCGGGAGTGGGAACGATCGGGCTGGTGGATTTCGATGTGGTGGATTACACCAATCTGCAAAGGCAGATCATTCACTCGACGGCAGATGTGGGGCGGAAGAAGCTCGACTCCGCGGCGGACAAGCTCAAAGGCATCAATCCGTATCTGAATCTGCGCACGTTCGATACGAAACTGACGAGCGCGAATGCGTTGGAACTATTCCGCGAATTCGACATCGTAGCTGACGGAACCGATAACTTTCCCACGCGTTACCTGGTCAACGATGCGTGTGTGCTGACGGGGAAGCCGAATGTGTACGGATCGATTTTCCGCTTCGAGGGACAAGCCAGCGTGTTCGCGACGGAGCAAGGCCCGTGCTATCGCTGCTTGTATCCTGAGCCCCCACCGCCGGGTCTGGTTCCTTCGTGCGCAGAAGGCGGTGTTCTTGGGATTCTGCCCGGCCTGGTGGGAGTGATGCAGGCAACCGAAGTGATCAAGCTGATCCTGGGCGTGGGCGATCCGCTGATCGGGCGTTTGCTGCTGGTCGATGCGCTGGGTATGAAGTTTCGCGAACTGAAGCTGCGGAAAAATCCGGATTGCCCGGTGTGCGGGACGCATCCGACGGTGACGAAGCTGATAGACTACAACGAGTTTTGCGGCATTCGCGGAGAGGAGAAAGTGGTGAGCAACGGAGTTCCGGAAATTCAGGTAGAGGAGCTGAAGCGGCGGTTGGATGCGAAGGAGGATTTGTTTGTGCTGGATGTGCGCGAACCGCACGAATATCAGATCTGCAATATCGGCGGCTATCTGATTCCGCTGAACGACTTGCCGAAGCGCGTGAATGAACTGGATTCCAGCCGGGAGATCGTAGTGCATTGCAAGATGGGCGGGCGCAGCGCGAAGGCAGTAGCCTTTCTGCAGCAGGCAGGATTCGCGAAAGTGAAAAATCTCACGGGAGGAATCACGGCCTGGGCGGATCGCGTCGATCCGAAGGTGCCGAAGTACTAAGATCAGTTGCC
>DATKQB010000130.1:0-30716 GCA_035523795.1 Verrucomicrobiia bacterium | reverse complement strand
CTACGGCCCAAATTAAAGTCCCAGAGCCGCTCTGAATTACTGGGGTTGCCCGTTCCGTCCACCAATCTGTGTTCCAATCACATCTCCTGAAACCACCATATCTACGCGCCGATTCTGTTGCCGGCCCTGCGCTGTGCTGTTATCAGCGACGGGATCCGCTTTGCCGAATCCTTGCGACGTGACGTTGTCGGGTTGTACTCCTTGCGAAATGAGATACGCGCGGACACTTTCGGCGCGCTTGTCCGAGAGTTCCTGATTGTACTCGTCACTGCCAATGCTATCGGTATATCCCTCAACCTGCAGCTTCAGACTTGGATAGGCGAGCAGAATCCCCGAAATTTTGGCCAGCCGTTCACGCGCTTCCGGTTTCAGAGTGTACTTATTGAAATCGAAGAGCACATCCGGCATGCTCACAATCAATCCGCGAGCGGTATCGCGCGTCTGCAAAACTTGATTCAGCTGCGCCAGTAGCCTCTGGCGTAGCTCTTCCTTTTGCTGAATCGCCTCCTGCTTCTCCTGTTCGGCCTGTTGCGTTTGCATTTGCGCTTCTTCTTTCTGGCGCTCTGCATCCTCGGCGGCCTGTTGCGCAGCCTCAGCCTGGGCTTGAGCTTGTTGCTGCTGTAGCAAAGCCTGAGCGCGCTGTAATTCGGCTTGCGCCTGGGCAGCTTCGGCTTCCGCGCGGCGACGCGCATCTTCATTGGCCTGCGCCTGCGCTTGTTGCTGTGCCAGTTGCGCGGCCTGAGCATCGGACTCAGCTTTGGCCTTCGCCGCTTCTTCCGCTCGGTGCTGCGCTTCCTCGCGCGCCTGTTCTTCCCGCCGCAAGCTCAACACGCGAGCATCTTCGGCTAGCTCAACGGCTCCTCGTGCCGCGGTTCCGATCGGTGTTTGTCCCTGTTTTCGCTGATAATAATTTTCCGCACGCTGCAACATGTCTTCCGCTTTCGTCAGACTGTCGGGCGCATACTGTTGCGCATTCGCGGCTTTGGCAATCGCTACCGCATTACGCGCTTCCAGAAGATCGAGCGGAACGTTGGGCATGGCCTGTGCGGAAGGAAGCTGATCGGCGGGAACGTCGACCGTATATTCGCGGCCTTCGAGCACATCGAACTTGGCGTCCACCGATTCGTTGAATCCTTTTGTCTTCGGAAGAATCACGTTTTCGGCAATCACTTCGTTGCTCGGATGTGTGACCGCAAAATAAGGCTCCGCCGTGACCAGCAGCGCAAACGCCTGCAGGTCCGTGGTCACTACGATCTTGCTCTTGCCGTTGCCTCCCGGCACAAGTTCACCGAGATTCACTGCGCGGCCATCTGGAGTAATCGCCCACAGAACATAAGTCAGATATTGGCCGCCCAGTTTGACCGGCGGCTCTAGGTGATCGAAATCCGTGTCGATTTGAAACCTGCCAGCCTTGCCTTCGACCTTAGCGCGCCCGGAAACCTGCGGCATCAGGTCGGTTCCTTTGAAGTCGAGCGACGTACTGCCTCCGCGATTGCGATAATTCACGGCTCTTACAGTGCGGGCGTACACATTTACTCGGAACACCGGCATCTGCGAAGGCGGCCCTGGCTGATTCTGCTGCGAATGCTGGTCTGCGGGGTTTCCTGGCGCCGGATAGAGCGGGGGAGCAGGATTCTGCGTCCCCGAATTTTGTTGGGCAAGCAGAAAGGATGACAGAAACAAAACGGATAAGGGAAGAAGCCGGCGACGGTTCATCAGCGAGACCTCGGGTCATGAAACAAAAGGTTTTGTTTTGGATGAGTCGCCAACAACCAGGGATGTTGCAGCCTTTGCCCGAGGGGCAGCCCTGAGTGATTTCCACAAGAAATCCCGCATCTGTCGCGGCGGTCAAGAAAAATCTTAGCGAAAGAATAGCGAAAGAACCACGTGCCTAAACACAATTCCTTGTAGGTCGCTTCAAAGTTAACCACAAGGCATCGTAGTTTCCCAATTCAGGTCGGAAGTGGATCGGGGACCTTCAAGTTTCTGCTTGACAATAAACGACTTACGTCTAAGATGTGGTACAAAGTGGTAGAAAGTGGCAGGAGCAACGAGGTTCGTGGGAGACTGGAGCTGAAAATCGAGGAGCCGGTGGGAATCCGACCCAAGAGCAGCACAAACAGCCCGAATCGCCCGACGTTGACCAGTCTGTGCGCCGTTTTTGCCTCCTTTCTGACGCTTCGAGAACTTATAGATGTTTCGCGGCAATCATCCAACCCGGGTCGACGACAAGGGGCGCCTCAAGGTCCCGGCCGAGTTCAAGCGGGTGATCGACGAGAAATACGGGCAACAATTCTACATCACCAGTTGGGAAGGGGATGTTGCTCAAGTGTATCCCTTCGAGGAGTGGGAACGGATCGAGCAGAAGCTGGCAGCGCTCTCCACCTTCCATCCTACGAAAAAGAAGTTCCTCAGCAAGACGAACTACTGGGGTCAGGCTGTCGAAATGGATGGGCAGGGAAGGCTTCTCATCCCGCAACTGCTGCGCGATGCGGCGCAGCTCAAAGGCGACGTCGCGGTAACCGGATTTCAGACCTATTTGGAAGTCCGCAACCTCGAAGCGTACCAGCAGAAGATGAAGGACGAGAAGTTTACGCCTGAGGATGAGAAGACGCTCTCCGAATTGGGCATCTAGTGGACGAGGGATCAATAGAAACCCCTCAGGGGGTTGGACGTGGTGGAAAGCAGTTCAGCCATGTTCCGGTTCTTTTAAAAGAAGCGATCGACTTTTTAGCCGTGCGGCATGGCGGGACGTATATCGACGCCACGGTGGGCCTTGGCGGTCACAGTTACGAAATCGCAAAACGCCTCGGCGCACCGGGACATTTGATTGGGCTCGATAAAGACCCGGCGGCACTGGAAAGAGCGGGCGTCAGGCTTCGGGCGTCAGGCGTCGAGAACGAGGACTGGCCAACGATCACGCTGCTGCATCGTTCCTTTGCAGAAGTCGCAATGGGGATGGAGCCAGCAAGCGTCGATGGAATTTTGGCCGACCTGGGCGTCAGCAGTTTGCAGCTTGATGATGCCGCGCGCGGATTCAGTTTTCAGGCGGAGGGACCGCTCGATATGCGGATGGACCCGCACTCCGAGCGTGCCGCCGAACAAGTGGTAAACCACCTCAGCGAGCGCGAGCTTGCCGATGTGATTTACGAATTCGGAGAGGAAAGGAGGTCGCGGAGAATCGCCAGAGCCATTTGCCGGTCGCGGCCGATACAAACTACCGCACAACTTGCGGACGTGATATCAGCCGCGGCCCGGCCAATGAATCAAGAAGAACGGCGAATTCACCCCGCGACGCGAACTTTTCAGGCTCTTCGAATTTTCGTAAACCGCGAACTCGACGATCTGAAGGCGCTGCTCGAAGCGGCGCCGGGGATTCTGAAGTCTGGAGGACGCGTGGTAGTGATCAGTTTTCACTCGCTGGAAGACCGCATCGTAAAGGATGCCTTTCGCGAGGGCGCGATAAAGGGCGAGTGCTACCGGATTCTGACCAAGAAGCCGGTAACGGCATCCGATGAAGAGAGCGATCGAAATCCGCGGGCGCGCAGTGCAAAGTTAAGAGCCGCGGAAAAAGTTTAGCTCCGGAAAACCTGCCGGAGCTCCCGGCACAAGCTGTCATGGCGGTGCCGGGAAAGAGATCAGGTTAAGAAAGCGGAGAAAACTCCGCTGAGCGGACGGCTGATAACTGAAGGTGGTTTTATGGGTTCCGTGGTAGGAATCCAGTTCTGAAGGAAGCAACAATGTACACGGGCACACTCATCAGGGATCTGTTGGCAGCGGTGGAACGAGCGGAGTTGCGGGCTGAGCAGCAGCGGGTATCGCAAGAACTGCATGAAATTTTCTCCATGCAGATTCCCATACCGGCGGAAGAGCGGGTCTTCGAGGGAGCGGCATAAATGGCAGCAGCGGGGGCAACCATTCGCAGCGCAGTTCCGGCGGAAACGCGACGTTCGTGCTGGACGGGCACTCCGGAAATCTATTTCGCCAAGGCGATCGATAACTCGCGCCTGGTCAAGGTCGAAGATCCGCGGCGCAATCGCGAGATGAAGTTCTTTGGCGCGGCCCTCGCTTGCCTTTTCTTGCTGGTGTTCACCTACACCTGGCAGCACTTCAAGGCGATCGAGTACGGATACCAGATTGAATCCGCCAAGCGCGACCTGAACGGCCTGGTGGAAATGAATAACGCGCTGCGCCTTGAGGATGCGTCTCTGCGAAATCCCGAGCGAATCGACATGCTGGCTCGCCGTATGGGACTTGTGCCGCCTCAACCCGGCCAAGTGATCCGCATGGACAACGCCATCGTCGATACGCAAGGTCCGGTGATGGCAAGCGCTGCTCCCGTCGGCGGGATTGCAGGCCAGTAACAAGCAGCCGGTTCAACTTGTTCCGAGGAGTGAAAGACGAGGAATCTGCTATTTGCCTGATCCAGACAAGAAGCAGATTCCTCTTTCTCTCTACACGGATGTAAGTGCCAACTGATTAGCAATGTCTTCCGACTCCACTCCCGCCCGGAACTCCCGCCTTTATCTTCTGGGAGCATTTCTCCTGGTCTGGTGCGTTGCCATCTGCCTGCGCCTGGTTCAGCTGCAGATCTTTGACTATGGCAAGTTCGTCAAGATGGCCGGACATCAGCAGCGCCGTGCCATTCCACTCTCGGCCAAACGTGGAGACATCTACGATCGATCGGGCAACGAACTGGCCATGTCGGTTCTGGTCGATTCCGCCTTTGCCGTGCCTACGGAGGTGAAAGATCTTCCCACAGCCATCTCGCTGATTTCGCGCATCACGGGCGACGACGGGAATGTGGTGCTGGCCGATTGCCGCGCCCACAAAACTTTCTGCTGGGTAGCGCGCAAAGCCGATGATGAAACGATTGCACGGATTAAATCGCTGAACCTGCAAGGAATTCATTTTCAAAAAGAGCCAAAGCGCTTTTATCCGGCGCGCGATCTGGCCGCGCAGGTGCTGGGCTCGGTCGGGATGGAAGACACCGGCCTGAGCGGCATCGAGCACGAATTCGATGAGCAGTTGCGTGGAAGGCCGGGGGAAATGTTCATCTCGGTTGATGCGCGCAAGCAGTGGTTCTCCGACGTCGAAACCCAGCCAGAACCCGGTCAGAGCCTAGTACTGACCATCGACAAGAACATTCAGTACATCGCCGAGAAAGAACTCGATCAGGCAATTCATGACACCCACGCCATTGCCGGTACAGTGATTGTCGAGAATCCACATACCGGCGAAATACTCGCGCTCGCCAACCGGCCGACGTTTAATCCCAATCTGCGCAAGGACATCACTCCCGCGGCGCTGACAAACCGCGCCGTTAGCGATATCTACGAACCCGGCTCAGCGTTCAAGATGGTTACAATTTCCGCGGCGCTCGATGAAAAAATCACCAATCCCAACGAAGTATTCGATTGCCAGATGGGATCGATCGTCTATAACGGCATGCGCATCCGCGATGCCGAGCCTCACGGACTGTTGCCGGTTTGGGGGGTGCTTGCGGAATCGAGCAATGTTGGCGCGATCAAAATTGCTCTGCGCCTAGGGGACGAGCGCTTCTACAAATATATCCGCGCCTATGGATTCGGACAGCAGACCGGCATCGAGTTGCCGGGCGAGACGCGCGGCATCACCAAGCCTCCCAGTCGCTGGTCGAAGGTTTCTATTGCGGCCATCGCCATGGGCCAGGAAATCGGCATCTCGCCCATTCAGTTGGCCGCCCTCGTTTCCACTTTTGCCAACGATGGCATTCGCGTCTCGCCGCGCATTGTGAAGGGAACGATGGATGGAGCTACTACCCCCCAGATGGTCGCCTTTCATCCCGGAGAGTCGCGTCGTGTCATCTCTGTTTTCACTGCCGCCGAGATGCGTTCGATGATGCAAAAAGTGGTGCTCGAAGGTACAGGGCGGAAGGCAAATCTGGAAGGCTATTCGGCAGCTGGAAAGACCGGGACCGCGCAGAAGGTCGATCCGGCAACCGGTGCCTATTCGAAGACCAAGTATGTCGGATCGTTCGCCGGGTTTGCGCCTGTCAATAATCCTCAGATCGTTGTCGCCGTGATTCTCGACTCCGCCGTCGGTCTTCACCAGGGCGGCCAGGTTTCCGCACCGGTTTTCAAACGGATCACGCAACAGGTGCTGGAATATCTGCATGTGCCGCACGATCTGCCGCTGTCGCCGCAGCGCCAATTATTGCTCGCGCAGTCGAAGGTGAAAGACAAGGACCTGGAAGAAGGTAGTCCCGATCATCCCGGCGAGCCGCTCGAAACCGCCGAGGTCAATGGTGATACTACGGAGACTGTGAAAACCAATGCGGCGCGAACGCTTTCGCCGGCAACTGCCGGGAGCGCGGGACAGGTCATACCAGCTGCTATCCGAGAGTCTTTGTCGAATTCGCCAGTTTCATCGGCGGATGACCCGAAGCTCCAGGATAAGCAAGGTTCCTCGGCAGCGCCGGTGCCCGCAACCGGCACAGTTGTTCTCGAGGTCGAACAGGGCGGAATCGAAGTTCCATCATTTCTCGGGAAAACGGTTCGCGGTGCGGTCGAAGCGGCGCAAGATGCAGGACTTGAGATTGAGCCTGTCGGCAGCGGCCTTGCCCGCTCTCAATCCCCGCCCGCCGGAACTCACGTCGCTGCCGGCGCGCGAGTGACCGTGCAGTTCGCTAGGTAACAGGCCAACACGCGAAGCTTCTAGCTCAATCTAGCCCGATTTTTAGTGTTCTCACCGACTTAAAATGAGGTGAATGAAGAACGACGAGAAGCGAATTTGCGTTTTCTGCGGATCCAGCGCGGGCAAGCGACCGGAGTATCGGGACTGTGCCGAACAATTGGGCGACGAATTGGCGCGGCGCAACATAGCACTGGTTTATGGCGG
Source organism: Verrucomicrobiia bacterium (assembly GCA_035523795.1). Classification (GTDB taxonomy): domain Bacteria; phylum Acidobacteriota; class Terriglobia; order Terriglobales; family Acidobacteriaceae; genus Sulfotelmatobacter. The sequence continues at coordinate 23,837 of DATKQB010000130.1, read as the reverse complement.
AGGGAAAGTCGGCCTGATGGGAGCGATCGCAGACGCGACTCTGGCTGCTGGCGGCGAGGTCATAGGCGTTATTCCGGAGCATCTGATGGCGTTGGAAATTGGGCACCGCGGGCTCACCAAACTCCATGTGGTGCGCTCGATGCATGAGCGCAAGGCTCTCATGGCCGACCTGTCCGATGCCTTTATCGCATTGCCCGGCGGCTTCGGAACGCTCGAGGAATTTTGCGAGATCGTCACCTGGGCGCAACTTGGGCTGCATGCCAAGCCCTGCGGGCTGTTGAATGTTCTCGACTATTATTCTCCGCTGCTCGCCATGCTCGACCACGCCGTTGAAGAGCGCTTCCTCAAGCCGGAAAATCGAGCGCTGGTCCTGACGCGGGACACGGTGCCAGCTCTGCTCCAAGCGCTGCAAGAGTGGCAACCAGTGACCGTCGAAAAATGGCTGGATCGGGAGACGCGTTAGAGCAGTTCATGAAAATGAGATTCGGAAATATCGCCCGGTCACTCTTCTGCGTGACTGTGCTGATGTGCTTGGTCTCACTCGACAGCCATGCCTTTGGCGGTCGGGAAGATTGCATTCGGAGTGCCGTAGACGATGCAATTCGGCCGCTGATGATCAAAGATAAAATTTCCGGTATGGCAATCGGTATTACGGTCGCGGGCAAGCATCGGGTGTTCAACTATGGCTCATCATCGTCGGAAGCCCACAAGCCGGTCACGGGAGCGACGCTATTTGAAGTCGGATCCGTGACCAAGACTTTTACCGCAACATTGGCCTGCTGGGCGCAGGTCAACCATCGTCTTTCCATGTGTGACAAGGTCGAAAAGTCCCTGCCCGCTCTACGACAGACTCAGTTCGGAAGTGTGACTCTGCTCAATCTAGGAACGCATACTCCAGGAGGTCTTCCTCTGCAGGTGCCAGATGCGATCCATAATGAAGACGAACTGATGCAGTATTTCAAGAGCTGGCGCGCCACGTACCCACCCGGCACATATCGGACCTACTCTAACCCGGGCATCGGTACCCTCGGCCTGATCGCAGCCAAGAGTATGGGGCGGGATTTTACCGTGCTGATGGAACAACGCTTATTTCCTGCGCTAGGGATGACCAATACGTTCATCAATATCCCAGCAAACAGAATGGCCGACTACGCTCAGGGCTACGCGAACGATGGTGCCGCGATACGAATGTCGACAGGCGTATTGTCCTCCGAAGCTTACGGCATCAAATCAACCGCCGGCGATATGATCCGCTTTGTTGAAGCCAATATGGGCTTGGTCCAGCTAAATCGGCAACTCCAACGCGCGATTTTGGACACCCACATCGGTTATTACAAAGCAGGGCCTATGACACAGGATTTGATCTGGGAACAGTATCCGTATCCGATTGCATTACAGACCCTGCTGGAGGGAAATTCTTCAACAATGATCTTTGACGCAACGCCCGTGACCGAGATCAAGCCTCCGCAGGCCCCGATAGAGAATGTCTGGCTCACCAAAACCGGCTCGACCAACGGCTTCGGGGCATATCTGGCGTTCGTACCAGAGAAACGGCTGGGCATCGTCATCCTGGCAAACAGAAGTTTTCCAATCGAAGACAGAGTGACTGCCGCATACAAGATTTTGACGTCGCTCACAAAGATTCAATAAGCGGGCGTCCTTCCGTTTGACCCCTTCAAGATGCGGCGTGTAACCTAATCAGTCACACGTTCCAGTTTCAACATCCCTGGCAGACCGGGCACTGCCTGCAATTGAGGTTGATTTTGTCTTCGGTTGAGGCGACTTCCGCCATCCGCAAAACTGCGCTAAACGCCGTCCATCGCCAGATGGGTGCGAAGATGGTGGAGTTTAATGGCTGGGAGATGCCGGTTGAATACCCGGCCTCGATCGGCTGCGGCATCATCAATGAACACATGGCCGTGCGCACCGGCGTGGGCATTTTCGATGTCAGCCACATGGGCGACATTCGCCTCGCCGGTCCGCAAGCCCTCGCTGCCGTCCAGAACATTTCGATGAATGATGCTTCGAAGTTGTCAGTTGGCCAAGCGCAGTATTCAGCGATGCTCTATCCGAACGGGACGTTCGTCGACGACGTCATCGTTCACCGTCTCGGCGAAGACGAATATATGCTCGTCATCAATGCCGGCACGCGCGAGAAGGACTTCAACTGGGTGCGCGACAATACGCGGGAGTTTGATTGCACCGTCGAAAATCTATCGGACGATTTCACACAGATCGCCATTCAGGGTCCGAAGGCCGTCGATGTTTTGCAGAAACTTACCGGCGCGGATCTCAGGAAAGTGAAATTCTATTGGGTCACGCGCGGAAAGCTCTGCGGACTTAGCAATATTCTGATGGGACGTACTGGCTACACCGCCGAAGACGGCTTCGAAATTTACATCCCTTCGGATGAGGCTACGAGTGCTCGCGTCTGGAATGAAATTCTCGCTGTCGGTAAAGAATTTAACGTCGTTCCCTGCGGCCTCGGCGCCCGCAATACGCTGCGTCTTGAAGGCAAGCTTCCACTTTACGGTCACGAGATTTCCGATACCATCAATGTTTGGGAAGCCGGTCTCGATCGCTTCTGCAAAATGGAGAAACAAGATTTTGTAGGAAAAAATGCGCTCGAAAAAGCGAAAGCCGCTGGCCTGAAGCGCACATTAGTTGGGCTTGAGATGACCGAGCGCGGCATCGCCCGTGATGGGTACAAGGTTCAGGATCACAGCGGCCGCGAAATTGGATACGTCACGAGCGGCTCGCCTGCACCATTTTTGAAGAAAAACATCGCATTGGCGTATGTGCCGCCGGAGTTCTCTGAAGTCGGAACGATGGTAAAAGTAGAAATTCGCGGTCAGGGCGCGGCAGCGGTAGTTGTGCCGACGCCCTTCTATAAGCGGCCGAAAAAATGAATTCAGACTTCAAAGCTCAGAACAGAATCTCGGAGCTAACAGCGAGGAACTCGAGTCATGGCATATCCGACAGATCGTAAATATACGAAAGAGCACGAGTGGATTCAGGCGAACGGAAACTCGGCGACGATTGGCATCACCGATTACGCTCAGGAATCGCTGGGCGACATCGTATTCGTCGATGTTCCTAAGGTGGGCGCTGAATTGGCCGCAGGCAAGACTTTCGGCACCGTCGAATCCGTGAAAGCCGTTTCCGATCTGTTCTCTCCAGCCACGGGTACGGTCACGGAAGTGAATGCTGATCTGGCGACTTCACCCGAGAAAGTGAACAAGGATCCCCACGGATCGTGGATGGTGAAAATGTCGCTGAAAAATCCGGGCGAGCTTGATTCCTTGCTGTCCGCTGCGGATTACGAGAAGTTCGTCGCCGAAGAGGCGGGACACTAAGAACTGCGGCGCTCCAGCTTCGGGCTCCGTGCGCAAACCCCGCGTCAGAGCCGGAAGCCGGATGCCGAGATTCCAAATGACAGTCAACAACATCTATATAACTTCCCATGCGCTATCTACCTAAATCTCCCGCTGACCGCGAAGCCATGCTCAAAGCCATCGGCTTGCGCTCGATTGATGACCTGTTTGCGCCCATCCCGGCCGATTATCGTCTGGATCGTGATCTGAACATCCCGCGCCAGATGGCGGAATCGGAAATCGTCGACTTCTTCCGCCAGCGATCCCGCGAAAATGGGGAAGGATATGCGAGCTTTCTGGGCGCAGGGGCCTACTCACATTACCGCCCCGTGATTATCGATTCGCTTATCTCGCGCGGGGAATTTCTGACTGCCTACACGCCCTATCAAGCCGAGATTTCCCAGGGAACGCTGCAGTCGATCTTCGAATTTCAAACTATGATCTCCGAACTCACCGGCATGGAAGTCGCGAATGCTTCCATGTACGACGGTTCCACGGCTGCCGCTGAAGCAGTCATGATGGCCGTCCGTCTCACCGGCCGCCGGTCTGTCGTGGTCGCGCGCAGCCTGCATCCGGAATATCGCGAGGTGTTGGCGACCTACGCTACTCATCAGGGCATGCCGCTCTCACTTGTGGGATTCGCAGAGAACGGCCGCGTCAATCTGAAAGAACTCGAGAAGTCAGTGACCTCCGAAACTGCGTGCGTGCTGCTGCAATCGCCGAACTTCTTCGGAACGATCGAAGACATAGACGCCGTTGCCGAGATCGCTCACAAGAACGGTGCCATGCTGGTGGTCTCGATTGCCGAGGCGGTTTCGCTCGGAATTATCGAGCCGCCACGTCAAGCCGACGTTATCGCAATGGAAGCGCAGTCATTTGGCGTGCCTCTGGGCTTTGGTGGACCATATTGCGGCGTTATCGCCACACGCGAGAAGAACGTCCGACAAATGCCCGGCCGTCTCGTGGGCCAGACTGTCGATAAGCATGGCCGCCGCGGATTCGTTCTCACGCTGGCGACGCGGGAACAGCACATACGCCGCGAGAAAGCGACCTCAAATATCTGCACGAATCAGGCGCTGGTCGCGCTGATGGTCAACATTTTCATGACGGTGTACGGCAAGGTCGGGCTCAAGGAACTGGCGAAACAGAATTTGGCCAAAGCCGCGTATGCGGTCTCGCAGTTTGGCAAGCACGGCAAAGTTTTATTCAATGGTGTGCCGCGGTTCAACGAATTCGTAGTGCAGACGAGCGAAGATCCCTACGCGGTCAACGGCCGCCTGCTCGGCCACAAGATTGTCGGGGGCCTTCCGCTGAAAAAGTTCTATCCCGAACTTGGTAATGCCGCTCTATGGTGCTGCACCGAGCTGACAACGCGCTCTGCGATTGATACGGCCGTCGGACTCGTGGCTGAGAGTGAACGCGCCGTCCGAGCCATGAAGGAATCTGAGCCCGAGCAGGAGTTCGTGCGGTGAGGCCCGCGCCGATATGGAATACAGATGTGCGGATTGTGGTGGAAGCGGAAAATGCAGGGAATGCTTCGGAACGGGCACGAACACACGCGCCTTAATGAAGATGAACCGAAGTGCGGGAGTTGCTCTGGAACGGGCGTTTGCCCTATCTGTAATGGCGACGGATCGTCGTTGAGCCCTGACCGGAGCCTCTTCCGACCCTGGACATGGTGGAAGATGAGGTGATGCGTTAGGGGAGGAAGTGAACGACAGGCCCCGAGCAGTGAAGGGAAGAATGACAAAGCATCCAATTCGCAAGGCGACAACGCACGTCAATCAAAACGAAGGTTTAATCTTCGAGAAATCGTCCGCGGGCAAAGCCGCGTGGAAGCTGCCTCCGCTCGATGTGCCGGAAGTCGATCCTGCCGCGCTCCTTGGCTCGAACGAAAGAAAAGACCTCGGGGTCATGCCTGAAGTAAGCGAGATCGAAATCATCCGCCACTTCACCCGTCTTTCCACCTGGAACTACGCCATCGATCTCGGCATGTATCCGCTGGGTTCCTGCACCATGAAGTACAACCCGCGCGTGAATGAAGCCGTGGCACGCGTGGAGGGCATTGCCAACGCGCATCCCTATCAGCCGGAGAAAATTTCCCAAGGCGCTCTGCGGATTATCAAAACGCTTAGCGAATGCCTGATCGAAATCACCGGCATGGACGCGATCACGCTGCAGCCCGCAGCCGGCGCGCATGGCGAGATGACCGGACTGCTCATGGTTCGCGCCTATCATCATTCGCGCGGCAATCCGCGCAAGAGGATTCTGATTCCTGACTCGGCGCACGGCACCAATCCCGCAACCGCCGCAATGGTGAACTATGCCGTCGAGAATCTCAAATCGGATTCTCGCGGGATGGTCGACATCGCGTCGCTCGCCGCGCAGATGAACGAAGAAGTGGCCGGACTGATGCTGACCAATCCGAATACGCTCGGCATCTTTGAGCAGGACATCCACAAAATCGCCGCGATTCTGCATGCCAAAGGCGGCCTGCTTTATATGGATGGCGCGAACATGAATGCCCTCGTCGGGAAAGCTCGCCCCGGCGACTTTGGCGTCGATTTGATGCACCTCAACCTGCACAAAACTTTCTCGACGCCACATGGTGGAGGCGGGCCAGGCTCCGGACCGGTTGCGGTCAAGAAGAGTATCGAGCCGTTCCTGCCAGCACCCGTTGTCGTTACGAAATCGGATGGCACGCTCGGCTTCGACTACGACCGTCCGCAGTCGGTGGGGCGCGTGCGCGCGTTCTATGGCAACTTTGGGATGTTCGTTCGCGCGCTCGCTTACATTCAGGCCAATGGCCCCGATGGCCTGCGCCAGACCACCGAAGACGCAGTGCTCAATGCCAATTACATTCGCAAAGGACTCGAAGGTACTTACGACCTTCCCTATGCCACTTCGACGATGCATGAGGTTGTCTTCAGCGACAAGTTGCAGGCGAAAAAAGGCGTGCGCACCATGGACATTGCCAAACGCCTCATCGACTATGGCTTTCATCCCTACACGACGGCGTTTCCGTTGATCGTTCCTGGGGCACTGATGATTGAGCCGACCGAGAGCGAATCGAAAGAAGAGATGGATCTGTTCGTTGACGCGATGAAGTCGATAGCGGAAGAAGTCGACGAAAATCCGCAGACCGTGCTCGATGCGCCTCGGTCCACACGCGTCTCGCGCCTGGATGAAACCGCAGCCGCGCGCAAGCCGGTCCTGCGCTGGAAGCCGGCCTGATCTTCGACGTTCCTTCGCGACAAGTGCTTTCGCCAATGAATCCGGCCCTCGCACAGGGACGCGCGGTCCAGTGACTTTCGTGCTTCCTCTGACTGTCTAGCTCAGTGCCCGTTGTTTCCTCTGTGGTTAAATTTCAGTATTGTCCCGCCAAGAACAAACTGCACCTGAGGCCGACGTTCGGGCGCCATTTGCTTCGCCTGAAAAACGCACACCGATCGTGTGCCTGCTGCTTGCCCTCGTCACGCTCATGCTCTACAACTCTGTGAACCGGCATCCGTTCGTGAACTACGACGATGATCGCTACGTTACGGAGAATGCCCATGTTCGCCAGGGATTGACTGCCGACACCATCGCGTGGTCGCTCACTTCCACCGAGCAGGCCAATTGGCACCCGCTCACCTGGATGTCGCACGCGCTGGACTGTTCTTTCTTCCGCCTCAATCCCGCCGGGCATCATTTCACCAGCGTGTTGTTGCACGCATTCAACGTCATTCTGCTTTTCCTGTTCTTCAGGCGCGCGACCGGTCGAGATGCTCCCAGCCTGTTTGTCGCTCTACTATTCGCGGTTCACCCGATCAACGTTGAATCTGTCGCGTGGGTGGCAGAGCGCAAGAACGTCCTCTGCACATTGTTCTTTCTGCTTACGTTTCTCGCCTATGTCTGGTACACAAAGAAACCGGCTTGGAAGCGTTATCTGGCGGTCTTTTTCTTGTTCGCCGCGGGCCTTGCTTCGAAGCCGATGGTGATCACGCTTCCGTTCTTACTCTTGCTGCTGGATTATTGGCCGCTGCGGCGTGTGGGTAGCGATGAGACGAGCGAGGCAGATTCGACATCCTTCCCCTGGCCGCGCCTGATCATTGAAAAATTGCCGCTATTCGCTCTATCGGCGGCCAGCGCGGTCATCACGATGCACGCGCAGCAATCGGGAGGCGCGATCAGAAGCACCGAGCAATTTTCTCTTGGTGTTCGTTTCGCAAACGCGATCTACGCCTACGCGATGTATCTGGAGAAGATGCTTTGGCCCACGCATCTCGCACCACTCTACCCGCATCCGGGAAACTCGCTCGCCGCGTGGCAGGTCGTGGCATCGGCGATGGTCCTGATTGTTATCACCACAATCAGCGTCAGACTTCGCGAGCACCGCTACCTGTTGGTCGGCTGGTTGTGGTTTCTGGGAACGCTGGTTCCGGTCATCGGACTCGTCCAGGTTGGCGACGCTGCCATGGCCGACCGATATGCCTATATCCCGCTGATCGGAATTTTCATCATGATCGCCTTCGGCCTTGCTGATTGGGCCGAGTCAAAGAAACTCCGCCTTTGGCCCGCCATTGCGGCTTCGGTGGTGCTGATCGCACTTTCCGTAGCAACCTATCGACAGATTGGGTACTGGCAATCGAATCAGGCGTTGTGGGCGCATACTCTCTCGGTGACTGAAAACAACTTCATCGCGGAAGACAATCTTGGCGGCGCGCTGATCCTGGAAGGAAAAGAAGAAGAGGCGCATCCACACTTCGCAACAGCGGCACGCATCAATCCGCGCGATCCGATGAGCCACAGCAATCTGGGCACGTATGATCAAACGCATGGCCGTCTGCAGGATGCAGTCGCCGAATATGAGTCGGCCGTCCGGCTAACTTCTGACGCAGGCCTGCTCGCGCAAACTTACGCCAACCTTGGTGCCGCGCAACGCGAACTTCAGCAGGATGATGCCGCGGAGGCGAGCTTTGACGAGTCGCTTCGTCTGAATCCGAGTCAGTTCAACGCGTGGCTGGGAAAGGGCCTGCTCGCGCGCAAGCAAGGGCAACTGGACGCAGCGATCCGCGATCTGTCCCGTTCCGTGGAGTTGGAACCCACCGCGCGAGCTTATACGGAACTAGGGCGCACTTTGGCCCAAGCCGGAAGAAGCGGTGATGCTCTCGCGGCCTATAAAGAGGCCCTGAAACTTGCTCCCGACTTTGCAGAAGCACAACAGGCTGCGGAAGCTCTGCAACAGGCCAAGCCCTAAGATCGTTCCGCTAGCTTTTGTGTGAGGTCACCGCAAAAAACGCGGTGGCTTCCTGCTCCACGTTCTTACTTCCACAATGCGGGCACTTCGGGCTTTCTTTATCGTGTTCATTCAGGGTGAGAACCAGTTCGAAAGGCTTGTGACAATCGAGGCAAACGTAATCGTATACGGGCATGGGAGCCTCCCGTGTCGCTTTGGCAGAATTGTACGCCTCGGAAGCCTGGGAGGGATTGTGAATTGCTGACTTGGAGGACCCACGAAAGTAGAAGACTGAACGGAAGGTCGTTTACGGCAAGAGACCTTCCATTCAGTGATACGAGGAGCTTTACTTCGGAGAGATTTCAACCGAAGCGCGAGTCGTCTCCCATTCGATGTTCATGGTGCATCCGCCACTATTCTTCTTATAGGAGATGGTGAAGTCTTCCATCGGCGATGAAAGCTGCGATACTTTCATGTTCACGCGTGCCAGTTCATCTCCTTCGTATTTATAAGGGATGCCCCATTCGCCGGTCTTCTTGTTGATGATCAGCGTCCATTTGTCGGCATTGGGCACGGTGAAAATCGTATAGCTGCCGGCTGGAACTTCCTTTCCCTCCACGGCAACATTCGCGCTGGTAACGAAAGTTGTGGCTTCGTTCGCGCCGGTTCTCCAGACTTCGCCATAGGGGACGAGACCGCCGAAAATCTTGCGTCCCTTCATGCGCGGGCTGGAATAATCCGTCTTAATCATCTTTCCTCCACCCAGGTCGCATGATGCCGACTCGGGTGGGCTGGGCCGGTTGCCTTTCTGCGCAAAACATGTACAAGCAAGGAAAATCAGGGCGAAAAGCAGGGTCATTCGTTTCTGCATGATCTCTCCTTCTTCGATCGCGGAAATCAAAGTGATTTGACGTGTTGGCAGGGATTTCGTCACGGCAATTATGCCGCACCGCCAAGCGAAGTTACAATCTGGGGATGCCAATTTTTGACGACAAGCAGGAAGAGTTGGAACACTACGAGACGATGATGGGAGTTCCCCGTGGCCGCCTGGCGGTGACCATGGATATGATCACCGACGCGATGGCGCTGGTTGGCCAACATGGCGTCTACTGTCAAAGCCAGCGCTGGCCGGGGAAGCCGGTGATGGACATCCAGATCATCATGAAGAACCTTACCGATGCGAAGGAATTAATTCAGAGTGTAATGGAGGAGCTGAAGAACAAGGCTGCGTGATCTGCCTGCTTTCGCATCTGTGAACCACGCCCACGCTCTTGGACAATTTCTTCGTACCCCTGCCGGGGTCGGCGGCCGCGACGCAGTCGGAGCCATCAATCGCATTTCTTGGATTCCTCATCCTCGCCATCGCAGTTCAACTCGTGTGGAACGGCGTCGCCGACTCGGCAGCTGAACGCCTGGACTGATTTAAATTTTTTTCAGATCAACAACGGAAATTTGAATGCACGATAGTCAGACGATGTCGATCCGGAGTTCTCTTTGTAAAATATTGGAAACAAATAAGTTAAGCGTAAAATATTGCTGGCGAAGGAGTTAGCCCCCATATTTCGATACGGACGCATACTTGTACCCTCTCAAGATTTCGCCAGCTCTCCCATGATCTTCAGCTGCAGACGGCATCAGGGCTACCGGAGACGATAAGAAGCGATCAAGCACGGTACCAGTTGTGCAGTTATTTGAAGTTTCGGCCAAGGTTGTTGGTCACACGATTCGCGATTTTGGCTATAGAAAAGTGCCAGCGTGCTCTGAGGCCGAAGGTCGCGAGGGGTCGGTATCCGCGCCGATGCTCTTATTTACCTGGGTGGGGATTCTTCGACTTGCGCTCGCGAGCACGCGCGCCGGCTCAGAATGACAACGTCGAGATCCTCACTTTGTGCGCATAAGCGTGCGGGACATGGGGCACCTAAAATTTTTTCCACAGAGTTCAGTTCTGGCGCGTGAAATGTCACCTGGTGCAACTCATTTTTAATTCTCCTGATGTTGCAGCTAGCCCACTCGCAAACCTGAACATCCAATCTATTAGGCACGAAATATTGTGAGCAACACTATGCGATTCATTTCAATTCTCGCAATTCTGGCAACGTCGATGGCGCCGCTAGCGATCGCGCAATCGAATCCAAACAATGGCTCGAAAAGTAACAAACCTCAGTTAATGACAGTAGTCGGATGTCTTACAAAAACCGGGAATACATACGTGATTACCGGAGGCTCACCGGGAGCGCAGGAGTTTCGCATCATCAGCGGTGATACGTCGATGCTGAAAGGCAAGCAGGAAGACACTGTGAAGGTAATCGGCATGGTCGGGGAGAGCAATCCTGCTAAAGATGCGGCTCCCCCCTACAACGAGGGGTCGACCACTGGCGTAGGTTACGAAACGATCGCAGCGCAGAAGATCACTGTGCTGGGAGGGTTGTGCAGCAATCCGGGACAGGAGTGGAAAGGAGCACATTACGGGCATTGGAATTGATGGAGGTGGGATCTCGTCCCACCTGTCGCAAAGAATGCGACAAGGGTGGGGCAGCGCGGCTTGCCCCACACGAGCATCGTTATTTCAGGGTGACGAGCTTTTCGATCAAATCTGAATAATCTTTCTTCTCGATGCCGTGGACCTGCTTGTTGTACTCATCAACCTTCGAAGAGTAATTCATCGAGCAGAATTTCGGGCCGCACATCGAGCAGAAGGCGGCTTCTTTGTAGTAATCGTCGGGGAGGGTTTCGTCGTGCATGGAGCGGGCGGTTTCGGGATCGAGCGAAAGCGCGAACTGTTTTTCCCAATCGAATTTGTAACGCGCATAACTTAACGCGTCGTCGCGATCGCGCGCGCCGGGACGCTGGCGAGCGATATCGGCGGCATGAGCGGCGATTTTGTAAGCGATGATGCCGTCTTTCACGTCTTTCTCGTTTGGTAACCCTAAATGCTCTTTCGGCGTGACGTAGCACAGCATGGCCGCACCGTACCATCCGATCATGGCCGCGCCGATCGCCGAGGTGATGTGATCGTAGCCGGGAGCGATGTCGGTAACCAGCGGACCCAGCGTGTAAAAGGGAGCTTCGTAGCAGAACTCGACTTCTTTATCGACCTGCTCCTTGATCTTGTCCATGGAGACGTGGCCGGGGCCTTCGATCATGACCTGGACATCTTCTTGCCAAGCTTTTTTCGTGAGTTCGCCCAAAGTTCTGAGTTCGGCGAATTGCGCTTCGTCGCTGGCGTCGGCAACACAACCGGGACGCAGGCCATCGCCGAGTGAAAAGCTGACGTCATATTTCTTGAAAATCTTGATGATGTCGTCGAAGCGGTCGTAAAGAAAGTTCTGCTTGTGGTTGTAGGCCATCCACTGAGCGAGGATGGCGCCTCCGCGACTGACGATTCCCGTGATGCGCTTCGAAACCAGCGGCAGATACTGAATCAGCACGCCGGCGTGGATGGTCATGTAATCGACGCCTTGGGCGGCCTGCTCCTCGATGACTTCCAGCATGACTTGCGCATTCAGATCTTCGACACGCTTTACGCGAGAGATGGCTTCGTAGATTGGCACTGTGCCGATCGGGACGGGCGAATGGCGGAGGATGGCTTCGCGAATCTCATGAATGTTGCCACCTGTGGAAAGGTCCATCACCGTGTCGGCGCCGTAATGAACGGATGTGTGAAGCTTCTTCAGTTCCTCCTCAATGTTGGAAGTGACCGCAGAGTTGCCGATGTTAGCGTTGATTTTGCATAGACTGCCGACGCCAATCGCCATCGGTTCCAGTTCAGGATGATTGATGTTGGCGGGAATGATCATTCTTCCGCGGGCGACTTCGTCGCGCACAAACTCGGGGGTGATTTTCTCTTTATGCGCGATGAACGACATTTCGTCGGTGATCACACCCTGACGGGCATAGTGCATCTGCGAGAAATTGCCGTCCTGATTTGTTTCCTTCCGGCGCGCAATCCATTCCGCGCGCGGCTTCGGAACGGTATAGCCGCCATTGCCGTTGCTGCCATTCGGAGAAGTCATAGGAATTCCAATCTTAATCGGGATCTATAAGAATCGATTATAAACGCGGAAAAGCGGTCGGTCGGGGCAAACGTTCAGACCAGACGGGGACGAACAGCCCGCGGGGGAGACGAATCGCGAAAGGAGTGAAGGTTCACGAAGTCGGGACGGGCCTGCGTTTGTCCCTGGCAATAAGCCATTCGGCGACGAGCAGGTTGGGAATCCAGCACAGCCATGAAACGGTGATGTAGGTAACGCGGAACGGCCAGTGCAGCGCAGCCAGCATGAGCGGCATGTAAATGCGCAGAGTAACGGCCGCAAGCGAAAGGGCGAAGTTGCGGATCATCCACCGGCGATGGGGTTCAATCTCACCACGCCGGATAAGCAGGTAGGCCTGAAGGGCGGTGGAAAACCAGAGCGCCGCGAGAATGCCGAAGCCCAGGTGCGTTGGCAGTCCTTCCAAAGAGACGACGGACATGGCGAGTCCTGCAGTCGATCCGAGGGCGACGGAGAGAAGATAGATGCGCCCCAGCCAACGATGGAAATTCAGATTACGAGCTCGCAGCTTGTCGGAAAACTGCCACGGGCCGGTCAGCAGTGCGCCCATTCCGCCAGCAATGTGAAGCCGAAGGGGAAGGATGTAGGTGGCAAAGTGTTTATCCCTCACGCTTCCGACAAAGTATTTCAACCCATAGGCCACGACGGCCAACGACAAGACCAGCATGATCCACCAGAGCACGGTTCCCATCCGCGATCGACATGGTGTACGTCCGAAGGACGACCGGGACATTTGGGTGACTTGAGACACTGGGCACCTCTCCAGGAGTAATACGCTGGTCGCCGCGATGTGGTTTCCGACATTAGGCGGAAGCTCACATTGGCGTAGAAGCCCCCGCGGGGGATGTCGCCAAACGTTTACCAGCATTTCTGCATCCTAAGGGCGCTCCGCGTTGGGGTTTGCGCGGACATTTTTTGAGAGATCTGGGAGGCGATTCTATGGCTCGTTACGGCACGTTGGGAGATTACCGATTTGCTGACAAGCAGGAGGCCGCAAGCGATATCCGCGGCTCAAAGGTTTATGGACCGGACGATCACAAGCTAGGAGAGATTGACGACGTTGTTTTTGATCAGACAACCGGTGCGATTGTATGGGTGATTGTGGACACGGGCGGATGGCTTTCGAGCAAGAAATTCATTGTGCCTCCAGAAAGGATCCGGCCGTCGATGCAGCATGAGAACGATTATCGAGTGGATTTGACAAGACAGCAGATCGAGACCTTCCCACCCTACGACGGGAAGGTGCTTAGCTCAGAAAAGCTGTGGGCGGATTACGAGCGCCGCTATCGCTCGAAGTGGTCTGCCGACGAAGTCATGCACCGCGAAGGGACTGACCGGAATGTTACGCCCACAACCAAGCAGCAGGTGCATTCGGGAGCGGGATCGATTTCGGCCGTGCCGGGGACCGGAACGCGGTCGGCGGACACGAGGTCTGCGGATCCCGCGATGATCTCTTCCGATGCAACAACCGGCGCTGACGCCGAGGCCGATCTAGAAGAGTTGGAAAACGAGACGGAAATCACTGCTCTGCATCCTGACGTCGAACAGGACATCTCGCCGAATATGCCTGACTATCGCTGGAATTCGTTCGAAGACACTCTCAGACGGCGCCGCGACGAGGTGCTGCAAAGCTCCATCAATCTAGCGAAAAGGGAAGATCGAGAGAGAATGAGCGAGGAACAAAGTTCGGAAAAGCGCAAGGCGAGTTAATGGGGTCGGCGTCCGGCCTCGGATGCCTCGATTTCGGAGCCTGTCCGGCATCCGGCGAGCCTTCAGGAGGGTGAAGCGCCGGAGCCGGATGGCCCGTTCCGGAATCTTCATTGACTTGGAAGCTTCAGATCGACCCTCGTTCCGAGTCCTGTGCATATGTCAATTGCGTGAGCGACGTCCCCGAAGGGAAGTTTTTCGTTTGCTTCAATAGGGATGATTGTGTCTTTATTGTCCTGGGTCAGGTTGCGCAGGGTCTGGGCGAGAAGATTAGTAGGAACTTGCTCGCTGTTGACGCGCACAACTTGATTCGCGTCTAAATTGATACTTGGTCCAGACCCGCCTGGCGAATCGATGAGCACCTCGAAGCCTTGGGGCATGAGGCTGCGATCAGAGGCTGAGGCTCCCGGCTGTCCAGTCAGCAGCATTACAGATGAAAAATATCGATGCACGTTCTCGATCGCGTGTTCGACGGTGCCGTAGGGCGCGCGCTCATCCACCTTGACAAATAGCTCCTTGGGAAATTTGCGGGCACGAGCCTTCATCGCGTAGTAGAGGCCTTCGGGAGTCACCGACTTCGTTCCAAAATACACTCCGCCATCGGCGGTGACGGTCACGACCCATGCCGAAGGCTGATCGGCTTCGGCGAGCGGAGAGGCGTGATCGGTTGAGGCTAATTGCACGCTGATGCCACGCTGCATGGGCGGAGTCTGCGCCTTCAGTGCACAGAGGCCCAAGCTGGCCAGAAGAAGTGTGAGGGTGAAAGGCAAACGCTTCATAAAAACCTCCTTGCTGCTTTATGTTGCTCCGGCGGCCGGAATTACGGTTTTGCTCCGCCGAGGGAGGCGGTTGCGAGCGTGCCCCCGAGACCCATGGTTTCGACCGCAGAGGATGGAACGATGACCATCGAACCACGTTCTTTAATGGCTTCGTAGAGCATGTTCATGGCGCGCAGATGGAGAGCGGTTGGATTGTTTTGATAGGTCGCAGCCGCTGCCGCAAACTTGTCGGCAATTTCCGTCTCGGCCTGCCCAAGCGTATTACGCGCCTGACGTTCACGCTCTGCCTGCGCCTGACGCGACATGGCATCTTCCAAAGCCTGTGGGATCTTTACATCGCGAATCTCGACCGACTGCACGGTGATGCCCCAGGGATTCGTCTTCTCATCGAGAATGCGTTGCAGTTCGCGTCCTAAAGTTTCGCGCTCGGTGATCATCTGCCCGAGTTCATGCCGTCCGATGGACTCGCGAAGCGCGGTTTGTGCGCTCAGCGTGATCGCCTCGACAAAGTTTTCGACTTCGAGAATCGATTTCTCGGCGTTCCACACCATCCAGAAGACGATGGCGTCGACATTGACTGGAACGGTGTCGCGCGTGAGTGTGGATTCTGCCGAAACGCTGGCCACGCGGACGCGCTGGTCGACATACGGGCTGAGGGTGTCGATGACGGGTACTATCATGCAAAGTCCGGGCCCGCGCAGGCCGACATAGCGGCCTAGGCGCAGGACAGCGACCTTCTCCCATTGGCGTATGACTTTGATGGAAAAGAGGAAGTACAGACCGAGCAGGGCTCCGGCGACGCCCGGCCACGGTTGCCGAATGGCGAACATGACAGCGACTCCCGTGACCACACAGATGGCAAACACCAGAACGGCAATTCCATTGACTTCGCGGATTTGAATTTTCGTCATGTGACTACCTCCTTGAAGCGGGACTCGGTAACAAGTCGCGCAGACGATCGATCAGATCTTCCACAGTGAATCCGGCGGCACCGGCGCGAGCGGCGATTTCCGCGGCCAGTTGATTGAGTTGCCGTTCGCGCTCGGCAGCTTTCTTCTCCAACTTTTTTTCGCTGATAAAGGTCCCGGTGCCTTGGTGAGTTTCGAGCAGGCCACCGAGTTCGAGTTCGCGGTAAGCGCGCATCACGGTGTTGGGATTGATGGCCAAGTCGACGGCGAGCTGACGAACCGTAGGCAGCTGATCTCCCGGTAAGAGGGAACCAGCGGCGATCCCGGCGCGCACCTGGTCGATCAACTGCCGATAGACCGGGACGCCGGAGTGCAGGCTGAGCTCAAACCGGAAGGCGAGTTGAGTCATCCGCGTCATGCGTATCAGTGTACTATAGTATTAGTACAACATGTCAAGTCTTTTTTCTCATGCGGATGAGATTTTCATGTGCCCGCGAGAATAGCTCCGCCGATGGAATGCGGGGAATGCCGAGTTATTTCTTGAGGGAGTTCGCGAGTTTATCCACAAGATCGGTGTTCTTTTCCAGAGCGCGCTGCAAGAGAGCGGCCTGCTGCCTGGCGGTCGCCCAGTCTTGTTTCTCGACAGCTTCGGTCAGTCCGGGAAGTTCGAGATGGGCGTAAGTGTATCGGGCGCCGTAAAGCATGTGTTTAAACCATGGCCGGCCGGGAATGCCGTTGGGATTCAGCCAATTGCGCTCAACCTGCATCATGCCGTGGTTCAGGGTGGCTGCGAGTTTCGGATCGATCTGTCCAGTCGGCAATTTGCGGCTCATGTTTTCGTTGAGCCGTTTTCCGGCCGCTTCGAAATTGTCGATCGCCTTGAGCACCCCTGACAGATCGAGATGACTCATATCTTTTCCCTTGGTCAATTCCGCGACGAACTGCCGGATGTTATCCGCATAAGTAGCAAAGTCAAACGGGAGCAGGTCGGCGTTGGCGAGGCGCAGAGCAGTGACGCCCCACAGTTGCGACATGAGCGTGTGATAGCGATAGCCTGGGTCGCCGAATTTGTTCATCCAGAAAAAATCGTCGTAAGCCGAGTGGTAAACGCCGTAATCGCCATCAAACTGCAAGCCAATCACGGGCATGCCGATGAAGTTGAGAAAGACAGTATGATCGGAGCCGCTGCCGATGCGAGTGTCGGCGAGGCTGTCATTGCTAACGCCCGAATCATTCATCTGGCTGCCCGCGTGGCCTGCTGCTTTTTCCCGTGCCACGGTCGCCTTCCATGCATCGTAGAGACTCTTGCCTGAGGGATCCTGCAAGCTCTGAGTTGTTTCAACCAGCATCGGTGCGAGCGAGGCCACAGCCTGTCCGTGGAAATTGGGGCCGGAGGTCGCTTCATCGACATTGATGTAGGCGACAGCTTTCCGGCGCAATTCGCCAGCGAACTGCTCACCCCACTCCGTCGAGCCGGTCAGACCGACTTCTTCGCCGTCCCAGCTACAGACGACGATAGTGCGTCGCGGCCGCATGCCGTGTTGAGCCAGATCTCCGAGGGCGCGGGTCATCTCCATCATGGCGGCGGTTCCGCTGGAGGGATCGACCCCGCCGAAAACCCAGGCGTCGCGGTGATTGCCAAGCACGATCCATTCATCGGGCAATTCCGAACCGCGGATGCGGCCTTCGACGACATAGTAGGGCTGCGTGCCGTTGTCCATCTCGATTTCCAAATGGACCTTCACGCGCTCGCCGCCGAGGCGATATTGAATCGGCAATCCACCTTGCCAATCTTCTGGGGCAGGCGGACCATCCATGTTTTCGAGAAGCGGTTTGGCATCGTGCCATGACAATGGCAGCGCCATAATCTTTGGCGCAGACATCGCTTGCTCGATCGGAATGCGTTTTGCGCCGGGAACTGAAGCCCAGCCGGGAGTCTGCGGATCGCCCGGTACCATGAAGTCGTAGGTGATGGCGCCGCGCTGAATGTGATACTCGGGGCCCCACGGGCCGTCTGGATCGACTTTGCCTTTCTTGTATCCATCCTCGGCGGGATCACTGTAAATCAAAATCGCGGCCACACCTTCGCGCTGCGCCGTCAACGCCTTGAATCCACGGTAGCTATATGGATTCGAATAACGCACCAGCACGATTTTGCCTTTCACGTCGATGCCGTTCTTGCGGAGCAGTTCGTAATCTTCGGGATTGCCGCTGTGAGCGTAGACGACGGGCGCGGTCACTTCACCGGAGATCGACATACCCAACCACGCTCTGCTGATGCCCGAACTGCCGGAGTCGATATCTCCGGCGATCGGCATTTCGCGCAGTGTAGCCCGATAGTGCGTCGGGGCGACCATTTCCAGCGAAGCGCTCCTCGGATTCGTGCCATAAACGTCGTAGCGGCGGATGATTACGTCGGAGAGTCCCTGCTCGCGCCATTGCTCTGCGATGTAGTCAGCGAGTTCGTTGTTACGTTTCGATCCAGCTAAATGCGGCTCGGAGGTGAAGATGCGATGTTGGCGGCGTTCGCCGTCAGGCGTAGGAATGGCTTTGAACTTGGTTTCAATCTCTGCTTCGCGAGATGCGTTATAGGGAGTGAACCCGTCGATCTGGGCGTGAGCAGAGCAGAAAAGCGAGAATGTAAAGAGCGTGAGGCATACAGGGTAGCGGGTCATGTGGGCGCAAGTATGCTAACAGCCCGCTCGGGGTGTATGGAAGATTCGGAACATGTTAATGGCTTTAGGGATTGTGCATCCTGAGCTGCGGAATAGCCTGCGCGAGGGAACGTACGATGAACGAGAAGTGTTGATGCCGCGGGCGAGATCGCTCGATGCACGCGGTGGTGATCTCGTTTACGGCAGGCGTGCTACGCACCGATGTACCGTCCCTCGGAGGGCTTGTGCCCTCCGAGGGGTGACATCGCGGTAAGAGCGTATCCTACTTGGCTTTCATGATGTCGGTCAGCAAATCCGGCTTCGATTCGTCGCGAACCAGGTGCGGGTAAGTTTCTCCGCCGTGAAAGTCGATGTTGTACGTTTTGTAGTACTCGTCATTTTCGATGAGCAGTTGGATGGGAGCAGTACTGTTCTTTGCGGCCTTGACGGCATCGCGTAAAACGTCAGGCGAGAAGCGCCTGCCGTTGACCGCGACCACTTTCATTCCAGGGCCAATTCCAGCTTTAGCCGACACCATATTTTCGATGGTGTCGATGATGGCGCCGTCATCCCGCAAATCGAGCCCGAGAGCAAAGCCTGCCCCCGCTATGTGGTACATGCCGATTTCGCTGGCCATCATCTCCGAAGGATTATCGTTGTAAACGAGTTTCCATCCGCTGCCTTCAATGCCTCCGATGGGAGCGTGGGGAGAATGCGTGTTGAGCCGCTCCAGCCAAAAGCCGCGCCAATCGTAGGGAACGACCTGGTTGAGTGCGTTCACAACATCGTCGAAGGTATAGGTCTTCAGCTCCGGTCCGGTGCTCGGCGGTCCTTCGAAGAGCTTACAAAAATCATCGATAGATTTCGCTCCTTTGCTCTGCTGACGGATGATGACGTCGGCCCACAGCCAGTCGAGAGTTCCCTCCGGATAGAAATCCGTGCCGCGGCGCCAGGATTCCCACGCTCGCGGAGCGAAATAAAGTTCTGGCGCGGCATTGGCGGTATCCTGCAGATTGCGCCAGATGCGGCCTGGAGTGGCTTCCATTTCGGCAGCCGTAATCGCCAGATCTTCACGATCTTCTTTGTCGGTGAGCAATCCACTTCGCGCGGTGAGGACAAACCCGAGATAGTTCGTCAGGCCCTCGTAGACCCAGAGCAAGTCGTCTTGCATGGGATCCTGATAATTGCGCGTGGCAAGATCGGCGGGACGGCGATATTTCCCATTCCACGAGTGAACGTATTCGTGCGGCAGCAGGCCGGCAGATAGCTTGCGCGCGGCTTCGTCGACAAGGGCACGCTCATCGGTGCGGCTGTCGTCCGATTCGTGATGCTCCAGTCCAAAATGCGCAACGTGATCGCTCAAGGTGTAGAGAAAGTGATAATCGCGATAATGGTGCGCTCCGAAAAGCTTTTGCGCCTGATCGACGAGATTTTTGTATTCATTCCAGACATCTTGCGGAGCATCGAGATCGGCGGCTGCATCGGCAGCGATATCCATTTCCGTCTGGGGATCAGATGCCAAGGGAACGACTTTCAAGTATTCCCCGGTGATGACGGGCGAATCGACCAGCATGTCCAAAGGAACGGTCGAGAAGTGAATCTCATTTCCATCCTGGCCAGAGACTGGAAGAGCCGTGCCAAACTTCCAGCCTTCCGGGATTTTCAGGCTGGCGGTGTAATTGATCTGGTCGGTGTTCCATCCTTTGGGATAGAGCAGCACCTGATTCCAGCTGATGATGGCGAGTTTGTCGGTAGCGGACGACCCGGCGGAGAATCCTGCTTCATAGGTCGCCGGAGAAAGAAAATCGAGTTCCGCGTCGATTTCATGTACGCCGGCAGGCACATCGACAAAAATTGTGAAGCCGTCGAGCGTGTCGCGGCGCCACTTCAGATCCTGGCCATTGGCGCGAAAAAACAATCCCGCAAGATCAATGACCGGGCCGTCGGGCGCGTGCTCGCCGGGAATCCATTTTGGATAGTAAAGAGTTAAGGTGCCGGGACTGGCTGGGATTTTCAGCGATGCGTGAAAAATTTTCCTTGGTGCGTGAGTGGCGTCGACTGTGATTGTGATGGTTGGCGCAGTAGCGCACCAGCCGGAAACCGCCATAGAGACGATAAAGATCACTCCCAAAACTTTCGAGAGCTTCATCCGGGATCCCCCTCGCGATTTGTGATGGCTCCAACCCCTATTTGCGTTGCGTCACGTGTTACGACTATAGCAACAGGGAAGAGCGAGCGTACAGCCGAGCGTCGCTGATATATCATTCCGCCCATGTCGCGGCGCGGAAAGTTCATCACGTTTGAAGGACTAGATGGCACCGGCAAGAGTACACAGATGCGCAAGCTGGCCACTGCCCTGCGCGCGGTTGGACGCGATGTCATCGAAACTCGCGAACCGGGGGGCACGGAGACTGGCGAGAAGATCCGCAAAGTGCTGCTCGATTCCGGCACCGCTGGTTTGTCGCCGCTGGCCGAGATGGCGCTGATGTTCGCTTCGCGCGCGCAGCACATCAGGGAAGTGATTGAGCCCGCGTTGGCCTCTGGAGTTGTTGTGCTTTGCGACCGCTTTACCGATTCGACCGAAGCGTATCAGGGGGCCGGGAGAAAACTCGGAAGCAAGGCAGTCCTTGAACTCCATCGGGTTCTGTGCGGGGATTTGCAGCCTGATCTTACATTGCTGCTGGACTCCGATCCGCATCTCAGTGTCAGCAGGGCACGAAGAAGGAATCAGCGCACTTCGAGGAATTCGGAGCATGGACACGATGAAAACCGCTTTGAACAGGAGACGCGGACGTTCTTTGCGCGCGTGCGTGAGGGATATTCCGCGATCGCCAAGCGGGAGGCAGATCGAGTCGTCGTTGTGGACGCGAGCGGAAGTCCAGGCCAGACGCATCGGCGCATCCTGGAAATCGTGCGCAAGAAATTGAAGCTGTAACAGATCCGAACAACAGTTATCGTTGCCTCATGCGATTCCGCAGGCTGCAATGGTTATTTCCCATCGCCGTCACACTGCACAACGGGGAGGAAGCGATCTGGATGCCTGCATGGGCGCGTGAGCATATCGCCCAGTTGTCATTGCAGCCACCGAGCGCAGTTGAAATTCGAATTGCATTAGCGGCGTTGACCTTGGTGGCGTTTGCCGTGACGTATCTGAGCGCGCGCCGAGGACGGGAAAGCGTCTGGGCTTATCTGACGTTTGGCTACATCGTTGCCATGCTTGTGAATGTTTTTGTTCCGCACGTGCCGGCGACCTTGTTTTTTCGTTCTTACACGCCGGGGGTCGTGACCGCAGTTCTGATCAATTTGCCGGTGATGACATATCTGGCAGTGCGAGCGGTACGGGACGAATGGGTATCAGAATGGAAGGCTGCGGCATTCGGCGTTGGAGTTCCGATTGTGATGGGCGGAGCGATTGCGGCGTGGTTTCTCGCGTGAAAAATCATTCCACTATGGAGACACTGATGCACGGAAAAAAGATTGGCGGCTTCTCGAAAGCAATCCTCCATGGCTCTGTGCCTCCGTGGTAGATTTGGTCTTTACCGATGCCATTTTCTGATTTTCACGGAAACGGCGAAACTGTCCATCGCCTGCGCGACATGCTGGCACGCGAACGCCTTCCTCATGCCGTCGTTCTTTCAGGGGCGCAAGGCGCGGGCAAGTACACGCTGGCGTTGATGCTGGCGCAGACGCTGAATTGCCTGAATCCAATCGAAACCGCGGGCCTGCCGGATTTCTGCGGGAAGTGCGCCAATTGCACGCGCATTGCGCAAGCTGCCGATCTGCAAGCGCGTTTCGGCGAAGCGGTCGAGGCGCGCGAGAATCTGCGCGAAACTGACAAAAAAGAAACGCGCATTTTTGTGCAGACGCATCCTGACGTGCTCGTCATTCCTCCCGATCCTCCGCAGATGATGATCAAGGTCGATCAGGTGCGCCGCGTGATCGAGACCATTTATTACCGTCCCGCCGAGGGCAGGGAAAAAGTTTACATCTTCACCGATTCAGCGTTCATGAAAGAGGCGGCGAATTCGCTGCTAAAAGTGCTGGAGGAGCCTCCGGAGTTCGCGACGATTTTTCTGTTGACCGAAAATCCCGGCGAGCTGTTGCCGACGATCCGCTCGCGATCGATGGTATTCGCGCTGGAGGCATTGCCGACGGAAGAGATTGAGCGCGATCTGGAGCAGCACCGTCCGGAATGGAAAGCTGCGCAGCGTGGACTGGTCGCGCGTTTGTCAGAGGGAGCGGTGGGGCGGGCGCGCAGTTTCGACGTGGAGGCTTACACGACGGCGCGCAGTCATGCGCTGACAATTCTGAAGTCGGCCATTGGTGGCGAGCATAGCGAGTTGTTCAAAATCACCGAATCGTATCGCCCTGGCGCCGAAGGCCGCGAGAAGACCGAGCAACTCATTCACACGATCTATTCGCTTCTGCGCGATTTGACGTTTATTGATTCAGGTGCGCCGGAGATGATCCGCAACACCGATGTTGCATTAGAGTTGAAGCGCTTGGCCGAATCGGTCGATTTCGAGTGGATCACGCTCGCTTCCGATCGCTTGGCCAACGTTGAACGCGGGATGCGGAGAAATCTGCTGCGGTCGCTGTCCTTGGATGCCTTCGCCGCCGCGCTGGAGAGGTAGTTTTTCTCTCCAACCATTGAGTTGCTTGACCCCGCGATCTTTTAGCGATATGGTGCCGCGCGATGACAGCGCGTGCAGAAAGAAAACCTCCAGATATGGTGATCGAATACACGGCGAGGCCCAGCGATATTGCTGCCCTCTATTCCTACACGCGAAGGCACTCTCTTAAGCTTGCTCTGATGTCTTATGGGCCGCCGATTGCGATAGTCCTTCTCGTTTTAGCAGAACGTCGTTCTCCTACTCACCCGCTTACTTTAGCGGACTGGATCATCGCATTCACGTGGGGAGTGGCGTTGTTCTTCCTCCTTCCTCTGGTTCTCAGGCTCCGAACGAAGAAAGACGTACGCACTTTATCAATTCAGCCTGACAAATTGTCGACGCAGATCGGCAAACTAAGCGGTGAGGTGCCATGGGCAAAGGTGGATAGCCTGTATGTCACCGAGGAGCACATCTTCTTGATCCGCAAAAACATGAACGGGTTCGCGATCCCGCGACGTGCTTTTGAGGACGAAAG
>DATKQB010000129.1:0-78179 GCA_035523795.1 Verrucomicrobiia bacterium | reverse complement strand
ACCGCCAGATCGTGCGGCGCGCGAGTCATTACGGCGAATCGCGCAGACTTTTCTCTGATTCGGCGTTACCGCAAATTTGAGCTTGAAGTCTGGTAGTCCGGCAACCAAGCAATAAAAAGGCGGAGCTTTTCGCCCCGCCTCTCATCTGTGATCAGGTCTCTTACGCGGCCTGCATCATCTTCTTCATTCTTTCTTGCATTTCGTGCGGCGAAACGTCTTCCACGTGCGTAGCCACGCCCCACAGGTGCCCGAACGGATCCCGGAAGAATCCATTGCGGTCGCCATAAAACTGGTCCTGAACGGGCTTGAGGATCTTTGCACCCTCTGCCGCGGCGCGCTTTACCACCTCGTCCACGTTGGGGAAATAGACGTACAGGCTTACCGGGCTTCCTCCGCTGCTAGGGCTGGTGTGCCCTTCGCCCATACTCGGATTCTCCTCGGCGAGCATAATGCGCGAGTTGCCGATTTTCAGTTCTGCGTGGCCGATCTTGCCATCCGGACCGGGCATGCGAACTTCTTCCGTTGCACCAAAAACTTTCTTGTAGTACTCGATCGCCTGGGCCGCACCTTTGATCACGAGATACGGCGTCACCGTGCTGAAGTCTTTCGGAATGTAAGAGACTTTGCTCATGATTTTCTCCTCATAAGGTTGGACTGGTTTGAATTGTTATGGCTTGCGGGCGGAGATGGCGCACTTGATCGCTTTTTCCCATCAAAGCACAGATCGCCGATAGACTCAAGCGCTGTTCGCGGGTTTTTTCAGGTCGGTTCTTGAGGTCAGATTTGCGCCAAGGAGGCCGGTGCATTTCCTCCTGAAACGCTCTCTTCTCGACAGTTGACAGCCGCGTCTAAGATGGGAAGACATGTCTGCCGCTGAAGTTTCATTTTGGCGCTCGCCGCTTGACGCACGCGCAGCGCGGGGGATGTTCCGTGTGGCGCGGCATAACCCTCTGGCCGCGATCGGCGTGGTACTCGTTGTCCTCTTCGTCATCTTTGCAATTTTCGCGCCCTGGATTGCTCCGCAGGATCCGGCAGCCATTCAACTTTCCGCGCGCCTCGATGGTCCGTCTCACGCGCACTGGTTCGGCACCGATGAACTTGGCCGCGACATTCTCTCGCGGGTGATTTACGGCGCCAGAATCTCCATGGTCGTCGGTGTTTCTGTGGTGCTGAGTTCACTCGCTCTCGGGCTCATCATCGGTGCGGCTGCCGGCTACTACGGCGGAACAATTGACCGCTTGGTCAACATCATCCTGATGAACGCCTTTCTTTCTTTTCCAGGAATTCTGTTGGCGATCGCGTTCGTCGCCTTCCGCGGCCCGGGAATTTTCAATCTCGTCATCGCTCTGTCGCTTGGCGGCTGGGTCGGCTATGCGCGTCTGGTGCGCGGACAAGTGCTGGCTGCCCGCGAACGCGAATTCGTCGAAGCGGCACGCGCGCTGGGGGCCAGCGACCTGCGCATCGTCGTGCGCCACATCTTGCCCAATATTATTCAGCCGGTGATTGTGCAGGCGGCGATCGGAATGGCCGGTGCGGTTCTCGCCGAAGCCACCATGAGCTTCTTGGGACTGGGCGTACCGCCGCCGACCGCAAGCTGGGGGACCATGCTCAACGACGGCCGTTCTTACTTGTTTGAAGCGCCGCACCTTGTGATCTTTCCCGCCATCGCTGTCATGCTGGCGGTGCTAAGCTTCAATTTCATCGGCGATGCCCTGCGCGATTACCTCGACCCGCGCTCCAGAATGGAAGCGGGCTTATGATTCGCACTTCTTAAGTTCCCGCGATTGCAATTTTCTGCACATGAAGTTCCCAAAGTAATCTGGCTGATCTCGCTCGCGTCGCCTCTGTGCGAAATTTGCGCAACAATTCTTTACAGACTGTGTTTCAATTTTTCGAGCGGCGGAAAGCCGCGGGAAACGAAAAGCAGCGCACACGGGAGAGAGACCATGAACAACGCATTGAAGATTACCCTGATGAGCGCGGCTCTGGCGGTATTCGCGCTGCCAGGCCTCGCGCAGGACAGCACAGCCCCGGCGAATCCGCCGCACAACACGGTCAATCAGCGCGAGCAGGATCAGCAGAATCGCATCGGCAATGGTGTCAAGGACGGCCAGCTGACTCCGGGCCAGGCGGCGCATCTGGAGCGAAACCAGGCGCGCATCGACCGCCAGGTACGCAATGAGCGCGCGGCCAACGGCGGCAAACTGACGCCGCAGGAGCGCGCCCAGGTCAACCGCGAGCAGAATCGCCAGTCGCGTAAGATTTACCGCGACAAGCACGACGGAAAGTAAGTACAATATTGTACTTATCAAAAAGGGAAGTGGAAGGTAAACAACGCCCCCGGTTTTCGGGGGCGTTCCTGCGAGCGGGCATCCGATGTCAGGGGGTGCCAGACAAGATTCGGTTGGTCTGAAGAGCCGAATGAATGCCTTTTCGCCTACGCAGGCCGATCTGGATAAATCGCCTTCGGAAAGCGCAGGTGGACCAGCGCGGCACAGAGAACCAGAATCAGAAGTGCGTAGACGCTGCCTTCTGGACCGGCTGACCCGCCGGTCAGCCAGTTGGGTCCTTTGACGGAACTGTTGAAGAGACGGCCGAGGCCGAACCGACCGCTGTCCGGTGTGCCATAGAAGAAGGTTTCTGCCCAGTCCCACGCGGCATGGAATCCGATGGCGAACCACAGAGTTCCGGTGCGGCGAATCATGAAGCAAAAAAGCAGGCCGATTCCGACCACCTGCAAAATACCCAGCACGTTCTCTCCGGGATTGCCGAGATGCGCGACACCGAAGACTGCAGAGAGAAACAGCGCTGCCGGCCAAAAACTCCAGCGCCGCGCCATGAGAGACATCCAGTAACCGCGGAACATCAGCTCTTCATGCAGCGACACGGCAAGAAACGTTACGCCCCACGCCAGAGCCCAGCGGAGGACCGCATTTCCCGTCAGCGCCGCCGAGTCGATGCGAAAGCCTCCGGACACGCTCTCCGCCAGCAAAACGGCTGACAGCATGGCAAAGCCCCAGATTGTCCCTTCCCAAAATCTGATACCAAATGCTTGGCGCACGGGGAAGCCATATTCATCCAGCGGGCGCTTCTCCATGCGTGAAACGATCCACGTGGCCAGCGCAACGCAGCAGGCCATGAGCGCCTTCACCGGCAGCTCACGCCGCACCGATATCGCCGAATCATTGTGGCCACCCATCATGTGCAGCCCGAATGCGATCGCAAGTGGTACCAGGAATGAAATCGCGACCCAGATGAACAGCCGCGTGCGATCCGTGCGGCTGAAGGGCTGAGGTGATCTGGCAGGTTCAACGGAATACTCGACGCCCAAGTCTTTCCTCCTGTGAGCGCTGAGATTATTACAGGCAAATCTGCACAGCGCTATTGGGGTCACGACAAGCCTATGAAAAGGCTATAAATCGAGCGCTTGACATGTATTGCAATTTGCAATATAAATATCACGGTTTGCAGATATACTTAAGCGGACGAGGCTGCAGCTGGTGACTCTGGGCGAAAAAATCCGGTATTTACGCGAGGTGGAAGGATCGCTGCGCGGGCTGGGACGTCCGATGACGCAACTGGAACTTGTCCATGCAATTCGCAAGGAACTGGGCGGCGCCGAGAAAGGCGCGAAGAAAAAGTCGATCAGCCAGTCGTACCTGTCGCAGATCGAAAACGGTTCGCGGCCCCACATGACGCAATCGTCGCGGGCGTTGCTGGCGAAGTTCTTCAAGGTGCATCCGGGATTTCTGGTAGACGATCCCGAGGGGTACCACACGGAGTTGACCTCGGACTTACGCACGACCGAAGGGCAGATCGATGTTTGGTTGCTGCAAGGCTCGGAGCGATTTGCCAGCGATCCCGAGATTAGCAACGTGCTGATCAAGGCTGCACGCGAGAAAGACACGCGACGCTGCTTGCTGTTATTGGGTGCCATTCTTGACACGCCGGGCTTGGCGGAGCGGTTGCTGGAAGCGCTGCGTCCGGAACTGACGAATGGGCACCGGGCGCACGAAAAAAGCACAGGGGGGAGGCGAATCCGATGACGAACTTCAACTGGTCTGATTTTTATCTGATCTGTTTTGCAATCGGCTTCTGCTTCAGCTTCTTTTCGTTTGTGTTCGGAGGCGCGCGCACAGGCAAGTTACATCTGCCGCACTTTCACGGTCACGGAGTGGCGCATGCGCCGGTGGCGCCCGGAGCGCCTGGAGCGGGGGGCACGCACACCGGTGCAGGTCACGCGTCTACCGCGACGACCGAGCAGGGTGCGGGAAAGGTCGCGCGCAGCAGCAACGTGTCTCCCTTCAATCCGCCCTCGATGGCCGCTTTCCTGGCGTGGTTTGGCGGCACGGGATATCTGCTGACCCGTTTCTCCACGATCTGGGTGGGAGCGGGGCTGATGCTGTCGGTCGTGAGTGGAATCGTCGGCGGAGGCATCATTTTTCTGTTCCTGAGCAAGGTGCTTATTTCGGAAGAAGAAAACATGGATCCGGCGGATTACGACATGGTCGGCGTGCTGGGAAAACTGAATATCCCGATCCGCGAAGGCGGCACGGGCGAGCTGATTTATTCGCAGGCCGGGACGCGAAGAGTCTGTGGAGCGCGCAGCGAAGAGGGCAGTCCGATTGCCAAGGGAACCGAAGTCGTGGTTACGCGCTACGAAAAGGGAATCGCTTACGTGCGCTTGTGGAGCGAGATGTCTGGGGAAGAGGACGAGGCGGTTGTGGAAACTCCCGCGTTTCGCAAAGACGGCGAGACGTGGGGTGTCCCACCAAAGGAGCGTCCATGACTCGTGACTGGTACAAAACGCTGCTTTGGCTGATGTGGCTGGCGCTACCACTCGTTGCGCTCGATTACTGGCGCGCATGGGATGCGTTGCCCGAGCGCATGGCGGTGCATTTCGATGCCGACTGGAATCCGAATGGTTATACGACGCGGGAAGGCGCAGTGGAACTCGGCCTGGGGATTTTGTCGCTCCTGCTGCTGACGTCGACGATCGCGGCAGTTGTTAGCCGCGCTCAGAAGCCGAGCTCGGCGTGGCCGGTGTTAGTGATTTCGTATGTGGTTGTAGGAATCAGTTGCTACGCCAATCTCTGGCTCATCGATTTCAACCTGAAAGAAGCCAGCCATCGATTGCTGGGGACGTAATTCCTAACGCTCGCGTTTGTAGCGATGCGCGCTAAAAAAGTTTTGCTGGAGGGGAGGGTTTATGTTTGCCGGAATTTCAAACATCGTAGTGATCTGGATCTTCGTTGGCTTGGGCGTGATGGTCCTGCTGTTCCTGATGAGTGGAATGGCGCGGCTGTACCGCAAAGCCGGACCGCATGAAGCGCTGATCGTATTCGGCCTGGGTGGAACGCGGGTTGTCAAAGGCCACGGCACGCTGGTTCTGCCGATGGTGCAGGTTTGCCGCGAGCTCTCGCTCGAACTAATGTCGTTCGACGTGGCTCCGCAGCAGGATTTGTACACCAAACAGGGCGTGGCGGTGACTGTCGAAGCGGTCGCGCAGATCAAAGTCAAATCGGATCAGGAATCGATTCTCACTGCGTCAGAGCAGTTCTTGACGAAGTCCGATGATGAGCGGCAGGGACTGATTCGCCTGGTGATGGAAGGCCACCTGCGCGGCATCATCGGGCAGCTCACCGTCGAAGAAATCGTCAAGCAGCCGGAGATGGTTTCCGACCGCATGCGCGGCACGTGCGCCGATGACATGAATAAGATGGGGCTGGAAGTCATCTCGTTCACCATCAAAGAAGTGCGCGACAAGAACGAATACATCACCAACATGGGCCGGCCCGACGTGGCGCGCATCAAGCGCGATGCCGATGTCGCGGCAGCCGAAGCCGATCGCGATACTGCAATCAAGCGCGCCCTGGCGCAGCGGGAATCGGCCGTCGCCAAGGCGCAGGCCGATCAGGAGCGCGTGCAGGCGGAAACGGCGTCGTTGGCAAAGCAGGCCGAGGCGCAGCGCGATCTCGAAGTAAAGAAGGCGCAGTTCCTCGAGGTGACGAAGCGGCAACAGGCGCAGGCCGACAAGGCCTACGACATTCAGACCAACATCATGCAACAGCAAGTCGTGGCTGAGCAGGTCAAGGTCATGCAGGTCGAAAAAGAACAGCAGGTCAAGGTCCAGGAAGCGGAGATCAATCGTCGCGAGAAGGAACTCATCGCAACTGTGTTGAAGCAGGCGGAGATTGAGCGTCAGCGCATTCAAACGCTTGCCGAAGCCGAGAAAGCGCGGCTGATGGCAGAAGCCGAAGGCCATGCGTCTTCGATTCGCCAGCAAGGTGAAGCCGAGGCGGAAATCATCTTCAAGAAAGGTGAGGCCGAAGCCAAGGCCATGAACGTAAAAGCGGAGGCGTATCAGGAATACAACCAGGCCGCCGTGGTCGACAAGCTGATCACGGGCTTGCCGGAAATAGTGAGGGCTCTGGCCAGTCCGCTGGAGAACGTGGACAAGATCACGATTGTGTCTACCGGCAATGCCGATGCCGCCGGAATGAACAAGATCACCGCCGACATCACCAAGATGGCGGCGCAGGTGCCGGCTCTGTTCGAGACACTTTCGGGCATGCCGCTTGCGGATCTGCTGAGCAAGGTGCGTCAGATCGGCGACAACGCTCCGAAGCCGCCGCTGGTCGGGACTTCGGGCAACGGAGACAGTCACTAAAGTGCGGTCATCCCACTTCTCGCAAGGACAGCAAGAAGTGGGCATCCCACGGATGAGAAGCGAAACGAGTTGGAGCTTGTTATGAATCGTACGACGAAACATACAGGTTGGCTGATCGCACTCGGCGCCGCATTGGGCACGGCTGCCGGAGTAGCGGCCGGGCACATTGGTGTCTGGCTGGCGATCGGCGTGGCAATCGGTCTCGCATTAGGCGGAGCGTTCCGGCGTAGCGACCCGGCATGTCCGGAATGCGAGGCGATTCACAAAATGCATTCCTCGCAAGAGGAAAAGCTGAGATAGCTGAAGGCTAAGGAAAGGGGTTCGATATGGCACTACTGGAGCGGGTTTCGACACTGGTTCGGGCAAACCTCAACGACCTGATCGATAAAGCTGAGGAGCCTGAAAAGATGATCAAGCAAGTCATTCTCGATATGCAGAATCAGCTTCTGCAGGTCAAGACGCAGGTGGCGATCGCGATTGCCGATCAACACCTCCTGGAAAAGAAACAGAAAGAAAACGCGGACAAGGTGGCCGAGTGGATGCGCAAAGCGGAGCTGGCGGTCGACAAGAAAGAAGACGATCTCGCGCGAGCCTCGTTAGAGCGCGTGGAAAGCTATCGCGAGTTGAGCGAGAGCTTCCAGCAGCAGGTGGTCGATCAGAAGGCGCAGGTCGAGAACCTGAAGTCGGCTCTGCGGCAATTGGAGCAGAAGCTGGCTGAGGCGGAAGCCAAGTCGGATCTGCTGATCGCGCAGCATCGCCGGGCTCGAGCGGTGGGCAAAGCAAGTGACGCGCGCATGGCTTCAGGCAATGGATCGAAGCAGGCAGCGTTTGACCGCATGAAGCACAAAATTGAGCACTCCGAGGCGCTCAGCCAGGCGAAGTCGGAGATCGCCGCTACTGACAATCTGGAAGACCGTCTTGCGGCGCTGGATAAGCAAGACCGGATCGAACAATTGCTGGCGGATTTGAAGCAGAAGCGCGGCGCCTAGGCCGGCGACGAAAACGTGCCTGACGGTGATGCACGCGACTGTGAAACCTGTGTCCGCTGCAGAAGCGGCGGGCCTGCGGAGGAAAGCTTTGTCCCGACGTAAGTTGAATCCGTTTACTCAGGTGGGCATGCTGGCGCTTGCGGCGGGACTGGTCCTGCGCACCTGGATGCACTTTCGCTATTCGGAATTCGCCGCCGGATTTCTGATTGGCTTGGCGCTGGTGTTCATGATCTTCGGACTGATCCAGCAACAGCGCATGATGTCGAACTGATCGCGCCATTTGGTCCAGTCTGGCCTGAAATCATCTACCCGGGCAGCCTCAGGCGCGATCGTGACTGTAAGTTCTCCCGGGTCCGCTTACATCCCTTGACGTGCATCGGCGCATCTCTCTATTCTCAGTAACGGAAACTCACGACCATTTATCCCAAGAAACTCAAGGATCAAGAATGAAGAAGCTGTTTGCCATGGCGGCGCTGCCGGTGCTGGGATTTCTGCTGGGAGGTTGTGGAAGCAACACGATTGCGCCATTGCCTACAACGGGCTCCAACGGAAACTGGGAAGCCACCTTATCGGGAGGCGTCGGAGAGGCCAGCAAGCTGGATTTTGAAGTCGGATTCACCGTGGGTCTCGGCGGTGGAGCGCTGGACATCACTTCTTTCAGCTTTCTCAACCGCGATCCCAATTCGTGCTTTCTTGTCGTGAATGCAGCCGACGGACAGGCCATCTTGACTACGAATCTGGAAAATCAGGTCACGGGCACGATGACCATCACTGTCTCTTCTCTCAACCCTTCGGGCAACACGCTTACGCTTACGACCTCTGCAACCAACGGATTGCCCGCCGGCCAGCTCTCCGGGAATTCCAGCAATGGCGTGCTCACTAACGGCGCGGTCACGGGAAACTGGACCTTGACCAATAACAGCAACAACTCTTCTTGTACGGGATCAGGGACCTTTCTCATGTGCCAAGGCGCGGCCACCTGTACTCCCGTCATCACCTAAGCTGAGTTATCGGGCTGAAAGTTTCTCTTGCGGTCTTTGTGCGTCATGTGTCGAACTTCCTTCCGGCCGCCCGCTGCTATACATTTGTGAGCTATGAAGCGCACATTGTTCGAGATCGCCGAGGCGGTCGGCGCTCGACTGATCGGCGACGGGAGCATCGTTGTCGGTCGCGTTGCCAGCATCGACTCGGCCTCTCCTGAGGATCTCGTCTTCGTTGAGGATGAGAAATATCTGGCCGCCGCGTTGCAGTCGAAGGCTGGCGCGGTAATCGTGCCTGACTCGATAGCTTCCAGTTCGACGGCAAAACCCCTGATCGTCAGCAACCATCCTAAGCTTGCCTTTGCCCGTGCGGCGCGATTATTTCACGATTCCCCGACCGCCCCTCACGCGGGCCCTCCTGTGCATCCAACCGCTGTTATTCATGAGTCCGCCTGGCTGGCTCCGGGCGTGGTCGTCGAAGAACGAGCTGTAATCGGTGCCGGAGTAAAGCTGGGCGAGCATACGCGGATTGGCTGCGGTTGCGTGATTGCAGACGGTGTTTCTATCGGGACGGAATGCCGGATCTATCCCAACGTGACCATTTACGCCGGCACGACGCTTGGCGATCGCGTCATCGTACACGCCGGAGGTGTGCTGGGCAGCGACGGATTTGGTTATGTCCGCGACCGCAAAACCGGACGTTACGAAAAATTCCCGCAAGTCGGGAGGTTGGTCATCGAAGCGGATGTTGAGATCGGCGCCAATACAACCATCGATCGCGGAGCGCTCGATGAAACGCGAATTCGTCGCGGGGTGAAAATCGACAATCTCGTACACATAGGACACAACTGTGACATCGGCGAAGATGTTGTGATCGCGGCACAGACTGGAGTTTCAGGCAGCGCCGTAATTGAGAATGGAGCAATCGTCGGCGGACAAGTCGGCATCGCCGATCACGTCCGCATTGGCGAAGGTGCGATTCTCGGTGCGCAGGCCGGCGTGCCGTCGAACAAAATCGTGCGCGGCAAAGGCGTCGTGTTTTGGGGGACGCCAGCGCGGCCGATCAAGCAGTATTTGAAACAGCTGGCGCAGCTCGCCAGGCTGGCCAAGGAAGGATAGCCGTGTCATTCGTGGTGATTGGCGGGCATTCGCGCAGCGTTGGCAAGACCAGCGTGGTCGCGGGGTTAATCGCGGCTCTTCCCGAATTCGATTGGACCGCGGTAAAAATCACACAGTACGGACATGGCATCTGCTCCGCGAATGGCGAGCCCTGCGACTGCGCCACCAGCGACCACTCCTGGGGAATTTCCGAGGAGCGCGACCGCAGCGGCGAGAGCGATACGTCAAGATTTTTAGTGGCTGGCGCCAAGCGCTCTTTGTGGGTGCGAACAGAACAAGGCCGGCTGGCGGAAGCCATACCCACATTGCGCGAGCGCTGGAGAGATGCGCCGAATGTGATCATCGAGTCGAACAGCGTCATGAAATTTCTGCGTCCGGATCTTTACTTGACCGTCCTCGACCCTGCCACGGCAGATTTCAAAACCTCGGCGCGCGAATTTCTGGATCGTGCCGATGCTGTCATTCTCCACGAAACAGAGAAAGATTCGGCCTGGGACTCGGTCTCGCTCAGGCCGGTTTCGCGCCAGCCGCTGTTTCGAATTCATCCGCCGCACTACGTGACTCTGGACCTTGTCGACTTTGTTCGCTCACGTCTCACGGCTCATCGTCCCACGCTGAGCAAAATCTGAGAATCTGCATTTGCTATGCTTTTTCCTGTGCGGCACATTCATGCAAGCGCCTGGTGGCTGATCATTCTGTCGGCTGTTCTGCAGGTGCTCATTTTTCCGCTTCCCGGGCTCTACGTGCTGTGCTGGTTCGCGCTGACCCCATTGATTCTTGCGCTGTTGCGTACCCGCCCTGCGAGTCAACTGCAGATTGACGGTGTCCTGCGGCTTCGGCCCGCTTCGCCCGGACAAGGCTTCGTCTTGGGCTACGTCTGCGGAATTTTGTTTTACGGCGGTACCTGTTATTGGATTTTCGACACCATGCGCCTGTACGGCGGACTTAGTCCTGCGATGGCAGCGCTGGTTCTGGTGCTGTTCTGCTGCTATCTGGGCCTCTATCACGGATTGTTCGGGCTATTAGTCAGCCTGCTTGCTAAGCGCCGCGACTTTCGGAGACCGTTAGTAATGGCCCCATTTCTCTGGGTCGCTGTGGAGTTGGCCCGCACGCGCTTCACGGCATTTCCCTGGAATTTGCTCGGCATCGCGCAAGTCGACAATGCCCCTCTGTGCCGCATTTCGGCGTGGACAGGTGTTTATGGAATCTCGTTCGAGATCGCACTGGTGAATGTTGCGTTGGCTGCGGCTTTCCTGGTTCCGAAAGAAAGGCGAGGCGCGATGCTGGCCGCAGCGCTGGCCGCAGCCGCGGTGTTGCAGGCTGGCCGACTCATCGAGGCTCCCAAAACGCCCTCGGACCACAAGGCGCTGCTGGTTCAACAAAATGTTCCGGTCGCGGCCAATTGGACGCCGTCATATTTCCAGCAAACATTGACCGATTTGGTTGCGATGACGGAGAACTCCGTTGCCTCGCCGAACGCAGGGAAAATTGATTTGATCGTCTGGCCGGAGTCGCCAGCTCCCTTTTTCACCAACGATGCGCGGTTTCGCGACGCGCTTAGCGACATGGCGCGCAAGACGAATACCTGGGTAATTGCGGGAGCGGTTGGCGTCGCAGGAGAACGGCAGAATTCGATCATCTTCAACTCCGCTGCCCTCATCAGCCCCGGCGGAAATTGGACCGCCCGTTACGACAAAGTCCATCTCGTCCCTTTCGGAGAATATCTGCCGTTCCCCAGCATCTTCGCCTTCGCCGGCGGATTGACGAAAGAAGTCGGCGAATTTACCCATGGCGCATCGCGCATGCCCCTCGATGCACAAGGGGAGCGGCTCGGCGTGTTTATCTGCTACGAGTCGGTCTTTCCCGATGAAGTCCGGCAATTCGCGGATCAGGGCGCCGACGTGCTGGTGAACATCTCCAACGATGGGTGGTATGGCGACAGTGGCGCGTGGGCCCAGCACCTGAACCAGACGCGGATGCGCGCCATCGAAAACAGCCGCTGGCTGCTCAGTGCGACTGATACCGGCCTTACCGCTGCGATCGATCCTTGGGGACGAATCGTCGCCCGTGCACCACGCAAAGAACGCACCACTTTGCTCGCGCCCTATGCGCTGAATTCGGCTACGACCTTCTACTCGCGCCACGGCGACTGGTTTGCCTACGCGTGTGCGATAATTTCGCTGGGAGCGCTGATCGCGCGCTTCACATCCCGGTTCTCATCCGAGAGCCGCCACAAGGCTGACGTCCAGGCATGAATCAGGAATTGGAAGTCGCATACGACAAGTTAAGTAAGAAAGTGCGCGAACTTCGGGAGTATCTTTGACGCGGAAAAAGTCCGTCCGCAATTAGCCGAAATTGACAAGCAGGCTGCCGATCCCGATCTGTGGTCGAAACCCCAGCGCTCGCAGCAGGTTATGCGCGAGAAAAAGCGCTTGGAGAACGTGCTCGCCAACGACGCCGATCTGGCGCGGCGCAGCGAGGACATTTCCGCCTATCTCGAGCTAGCGCGCGAAGGCGAAAATGTCGATGCCGATCTGCAACGCGAGATCGAAGCGCTCAGCGGCGTCCTCGAAAAGCTGGAAACGGAAACCCTGCTTTCCGGTGAGAATGATCCGCGCAATGCGATCGTCACCATTCATCCCGGAGCCGGCGGCACCGAGTCGCAAGATTGGGCTGACATGCTGCTGCGCATGTATTTGCGATGGGCGGAGCGGCAGGGCTTTGAGACGGTTCTTTACGACTATCAGCCCGGCGAAGAAGCCGGGCTGAAATCAGCCACCTTCGCCGTCAACGGCGAGTACGCTTTCGGACTTCTGCAAAGTGAAATTGGCGTACACCGCCTGGTGCGGATTTCTCCTTTCGACCAGGCCAAGCGGCGGCACACTTCCTTTGCCAGCGTGTTTGTCTCGCCGGAAATCGACGACAGCATCGAGGTCGTGATCAAACCGGAGGACATCCGCGTCGATACCTACCGTTCCAGCGGCAAAGGCGGCCAGCACGTCAACACCACCGATTCCGCGGTGCGCATCACGCACATTCCCACCGGCATTGTGGCGAGTTGCCAGAACGAACGGTCGCAGCATAAGAACCGCGACCGCGCCATGAGCATGCTTCGCTCCAAGCTATATGAATTTGAAATGGAGAAGAAGCGTGAGGCGACGAAAAAAATCGAAGATTCGAAGCTTGATATCGACTTCGGCTCGCAGATCCGCTCGTACGTGCTGCAGCCCTATCGGTTGATAAAAGACCACCGCACCAAGACTGAAGTCGGAGATGTCGACCGCGTGCTGGATGGCGATTTGCAGCCCTTTATCCGCGCTTACCTGCTGGCGCGCCGCGGAGAAAAGCAGTGAGTCCGGCCGCGCGAAAATCTCCCGCCAGCCGAAAACTCAAGCCCATCAAGCTCGGTCCGCGTTTCCTGCGGGCTTTTCTTTTTGTCGCCGAGAAGCATAAGAATCAAGCACGCAAAGCTTCCACCATCCCGTACATCGCCCACTTGATGGGCGTCGCGTCCCTTGTGCTCGAAGCCGGAGGTGATGAAGACCTTGCCATCGCGGCGCTTCTCCACGATGTTGTTGAGGACTGCGGCGGCGAGCCCATGTTGCGGGAAGTGCGCCGACGCTTCGGAAATCGCGTGGCCAAAGTTGTAGACGGCTGTACAGACGCCTACGAGACTCCGAAGCCGCCGTGGCGCGAAAGGAAAGAAAACTACATTCGTCGTTTGAAAAAGGAAGATGCCGGCACGCGCCTGGTTTCGGCGGCCGACAAGTTGAATAACGTGCGCTCCATTTTGAGCGACTACCGCGCCATTGGCGAATCCATTTGGTCACGGTTCAGTGGCGGAAGGGACGGCACACTTTGGTACTATCGGACCTTGCGCGATGAGTTTCTGCGGCACAAAATAAATCGTGTCACTCGCGATTTCGATCTGGCCGTGAAAGAACTGGAATCACTGACCGGTCGCGATCCGCGAGCCATCTCCAGCTTTAACGAGTTATGAACAAATGCCACGCATGATTGATCAAATCCGCGCCTCGAAGTTGCCATCCAACATGATGCAATTCGCGGCGCGCGGAGCGTTGCAGGTCCCGCCCGCGGAAAACATCGAAATCCTGGTTTATCTCGCTCTTCACAATAAGGTCTTCGGCGAACTGGCGCGCATGACGCTGGCTGGCTGGGATGAGAAAGCGTCGAGCGCGGCTGCTGCTGATCCGCAAACTTCTCAAGAAGTTCTCAATTATTTCCTGTCGCCGGATAATCTCCGTCCCGTGCTGCTCCCGGCCTTGCTGGAGAATCCATCCGTACCGGAAACACAAATCGTGAAGTTTGCCGGTTCCGCCGGTCGTGAATCCATCGAGGCAATGCTCAAGAGCAAGCGCATCCGCTCCATGCGCACCGTGCTCGAGGCCATGAAGGCCAACCCTTATCTGAAGCCGGAAGAAGCGGGCGAAATTCAAGCCATGTCATCCAGCAGCGCACCGGTCGTTTCCTCCGTTTCTTCTGCCGAGCCAGTTGCGCAACCAGGCGTGGCCCAGCCCGTGTCTTCCGCTTTCGATCCCCAAGCTGAGGAACCCGCTGTCGCCGATCCGGAAGCGGACGAGTCAGTCTCCGCTTACATGCAGGAGCATGCCCACGAAATTGCGGCGGAGGGAGAGAAGCCGTTTCAGTCAATCGGGGGAGTTGTAGAGTTACTGGGCACCGATTATTTCCCGCATCACGAGACGCAGGAAACGCAGGCTGTTTCCAATGCAACTCCGATCGCGGGTGCTGCGGCATCCGCCAAGCCTGCGGTCGCGGCACAAGCCGGAACTGCTGGAAAGACGGCGCCGCAAGCGGCTCCCAAGCGGGAAAACACGCTGCAAAAAATCAACGCGCTCGATGTGAAAGGCCGAATCCA
The DNA here is from genome assembly GCA_035523795.1 of Verrucomicrobiia bacterium. Classification (GTDB taxonomy): domain Bacteria; phylum Acidobacteriota; class Terriglobia; order Terriglobales; family Acidobacteriaceae; genus Sulfotelmatobacter. The sequence goes on along the minus strand of DATKQB010000129.1, from coordinate 63,524 downwards.
ACTCGCTTTAAAAGGCAATAAAGAAGAACGTTCCATTCTGATTCGTGACGGCACCAAGGTGGTCGCGCTCGCCGTGCTTGAGGCGCCCAAGCTCGCCGACGGTGAAGTCGAGAAATTCGCCAGCCAGAAAAACGTGCTCGAAGCCGTGCTGCGGCAGATTCCACTCAAGCGCCGGTTCATGAAGAATTACATTGTGGTGCGCAACCTGGTCGCCAACCCGCGCACTCCGATCGACCTGAGTCTCGGGCTCATGAAGAATCTGCTCACGCAGGACCTGAAGAATATTTCCTCGAACAAGGAAATTTCTGAAACGATCCGCAAGCTGGCGCTCAAAATGTACAAGCAGAAGCTGGAAGCAGCCAACAAGAAGTGATCCGGAGGGCCGTCCGTGGCTTCTTTACCGCAAACTGATCCTATTTTCACTCTTCTGAAGAAATCAAAAGTCATAGCTGTCGTCGGGCTTTCCTGCAACCCACTGCGTCCCAGCCACGGTGTTTCCGCCTATATGCAAAGCTGCGGATACCGCATCATTCCGGTCAATCCGCAAATCGAAGAGTGCCTGGGAGAAAAATCTTACGCTTCATTGCAGGATGTGCCCGAGAAGATCGACATCGTCAATATCTTTCGCCGCCCGGAATTTGTGGAGGAAATCGTCGATCAGGCGATTCAGCTCAAAGTCCCATACATCTGGATGCAAGAAGATGTGGTCCACGAAAAAGCCGCAGAAAAAGCGCGCAAAGCTGGAATCTTCGTGGTGATGGACCGCTGCATTTTGAAAGAACACCGCGCCCGTTTCCGCTGAGTTCCCGCGCGGCTTGCCCTACTGGACGCCCACGAACACGACGCTCGCATCGTCGCGCACGCCGTTGTCATTCGCAAATAATTGCACTTCGTCAATGATCGTCACCGCCGAAGCATCCGGCTTCAATGCATGCTCCGCCAGCCGGCACGGTCCGTACTCTTCTTCGTCGGCATTCACGGCTTCGGTGATCCCATCGCTGTAAAAAATCAGCCGTGACCCTTTCGAGAGCGTGATCTCTGTTTCCGAATAATCTCCGGAACTCAGGCCCAGCGGCAATCCGCGCTCGGTATCGAGAAAGTGTTCGCCATCCTGATCCAAAAAGAGCGGCTGCAAGTGACCCGCATTCGCGAAAATCACCTTACGGCTTGCTGGATCGAGCACGGCATACACCATGGTCACAAACTTTCCGGCAGGGAAGTCATTCATCAGCAGTTCATTCAAACGCGTTAAGACTTCGCTGGGACTGCAGCAGGCCTCAGCCAGCGAGCGGAACATGCCCCGCGTCGCTGACATCAGCAGTGCGGCCGCGGTGCCTTTTCCCGAAACGTCGGCCAGCACGATCCCCAGCCGTCCATCCGGAAACGAAATGAAATCGTACCAGTCGCCACCCACGGCGCGAGCCGGAACACTTCGTCCGGAAATCACGATTCCCGGAATATAAGGAGAGCTCTTCGGGAGCAGGGCTTGCTGGATTACACGCGCCTCCTGCGCATCGCGATCGAGCGCGGCGCGAGCGGCCCGTTCGTTCTGAAATCTTCGGGCATTGTCCACTGCAATGGCAATGTGATCGCAGAAGGCTTGGAGAAGCCGAAGCTGGTTGCGGGGGAATGCATCCAATTCGTGATGCGAAGCGCTGAATACTCCAACCAGCCGGCCATTCACCAGCAGTGGAATCGCGACCTCCGACATGATCGACTCTTCACATTTGATGTAGTACGGATCGACACGAACATCCGGCGCGTAATGCATCTCACCGATTGCCGCTGCGTGCCCCACCATGCCTTCTTTTCCGATCTTCTTGCGATGTCCCTTGGCATGGGTCGTGCACCCGCACACTCCTGTCATGACTAACTCGCCATGTTCCTCATCGTGAAGGTACACGCTGGCTTCGACGCAAGCGAATGATGTAGTTACTTCGCTCACGATGCTGTCGATGAGCTGATCAAGATCGAGGATCGAGGTGATCTTCTGCGCGGCCTTCTGCACCCGCTGCAGGTCGTCAACCAGATCGGCGGGGACGGGCCGAGACGAGGCTTCGGGGCGCACAGGCAATTCCGGGTGGAAAGTAAAAGCAGCGGCCATGATCGCGATCCTCGCCGGCAGTCGGACTGAACCCCTACTGAGCTATTGGAGTGCTGCGATCGCGCTCACGACTCTTTTTTTCTCTTGTCTTCAGGCTTTTGCTTCTCGGCCCGAGCGTGGGCATCGCTGCGCTGCCGCTTGATCTCTTCCAGTCGTTCGCGGATCCGCTTTTCAATCCCTTCCGCGGTTGGCTCATAGTAGACGCGCCCACGCAGATTTTCCGGCAGGCATTCCATGTCGGCGACCTTGCCTTCGAGATCATGCGCGTACTCGTAGCCTTTGCCGTAGCCCAGACCTTTCATCAACGCAGTGGGCGCGTTGCGCAAATGCAGTGGAACGGGATCGGCCGAAGTTTGCTCCACGTCGTGCTGCACGTTGCCATAAGCGGTGTACAGCGCATTCGATTTCGGAGCGACAGAAAGATAAACCACCGCCTGGGCGAGCGCGAGATTGCCTTCCGGCATGCCGATAAAGTCCACCGCATCGCGCGCCGCCATGCAAAGCGCCAGCGCATTAGGATCGGCGAGTCCGATGTCCTCCACCGACATGCGCACCACGCGCCGGGCGATGTACAAGGGATCTTCGCCGGCTTCGAGCATTCTTCCCAGCCAATACAAAGCCGCATCGGGATCGCTGTTTCGTACCGATTTATGCAATGCCGAGATCAGGTTGTAATGTTCTTCGCCGGTCTTGTCATAAAGCAAAATGCGCTTCTGCAGCGCATCGCGAACGATCGCATCCGTAATCTCATTCGCCCCGGGCGTCCCGTCTCTGGCCGGTGTTGCCGGAGGTGGGGATTTTTCCTGGGATGCCCCACTTCTCGCCGCTGTTGCGAGAAGTGGGAGAGTGAGTCCCGCCGCCACTTCCAGCACGTTATACGCGCTGCGCGCATCTCCGCTGGTGTAGTTCGCGATTCTCCGGAGCACGTCATCGGATGCGTCCAGATTTCTCTCGCCCAATCCGCGCTCGCGATCGGTCAATGCTCGCCGCAGCAGCAGCACAATCTGATCTTCCGTAAGCGGTTGCAGCACGTAAACGCGGGTGCGCGACAGCAGCGCCCCATTGATTTCGAATGACGGATTCTCCGTAGTCGCGCCGATCAGCCGGATGTTTCCCTTTTCCACATGCGGCAAGAATGCATCCTGCTGCGCTTTATTGAAGCGGTGAATCTCGTCGATGAAGACGATCGTTCGCGTCCCATACTGTTTGGCGCGCTCGGCGTCCGCCATAACTTGCTTGATTTCTTTGATCCCCGATAGCACCGCGGAAAATTCGATGAAGTCCGCCCGCGTCATCTTCGCGATGATTTTCGCTAGAGTCGTCTTGCCCGTGCCCGGAGGTCCCCAGAAAATCAGCGAGCCCGGGTCGTCGCGCTCAATCTGTACCCGCAGCGGCTTGCCGGACCCGATCAGATGCTCTTGCCCGACAAATTCATCCAGCGTGCGCGGACGCATGCGGTCCGCCAGCGGCCGCGTAGAATCCGCCGCCGCGCCTCCCGCATTCGGAATGGGTTGAAAAAGGCTCAAGCTTCTTACGCTCCCTAGCGGAGCACTGGCCGGCCGGACTCGGCAAACCGCAGTTCAGGATTGGACGGCAAGGCGCCAATCTCCGCGCCATAACGATAGAAAAGTTGCAAGCCCTCCAGGCAGCCAGCGTCCAGCTGATAGTGGATGTTCTCGGTCAAGTAAGAATGCACATCTGCCCCACTGATCCCCAACTTCGGCGCCCACTCGCGGGCAATCTCGTCGAGGCTGCCCAACTGTAGCCCATGATCTCGGGACTCGCGAAAAATTCCAGCAACATCGATCGCCGGATCAGCTTCCGCGAGCGCCTCCGATCGCACCGCCCAAAACGCAAACACAAACGGCTTACCAGTGAACCGTATCCACTCTTCCGCGAGGTCGAGCGTGTGATAGCGCGAGCGATCCACCTGCAACGCCGGATCGCCAATCAACAACCCGGCATCGCATTCCGCCAGCATAGCGTCGATGTTCGGAGCCATCGAAGTGTAGGTTCTCGCGCCTCCAAGCCAGTTCTCGAACAGCACTTTCGTCAGCGCCACCGACGTCATCGACGATGTGTCGAGTGCCACGCTGCCTACATTTTCCACGGGCACTTTGCTGACCAGTAGAATCGAACGCACCGCCCGGCACGATGCGATTACCACATCGGGAAGAATTTGCAGCCCTGAAATCTGCGTGTAGGCGGCTGCCGGAATGATGCCAATATCTGCTGTTCCGGCCGCCAGGGCACGCGCGCAATCCGACGGTAAAGTATAGGAAACATCGAACTTGCGCCCGATTTCAGTGTGCTCGAAATCCCACATCAAAGGAGCGGTGTTCAGGTAAGAAATAGCGGAAATACGCAGGCGTCGCATGGTGGCTCGCAATCTTTCCACAAGTTTAACAAAATGGATGTGACGGATGACCTTGACGCGCCTCTCGCGTGCTCAGTACAGTCCGCTCGATGTCGACTGTTGCCAAACCCGCCGTAAACGCGTTCGCTACCCATCTTCATGAATGGCTCGCTTTATCCCTGACTCCCGGTCTGGGCCCCACGAAATGCAAAAAGCTGGTCGAGCACTTCGGTTCACCGGAAGCGGTGTTTCGCGCTTCGCTCACGGAACTTGAAGCCACTGGTATCCAGGCCGTCTCCGCGCAATCCGTCGCGACCGGTAAGTCAGCCGAACTGGCTCGCGAAGAAATCGCCCGCGCCACTGCGGCTGGTGTGACCATCATCTCCTTCGATGATCCGTTTTATCCGCCGCGTTTGAAAGAAATCTACGATCCTCCGCTGAATCTGTATGTTCGCGGAAATCTCGAAGTGCTCACCAAACCCGGCATCTCCATGGTCGGAACCCGCCATCCCACGCCTTATGGAACGGGCATGGCCGAGCGCCTCGCATGCGATCTGGCCACGCAAGGACTCGTCATCGTCAGCGGCATGGCGCGTGGTGTCGACACGGCCAGCCATCGCGGCGCGATCTCAGCAAAAGGCAAGACGCTCGCGGTATTCGGTACGGGAGTGGACGTCATCTATCCCAAAGAAAATTCCCGGCTCTCCGAGCAGATTCTCGCCCTGGGCGGCGCTCTGATCACCGAATTCCCGCTGGGCACCTTCGCCGCTCCGCAAAATTTTCCCATTCGTAACCGCATCATCAGCGGCATGTCGCTGGGCGTGCTGGTAGTCGAAGCCGCGGAATACTCCGGCACGCGCATCACCGCGCGCTGCGCCCTCGAGCAGAATCGCGACGTTTTCGGCGTGCCCGGCAATGTCACCAACAAGAATTCGTGGGGACCGAACACCCTCATCAAGCAGGGCGCCAAGCTGGTAGCGACCTGGGAAGACGTATGGGAGGATCTCCCGACAGATGTGCGACTTGCCCTGACCCCTCCCTCTTCGCCTGAATCCTCCGGCTCTTCCCCGGCATCTCTATTTCCGGACGAAGGGCTTCCTCCTCACGAAAAGCGCATCCTCAGCCTGCTGAAAGCCGACGAATCCACGCACATCGATGAAATCGTGGAAAAGCTGGAGACAGAGCTGTCGTCTTCGGAAATTTTTGCCGCCCTCTTCGAACTGGAGCTCGCCGGCAAGGTCCGCCAGATGCCAGGCAAGAATTTTGTGAAGAGCTTCTAGCGGCCGTCGGGAGGCAACGAAATTGCGCGCGATCAGCTCGCCATCGGAATGTCTTCCGCAGGAGCGAGAACATGTGGCCGAGGAGATGGCCTCCGCGTCCAGTTGTCGCGAAGGCGCAACATCGGCTGTTCGATCAAGTAATACGACAGGCAGGCACAGGCAATGGCTGGTAACACGAGCACAAATCCCGCATGCAAGGCAACGTTCGAACAAAACAGCTCCTGCCATAAGTACAGACTGTAGCTGATTCGGCCAAGCCACGCTACCGGAGCCCAGTTCAAGATTCGGTACGGCGTCTGGATCACGTGCAACACCAGTCCGGCGACCGCAACATGAAGTGCGGGAAAAAGGAAGAAGAGCTCGAACAATGTTCGCACCGGGCTCGTTCCAGGAAACCACGGCACGAGCACAAAAATCGCACACATCGCCAAAGCCATCGGTCGACTGATCTTGGGCATTCGGGGCGCGACAAGCGCGAGTAGGCAACCGATTGCCAGCTGGCTCGAATAGATTGGCAGGCTTTGTGCAAGGCCGTTATGCACTTTCAACGCATAGAGAGCGGTTCGAAAAATCGGTGTCGCCCAAAAAGCGCAAACCACGATGGCGGTCCGGTGACGGTACCATTTCTTCAGTGCGAACGGCCAAAGCAGATAAAACTGCTCTTCGATGCTCAGCGACCACAGATGCCCGAAAATCCAGGGCCGCGTAAGATCCATATTCGCGATATAAAACACCGCCGTGGCGATGTGATACCACCGCATCTGGCGCCAATAAAGCACGATCACGACCGCCAGGAACAGGAATGCCGCAGGGAAGATGCGGAAGGCGCGCCGGATATAAAACATGCGCAGACTGATCGAGGATGTCCGCTCATGTTCCCGCAGCAGCAGGTTGGTGATCAGGTATCCGGATAGAACGAAGAAAACGAACACACCCAGCGAGCCATAATTTCCGAGGGCCTCGACTGAAATGTGCTTCCATTTCACCAGATGGCTGAGAATTACGAGCGTGATTGAGATTGCCCGCAAGCCATCGAGAGATGGAATTCGCCGCTCGCTCACGCGTGTACGTGCTCCATGGAGTATTCGTAGGAACGCAAATTGGCTCTGCGGCTGGACTTAGTTCGCATAGTATACGGCAGCCGAAGATCGAGTGCCATGGACCAGCCGCAAGACTGGTAACTTGTTGCCCGGTTGCGATTCGTGCTAGCTTCGAAAATTGAATCTTGCGAATAGAGGAAACATTGTCTAAAGGTTTAGTCATCGTCGAATCGCCAGCCAAGGCGAAAACCATCCAGAAATATCTGGGTAAGGGATTCTCTGTCGAGGCCTCACTCGGCCACGTGAAAGATCTGCCCAAGAGCACTCTGGGCGTCGACATCTCGAACGACTTCGAGACCGATTACATCGTCATCCCTGGCAAAGAAAAGGTTGTAGCCAAGTTGAAGAAGCTGGCGGCCTCGGCCGACAACATCTATCTTGCGCCTGACCCCGACCGCGAAGGCGAAGCCATCGCCGCGCATCTTGCCATTGAACTCGACGAAAACGGCGGCAAGAAAAAACCGAAGAAAGCCAAAAAAGGCGAACCCCAAGCGCCTCCCCGCATTCAGCGCGTCACTTTTAACGAGATCACCAAGCGTGCCGTGCAGGCCGCTTTCGAGCATCCCCGCAGCATCGATCAGAATCTGGTTGACGCGCAGCAGGCTCGCCGCGTCCTCGACCGCCTCGTGGGATATCAGGTCTCCCCGCTTCTCTGGGATAAAGTCCGCCGCGGGCTCTCCGCTGGACGCGTGCAGACCGTCGCCCTCCGCCTGATTGTCGAACGTGAGCGCGAAATTAAGGCGTTCGAGAAAAAGGAATACTGGACCATCGACGCGCACCTCGCCGCGAAGAAGCCACCCGCATTCGCCGCGCGCTTCTTGGGCAAGGGCGAAGAGAAGATCGAGATTCCCAATGGCGAGGAAGCCGAGAAGATTCGGACGGCGCTTGAGAAAGCGCAATGGGTCGTCCGCTCGGTCGATAACAAGGAGCGCCGCCGCAACGCCGCACCTCCATTCACCACCAGCAAGCTGCAGCAGGATTCCTCGCGCAAGCTGCGCTTTAGCGTGAAGCGCACCATGATGATTGCTCAGCGCTTGTACGAAGGCGTCGAGCTAGGTGAGGAAGGTTCCATCGGTCTGATTACCTACATGCGAACCGACTCGACCCGCGTCGCGCCCGAAGCCATCGCGGAAGTCCGCGAATACATCGGCAAAGAGTACGGTGCGACCTACCTGCCCGCGTCTCCGAATACATTTAAAGAAAAGAAGGAAGCGCAGGCGGCGCACGAAGCCATCCGGCCGACCTCGGCGATGCGCCATCCTGATTCGATCAAGCAATACCTAAAAGAGGATGAATTCAAAGTCTACAAGCTGATTTGGCAGCGCTTTGTGGCTTCGCAAATTACGCCCGCCGTCTTCGACCAGACCACCGTCGACATCGATGCCAAGAGTGGCAACGAAGTCTTCTGGTTCCGCGTCACCGGATCCGTGCTCAAGTTCGACGGCTTCCTGAAAGTGTACGAAGAATCGAAGGAAGGCCGCGACGAAGAAGACGAAGAACTCAAGCACAAGCTGCCTGCGCTCGAAGCCGGACAGATTCTGACTTTACGCGAACTCAAGCCCGAGCAGCATTTCACCGAGCCTCCGCCGCGCTACAACGAAGCGTCGCTGGTCAAAGAACTTGAAGAACGCGGAATCGGCCGTCCATCAACCTACGCGGCCATTCTTTCCACCATTCAGGAGCGGCAGTACGTTCAGAAAGTCGGCGGCAAATTCATTCCGACGGAAATCGGACTGGTCGTCACCGATCTGCTGGTGGAAAACTTCCGCGACATTTTTGATGTTCAATACACCGCTCGTCTGGAAGAAGAACTCGACGAAATCGAAGAGGGCAAAGAGAAGTGGCAAGACGCCATGTCGGAGTTCTACAAGAAATTCCAGAAGGATCTCAAATATGCCGAAAAGCATATGGAGAACATCAAGCGGATGGAAAAGCCCACCGACGAGAAATGCGAAAAGTGTGGCGCGCCGCTGGTCATCAAGTGGGGCAAGCATGGCTCCTTCTACGCCTGCAGCACCTACGACAAAGACGATCCCAATACCTGCACGTTCACGAAGGAAAACCCGATCAATCTGCCCGATCTCGATTCCGCTGACGTGCAGGAAACCGGTGGTGCAGAGGAATACTGCGAAAACTGCGGCCGGGTGATGGTGCTCAAGCGTGGCCGCTTCGGCCAGTTCATGGCGTGCACAGGATATCCCGATTGCAAGACCACTCGGCGTCTCGATCAGGGCAAGAAAGTTCCCGATATTCCGCTCGATGAGCTTTGCCCGAAGTGCGGCCGCAACATGATGATTCGCCATGGCCGTTATGGCGAGTTCACCGCTTGCAGCGGGTATCCGGAATGCAAATATGTGAAGCAGAACTTCATCGGCGTGAAGTGCCCAGACTGCAAAGATGGCGAGCTCGTCGAAAAGCGCGCGCGCAAGGGCAACACCTTTTACGGGTGCTCGAATTATCCGAAGTGCAAGTTCACTTCCGCGAACAAGCCTATCGCCGAGAAGTGCCCCAGCTGCGGCCACGAATTTCTGGTGGAGAAAAACCTGAAGGCCGGCCCGGTCATCGCCTGTCCTAATAAAGAGTGCGATTACGAGCGTCCGGCGCCTCCGCCACCTCCGGAAGCGACAGCGGCGTCCGCATCGGCCAATCCCGCATAAAAATTCTGCATCCTTCCGCCGCTCTTGAGCGTTATATGTAGCGAGGCTTCACGCTGTCGTGTGAAGTCGATTTGTAAACCCGCTTCCCCACGGTCAAAACTGACAATATCTTTATTCAATTCGAGGAGGAGTAATGCCTGAAAAGGTCACAGCTGCCGATGCCCAACTGATCCTGCAACTCTACGATCTTCGCCGCGAAACCGAGATGCGCAAAGCCCGAAGTTGGTTCATGACCGAGTTCTGGCCAGAAAATGCCGATGATTTTATAAAGGTCGCATTCGCCATGGGCAGTCCGGAGAATGCGTGGCTGCGCCAGGTCAGCAGTTACTGGGGCATGGTTGCCTCTCTCGTGCTGCAGGGTGCCATCAGCTCCGAATTGTTCCTGCAGCCGGCGATCAGTGGAGAGATGTTTTTTCTGCTGGCCAAGGTCCAGCCCTTTCTCAAGGAGCTCCGCGAAAAGATGGGAGACCAGGAATTGCTCGCCAATGTAGAAAAATTGGCGACTAGCTCCGAATACGGCCGTAAGAGATTGGAAATGACGTTGAAGCGGGTCGAGATGCTTCGCGAAAGAATGGCCGCAACCGTACGGTAGCAGCACCAGCCGGTGGTTTCGTTTGCGCCGCAGCTGTTGAAAAATCGTTGCTGCTCAATCGCCATCTGCTCTCCACCAGATCATCTGTTATCCTAATCGGCTGTGCGGATGATCTGGTGGTTCCTGATCCTGGGCATCAGTACGCTCGTGGTGGTGTGCGTGGCGATTGCCATTTACATGCATCTCCGGCGCAATCTGGAGAAATCCCATGCCCAGGACGGCTCGTTGAATTCAGTTGAGCCCGATCATCCCAATGAAAAATAAAAGCTGAGAAGTCATAAGTACAGTAGTCAGAAGTAGGACCTTTTCCGGGAGGGACTCACCTTATGCCACGAGCGGCGATTGAAAGTTTCAGCGCGTCCGAGGGACACGCACAGGAATCCGCGCGGCAAGTTGCGCTGGTGGTCGGAGCAAGTCTGTTTGTCGCACTCTGCGCTCGCGTCACGATTCCGCTTCTGCCGCTGACTCCCGTTCCGCTGACCATCCAGAACATGGGCGTGCTGATAGTGGGATTGCTTCTCGGCAGCCGCCGCGGGTTCGCCGCTCTCATGCTTTACCTCGTCGAAGGAATGCTTGGATTGCCCGTCTTTAATCCCACTGGCCCGGGAGGTGTTGCACAATTATTTGGCCCAACCGGTGGCTTCCTTCTCGTTTATCCGTTTGTCGCGTTCCTTGCCGGCTACATTTTCGAGCGCGGCGCAAAGACGTTTTTGCGTGGGATGATCGCCGGCCTCCTGGCGGAAATTCTGCTCTTCGCCGGTGGCTTGAGCTGGCTTTACGTCATCACGCATTCGCTGGCGAAAGCGGCTTACCTCGGCCTTTACTTTTTCATTGCCGCCGAAGTCTTGAAAGTCATATTTGCGGCCGCCATTGCCACCCGCTGGAATCGGTCGAGCAATCGTGCGGTTTGAGGAGACAGTGCTTTGAAAGGGCACGGCTTCAGCCGTGCTGTTAGGCCAGCAGAAAAGTTGAACGAGCCCCGGAGGGGCGAAAGACCGCACCGGTCATTCCATGGAGTTCATTTCATGACGTCCGTGTCCGAACAGGAAACAAAAACCACGCCAGGATCCAGCTCCGTGCGCGAGATTTCCGTTGCCCACAGCCCTGATTCTGACGACGCTTTTATGTTCTACGGCTTGGCGACGCACAAAGTTCGTACGCCCGGCCTGCGCTTTACTCATACGCTGTGCGACATTGAAACTTTGAATCAGAAGGCGCGCGAAGGCGTTTATGATGTCACCGCCATTTCGTTTCACGCCTATCCGTATATTCAAGACAAATACGCACTGATGGCCTGCGGCGGCAGCGTCGGCGAGGGCTACGGTCCGATGGTTGTTTCTCCTCGGCCGTTTTCAGAGAGCGAGATCAAGACGCGCCGTATCGCGGTCCCCGGCAAGCTCACCACAGCCTATCTAGCGCTGCAATTGTTTGCTCCCGGAATCGAAACCGAAGTGGTGCCCTTTGACCAGATCATCCCGCAGGTGCTCGAGGGAAAGTATGAAGCCGGATTGATCATCCACGAAGGTCAGCTCACTTACGACAAGTCGGGCCTGCACCGCGTCGTCGATCTAGGCCGCTGGTGGCAAAAAATGACCGGTCTGCCGCTTCCCCTTGGAGGCAACGCCATCCGCCGCGCGCTCGGCCCCGAATTAATGTCGGCTTCCACCACGACTTTGCGAGAGAGCATCCAGTACGCGCTCGATCATCGCGAAGAAGCGCTGGCCTATGCCATGCAATTCGCCCGCGATCTCGATGCTCACTCCGCCGACAAGTTTGTCGGCATGTACGTGAACGACCGCACCCTCGATTACGGCTCCGATGGCCGCGAAGCCGTCCACCGCCTGCTCGACATGGGACACAAAGCCGGCATCATCGGCCCCGTCGCCAAGCTAGACTGGGTAGGATAGAAGCCAATGAGCCGCGAGCAATGATAGACGCGATCTCCCGATCATCTGGCCCTTCCCGCTGTTCGCTCACTGCCCATCGTTCATAGCGCATCGCTAATTCATGCCAACTTCACCCGATCTCGCGCCCAGCGTTCCCCAAACCCTCCTCATCGACGCCGACGACACGCTCTGGGAGAACAACATCTACTTCGAGCGTGCCATCGCACGCTTCATCTCGTTTCTGAATCATCACGAATTTACTCCCGAGCAAGTGCGACAGGTCCTCAACGAAGTCGAGCGCGAATGCATCGTCAAGCACGGCTACGGACTGCACAGCTTCGCTCACGCGTTAGTCGACACTTTTGAGCGCCTCAGCGTTGAACCAGTCACGCCCGAGCTACACGCCAAAATCAACAGCTTCGCCCACACCGTTGCCGATCATCCCATCGAATTCCTTCCCAATGTTCCGGATACGCTCGAGTATCTCTCCGAGCGCCATCGCCTGATTCTGCTCACCAAAGGCGCCATCGCCGAGCAGACGGGAAAGATTGAGCGCTCCGGCGTGAAGGAATATTTCGTCGCCACGGAAATCGTCGCCGAAAAAAATGCCGCCACCTACGAAGCAGTCGTCGAAAAATTCGAACTCGAACATCAGCTCACTTGGATGGTCGGCAACAGTCCGCGATCCGACATCAACCCCGCGCTCGCCACCGGCTTGAACGCCGTGTTCGTTCCGCACGGCGACACCTGGGTGCTCGAACACGAGGAACTGAATCCTGCTCCTTCCGCACAACAGTTGTTGATCGTGAGCAGCTTCGCCGACCTCCGCAATCACTTCTAAGCTCGGCGTCATCCTGAGCAGGCCTCGTGTGCGCAGCGAAGGATCTGGGCGAGCCGTGCGCTGTGGCGCGTGCTGTGCTCCACGGCAAACGCGCGTTTGGCTCGCTTCCTTCTAAGATTGCGCCACCAGTGTTCGTGACCGTCCTCCCGGACTACGCCAGAACCATCCTGATCATCATCTTTTTCTTGAACCCCGGCACCGCATCAAACTAACCAACAAGCAGCTATCGCGCGCGCCATTTTCCGCGTGTTACCCTCGTCTTGCTCTGCGATCTGGCTCCCACTTCGTCCGTGGCAGTGCAGACCAACAATTTGCGGCGGTTGTTGCACACCGTCGAAGCGCTTTCCGAACTCGGCCCCGCGCTCACCGCGGAGCGCGACTTCGCGGAAACTTCGCGGCTCATGCTGTCTGCCATTATGGAAGCGGCAGGCGCGCGCGAGGGTGCGCTTCTCCTGTTCAACGACAAGCCCGCCATGCTGACCTCCGCGGCGGTCGAGGGATTCGCCCTCATACCGAATCCCGCCTTCATTCCTCTCCTCCCCAAGCACGTCCATGCGCTCACTGCGGCGCGCGGCCCAATCGTTCTGAATTCTTCCACCTATTCTGTTTTTCTGAGTTCGAACGGCAACGTCGCGCCTGAACTTTTCAAGTGCCTCGCTCCGTTGAAAGCCGTCGGCAAGCTTGCCGGAGTCGTCGCGCTCGGCCGCCGTCCCGGCGATGCGCTCTATGAAGACACCGAACTCGACGCGCTCGACCTGCTCTGCAGTTACATCGCCCTCGCCGTGCAGAATCATGCGCTCACCCAAACCATCGCGCAGCGTGTCTCAGAGAACCTGCGCCTCATGGCCTCGCTGCATGGTTTCTACGACAACGCGCTCGAAGCCTTCGCGACCGCCATCGACGTCAAGCACGTTGCCATTCACGGCCACTCGCTCCGCGTTGGCCGCTACGCCGCCGGTATTGGCGAAGCTATGGGCATGGATCCCGGCGAAGTCGCCGCCTTGCGCAGCGCCGGATATCTTCACGACATCGGCAAAGTCGCCGTCGACCGCCGCTTGTTCGGCAAGCCCTCCGCCCTCGATCCCGAAGAATTCCGCGAGATGGCCGATCACACTACCGTCGGACATCAGATCGTCAGCAGCGTCCAGTTTCCCTGGCCGAAAATTCCTGAGTCGGTGCGCTGGCATCATGAACGCGCCGATGGCTCCGGCTATCCCGACAAACTGGGCCTCGAGGAAGTTCCGGTTGCAGTGCGCATCGTAGGAGTCGCCGATACGTTTGACGCCATGACCAGCGCTCGTCCCTATCGCGCGCCTTTGTCAGTCGGAAGCGCGCTCAGCGATCTCGTCCGCCTTGCACCGCAGAAATTCGATCCCAACGTGATCCAGGGATTGTTGATTCAAGTGCGCCGCGACGTCGTCGGCAGCAGCCGCGCTCCTCTGCTCGACGGAACTCACGTCAACATCGCTGCCACCGACATCGACCAGCTCGCCGCCACTTTGCAACACAAAATCTCGCGCGGGAAAATCTACCTCACCCAAAGCAACACCATATAAGGCGAAGGGCACGAGTTTACTCGTGCCACTGAGCCATTGGAATACGTCCACGATTTAGCGCCTGCGGTACGCTTCTTTCGCCGCTGGGCTCTCTCTATACCCGGCCGCTGCGAAATCTTTCCACGCAGATAACCAGGTTCCCGATTTCTTCAACTACTTAGCCTAAAAAAACGAAGACGAGATAAGCCGTCACCTACCGTCCTATCTCGTCTCGCTTAAGCCCTATCGTTTACCGCTTAAACTGGATTGCGCCTTAGTGGTGTGCGCCGCCGTGCGTCGCAGCATGGCCACCACCACGATATCCGGGGAGCGCATGCTCGCCCCCGCCTTCATGCGAAGCCGGGCCTACATTGCCTCGTCCATCTCGCGCCTCGTTTGCCTGGAAGTGATTGAAGCGCTCCGCCCCGTGCGGTGGCAAGGGCCCATTGTAACCGTGGCGTGGATCAAACCGGTTGTCCACATGCCCGAAAAAGCCATGCGGGCCGTGAAACCATGGGCCTGCTCCAATAAATACTCCGCCAATAAACCAATCCGGTCCGTAGTAGCCGTAAGGAGCACAATCGTACGGAGCATAATCGAAGTATCCATAGGGACACACCGGAGCCGGCCCGATATTTACGCCAACCGTAACCTGCGCTTGCGCCGCAGGGGGTGAGCATAAAAGGCCAGCTATGAGAACTGCGAAAGCCAACGCCGTCATCTTGAACATGATTTCTCCTTAGTTTCGTCCAGAGTTTGATCTTGACGCGCTACGGGGCAGCATAATACCGACGATCAATAACGAGCAAACGCGACGTATCAAAGGGTGCAATTAACCGAAAGATCTATGCAGCTCCGTGCTCTCCGTGCCCACTGTGGTGAAAGATTTTTCCCGGCAATAGTGTCATTCTGAGCGAGCACGAGCGCACGCGAGCGCGAGTCGAAAGAATCCTTACCCATAACTCAAAGCGTCGCCCAAGTCCCTTGGAGGTTTTTCAGGGTAATCGCCCCGTCAATTGCAAAAAGTGATAATCTCACTGTCCGTAATGCTCTCGGAAAAGCACCAGATCGTTCACGCACCGTTCCGCGAAGAGATTCTGTCGCCTCTGCCTCCGCTGATTCGCTCCGCACTTGTATCTATGTACAACGGAGAACCACAGATCGGGCTGGACGGCGAACGGCACAACCTACATGTGGGCACCGGTATCAGTACGGACGAGGGCATGTGGTTATTCAACTTGTGCTGCGAAGTGAAGCCGAAAGCTACGCTGGAAGTTGGTTTGGCCTGCGGCTTCTCGACGCTGTACTTTTTGGCGGCGATCCACGAGAACGGCTTCGGCCATCACACCGCGATTGATCCGTTTCAGAGTCATTTTTACGGAATCGGATTGCGCCATTCCGAGAACGTGGGGATGAGCGACCGCTTCCGGTTTCTCGAAAAGAAGTCCGCCCTCGCCTTGTCTCAGCTCGCCCGAGGCGAAGAGACGTTCCCCCTGATTTTCATTGATGGCCGCCATCATTTTGAATACGCTCTGAGTGATTTCATGCTTGCGAGCGAATTGTGTCCAGCCGGGGGTTATATCATCTTCGACGATTTTGGATGGTCCTCCGTCAATCGGGTGGTGGCGTTTGTCCGCTCGAATCGGAAGGATTTCGAGGAGCTTAAAATTCCTGTGGCATCCTTGGCAGCTTTCCGGAGAATTGGGGATGACGAGCGCCCCTACGGGCACTTCGTGGAATTTTTTGAGCCTTTCGGCTCCTGGTCGGAAATGCGCTCAACAATCCGGCCTCTCGTTCCCAGTCTTGTCCGCCGGGGAGTAAAGGCCATCGCGCGATTAGTGAAACCATATCAATCAAAACCCCGCCCACCAAGTTAGCACCCGTTCCGGCTCGGCGGGACAACCACCCTCCTTTGGCTGAGGTGAAATCCACGGTGCCCAGCATCATGCCGATTTCGAAAGATCTGTGCAACTCTGTAATCTCCGTGTCCTCTGAGGAAAGGCATTCCTGCCTGCAAGAATGTCATTCTGAGCGAGCACGAGCGCAAGCGAGCGCGAGTCGAAGAATCCCTACCCGCGACAAAAACGGATGACGCTCAAAATCCCTTCTACCTGACGCACCGCAACCGCCTCAACCCGCATCCAGGTCACCAAAGTCCCTCATTTTTCAAGCACTTTTGCTTGCTGCGGAACCAATTTCGAAAGCAACTTTTCTGCCCTTTAGGGTTCATAATCTAAGGAACTCGCCTTTCCGGAGTCGTCTTGATGAGATCCTGTTTCATGCGAAGCAGCTTCGTGAAGCCCACGCTGTTCCTGTTTGTCCTCGGCCTCGCTTCTATCGCCCCGCAGCTTTCTGCGAAAAAAAAGCCTGCGCCCAACGATCCTTCCGCGAATGAGCAGAAGCGCGCCGTGCACGCCCTCAATCGCCTCGCCTTCGGTCCGCGCCCCGGCGATGTGCAGAAGGTCATGGCGATGGGTGTCGACCAATGGATCGACCTGCAGCTCCATCCCGAAAAGATTAATGACTCCGGGATGGAATCGCGGCTGCAGCAGTTCCGCACGCTGCGTATGTCTTCGCGCCAGATCGTCGACGAGTTTCCTGATGGTCGCGTGATCCGCGAAGTCATGGATGGCAAAAAGCCCATGCCTTCTGATCCCGCCAGGCGTGCCGTCTTCCAGGTGCAGATTGCGCGCGCGGAAGAGCGGCAAGAGCGCAAGCAGGAAAAAGCGGAAGTAGAAAAATCAGAAGCAAAGTCAGAAGCCGCGCCGGCGAATGCCTCGACGCCCAATGCGACGATGCCCAACGCCTCGATGCCCGATACGGCCATGCCAGCTGCCGATTCACCAGACGGGTCGGCGAAGACCGCCGAAGAGCTTGCTGCCGCCGCTGCCGCCGCGCCCGACGCCATGCCCGCCACTGCGGCCGATGCCAATCTAGCCAAGCCGGACAACAACAACTCGGCCGATGCAGCCGCCAACTCGACGAAAGATTCCAGCGCTGCGGCGAATGCAGACATGCCCGCTGCAAACGCCGAGATGCCGGCTGCTTCCTCCGCGCCGCCACAACCGACGTCCACTCCCGCGAATGACGCTGCGGCACGCTATCGCGAAGAGCGCCTCTACGCCGATTTGGAGATGCAAAAGCTCCCCGATCTTCCGCCCAACGAGCGCTACAAAAAAATCCTCGCCATGTCAGCCGAAGATCAGATCGCCTTTGCCAATCAGTTGCGCGGCGGAAGGGGGCAGGACTTTCTCGCCGGCCTCGATCCCAAGCAAAAAGAAACTCTGCTGGCCATGAACAATCCGCAGGGCGTGGTGACAGACGAGCTCATCCAGGCCAAGTTGCTGCGCGCGATTTACAGCGATCGCCAGCTCGAACAGGTGATGACCGATTTCTGGTTCAATCACTTCAACGTCTTCATCAACAAGGGCGCGGATCGCGTGCTGGTCACCGATTACGAGCAGAATGTCATTCGTCCGCATGCCATGGGCAAATTCGAGGACCTGCTCGTGGCCACCGCGAAAAGCCCTGCCATGTTGTTCTATCTCGACAATTGGCAGAGCGTTGGTCCGAATTCCATGCAGGCGCTCGGCATCCCCGCGCGTCCGTACGGTCCGTATCGCTACCGCCGATTCCCAGGGCCCGGTCCGAATCCCAATGCACGGCGCAAACAGAACAGCGGCTTGAATGAGAACTACGGTCGCGAGTTGATGGAGCTGCACACGCTCAGCGTGAATGGCGGCTATTCGCAGCGTGATGTCACCGAAGTCGCCAAAGTTTTTACCGGATGGACCATCGACAAGCCGTTCGAAGGCGGCACGTTCCTGTTTGATCCGCGCAGGCATGAGCCCGGCCCGAAATTTGTTCTCGGTCACAAGATCAAGCAGAACGGCGAAGACGAAGGCCGCCAGGTCCTGCATATGCTGGCCACCAGCCCGCAGACCGCGCATTTTATTTCGCTCAAACTCGCGGAGCGTTTCGTCTCTGACGATCCGCCTCCCGTGCTGGTCGATCGCATGGCCAAAACATTTCTGAAAAAGAAGGGCGACATTCGCGAGGTGTTGAGCACGCTCTTCCATTCACCCGAATTTTGGGATGACAGTGCGTATCGGGCGAAGGTGAAGACGCCGCTCGAATTCGTCGCTTCTGCGGTGCGCGCGACCGGCGCTGAAGTGGATGATGCCATGCCGCTCGCGCGCCAGATCGGCAACATGGGCATGCCGCTTTATCAGGCGCAGCCGCCGACCGGTTATTCCATGAAGGCGGAAACCTGGGTGAGTTCGTCGGATCTGCTCAACCGCATGAACTTCGCGCTCGCGCTGACGGCAGGCAAAGTGCGTGGAGTCAAAGTCGATGCGCTGCAACTCGCGGGCAATCCGCCAGCAGGGCCGGATCCCGCGCTCGAAATCTCTACGCTTGAAACCAAGCTGCTGACCGTGGACGTATCGAAGCAGACACACGATTCGATCGTGGCGCAGTTGCAGGGGCAAGCAGACAAGAAAGCCAAGCCTCCGGATGCAAATATGATTGCGGGTTTATTGCTGGGGTCACCAGAGTTTCAGAGAAGGTAAGTGAAAATTGGGTGCCCCATGTCTCGCCGCTGTTGCGAGACATGGGAATACCGGATGTGAGCGAGCTCATAGCTATAAGCTAATATATAGGAGCTGTTGTATGCCAACACGCCGCATTTTTCTTCGTAACAGCGCGCTCGCCGTCGTCGGCACGGCAGCAATTCCAAGCTTTCTTACGCGCGCCGCACTTGGCGCCGTTGAGACTGCTGGACGCACAAAGCGCCTCGTGGTGATCTTCCAACGCGGCGCGGCCGATGGGTTGAACATCGTTGTTCCACACGCCGAGGCGCAGTATTACGCTATGCGGCCGACGATCAATATCCCGCGGAAGTCACTGATCGATCTGAACGGCTTCTTTGGCTTGCACCCATCGCTCGCGGCATTTCAACCGCTGTGGCAGCAACGAGAACTCGCCATCGTGCACGCCGCCGGATCGCCTGATTCCACTCGCTCTCACTTTGACGCGCAGGACTTCATGGAAACCGGCACGCCTGGTGTCAAGTCCACCGGAGATGGATGGCTGAATCGATCGCTGCGCGACCTGCCTCGCAGGTCGCAGAACTCGCCATTTCGTGCCATCGCGCTGGGACCATCGATGCCGCGCATTTTGAGTGGAGATGAGCCGGCCGTCGCGATGAATAACATCAACGACTTTTCTGTTGGAGGACGCGGTCCGAAGCTCTCGCCGGCAGCCAGCGCCTTCGAGGCGATGTACGATCACTCTTCTGACGCCGTGTTGCACGGCACAGGCGAAGAGACGTTCGACGCGGTCAAGATGCTCAAGGCAGCTGATCCCGGCAAGTACACGCCAGCGCCGAACGCCAACTATCCGCGGGGACGATTCGGCGACAGCCTGCGCCAGCTGGCGCAGTTGATCAAAGCCAATCTGGGCGTGCAGGTTGCCTTCGCTGACATTGGCGGATGGGATCATCACGTCAACGAAGGCGCGACGGAAGGCCAACTCGCCAACGTGCTCACAGACTTTTCGCAATCGATTGCTGCCTTCTGGAATGATCTTGGCGCTCTTGGCGAAGACACTGTGGTCGTAACGATGTCAGAGTTTGGACGCACCGCGCGCGAAAATGGCAATCGTGGCACCGATCATGGCCACGCCAACGTAACGTTCGTGCTCGGCGGTCCGGTGCGTGGGGGGAAAGTTTATGGCCACTGGCCTGGACTGGATCAGTCGCAACTCTACGAAGGGCGCGACCTCGCGCTGACGACAGACTTCCGCCAGATCATTGGTGAGGCAGTCGCTCGCCACTTAGGCAACAAGAATCTGGCTGAAGTCTTTCCTGGCTACGACAGCCAAGGGAGGTTCCTTCGCTATCTTGGCTGATTAGGTTCGGGTTGATTCCTTCTCTTTGAAGGCGCCGCAACAGGGACCACGAAACTCAGTGTTCCTGGAGGAACACATCGTGATGACGTTTGCGGCTATACAATAGCGTCATGACAGCCAAATCCAAGAAAAGAAAACGGAAACGGACGCGCGCAAGGCCGGGAAGGATCGATCGGCTGTGGGCGGTGGTCGAAGATGAGCTGGTGGATGAAGAGACAGGGCCGGAGGCGCGATGGAACCGTCCGCGGAAGCAGAGGATCTCGTTGCGCGTGGATCGGGAGGTGGTGGAGTGGTTCAAGGGGAAAGGGCCGGGCTACCAGACGCGGATTAATTGCATCCTGCGCAGAGTGATGATTGAGGGAAAGCGAGAAGAAGGCTAAACGCAGGTTTCTGGTGATAGGGATCCTTCGACTTGCCCTCGCTGTGCTCCGGCGGCGCTCAGGATGACAAAGCTCACCTCAGCGGCTAGAGCCGCGATCTAAGAGCGGCCCGAAGCGGCACGACTGAAGTCGTGGCCTTCGCAAGTTGAGCTTTGCGGCGCAGCTTAAAGCCGCGCCCTTTCAAAGCAGTAGGCGGGCGAGGGCGCCCGCCCCACACGAATCTATTTTGGTTGCAGGGTTTGCGCAATCATGACTTGCTTTTTGAAGTTGTCGACCATGTTGGGGTCGAGGCGGACTTCGGTGGGCTTCTTCGCCAGCGTCATGGTGTCGATCTTGTCCTGCAGTTTGAGTAGAGCGTAGAAAAGATTTTCCGGACGCGGGGGGCATCCGGTGACGTAGACATCGACGGGAACGATCTTGTCGACGCCTTGCAGCACCGCGTAAGTGTTGAATGGTCCGCCGACGGAGGAGCACGCGCCCATGGAGATGACCCATTTGGGGTCGGGCATCTGGTCGTAGATGCGTTTGACCACCGGCGCCATCTTCAGCGTGACCGTGCCGGCGACGATCATCAGGTCGCTTTGGCGCGGGCTGGGGCGGAAAACCTCCGAGCCGAAGCGGGCAATGTCGAAGCGGGAAGTGGAGGAGGCGATCATTTCGATGGCGCAGCAGGCGAGTCCGAAGGTCATCGGCCAGACCGCCGATTTGCGTGCCCAGTTAAAAACGTAATCGACGGTGGAGATCAGGAAATTCTTTTCGAACTTGTTTTGCAGCCAGCCCATGCGGCAAACCTCTCAGCAAAAGCGGATGAAGGTCACGTACATCGCAGTGTAGGTAAGGCGGAAGGCGGTGTCAAACGAGCCCACGTGCGGAAAATCCCCACTTCTGGCAACACCGGCCAGAAATGGGGCACCCGTTCAGGCATAACAACTACGCGATGGGACGGGTGGGACTGCTTGCCTGTGCTCCACCCAATTCGGCGACGATCGCCTGAATCAGGGCAATCAGAAGAAGGAGTGTCCCCAGCAGGGTGGCGCCGAAGCCGGCCATGGCGGGCATTCCTGTTGTGTTAATGGAAAGCTGCAGCGAGGCTCCTGAAGCCGGGTAAGCAGCGCTGAAACCTGCTGTTCCATGCGTGAAGCCGAAGATCAGGCCGAGTCCTAAGCCCAGAAAGACGATCGAAGCGATCAAAGTGCGAGCGAAGTTCATCGCGTCCCCTCCGTGTTGTCATTGATCTTAACCCCGGCGAGGGAAACAGCAACAATCCTGGGCTTGCTTTTGAAGTTACGGGCAATTTCGAATTTTGTTCGTCCCCTTTCACTCAGCATTTCGCGAATAGGGGCAGATCACTGGCATTGCGGGTGCGGAATCAGCGCCCTGAAACGTGGGGTACTTCATGCAAGATGGAAAGGTTTCCAGTGCGTGGCGCGTGATCGCATAAGAATTTTCGCAGGAAGGAGATCCTGAGGAGGCTTTGGACTTAAGCCGGGAATGAGCGACGCCCTCGAAAAACTGTCGGGAAAATCTACGCCTAAGCCAGCCACCAAGACGGATGGGCCGCCCTCCTCGTCCTTTTGATGGGATTCTGCCGTGTGGGCATGCCTGACAAAGTGACGCACTTTGGCGTTTCGCGGAATGCGCAGCGATGAAGTACTGTTTCCTCGGAGCGAAAGATGCTTTCCGAAAGAACTGTTTCAGAGCAAGACGAACTACTAAGTGAGATCAATCGACTCGTCGAAGAAGGAGCCGAATTTCTAGAGCGGGCGACGGCGTTTATCGCCAGGCTCAATGAGTGCGAAGCCAAGATTCGGCGTGCCGAAATTGCCCACCGGTCTGAGGCTCGGAAGGTTTAATCCCGCCCTACGCGGTGTCTGCGCGCGAGAGTCAGATTTTCTGTCGCGTGTTTTGAGAGATGCTTTTCGGACTGTCGAGAATCTGCTTCAGGGGCTAAAGCCCACATACTTGTGAGCTCCCGACGGCACGGCTAAAGCCGTGCCCTTCCCAAAAGCCATTTGTTGGCGATCTCGCGCGTAAAGGACTCAGCGCACGGCGGCAAGGCTGCTGAGCGCTTGCGATACGGTTGCGATCTGGTCCTGACTTAGTTCCGGATAAATAGGCAGGGAAAGTACTTCCTTGGCGGCCTTCTCGGATTCCGGAAAATCTCCGGTTGAATAGCCGAGATCGGCGTAGGCGGGCTGGAGGTGAACTGGAGTTCCATAGTGAACCGCGGTCTGGATTCCTTCGGACTGTAGCGCGGACTGCAGGCCGTCACGGTCGGAGCTACGGACAGTGTAGAGATGATAGACGTGGCGAGCCCAGGGCATCTCGCTGGGAAGTTGCACTCCACAAGCTGAGACCGATTGAGCGTATTGCTTGGCGATGGCGCGACGCGCTTCGTTCCATGATTCGAGATGGCGGAGTTTCACTCGCAGAATCGCGCCTTGCAGGCCTTCCATGCGGTAGTTGAATCCACGCAGAAGATGGTGATACTTGCGGTCTTCGCCCCAGCTGCGGAGTAGCCGAATGGTGCGCGCATATTCGGGATTTGAAGTGGTGACGGCGCCGCCTTCGCCGTAGGCTCCGAGATTCTTGGCGGGATAGAAGCTGAAGCAGCCGATGTCGCCGATGCTGCCGACGGGGCGGGATTTGTATTTCGCGCCATGAGACTGGGCGGCGTCTTCGATGACGACGAGCTTGTGGCGGCGGGCGATTTCGAGGATGGGGTCCATGTCGGCGGGATGACCGTAGAGATGGACGGGCATGATGGCCTTGGTGTGGCGGGTGATGGCGGGCTCGATGGCATTGGGATCGATGGTGAAGGTGCGGGGTTCGATATCGACGAGTACGGGGCTTGCGCCCGTGTAGAGGATGGCGGCTACGCTGGCCACGAAGGTGAATGGAACGGTAATGACCTCATCGCCCGGGCCGACGCCAGCGGCGAGGAGGGCGAGATGCAGGGCGCTGGTGCCGGAATTGACAGCGATGCAGTCGGAAGTCGCGCAGTAAGAGGCGAAATCCTGCTCAAAGGCGGCGACTTCGGGGCCGAGAACGAACTGGGACGATTCGAGAACTTTGCCGATGGCGGCATCGATTTCGCGCTTGATGCTGCGGTATTGCGATTTTAGATCAAGATAAGGCACTTTGATGTCGGTCATTCATACTCCGTTTGTGCAGGCCCTCAGGGGCTAAAGCCGCGCCTTTCAAAAAAGGCTAGAAACCAAAGGCGGGCCGTTCCCAAAACTTATTCCCGAAACACGCTCTAAGAATCCCACAGGGCAGCGAAAAATCCACACTGTCTTGTAGTGTTTAATAATAGGCGTTCGCGGGGCGGCATAAAACAAAATGTGCGGGATCGTCGGGATTGTCGGCAAGAAGGCGTGCGTGTCACGGGAAGTGCTGGAGCGCGCGACGCAGTCGCTTGCCCATCGCGGACCGGATGATGGAGGTACTATCCTGCTGCGGGAAACGGTTCCGGCGCAGGTTGAGATTGGGCTGGGCAATCGTCGGCTGGCAATTCTGGACCTTTCTCCCCTGGGCCATCAGCCGATGCAGGATGCGGAGACGGGAAATTGGATCGTCTATAACGGTGAAATCTACAACTTCCACGACGTGCGGCGGGAACTGGAAGAGCTCGGCGCAACATTTCTCAGCCACTCGGATACGGAAGTTCTTCTGAAAGCGTATGCGCGCTGGGGCGAGGCGTGCCTAAAAAAATTTCGCGGCATGTTTGCATTTGCGCTGTGGGACGCAGCGAGGAAGCGGCTGTTTCTGGCGCGCGATCCGATGGGGATCAAGCCGCTTTATTACGCGCAGGTGGGGCCGTATTTTGTTTTCGCTTCGGAAGTGAGGACGATCCTGGGCACGGGACTGGTGCCGCGCGTTCTGGATCAGGCCGGGCTGCTGAATTATCTGACATATGGATCGGCTTACGATCCGCACACGCTGATCGAAGGTGTTCGAGCGCTGCCTGCCGGGCACAGCCTTACCTGGGAAGATGGAAAACTGAGCGAACGCGAATATTGGGACCTGGTCGGAGGCGTTGATCTTGACTCGGGCGGTGATGTGGGGGGTGACGGCGGGCTGAAAGCAGTGCTCGAAGAGGCCGTGCGGCTTCAGTTGGTGAGCGATGTGCCGGTAGGAGTGTTTCTTTCCGGCGGAATTGATTCGAGCGCGCTGGTCAGCATTCTGAGCCGGGAGGGAATCACGCCGGAGACGTTTTCCATTGTTTTTGCGGAGGCGGAATTTTCCGAGGCGCAATATTCGCGGGCTGTCGCACAGAAATTCAAAACGAATCACCACGAGATTCGCGTGGAGCAGGCCGACGTTCTTGAGTGCATTCCAGAGGCGCTGCGGGCGATGGATCTGCCGACGATGGACGGAGTGAACACGTATTTTGTCTCGCGCGAGGCTCGCCGGGCGGGGGCGAAAGTGGCTTTGTCGGGACTGGGAGGCGATGAAGTTTTTGCGGGTTACGCGGCCTTTCGCAGTGTTCCGAAGATGGAGCGCTTTGCGGAAAGCTGGAAGCATATTCCGGGGTTTCTGCGAACGCCGCTGACCGCGCTTTACAACGCTGTTTCGCGCGACTCCGATCAGAAAAGGAAATTGTTGTCGCTGGCGATGGACAATGGCCGCGGCGTGCATCCTTACTTTTTGACGCGGATGTTGTTTACTCCCAAGCAGAGTGACGGGCTGTTTCCGGGGGCGCACGAATCGGCGCAAGAGGCGGGGATTTCGCAGCGCAGTGCGTTGCAGCGCGCGATGAATCTGGATCCAGTGAATCGGGTTTCCTATCTCGAGTCGCGCTGTTATATGCTCAATACTCTTTTACGCGACGCCGATTTCATGAGTATGTCTCAGGGGCTGGAGGTGCGTGTTCCGCTGATCGATCATTGGCTGGCGAGAACTGTGCTTGCCCTGCCGGGGGCGTCGAAGGTGAACCACACTCCGAAAAAGCTGCTGGTCGAGGCGCTAGCTGGATCTCTGCCGGACGAGATTGTGCATCGTCCGAAACGCGGTTTTACGTTACCGTTTGAGCGCTGGATGCGAGAGGAACTTCGCTGTGAAATTGAGCCGGCGTTGCAATCGGAGCGAATCAAGACCGGTCCGCTGGGTGGGTTGCTCGATGGAGAGCGGGTGCATGGCGTGTGGAAAGATTTTCTGAGCCAGGAAGTCTCGTGGTCGCGGCCATGGGCCTTGCATGTGCTGGAACGCTGGTGCGAATTGAATTTATGATTTTGAACGTGTGATTTTCGGGGAAGTTTTTCGCAGGAATGTGAATCGGCTGAGCATGGAAAAAGTCGAACAAGCCGAGAGGGCGCCGATTGCAGCGGCAGTTGGAAAACTGCCGGTGAGTGTGATTGTCGCTGCCCGGAATGAGGAGAAGAATCTTCCGCGCTGTCTTGCGGCGTTGCGGGATGTGGGCGAAGTGTATGTGATCGATTCGCAAAGCACGGACGCGACGCCGGAAATCGCGCGCACGTTCGGCGCAAAGGTGGCGCAGTTTCATTATCAGGGTGGATGGCCGAAGAAGCGGCAGTGGGCGATCGATAACCTGCGTTTCGCATTCGAGTGGATCTTGCTGATTGACGCTGACGAAGCGCTCACGCCGGAGCTGGCGGCAGAGATTGAAGAAGCGATAAAGCGTACGGATTCTGACGGCTATTACATCTCGCTGCGAATGCATTTTCTCGGCAAAGTTCTGCGTCATGGAGATGCGGGCTTCTGGAAATTGGCGTTGTTTCGGTTGGGCAAAGGACATTACGAATGCCGGCTGCGCGAGCAGGATGCGTCGATGGCGGACATGGAGATTCATGAGCACGTGGTGGTGGATGGGCCGACGGCGCGCCTGGAGCATCCGCTGATTCATCATAATGTGGAGTCGTTGTCGCGCTACATCCAGAAACACGATGAATATTCCAATTGGGAATCGCGTGTGCTGCTCGAAAATGCGAATGCAGACGAATTGCAGGCGTCGTTCTTCGGCAACCAGGCGCAGCGCCGCCGCTGGTTGAAGAAAAAACTTTTCGCTGTGCCGGGATCGCCGCTGCTGCTTTTCGTCTACAGGTACGTTGTGCGCGGCGGATTTCTGGATGGGGTTCCGGGTCTTATTTATTGTTCGTTTCAGGCTGTACAGATGTTTCATACCAAAGCCAAGATCTACGAATTGAAAACGCGGGCAAGACGTTAGGGGAATCAGCGGGCATGTGCGGCATTAGCGGCGTGGTGAATTGCGGAGACCGGGAAACACTGGCGCGAATGACGCATGTGCTGGCGCATCGCGGTCCGGATGATTCCGGGTTGTGGGACCGCAGATTTCCGGATGGATCGTACATCGGGCTGGGCAGCCGCAGGCTGGCGATTCTTGATCTGTCTCCACTCGGGCACATGCCGATGTGCAATGAAGGCCGCACGGTGTGGATCACCTACAACGGCGAGATATACAACTTCGCCGAACTGCGAAGTGAGCTTGAGAGCAAAGGCCACAGTTTTGTTTCGCATTCGGACACGGAAGTTGTGCTGCACCTTTATGAGCAGGAGGGTGTGGAGTGCGTGAAGCGCTTGAATGGCATGTTTGCGTTCGCGATCTGCGATTTGCGGAGCGGCACGCCCAAGTTATTCATGGCTCGCGATCATTTCGGAGTGAAGCCGTTTTATTACTTCCATGAGGGTCAGCGATTCGCGTTTGCCTCGGAGATTAAAGCGCTGTTGCAGGTTCCGGGAATTGATGCGGAATTGGATTTGCAAGCCCTCGATCAGTATTTGACGTTCTTGTGGGTGCCTGATCCGCGGACGATGTTTCGCGGGATCTCGAAACTTCCGGCGGGCCATTACGCGGTTTTCGAAAACGGCAAATTGCAAATGGAGCAGTACTGGGATTTGACCTTCCCTCCGGAGAACCACAATTTTGCACGACGGGAAGACGATCTTGCGGAGGAGATTCGCGAACGATTCCAGCGCTCCGTCGAAGCACAGATGGTGAGCGATGTTCCGATTGGAGCGTTTCTCAGCGCGGGGCTGGATTCATCCAGCATCGTCGCCATGATGTGCCGCGCTTCGAACAGCCAAGTGCGCACCTATACGATTACTTTTCCGCGCAAGTATCGCGTGGGAGAAACGACGCTCGATGATCCTGAAGTGGCGACACGTCTGGCGGAACGTTTGGGATGTGAAAATCAGCGAATTGTGGTGGAACCGGATGTGACGGATCTTTTGCCGCGGCTGGTCTGGCACATGGACGAACCGACGGCCGATCCGGCGATCATCACGGCTTACCTGGTGTGCCGGGAGGCGCGAAAACAGGCGACAGTTCTGCTATCGGGAGTGGGAGGTGACGAATTGTTCGCCGGGTATCGCAAGCATGTGGCGCATTATTGGGCGCAGGCGTATCGGGCGATGCCAACGTTTGCTCGCGGATTGGCGGAGCGGACGTTGGCTGCGCTGCCGAGTCTGCGCGGCACCGCGTTGAAAGGACGGCTGCGGCTGGCCAGAAAAATGGTGCGGAGCGCAACGCTCGACGCCTCGGACCGGTTCATTGCCAACTGCACCTATCTTGATGGCGCACAAAAATCGGAGCTTTATACGGCCGATCTCGCTGCTGAGGTTGCGCGATCGGATGCGGCGATAGAACACCGCGCTAAATTCGAAGGCGTGAAGGATGCCGACTTTCTGAACCAGATGCTTTATCTGGACACGAAGATTTTCATGACTAGCCTGAATCTCACGTACAACGACAAGATGAGCATGGCGTCGTCGGTGGAAGTGCGAGTGCCGTTCCTTGATCGCGAGCTTGCAGAATTTGTGGCGTGGAATGTTCCGCCATCTCTGAAGTTGAAGGGATTCGTAAATCCGACGACGAAGTATATTTTCCGACGAGCGATGCGCGATGTTTTGCCGCGCGAAGTGTTGCAGCAGCCGAAGGCCGGGTTCGCGGCTCCGGTAGACTATTGGCTGGCTCACGATCTCAAGGAAATGGTGGACGATCTGCTTGCGCCGGCACAAGTTGCGAAGCGCGGGTTGTTTCGGCCGGAAGCGGTAGGACGATTCTTAAAGGAGCACCGCAGCGGGCGGCGCGACTGGTCGATGCCGTTGTGGCAGTTCATCACGATGGAATTATGGATGCGCGCATTTCTCGAGGGATCAGCCAAGAAATTCGAATCGGAGATGCAGCCGATCCAGGCAGCCACGGCATGAAACAGGTTTTACAACACGCGCGCACGGGAGTGATTACGGTAGAGGATGTGCCTGCGCCGCAACTTTTGCCGGGCTGCGTATTGGTGCGAATCGCGGCGTCGGTGGTTTCTGCCGGCACCGAGCGCGCTTCGGCGGAGTTTGCCCGGAAGAGCTTGCTTGAAAAAGCGCGGTCGCGTCCGGATCTGGTTCGCGAGGTCATCGCCAAGGTTCAGCGTGACGGAATTTTTTCTGCGATTCAATCGGTGCAGACGCGTCTGGATCAGCCACAAAATCCGGGCTACAGTAGCGCCGGAACGGTGATCGCCGTTGGCGAGGGAGTTACGGATATTCGCCCGGGCGACCGCGTGGCTTGCGCCGGCGCAGGAATTGCCGTGCATGCAGAGATCGCGTGTGTTCCTCGATTGTTGATTGCTGCCATCCCACCGCGCGAGGCTGGGGATGATGAAGTGAGTTTTCAGGAAGCCGCGTTTTCCACACTGGGTGCGGTTGCATTGCATGGGGTTCGCACCGCGGAGGCGAAGCTGGGCGATGTGGTTGCTGTGATCGGACTGGGCCTGGTCGGTCAGTTGACGGTGCAGTTATTGAAATCGGCGGGATGCCGGGTTGTGGGAATGGATCTCGATCGCGGACGCGCGGAACTAGCTAAGCAATTGGGAGCCGATGCGGTTGGGGTTTCTGCGTCCCATTTGCGCGACCTGTGCTCGGAGATTTCGGACGGTGTAGGCGTCGATTCGGTATTAGTGACGGCGGAAACGGCGAGCAGCGATCCGGTGAACCTGGCGGGGACAATCGCGCGGGATCGAGCCATCGTGGTTGCGGTGGGCACGGTCGGAATGGACATTGAGCGCAAGACGTATTACGAAAAAGAACTGGATTTTCGGATCTCGCGTTCTTATGGGCCGGGACGCTATGACGCGGCTTACGAGCAGAAGGGACGCGATTATCCCATTGGATATGTGCGCTGGACGGAAACGCGCAACATGCAGGCGTTTTTGCGGCTGCTGGCAGAAAAAAAAGTGCGCCTGAGACCGCTGATAACACACGTTTTCCCAGTCGAGAACGCGCGCGCCGCTTACGATTTGATCACCGGAAAATCGTTGGAGCCATTTCTCGGCGTGGTGATCGCATATTCGGACGAGCCCGACGACTCAAGCGCA
Organism: Verrucomicrobiia bacterium; assembly: GCA_035523795.1. Taxonomy (GTDB): domain Bacteria; phylum Acidobacteriota; class Terriglobia; order Terriglobales; family Acidobacteriaceae; genus Sulfotelmatobacter. Next base: position 33,536 of record DATKQB010000129.1, on the reverse strand, counting down.
CTCTCGATCGTTGCGAAACCGAGTGCAGAAGCCCCGCGGCCGGAAAATACGCGGGTTGCCGTGGGACTGTTGGGCGCGGGGATGTTTGCGGCGGGAACGCTGATTCCCGCGATGAAGGCTTCGAAAGAGACTTCGCTGATTTCTGTGTGCGCGGCCACAGGAGCGCACGCGCAGCATGTGGCGAAGAAATTCGGCTTCTCGATGTGCACGACAGACGAAGCGCAATGCATCGACGACCCTCAGATCAACACCGTGGTCATTGCCACGCGTCACCATCTGCACCCGAAGCAGGTGATGGCGGCATTGAATGCGCGAAAGAATGTTTTTTGCGAAAAGCCGCTATGCCTGTCGGAAGGCGAACTGCACTTGATCGCTCGCTCGTATCTTGAAATTCCTTCTGCAGAACGGCCTGCGCTGATGGTGGGATTCAATCGCCGCTTCGCGCCCATGACCGTGCGTCTGAAGAGTTTTCTGTCTCAAATCTCTGAGCCGCTGGCCCTGCACTACCGCGTCAACGCCGGCTATTTGCCGCCTGATCATTGGGTGAATGATCGCGAGCAAGGAGGCGGGCGAGTTGTTGGAGAAGTTTGTCATTTCATCGATTTGCTGCTGCATCTGGCGGATTCGCCGATCATCGAAGTCGAGGCGCGCGCTTTAGAAAATGGTGGCCGCTATAGCGGCGATAATGTCGTGATTTCGCTCTTATTCGCGAATGGCTCGCAGGGCACGGTCAGCTATCTGGCGAATGGCGATCGTGCGTTCTCAAAGGAACGGCTGGAAGTGTTTGGCGGAGGGAGCGCCGCTGTGCTGGAAGATTTTCGGCGCCTGGAGTTGGTGCGGCATGGGCGCAAGGAAATTGTGCATTCGCGCTGGCGGCAAGATAAAGGCCACAATGCCGAGTGGACCGCATTCGTGAAATCTGTTCAGGGCAAGACGGATCCTCCGATTCCTCTGAACGAAATCGTCTGCTCGACTTTGGCGACGCTGCAGGCCGACCAGGCGGTCGCTGATCGCAAACCATATTCGATCGATATTTCTGAATTCCTCGGGAATGCAACGCAATCGAAGTCCCGCACTCTTCACGAATGATCCCTTCACAGCTACGTCATAGGAGAACGCTTTAATTCATGCTGATTCTGGGCCTCAATATGTTTCACGCCGACGCCTCGGCGGCGATCGTGCTGGATGGCGAGGTGAAGTTTGCTATTGCCGAAGAGCGATTGAACCGGCACAAGCATTTTGGCGGTTTCCCTGCGTTGGCGATTCAGGCGTGCCTCGATGCCGTTGGCGCCAAAATTTCTGACGTCGAGCATGTTGCGGTTGGGCAGGACAGTGATGCGAACCTTTCCAGAAAGGTTCAGTATGCGCTAGCAAATCCGGCGAAGATTCTGAACTTCATCCGCTTGCGGCAGAGGAAAGAGGCGATGCGCGACGTGCGCTCGCTGATCATGAAGGCCCTCAATGTGGATGCGGCGCAGCTTCGTTTTCAGGAGCATCATCTCGAGCATCACATCGCGCACATTGCCAGTGCTTACTACTGTTCGCCGTGGGAAAAAGCGGCGGGATTCAGCTATGACGGTTCTGGCGATTTCGTCTCGACCATGATGGCGCGTTGCGAAGGAAACGAAATTGAAGTGCTCAACCGCGTTTTCCTTCCGCATTCGCTGGGAAGTTTTTACAGCATGATTTGCGAGTTCGTCGGATACACGCAGTACGGAGATGAGGGCAAGGTGATGGGCCTTGCTCCGTATGGGAGTCGCGATCTGGTGGAAGAAATCAATAAAGTCGTGACGCCGAAAAACGGCGGATTCCAGCTGGATTTGAATTACTTTAAGCCGCTGGGCAGCAATCAAGGGATGCAGATCCTTCCCGATGGCACGGTGAAGTTGGCGCGTCATTCTTCTGGCCGCATGGAGAAACTGTTTGGACAGCCACGCCGGCCGCATTCCGAAATTACGCAGCGGGACATGAATTTGGCGTTTGCCATGCAGCATCGCTTTGAAGAAATTTTCTTTCATTTGATAAACGAACTGCACGCGACTGTCCCTCTGGACAGTTTGGCGATGGCCGGTGGATGCGCGCTGAATAGCGTGGCCAATGGCAAAGTGTTTGATCGAACGCCGTTCCGAAGAACTTATATTCAGCCGGCAGCCGGGGATGAGGGGCTCGCGATTGGCGCTGCTTTGCACACCTATCATTCAGTCCTCAAGCAACCGCGGCGGCAAGAATTGAAACGGCCATATCTGGGGCCGGAGTTTTCTGAAGTGCGAATTCAGTCGGCGCTCAAGAGCGCTGGCCTGGAGTTCCGCAAACTTGAGCGGGAAATTCTGCTTGAAGAAGTCGCGAAGCAGATCGCGGCCGGCAATGTGGTGGGCTGGTTCCAAGGCCGCATGGAGTGGGGACCGCGCGCGCTGGGCGATCGCTCGATCGTGGCGCATCCGGGGCTGCCGGACATGAAAGAGGTGCTGAATGCGCGCATCAAGCACCGCGAGTGGTTTCGTCCATTTGCGCCGTCGATTCTGGCGGAGTATCAGAGCGAGTACTTCGAGCATGATCATCCTTCGCCGTTCATGCTGCACGTGTACAAGATCCGCCCGGAAAAACGAAAGTTGCTGTGCGCCGTGAACCACGTGGATGATACGGGACGCTTGCAAACCGTGACCCGCGAAGAAAATCCGATGTACTACGATTTGATCTCGGCGTTTCAGCGCAAGACGGGGCTGCCGGTCATTTTGAACACCAGCTTCAACGAAAATGAGCCGATCGTGTGCACTCCGGAAGAAGCGATCGATTGTTTTCAGCGCACGCGCATGGATGCGCTGGCAATCGGGCGATTCCTGGCGTCGAAAATCCCGCGTAGCGGAGAGGCGCTGGCAACCTCTTCGGCGGGAAGCGGGGAAAAATCATCGGCGAACTAGTGCAGCAGGAATGCGGTGCTGGCGAGTGCGACGCCGATCGCGCCCAGCAGAATGCCCAGAGACCAAAATATTCGCCGGCCGGAGAGCAGGGTGATCGAAGTGATGACCAGGCCGATTTCGAGGAAAACCTCCGCGAGATCAAAGCGGTCGGCACGGTGTCTTTCGGTCGGCACTTCATTTTCCATTTCGCGCGCCTGATCTTCGATTCCCTTCTGCTCGTCTTTGTAGCGCGAAGCTTCCTGCGAATACTTATCGCGCAGCTTGGCCAGTGCGGCGGCATCGGTGGTGGCTTGCACGGAGGTGAGATCGGTGAATAATTCGTCGGTATGCCGGCGAATATTTTTCGCCTGATAATATGCCCACTGATCCGAAGACTTGGCCTGCAGCACGACCTCCTCGGTGTGCGCCCGGTGGCCCAATAACGCCACGACGGCGACGATAACGGCCAAAATCGCCATGGTCACCGACACTGGCGCCAGCTTGGGATCTTCCTTGGCATGTTCGGCGTGTTCCTGCAACTCTGTTAATTCGTCTGAACTCACGAGTTCACTCTCCCATGACTTTCACGATGACGCGCTTATCGCGCTGACCGTCGAATTCCGCGTAAAAAATGCGCTGCCAGGTTCCCAGATCGAGCTTTCCGGCGGTGATGGGGACGATTACTTCATGATGAATCAGTAACGCCTTCAAGTGAGAATCGCCGTTATCTTCGCCGGTTTCGTGATGCTTGTATTCCTTGCGGAATGGAGCCAGATGTTCCAGCCACTGATCGATATCCTGAATCAGCCCATTTTCGTTGTCGTTCACATAGACGCCGGCGGTGATGTGCATGGCCGAAACCAGCACCATGCCCTCTTTTACTCCGCTCTTGCGCACGATCTCCTCCACCTGCGGTGTGATGTGAACGTAGGCGCGATGAGTCTTGGTATGAAACTTAAGGTATTCGGTAAGAGTCTTCATAAATCCACGTTCGTTGCAGAATCAACGTACGAGCTCTGCCAGCTTTCCACTGGCGATCAGGGCTGAGATGCGGGCGAAGTCAGGATACATGACGCGATCCTTGTCGACGGTCGGAGAGACAGAGCGAATGAGTGCATGCGCAGTTTGACCGCGCTGAGAGGGCTTGAGTGGCGCGAGAAAATCGAGAGCCTGCGCCACGGCCATCGCTTCAATTGCCAGAACGTTGCGCGTGTTTTCGACGACCCGCTTGAGTTTCACAGCCGCCGTCATGCCCATGGAGACGTAATCTTCCTTATTGCCGGAAGTCGTGATCGAGTCGACCGAGGCGGGATGCGCCAGCACCTTGTTTTCACTGGCCAGCGCAGCGGCCGTGACTTGCGGCATCATGAAACCGGAATTGAGTCCGGCGCCCGCGGCCAGAAACGGGGGCAGGCCCTCGCTCAGCGCGGGATTGACAAGTCGTTCTATGCGGCGCTCACTGATACCCGCCAGAGCGCTGAGGGCAATCGCCAGAAAATCGAGCGTGAAGGCCAGCGGTTCGCCGTGAAAGTTTCCACCGGAGATCACATCGCCAGCCGCGTTCTCGGGATCGGTGACGAAGACAAGGGGATTATCGACGGCTGAATTCGCCTCGATCTCAAAAACTTCGCGGCAGTGGGCGAGCGTGTCGCGGACGGCTCCGTGCACCTGAGGAATGCAACGCAAAGAGTAGGCGTCCTGCACGCGGCCGCAGGTGCGATGCGATTCGCGAATCTCGCTGCCTTCGAGCATGCGACGAAGATTGGCAGCGGTTTTCAGTTGACCATGGTGGGGGCGCGCCTTATGAATGCGTTCATCGAAGGCGGCGTCGGTTCCCTTGAGCGCATCGCAGCACAAACCGCCAATGACGTCGGCAGTATCGACCAGAATCTCGGCGGCGAGCAGCGAGAGCGTGCCGACAGCCAGCATCGCCTGCGTGCCGTTGATCAGCGATATGGTTTCTTTCGATTCGAGAACAAGCGGCTTGATTTGTGCCTTCTTGAGAGCGTCACTGCTTTTCACACGAGCGCCGTTGTCGTCGAAGCATTCGCCTTCTCCGATCAAGGCGAGCGCGAGATGAGCCAGCGGAGCCAGATCGCCACTCGCGCCCACGCTACCCTGCGAGGGCACGACGGGTGTGACTCCGCGGTTCAACATCTCGCACAAAGTATCGATCACTATGACGCGAACGCCGGAATGTCCTTTGGAAAGGGAATTGGCACGCAACAGCATCATGGCGCGAGTTTCGGGAACGGACAGCGGTTCTCCCACGCCGACTGCGTGAGAGCGAACAAGGTTCACCTGAAGTTCGCGAATCTGATCGCCGGCGATGCGGACATCGCTGAGCTTGCCGACACCAGTAGTGATGGCATAAGCGACCTTGTTGCTGGCGACAATGTCATCGACGACGGCGCGTGCCTGGTTCACGCGTTCGCGCGCTTCTGCCAGCAGCAGTACGGCGCGGCGTTCCACGGCGACTTCGCGAACAGCTGCCAGCGTCAGATCATTGCCACTGATATGAAGTGCGTTCACGAGTTTCCTGTTTATTTTCCGACAGCGGCTCGAAATGCAGACAAATATTTTTCCGGCAGAGCGGCAACTTTCATATTCGAATCGGTGACGATGTGAGTCGTCTCGCCTTCCGCCAGCAAGCCGCGGTCTTCTGCGCGCAGCAGTTCGTAGCTGAACACGACGACCGACTCGCGAACGGTTTTGATCTGGGTGCGAACAATAATTTCCTGATCGTAATAAACCGGCGCGCGATAGCGGCACTTTATTTCGGCGACGGCGATGAACCTTTCATCCTCGCGTTCCATATCGCGATACGAAAAGCCCATCTGCCGCATGAACTCCACGCGTCCCACCTCGAACCAGATTAGATGGTTGGAGTGATAGACGACGCCCATCTGATCGGTCTCGGCGTAGCGCACGCGCAGCCGGGTTTCGTTGGTTGCATGAAGGCCGTTCGAACTCATTTGCGCGTCCACGCTGGCTTTCGTTTTTCTAAGAATGAGGAAATGCCCTCGCGAAAATCGGCAGTCGATCGTATGCCGGCATTTTCCTGCACCGCCGCTTCGATCTGCGTGTCCAAATCTGCGCGGGCGTGATCGGTCAGCAACTTCTTCGTCGCTCTCAGCGATGAAGGACTGTTTTCCATCAGCAATGACGCGAGCTCGCGCGCCCGCAAGAGCAATTTATCGCTGGGGACGATTTCATTGATCAACCCCAGGCGGAGCGCTTCGTCAGCGTCGAAAATCCTTCCTGTGAGAAGAAGGTCGCGGGCGTGCTTCTCGCCCACCTGCCGGAGAAGAAAAGTGGAGACGATCGCCGGAACAAATCCGATGCGCACTTCCGTATAGCCGAACTTCGCTTCGGGCACGGCGAGCGTGAAATCGCAGAGGAGCGCGAGTCCGGTTCCGCCGGCGATGGCTGCTCCGTTTACGGCTGCGATCGTGACCAGCGGAAATTCGTACAGCGTTCGGAACAACTGAACCATCTTGCGGGAGTCTTCCACATTCTGTTCGCGAGTGCGGCCGAGCAGGGATTTCAGATTTTCCAGATCCATCCCCGAGCAAAAAGCCTTGCCGGCTCCTGTGAGGATCAAAATATGCGCCGGCGATTTTGCGACCTCATCCAGCGCCCGCACAAGATCTTCGATCACTTCAAAGCTGATCGCGTTGCGCTTCTCGGGACGATTCAGAGTGATCGTCGCCAGAGGTCCGTCTATCACGAGTTGGATAGTGCTGTAGGTCATGCCATCAGTCGGCAGCGTGCGAATTCGTATACTTTGCGGCAATTCCGGCGCTCCCTTTCAGCAACGCATCCAGCGATTTCAGTTCGGGCAATTGCGCGCCATGCTGCTTCAAGGTTTGGATCACTTTCTCGGTAGCGATATTACCGACCAAAGCATCCTGCGCAAACGGACATCCACCCAAGCCGCCTAAAGCCGAGTCGAAGCGGCGGCATCCGGCATCGAACGCGGCCAGAATCTTCTCGGCGGCCTGGTCAGGACGGCTGTGCAAGTGCACTCCGATGTCGAGATAGCCGTAGTTCTCCAGCACCGCTCCGACCACTTCGCGAATCTGCTGCGGACTGGCGAGGCCCACCGTATCCGCCAGCGAGATCGTGCGCAGATCTTCCGCTTCGAGCAGTCCGATCGCCTCCACGACCTCGGTCGCGCTCCAAGGATCGCCGTAAGGATTGCCGAAACCCATAGAGATGTAAACGACCGTGTCGAGGCCGGCGTCGTCGGCGTGTTTGTGAATTTTTTCCAATTCCTCCAATGCGTCTTCCGGTGACTGGTTCTGATTCTTGCGGAGAAAAGTTTCCGAGATGGAGTAGGGAAATCCCAGAGTGGAAACGGCCTTGGTCTCGATTGCGCGCTGCGCGCCCTTTTCATTCACGACGATGCCAATAACTTCGACGCCATCGTGCGCACCCAGTTCTTTGAGCACTTCTTCCGAATCGGCCATTTGCGGCACGGCTTTGGGTGAAACGAAAGACACCGCATCGATATGCTTGAATCCAACGCTGATCAAGGCTTTCAGATAATCGGCCTTCAGATCGGCAGGGATCATCCCCTTCAGCCCTTGCCAGGCATCGCGCGGGCACTCAATTAATTTGACTTGATCAGGCAATGTTTTCACCACGGAGACACAGAGGCACGGAGTTAAAGAAGCTTTCTAATAGTCTGTGGTGAATCATGTCTGCAGCACTCCCACCTTGAACTCTGGCACATCAGGGTTCAATGCCGCAGCTTCGAGCGCTTGTGTGATTGCATCCCGTGTTTCGATGGGATCGATGATCTTGTCGATCCACAAGCGCGCGGCGCCATAGCGTGGATCAGTCTGTTCGTCGTAAGTACGCTTCACAGACTCGTAGAGTTCTTTTCTTTCTTCTTCGCTGAGTTTTTTCCCGCCTCGTTCTAGTTGCTTGATCTTGATTTCGACCAGTGTTCCCGCAGCGGAGTCGCCACTCATTACGGCATATCGCGCGGTTGGCCAGGCAAAGACGAAGCGGGGATCGTACGCTTTTCCGCACATGGCGTAGTGCCCGGCGCCGAAGCTTCCGCCAACAATCACGCTGATTTTCGGCACGACGGAGTTGGAAACCGCATTCACCATTTTGGCTCCGGCTTTGATGATGCCGCTCCACTCGGCATCGCGGCCGACCATGAATCCGTTGACGTCGTGAAAGAAAACGAGCGGAATCAGGTTCTGATTGCAATCCATGATGAAGCGCGCGGCTTTTTCGGCCGATTCGGTATAGATGACGCCGCCAAACTCCATGATCTTGCGGCCTTCGTGATCGGTCTGCTGCGCGTGCAGTTTTTGATTGGCGACAATGCCGACGGCGAAACCGCCAATGCGTCCATAACCGCAAATCAGGGTCTTGCCGTACTCAGGCTTGTATTCGTCGAAGCGGCTGCCATCGAGCACGCGCGCGAGGATTTCTTTCATGTCATACGGGCGAGCGGGAGAGGAATCGTAAATTCCATAAATTTCTTCGATCGCCAGCGCCGGATCGACGGGCTTCTTGCGGTCCCATGGCGAAAGCCGGCGATATCCCCATTTTTCTACGATGGAGCGCAGGCGCTGAAGGCAGGCCTCATCGTTTGGCTCGCGGAAGTCGACCGTGCCGCTGATAGCCGAATGCATGGCCGCACCGCCCAGATCTTCGGCCGAAACTTTCTGCCCAATCGCCGCCTGCACCAGTGCCGGGCCAGCGAGAAAAAGTCCACTGCCATCGGTCATCAGTACGTGATCGCACATCACGGGCAGATAGCCTCCACCTGCGACGCACATGCCCATGATCGCCGCAATCTGCGGAATTCCCATGGCCGACATGACCGCGTTATTGCGGAAGACGCGGCCGAAATCGTCGGTGTCGGGGAAAACATCTTCCTGCAATGGCAGAAATACACCTGCCGAATCGACGAGATAGATGGTCGGAATCCGGTTCTCGATGGCAATGTTTTGCGCGCGTATGACCTTCTTCGCGGTCATGGGGAAGAAGGCGCCCGCTTTTACGGTGGCATCGTTCGCAATAATCATCACCATGCGCGTATGAATGCGCGCCATCCCAGTGATCACTCCAGCAGCGGGAGCGGCGCCCCACTCTTCATACATTCCATGTGCCGCATATTGCCCGAGTTCAAAAAAAGTCCCGGGATCCACCAGCAGAGCAATGCGCTCGCGTGCCGTCAGCCGTCCCTTGCCATGCTGGCTTTCAATCGCCTTGGGACCACCACCCTCGCAAATCTTTTCGCCTTCATTGCGGACTTGCGACATGAGATCCGCCAAGAAACGCATGTTGGCTTCAAAGCGGGCGGAAGTCGGGTCAACCTTCGTGGCCAACACATCGGCGGATGAAGAAGGCGTGGAAACCAATTCGTTGCGGTCGGCCATGAGTGCAGTCGGTAATGGTTGAATCAGTGCGGGTTCAGTTCTGCTTTTCTACCAGAAATGCGCACTGACTACCGTATAACACGGGAGCGAAAGCGCGCAAACCGGCTGCTATTTGGGATCTCGAAGGTCTTGGTCAGGGGAGCGCGGATGCGGATGACCGAATGCGATGGAAGGCTTCGGCGATGGGATCTGCCGCGACGGCGTCGATCAGCCCGATTCCGACGCCTTGCTGTGCGGTGAGTTTTTCGGCGGCAACAAACATCTCGATCGCCTTAGCCTTCCCGATCAGCCGCGGCAGGCGCTGCGTGCCTCCCCAGCCGGTGATGAGTCCCAAGGCCGCGCCGCGATGCCCGAAGATGGCGTGCGTTGACGAAACGCGCCGATGGCAGGCGAGCGCCAGATCGAGTCCGCCGCCCATGCAATAGCCAGAGATAGCGGCGAAGACCGGGGCAGGGAAGTTTTCGACGAGCTGCATCAAGTGCTGCCCGATCTTCGAAAATTCCAAAGCCGATGGACCATTCAACGCGACGATTTCTTGAAGATCTGCTCCGGCTGAGAAAAATTTTTCGTTCCCGGTAAGGATGACCGGTATTTTTGCCGAACTCCATTGATCGAATGCCTGGCTGAGCGAACGCACCAAGTCGGCCGTCAGACGATTCGTTCCGTCGTCTGAACAAAGGCGCACGATGCGGATGCCTGCAGACTCGTCAGTTTGAAAGGTGGATCGTGGCATGAATGGGGACGTCTCGACAGATGTTGACGAGAAGGAGTCGTGGATCAGCGCGCAGCAGGAACGCCGGGCTGCTTCACATTGCTGCGAATGAATTGCACGATGTCGTCCATCGCCGTCCCCGGCTGGAAGATCGCCGCCACGCCGGCCTGCTTGAGCGCGGGAATATCCTGATCGGGAATGATGCCACCCACCAGCACCAGCACGTCATCCATTTTGTTCTGTTTGAGCAGGTCCATGACGCGCGGGACGATCGCATTGTGCGCTCCAGAGAGAATCGAAAGCCCGATGACTTGCGCGTCTTCCTGCAGGGAGGCGTTGACGATCATCTCCGGCGTCTGCCGCAGCCCGGTGTAGATGACTTCCATACCGGCGTCGCGCAGCGCGCGTGCAATGACCTTTGCGCCGCGATCGTGGCCATCCAGGCCGGGCTTGGCCACTAAAACTCGAATCTTCGTTTCAGCCATCGGTATTCATTTAACCACAGAGGACACTGAGGGCACAGAAACTTTCACTTGTTCCTCTGCAGCATGGCTGACACGGCGAAAGCGATACCCGTGTAGAGTATGAGATTCACGATGCCGCCAAGCGCATACCAAACGGGCAGGGTGGGCAGATAGACTCCGCTGGAGTAACCATGTACTCCTCCACTTGCGACGTAAACGACCATCATCCCGGGCAAGAATAAATAATTGCTCGCTTCAGGACGAATGACAGAAAAAAGGCCCGATCCGAGCGTCACAATCAGGCCAATGATTGCGGCGCGGCCCATCGGAGTTAAGGCTTTTTCCCCCAGCACGGAACCTCGCTAATTCCGTTCACGGTCACTAGAGCGTCTTGATATCCAGACTTCGCCACAAATACCAGCAGGCGATGCTGCGATAAGGTGCCCACGGCCTGGCGATTTTATGCATCACGTCCGGCTTGGGCATTTTGCGCTTGCGGTAATGCTTCTTGATCGCCGCCTGCACGCCGTAATCGCCGGTCGGCAGCACGTCAGGACGCCGCAAGGTGAACATCAGAAACATGTGCGCGGTCCAGACGCCGATGCCTTTCACCTGCGTCAGGTGCTCGATGACTTCGTCGTCCGTCATGTCGGGCAGCTTCTCGAAATTCAGCAAGCCATCGCGGGTTTTTACCGCCAGATCCCGCAAATAGGCGGATTTCTGCTTTGAAAGTCCCACGCCGCGGAGCTGCTCGTCGCTGAGCTTGAGAATTCCCTCAGGCGTCAGCGGATCGCCGGCCAAATCGCTAAAGCGCTTGAAGATGGTTGCCGCAGCCTTGCCGTTCAACTGCTGATAAAGGATCGACTCGGCCAAGCTAGTAAATTCCGGCGGGCCGTATTCCATCTTGAACGAGCCTACCCGCTCGATGATTTCACGCAGAACCGGATCACACTTTTTCAGATGAAGAATTGCCTTTTTCATGAGCTACAGATGTACCACAGATTCACAGCTTAGGCGAACAAAAAACGAATACAATTTTACTTCGTTTTTCGCACCGCGATTCCCATAACTTCGAATCTCGCGCCTCTGACCAGCTTGTCGATTCCAATGAACGCCCGCGCTGGATAATCGCCGCGGAAATAGCTCTTGTATACCTCGTTAAAAGCGTCGTACTGCTTCATATCGGTGCAGAAAACCTGCATCGACACGATGTCATCCATCGTCATTCCGGCCGATTCCACGGTTCGCTTGACTCCGTCCATGGCCAATTTCGCTTCGACCGCGGGGTCGGATGCCGCTTGATGCGTTTTTGGATCGATACCGATGTGTCCTGAGAGATACAACGTATCCCCGACTAGGACCGCGTCACTGAACGGGAGGTTCTGCGCGTCCGGTGGCCGCGGACCCACGATGTATTTGCGATCGCTGGCGCTCGAAATCAGGGTGAGGCTGATGACTGAAACTGCAAGCAAGATTGTTTTCTTCTGCATTCTTCTCCTCCGAGAAGTACGTGGATTGTGAGATCGCCTGCTGGAGCTAAGCCAAATACGTCACGGTCTGCGTGATTAAGTCAGTCGTGGCCTTGTAGGGGTCGCCGGGCGCGTCGTATTCGATCGAACAATATCCCTTATATCCGTGAGCTTTCAGGATTCCGAAGGTGCGAGCCAGATCGACATGCACCGCCTTACCCTGCTCATTTACTTCGCCGTCTTTCACATGGCAGATGCCGTAGGCATGGGCAAACATTACGTCCATGGCGCGGTAATCGAAGGCTTCATCGTGCGCCGCCAGCGAGTTGCCGAAATCGGGCAACGCCCTTAGCCAGGGGCTATTCACTTTGTCGATGACTTTGACGATGAAAAACGGATCTTCGCTGACCGGGTCATCGTTTTCGAGATGCACAACCACGTTTCTCTTCGCGCCATATTCGGCGACCCGTGCCAGCGTATCGGCGGCGCGAGTTACTTCGGGCTTCGAGTCCTTCGCTTCCTGAATATGCGTGCGAATGCTGGGAGATCCCAGCGCGGCGCCGACATCTACCCAGCGCTTACCCGCGGCCAGGGCCCGCTCCCGCTCGGCGGCATCGGCAGAATACTGGCTGAATTCCTCATCGACGGCAATATCCACGACCGCGGAATTCGCTTTCTCGACCGCGGCACGGAACTGATCCAAGTACTTCGCGTCGGTCGATGGGAAAATGCGGCTCCAGGGCTCAATCTTGTGCAGGTTGAACTTTTCCGCAACGTGGGCCGCGAAATCCTTGAGCTCGACTTGCTGCGGATTCTGGCTGGGAGATTTTCCGTCCCAGCCCTTCCATCCCACGATGAACTCCCGAAACGGATAAGCGGCGACCGCGACGCGTTCGTGGGGCTGGGAAGGGAACTGGACTGAAGGTCCTGAACCTGCCACGGCGGGCAAGGGCAACAGCCACGGGAGTGCTACGGTTGCGGCACATTGCTCCACAAATTTTCTACGGCTAGTTTCGCTCATGGGCGCAAGGATACCAAACCAGGCGATTGAGCGGGTGGCGAGCTCACTTTGCTTTCCACAGCCGCCAGCAAATTGTTATCAGGCAGGTGATCCCGAGAGAGACGACGATAAAAACTGCGATCGGCGTCAGGAGGGCGAGCCAGATATTTCTTCCAACAAAATGTGGAGGATTGTTCCAAACATAACGAAACGGCCAGATCGCAATCAAGCAACCTGGAATGACAAGCAGCGGATGGAATGGTTTGTTCAAAGTCGCCGCGCGAGCCCCGGGAGCACTTAGGATAACTCGTTTCGACTCACGCGAAGCGTAACTCCCCTGGCGCACTGCAGTTAAGTGTTTTTGAATCGAATTGCATGCGGCGGGGGCACAATTCAGTCTCCAAACGGCCAACCGCCGGCAACGTACAATCATCCGAACCAGAAGAGGGGCTATGTTGCCTGGGAGCAATCGTGGCCGAGCACTGACGCGCCGAAGGCAGACCGGACAAAAACTGACCGGCCAGCGAGCGCTGCAAATCGCATTTGCCGTAGTCGGGCTCTTTGTTTTTCTTGCATCTCGCAACTTGCCTCCGGGTTATTTCCACGCACCCAGAACCGCGACCAGCTTTCACTCCGATCGCGCCATTCACCACTCCATTCAGAAGCACCGGGCCGCTTTTGACAATGACTCTCCGCAATGGACCGTTCCCACAGCGGCAATTGAGATTGCACCATCCGTGGCGGTCATTGCGTATTCTTTTTCCGCCGCACCGTCTTCTCACTCGCGCGAGATCACGGGCGTTCCTTCGAACCGTCCGCCCCCCGCTGTCTAACTGACTCCTGAACGAATATCCGTCACCCAATGGATGCATCACCGAGCGCATTGATTGCGCGATCCCATTGGAGTCAACGGTGCTGGGTCGTCAATAGAGAGGATCGATAAACGAGACCGAACCATGAGGAGGAATTATGAGTTTCGCCAGAGTGCTGTGTGTTGAAAACCGGCCCGAGTATCTGGAAGTGTTGGAGTCCATATTGGAAGACGCCGGGTACGACGTCATATCTGCTACGAACGGCTCCGAGGCGCTGATATTGTTCAGAGAACTCGGAATCGATGGAGTACTTCTAGAGTACGACTTGCCGGATATCAACGGATCCACATTACGAAGTGAAATGAAGCGAATGAAGCCTGACGTTCCCGTCCTCCTGTTTGCAGGAGTGGGAACGCACACTCCATTTCTGCTTCGTTTTTTCGATTCGTACATCCGGAATTCGGAGCGGCCCGATTGGGCCCTGCAGGATATGGATGCCTGATCACTGCAAGCACATGCATCTTCGCGAGGATGATGTCTCCGGCGATGAGGGTCTTCCCCTTGCTCGTTTCCTGGCGATCGCATCTTAATGATGGCGATCGCCTGCGGTGATGAGGATTGATTGGAGGAGGCACTATGCGGTGGGAACTTAGAGCAATCGGATTGAAGTTGTTGCTGCTTCCGTTTCTTTTGTCAGCAGGTGTGCTGGCGCAAAATGCCATCCCTCCGGGAACTATTCTTCCATTGCAATTGAGCACAACCATCCGCTCCAGGAATGACCGGCCCGGATTGAAAGTAACCGCCCGAATCAGGCAGGATGTGCCGCTGTCGGCCGGGTCGAAAATTCCCGCCAACTCCCGGGTGATCGGCGAAATCGTAGCTGTTACGCCTGCTTCGCCTACCCGCCCGGGAGAAGTAACCGTGCGGTTTGACAAGGTGATCATGGGAAAGCAGCGCATCCCCGTGGTCACAGATTTACGAGCGCTGGCGAACATGATGGATGTCTCGCAAGCGCAGATACCGATGGCCGGTCCAGATCGGGGAACATCGGAAGCGGATTGGGTCACGGAGCAGATTGGTGGCGACCTTAACTATCATGGAGCCTACGTGACAAATGGTTCTACGGTGGTGGGCCGGTCCATGGTGGGCGATGGCGTATTGGCGCAGGTTCGCAGCGGGCCACAAGAAAGGTGTCGCGGGGAAGTCGACGGCAACGACCAGGTGCAGGCTTTGTGGCTGTTTTCCTCCGATGCCTGCGGCTTGTTCGGTTATCCGGACTTGATTCTTGCCCATACGGGAAGGAGGAATCCGGTGGGAGAGTTTCGCCTTACGGCCAGGCGGGGAGACCTGACCATTCGGGGAGGCAGCGGGTTGCTGCTGCGCGTTAACCCCAGCCCGCGTGTCGATACTGCCGCGCATTGATCCTCGTGGCGCCGGTCGTGACCTATGAAGTTGGTGGGATTTCGAGATTTATTCCGGAAGCCAAATGGAAAAAAACCTCGGCCGACGATGCTGTCATCGCCGGCCGAAATTGTTGGGTGAGCGGAATCTTGTCGCTTACGAGCGCGGTGTCAGCGCATGCGCAACGACCTCCTGTTTTGGATCGTGGCGAAACCGCCGCTCCAATTGATGGGAATAGACGAACTCATTTCCCGTAAACCGTCCTGGGTAATACCAGTCCAGCAAGGCCTCGGGCTGATCATGCCGCCGTTCAGCAAACTTTACTTCCGTATGGTTGGTCGGCTCCCTCCGGATGACCGGGATGGCGTTCAGGGTGGCGTACAGTTTCGACCAATCGGAGCTGAAGACCCGCACAATGTGACGATCTGAGTCGTTATTCGCCAGAATGAACCAGTACTTCCCTGCGGGCAAGATAGTGTTGGGAAGTTCCACCGGCTGGTTGAACGACAATTCGGTCTGCTCGTTCCATTCATCCGCATGGGCCGGCGGAACAAACGCGAATCCCCCGAGTATAAGGACAATCGCTGCTGCAAGCATATTGCGAAAATTCATCTGTACCTCCTCTATGCATAGCCGTTGCGTACTTCACTTGCTTACGAAACGCATTGCTCTCTGTGTAAATAAGAACCGGCCAGCCTGTTCACAGGTTGTCCAGATAGAGGCATCCATGTATATCGTGCCACGATACAAAACATTACCGTATACGCGTTTAGGCCAATATTTACGGCTGCATTCAGCATCGTGAACCATGTGCGGGTCATCTAAGAAAGTGAAGGCTTTTAGTGGTTGAACGAGCTTGGAGGAGGCAAATATGAAGCGGTCTGTCGTGGCTGTTGCGTGCTTCTTCCTTTTCACATTTTGTTGCTTCCCGGCGTGGGGAGCAAACATTTCAAATACGCCAACTACAAACGAAGCCTCGGCGGTTCCCGGCACTTTGAATTATGTCGAGGGCCAGGCTTCGATCGGCAACGCCGAGCTGAACTCGAAATCCGTTGGCTCAGCCCAACTCCAAGCTGGACAGACCATCGCCACACAAAAAGGCAAAGCGGAGATTCTGCTGACACCGGGCGTGTTTTTGCGGGTGGGCAACGATAGCGTGGTTCAGATGATCTCTCCCAGCCTGACCGATACCGAACTCGCCTTGTACAAAGGCCACGCCATGATCGAGGCGGCGGAGATGCATCACGAGAATGACATTCTCATTAAGGAGAATGGAGCGACCATCCATCTGGAGAAAACCGGCCTCTACGATTTCAATGCGCGGCAGGATGAATTCCGCGTCTTCGACGGGAAGGCTTCGGTTCAGGATGATGACAAGAACATCACGGTGAAGAAAAACCATGAACTGCAACTCCAAGGCGGCCCGCTGAAAACCGAAAAGTTTGACAAGAACGATTACGAACAGGGCGACCTGTACAGATGGAGCAGCCTGCGTTCCGCTTATCTCGCGGAGGCGAATGTCGACGCCGCCAGCATGTACGCCGAAAACTACTGGGGACCGTGGGGTGGTTGGGGCGATTGGTGGGGTGCTGGCTGGTACTGGGATCCGTATTTCAGTGCGTTCACCTTTATGCCGGGAGACGGAATCTTCTACAGTCCCTTCGGCTGGGGATTTTATTCGCCGTACTGGGTCTACGATTCTCCGATGTACGGCTGGTTCAATGGCGCGCACGGACGCTATCACTATCACTTCGGTCCCAACGCGCATGCTTGGGGACCGGGACCGAGCTATATCGGGAATCATTACGCACACGGCGTCTATCGTGGGCCAGGATCCATCGGTCGTGGATTCCATGCTTCGCATTTTGGAATGAGAAGCGGAGCGCGCGGCATTGGTGGATTTAACGGTGTTTTCCACGGTGGCGGATTCCATGGCGGCGGGATGGGAGGATTCCATGGAGGTGGCATGGGAGGATTCCATGGTGGAGGCGGTATGGCTGGCGGGCACGGGCGATAAAAGATCCACATAGCCAAAGCGCGAAAATCAGACGACGCGGCGGAAGATCCCGCCGCGTTCGTTTTTTCGGGAGCAAGAAAAATGGCCCCATTGCTGGGGCCAGATTCAAGAGGCACAGAAATGGAAGGTGATGTCAGGAAAGGCGATTCGAGACGCCGTTCCGCCAGGGGGAACGGTCCGGGTAGTGACGCGGAAAATCAAAGAGAGTGAAGGTCATGTTGCTGGTTGCGGCCTCTTTGTTACCCCTAAGTGAAGCACTTGCCGCGCCAAAGGACCGCACAGGCGGGGATCGGAGCCGTCAATAGTCTAAATAGATGACCGGGAGACACTTAGCAAGCCCGGCTTAAAGAAATATGCCTATCCCGGCGACGAAATCGCGGGAATTCGAGCTGCACAACAATGCACATTGGGTGCATTCCCATACCAAAGGGAATGCGCGATAGGAAAGAAATTGCAATGCGCTGCTTCCAGCGAATAAAGCCGAGGAATTGAGACGTCGCAACGTCGATACCAGGCTAGCTGTTGCCGGCGACCGTGCGCAGCTTCACCGGCAAAAAGTGATACGGAGGCCAAGGGCCGCTGATATTGACTTCGCAATTCTTCAGCTGCTTGGCGGCGGTTGAATAGCGGTTCTGATACTTTTCCACGCTCTTGTTGTCGATGAGGTGGGCGATGTCGATCAACATCCCCTCGGGAGCGACTTTCTTGCAACTCACCTCTTCCTCGAGCGGATTGAAGAGCTTATGCACCTGGACAGAAAGGGCGCGCGCCTTGGTCTGGCGCTCGCGCTCACGCGAGGCTTTCTCGCGCAGCTTGGAGAGATAGTCGCCGCCGACGGTATCGGGCAGCTGCACGTCAATCATGGCCTCGCGCAGGGATCCATCGCGCACGACCAGCTTGATATGCATCTCAGATTTGCCGCGCAGCCGCGCGACACTCTGCCCGAAAGCGCGCCGGTTCACGCGGACGGCTTGGCGCAGGGCGTCGTCACTATCGAAAATCGTTCCAAATTTGAAAGGAAGCACAGTGGACGCACGGAAGCAGGTACTGACTACCCGCGCGTGCTCAATGGCAGCCTTCTGATCAAGCTCGCTGGCCGGCCGGTCGTACTCGCTCACCACCACGGCAAATTCGCCGCTAGGGTAGCTCAGTACCGCAGCTCCATTAACGCCTTGTACGCCTTCTAACAAGAAAGGGCGGCGAGTGCGGGTTCCATTGGGGAGGGTCTGATGCTCGGTAAGACAGTACGCGTACCACGCCATGTTGAACTCTCCGAACCGGGATGGAGGCGGAACGAGCCGCCTCGCACGTCGAGTGTTTCGCCAAAGCTTGTGAAACGATCTTGGAAGTAGAAACCGGGCGGTACAGGGTCAAACGAACGATCGATCTGGGAACCTTTACAGTCACGTCCCCTGACTGCATATTACTTTGGGCACTGATAAAAAAGCAACTTTTTCTTTTCGGGAAGCATCGTTTTGCTTCTTATTTCTTCTATTTCCCGCGCCTTCTTCTACTTAGCGCTGGCGCTCGGTTGTGCACGATCCTGCAAGGCGAGGAGTACGACGCGCAACATCTCATCCCAAGGGGCGGGTTTTCCAGTCCAGATCTCGAACTGACGCGCAGCCTGGTGGACGAACATTTCGATTCCAGGGATGACTTGGGCGCCCCGTTCTTTGGCCAGCTTCAGGAAGCGGGTCTCCAGCGGATCGTAAACCATGTCAAAGACATAGCGGGCATTGATTTCTTTATCTTGAAGAGGAGTTTCGCGGCTATTTCCCATGCCTACTGGCGTGGCGTTAATGATAACGTCGAAGGCCATCTTTCTAAGGTCCTGGCGCTTAGCCAGTCTGGCCCGAGCCTGGTGGGCGAGCTTTTTGGCGGGAGCGGCGCTCCGATTCAGAATATAAACCTCGGCTCCGCGCTCCTTCAAGCCAAAGACAGCGGCCCGGGCCGCGCCTCCTGCGCCTAAGACGAGAATTCGAGCCTTTTCAAGAGTGGCCAGACGGCGTTCGAGCGGCCGGACGACGCCAGAGGCATCGGTGTTGAATCCGTAAAGCTTCCCATCCTGAGCTCGCACCACGGTATTGCACGCGCCGATTTTGCTGGTGTGAGCGTCGGTATTGTCGAGATGCGAAAGAATCGCTTCTTTGTACGGCATCGTGACGCTGATGCCGTGAATGGGGATCTCGCGCACGCAGTTCAGTAAATCCTTCAACGTCTTGGCGTGCAGCGCGAGGAAGACCGCATTTACATTTTCGCGGCGGAAGGCCGCATTCATGATTGCCGGGGAGAGCGAATGGGCAATGGGATCGCCGACGACTCCGTACACACGCGTGGCGACATCCACCTGCTCGATGCGATAGACGCTGCGTAATTCGCGGGCGGTGATCTGGCCGGGAGCCGTTTCCTGGCCCACCCCTGCCGCCGCAAAGGTAAAAATGCTGCCTGCCCGCACGCCCAGCACGCGGCTAATGATTCCCTGTTCTCCCATGCACATGCTGATGAGCGAATGGCGGTCGGCTTCGCGGGCGAGGAACTTCATCATCTCGACGTTGTCGGACAGAGTGGTCGCGGTGCTCACCAGCTTGTAATAGTCCGCGGGGATCGCCCGCATCTTGTCCAGCGTCTCGTCCAGCTTCTTGGTCGCCCGGAAGTCGTGATAGGAGAGGATCAGTCCAGCGCGTCCCCGCAGCTTACGCAGTTGCTCAGGCTTACATTTGCTGGCAGTCTGTAATTCCAGATCAACCAGTTGGCAGCCGGCAGCGGTCGCTTTGCCAAGCACGTCCAGCTGAGAGGCGATGGATCCACGGAATTTTCCGCCGTTGGCCACGCGGCGGCAGGTGGCGATCACCACCGTTCCGGGGTGCGATTCCAGAAAGCGTTTGACCTTGGGGATGGCCAATCCGGGCTTGGCGATATAGTCTAACCTAAGCTCCAGCAAGGAGTTATCGCGGACTAGAGCTTCGGCTTTATCGATCAGTTCACTTGGGTCGGAGCCGATGACGGCTACGCAAACTCGAGGCAACCGCAAGGGTAACAACCGCGGCACGAAGCCAACCTTGGCATTCGCGGGAGGGGACACGGATACCCTGGATCCCGGCGAAAGCGATCCCACGGAAGTTCTGGATTCGGGCACTCTCAAATCGGACACTCTGGTTTCTGACACGTATTCTTCTCGTACAGCTCAGTGACGGCGAATTATTACAGGGGCGTAATTCTTTATGCAACAGCGGATTCGCAGTTCAGAAGAAAAATCTTTGGCCCTAACAGACTCACACCCTCGTAACCTTGACCCTCCCTTACCACCTTGTTACCTTCGGCTGAAGCCTTTCTTTTCTGGCATTTGACAAGCGTGGGGGACGCACGGCAGTCCTCTTCACGGAGGTAACATGAAGAAAACAGGATTGTTAATGCTGTTTCTGGCGGGCGCGATGTGGGCCCAGTCGGGGAGCGACGCCGCTCCTGCGGAGGCGCCGCAGGGGACAGCACCCAATATTGCCAGTTTCCCAACCGAGCGTGTACAAACGCCTACTTACGCCGACCTTTATTGCGCCGGCTTCATCAGCAGGAAAACCTTGCCGGACGCCAACTTCGTGGAAGGCGGACTGGAGACGCCGAGCACGAGCAAGTTCGGCCGTGGGGACATCGTCTACCTGAAGGGAAGCGGTTACACGGCGGGCGCGGAATATGAAATTGTGCGCGCACTGCGCGATATCAACGAGTACGAGGTGTACCCGGGGGAAAAGAAGCTGTTGAAAGAGACCGGACAACCGTACGAAGAAGTTGGACGTGTGAAGGTGATCGATACGCGCAACCGGTCTGCTATCGCGCGCATCGAATTTTCCTGCGATTCGATGACACCCGGCGATGCGGCGATTCCGTTCGCCGAAAAGCAGATGGTGAGCTTTCATGTTCCGGTCAAATTCGATCGCTTTCTTCCCTCAAGCAGCAAGGTTTCCGGCCGCATTGTGATGGCAAAAGACTTTGACTTGGAACTGGGAACAGGGCACAAGGTCTACATCAACGTGGGCGCGAACCAAGGCGTGAAGGTGGGCGACTACTTCCGGGCAGTCCGTTCTTATGAGGCCGACTTGAACGATCCGGTGGACTCGCTCTCATTTAAAGCGGCGATTTCCGAGGATACGCAGATGAAGACGCCTTCGGTGGATCCCGGAAGATTCGACCCACACAATAATGGTCCGACGATTCACGTGCGCGATTTGCCGCGCCGTGCAGTAGGAGAGATCGTGATCATTGGCGTCACTGATACGACGGCGACAGGTATGGTCGTGTTCGCCACCGAAGATGTGCACGCCGGTGACGGCGTCGAACTGGATCAGGTCGAGTAGTTCGGAGGTTGGTCTTGGGTTTGTAAGACCTGTTTTCGAAGTTGGTTTTTGTAAGGCGCAGTCAACGAACCGGGGACGGGCAACCGTCTCCGGTTTTGTGTATGCGATCAAGCTCTTTTTTCTGCGGGATGCTATACCGGCCTTGCCCGACACAGCCCAATGTGTAAGACTTTACACATGGCGACTAACTTGGCGATAGACGACAAACTCATCGAGGAAGCGCACAAAATGTTGCTCTTCGTCACAGTTGGGAGATGTTTACAACGGACCGCGACTTCATCCACTACGCCCGCGTAATTCCCATTCAGATGTTTACGGTATGAGCTGCAGGTCTACGGTGTGGTGTGGCTCTTTTCGCCGAACACCTCGGCAGTGAATGCTTCTACTTTCGCGCCTTTTTGCCAGGCGTCCTCGGGCAGGCCGGCTTTGCGGCAAGTTTGTTCG
Source organism: Verrucomicrobiia bacterium (assembly GCA_035523795.1). Taxonomy (GTDB): domain Bacteria; phylum Acidobacteriota; class Terriglobia; order Terriglobales; family Acidobacteriaceae; genus Sulfotelmatobacter. The sequence goes on along the minus strand of DATKQB010000129.1, from coordinate 11,564 downwards.
AGGAAGGTTACCCGATTCCATGCATGCTCGATGGGAACCTGCGGCAGGAGTAGTCCGCGTCGGCCATGCATGCTGATGAGGAGACCGTGACGTCCAATCTCGACGGCAGCGGGAGCAATCGGCTGGAGTGGCGTCAATATGCTGAGCTCGATCTGAAGATGCGGAGCTTCTTCGGACGTGACTGGGCGAAAGCGTGTATCTTCGAAGGCCGCCGCTCGAGCCGTTTCGGCAACTGCGGCGTATACGGAACTCACGGGAAGGACAAAACCGACGCATCCACGGAGCTCGCCGTGCAAGTAGAGCGTGGTGAAGGCGCCGCGCGGCTGCGAGAGATGTGGTGTGGGAGGGTCGAGTGAAATGCTGCGATCTCCGAAAGCAGATTCGATTGACTCGTGCGCCAGGCGCAATAAAATTTCGCGCTCCTGCGGCGAGAATTCGGCTACGGTTTCGAGAGGACTAAGTCGAGGCAGCGACATCGCGATCCGCCTGCGGCGGAGTGGGTGCAGGCTTTCCGCGCCGGCTGAGAATGAACGCCCGGCGGCGTCGGCGCTTCACCACTCGCCGGTCGATCTTGGACCAGAATGCGACGAAGTAATCAATCGCCGAAGCCAGTGACAGGCAAACCATGAAACCGATCGCAGCTACGGCGATCCAGTGCACCGGAAAAACGTACGGGCCGTAAACGGGCCATTCTTTCCAATGAAGGTCGAGAATCACCGCCACGACGCTGACGATCTGCACCACCATTTTGAACTTGCCGAGATTGCTGGCCTCGATGGTGAAGCCTTCCGAAGCGGCTATCGAACGCAGTCCGCTGACCAGGAACTCGCGCCCGATCACGATAATCGCGACCCATGCGGGCACAAGATGAGGATTCAACTGCACCAGCACAATGAATGCAGCCGCAATCAAAAGCTTGTCAGCGAGCGGGTCGAGCAGAATACCCATGGTCGTAATCTGCCCGCGTTTGCGGGCCAGATAACCATCGATGCCATCGGTCATGGCCGCTGCGATGAACAGGGCAGAGGCCAGCAGCTCCTTTTCGCCATTGGCGCTGCTGAAGCGAGAACTGGATAGTGTCCAAACCAGCAGAGGGATACTGAGAATACGGATGAGCGTGATGGAGTTGGGCAGGTTCACAACCGCGAGGTTCCCCGGGCACAGCAATACTACCCCGATTATGCTCTCCGTAGAAGGGGAACGCAACGCAGTCAAAACCCTGAGTGGCAGCGCAACTTTTCAAATCGGTAGTTCGTCTGTTGGTGCCATCCTGTAAACGGCATCAACGTCACCCGGATCTCGTACGATCCCCCGCGGGGCTATGCCGCCGCAACCCCAGAGGGCTGGATTTTGAGCCTCGGGGGCGCTTTTTAACAAAAGATCTACTTGCTGGTGGGCGTCATGGTGTTCGATTTCGGCTGGTGGGCGATGATCAGATCCTTGATCTTGTCGTACGTCGCCTGCGGAATGATTTTTTTCTGCACCAGTTGGTTCTTCGCCCGGTAAGGCCGACCGTCGATGATTTTCTGCGAATAGGCGTCGCCGATCCCCGGCAGCGCCTTCAGTTGATCCTTGGTCGCCGTATTGATGTCGAGCTTGTCGGCAGCTGGCTTCGCTGGGGCCATGGAGGATTGAGGCGAAGTTAGCGCGGCATTGATTTCCGGAGCGGTGCCCCCGGGCTCCTGATTCTGGGCGAGTGCGGTGCCGTTCACGAGCGAGAGCAGAAAAACGAGGACGGCGATCTGCGCCATCAGTTTGCGTTCAATGGGCTTCATGTAATCCTCCTTGCTTCCCACATCTCGCAAACGCGGCGAGATGTGGGGCATCCCGAATCTTTTTGTTTGTCCGCGCGAGTTGCCTACGCGTAAATGCCGCGCTGGCGAATCGTGTAGGCGACGCGATCAATGGCCAGCATGTAAGCCGCGATGCGATTGTTCACGTGATGTGTGTCGGCGTAGCGGACCACATCTTCAAATGACGACTTCATGATGGTTTCGAGCTGCTCGTTGACGACGGATTCTTTCCAGAAGTATCCCTGACGATCCTGCACCCACTCGAAATACGAAGTGGTAACGCCGCCGGCATTGGCGAGAATGTCGGGAATGACGAAGACTTTCTTTTCGCTGAGAACATCGTCAGCGGCGGAGGTGGTCGGGCCGTTTGCGCCTTCGGCCAGAATGCGGCACTTCACGCGATCGACGTTGCGTGTGGTGATGACATTCTCTGTGGCAGCGGGAATCAGGATCTCGCATTCCGTTATCAGCAGTTCGGCCGCATCATATTTCTCGGCGCCCGGGAATCCGTGGATAGTTCCGTTCTTCTGCCGGAATTCGATCAGCGCCTTCAGATCGATGCCGTTCTTGTTGTAAAGACCCCCGCCGACCTCAGCGATGCCGATGATCTTGTATCCGGCTTCATGCATCAGCTGGGCGGCATTTGAACCCACGTTGCCGAATCCCTGCACGATGACGCGGGCGCGGTCGCGATCAATGCCCAGCTTTTTGCAAGCCTCATCGCAGACGATCATCACACCGCGTCCGGTGGCTTCGCGGCGTCCGCGTGATCCGCCAATATTAATCGGTTTGCCGGTCACGACTGCGGTTACCGTCTGCCGCATATGCATGGAGTATGTGTCCATCATCCACGCCATGATCTGCTCGTTGGTATTGACGTCGGGCGCGGGCACGTCTTTTTCCGGGCCGATGAACTCAATCAGTTCCGCAGTGTAGCGCCGTGTCATGCGCTCAACTTCTCCCATCGACATTTTGTGCGGATCGCAAATTACGCCGCCTTTGGCGCCGCCGAAAGGAATGTTGACGACCGCGCATTTCCATGTCATCCAACTGGCGAGAGCGCGCACTTCGTCAAGCGTGACATCGGGCGCGTAGCGGATACCACCCTTGGCCGGACCGCGCGCGATCGAGTGCTGTACGCGAAAGCCGGTGAAGACTTCGAGATGACCGTCATCCATCTGCACCGGGATGTGGACCGTGATTTCACGGTTGGGATAACGCAGTACACGCCACAGTCCTTCATCGAGGTTGAGCTTTTGCGCGGCAAGATCGAAGCGCGCACGCTGCGACTCCCACGGATTGGTCTCTTTATCGACGTGCGGGGCGGTCATGGTGGTCATAGAAGTCTTCTCCGGAATGATCAATGATCGTTGGATCAGGGCTGCAGGTCAATTGTAGGTCGCGCCAGCGCTGGCCGGACGAATCCCCTCCCTGGGCGGGCAAACGTTTCCGAGTATATGAGGCGGGAAGGCAGGGAGGCAAGCCGAGGGTCCCTGCCCGCGCGTGACCAATTCGATTCTGCGCTCTCGATACAATGATGCTATGTTTGCCCGCAAGATCCGCGTCGAGTATGAGCAAAACGGCCAGCGTCGGCCTTGTCCGCTGAAGTGGCTCGACAGCTTTTCCATGCGCAATTTCACTAATGCCAGCGTTTTCGATGACACGCTGCCGGTTGCCGACGGCACGATGGAGATTGGATCAAGCGTGCCGCTCGATCAACTGCAAGCAGCCATGCAGGACTGGTTCCGGCGGAAGAGCTACCTTCCAGCGGATTCCGCGCTGATACTGTCGGAGAAGCAGGCCATCGGTTAATCTCCTACTGTGCTTTCTGCTCATGGGTCAGGGTATCGCGGGGGGAAAACTAACCAGCTGGATGGTTTTTTGGCGCTTTGACCCCTGAATCTAAACGGGGCACGGTGATTCAGCATCTGAATAATCAAGCAGTTCCGAGAATTGCGCAATTTGGCTAGGCAGTTGCTACTGAGGAACTGGAGGTGCTTCATGAGCTACAGAATTACGCAGCTTTCCCCCCAGACAAGCACCCGCGTTTCGAATATCCGGGTTTTGGTGAGGGAAGATCTGCCGCCGGAGCGAGTGAAGAGTATGCAGTTTTTGCGCTCCTGGTTTGAATACGACTCGCAAGCTGTATCGAAGCCAGGCAAGCACCTCAACTGGAATGCCGTTCTCGGTATTGGCTTGACGGTCGGGGTAAGCGCGGTTTTCTGGTCGGCGGTGGGCTTGATGATCGATCGGCTGGTGAAGTAAGAAGAATTGCAGAGTTTCGGTTTCTGGTTTGCCCCACGTCTTGGAAAACCGGCCAGGCGTGGGGCATAACTTTTGCAATGATTTTGACGTGGGAACGAACTACTTCTCGTAGTGCAGCAGGGAAAGCACGTCGTAGTTTTTGAGCTTCTGGCGTCCGTTCAGGAAATCCAGTTCGACGACGAATCCCAAGCCGACGATGTTCGCACCCAGCGATTCGGCCAGCTTGGCCGTTGCTTCGGCCGTGCCGCCGGTCGCGAGCAGATCGTCAACGATGATGACGCGCTGGCCTTTTTGAATCGCGTCCTTATGAATCTCGAGCGTGTTCGTTCCGTATTCAAGAGCGTAGTCGTAGCGGGCGCATTCGGCGGGAAGCTTGCCGGGCTTGCGCACGGGAACGAATCCCGCGCCGAGGCGATACGCTAGAGCCGGCGCGAAGATAAAGCCGCGAGCTTCCATGCCGAGCACGAGGTCGACCTTCTGGGCGACATAGTATTCAGAAAGCATGTCGATTAGCGTGGCGAATCCAGTCTTGTCCTTCAGCAGCGTGGTGATGTCGTAAAAGAGGATTCCCTTTTTCGGAAAATCGGAAATTTCGCGAATCAGTTTTTTTAGTTGGTCGGCGTTCATAGGGAAAGTTTCAAGGTTGCAAGGTAACAAAGTAACAAAGATTGCGATTTATCGTTAGCAGCGGTTCGTACACCTCAAAGTATGCCATCGGATGGTCGCTGGATTTCGCCGGTTTGCGCCGCGCCGCCAACGGACAAGACGGCACACGGACTCATCAGCCAGAGGAACAGACGGGGAAGCCCGTAGCGCCGTCTCATCATGCAATTTTCCTACAGATCCCGTTTGTCTGCGCGACAACTGGTGAAACCAGATTGAACCAACGCGCCGTCCGACCATCCCACACAAGACCTGTCCCGGCCACTCCATTTTGTCGTACCCTAGTTCCATGCCGAACCGACTCGCCACCATCGTCTTTCTAGCACTCGCTTCTTTCGCCAGCGCGCAATCCAATACGCAAGCCGCTCCCGCGGTCGACTCGCACTCCGTGCCTTCGCTCGATGCTGGCATCGGTTCCTGCACTGCTGATTTCCTCATCACCGGTACCGACAGCAAGCCCGTCTACAACGCCAAAGTCAAAGTCCACATCGCGTATGGCACTTGGAGCCTGCACAAGCTCGATCTCGAGGTCGACACCAACGTCGACGGCAAAGCTCGCTTTACCGGACTTCCCGACCGCATCAAGCGTGGTCTCTTCTTCCGTGCCAGCCAGGACGATCGCACCGGAGAAGCTTTTGACGATCCCTCCCAAACCTGCAGCAAGCAATTCACTATCGTTCTACGCAGGAGCGACCAGCCATCTGACCAGTCCACCCCGCCTTCTGCCCAAAACACGCCGCCGGGTCCTCGGCAAAACTAGAAACCATCTGAAGTGGCTTTGGAAGGACACGCCTTCAGTGCTTAAGCAACATGGAACTCCGGACGCCCTCGTCCGGGGAAACCTGCGGATAAGTCTTGCCGCGATGATTGGGGGGGCCTATTTCCCGTGCGCCCCTCTGTCCTCCGTGGTGAATCAGAGCCCCGAACCACAACGTTACCCTCGTCTTTCACCGTTGGCGGTAGCGTACTCACCCGCAATGTCCTATCATGACTCGGGAACCACTGGCTCGATCTCTTCGCAAGCGGCGATTCCGTGGGCGCATTCGGCGACAAATTCCGCATAGCACGCGAGAAGAAGGGTATCTCGCTCGATGACGTTTCTAACGTCACCAAGATCAGCTCGCGCATGTTGCAAGCCATCGAAGCGGAAAACTTCGATCAGCTTCCCGGCGGCGTTTTCAACAAGGGATTCATCCGCGCCTACGCCAAGCATCTTGGTCTAAACGACGAAGAAGCCATTACCGACTATCTTGCCTGCCTGCGCCAGGCCCAAATCGCGGCTAGCGAATCCTGGCAGCCGCAGGCCGTCGAAAGCCGCGCCGCGAAAATAGAGAAGCCGAAAGCAGAAAAGCCTTCGCCAACGCCCCCTGCCTATCAAAAGCCTCGTTTGCAGAGCCACGGCCAGGTCCAGGTCGAAGACGAACTTCCCGACCTTCATCTTCCTCGTGCTGAGGATGTTCGTCCTCCCCGCCGCGATTATCCCTTTCGCCACGAATTTTCCTGGAGATTGCCCGCAGTGGGCGCCCTCATCGTCGTCCTCGCTGCCATCTTGTGGGTCCGCCATTCGCGACAGCGCACCGAGGCTGCATCCCCCGGCGCCAATCATCCATCTTCTTCGCAGCCCGCGCCGCCGGCATCGAGCCCCGCCACGGCCCCCCCGGCAACGCACTCGTCATCATCAACTCCCGTTACGTCAGTTTCGTCGCAAACGGCGACGCCCGCCGCCACAACCGCGAATCCCGCTGCGGAGAACGCCACGGCCGGCCAAGCAGAAACTCATGACGAACCAGCCAGCGATGTCACCGTTCGTACTTTTCCCGCCGCGACCGCAAAAACCGCGCCCGCAGCCAAGCCTGCGGCGAATCTCAAGCTAGTGATCCGCGCCTCGGAAACTTCCTGGATCGCCGTCACCGCCGACGGTCAGTCCGTCTCGCATGAAACCCTCATCGCCCCGGCCGAGTTCTCCGCTCATGCCAGCCGCGAAATCGTAGTCCGCGTCGGCAATGCCGCTGGCGTCACCTTCCTCTGGAATGGCGAAGAGATCCCCGCCCAAGGGGCCGAAGCTGAGGTCAAAACCTTCGCCTTCGACTCCAACGGGATGCGCGTCCTCCCAAACGCTCCCGCCCAGTAACTTCATCCGCCTTGTCACCTTCCCGACCTCCATCTCTGAAACCTTGAAACTTGACCTTGCCTTGTCCTCCTGAGCCGCGGGCTTCAGCGGCGAACGATCTGTGTTTTTTTGACCCTCCCACCTGGCTCTCTCGAACCCGAACCCTTGAACCTGGGTGCCCCATTTCTGGCCGGTTTTGCCAGAAGTGGGGAATGGCCCATTCCCCCTCCCAAATCCACCATTCACGGCCCAGTCACGCCCCTTCACCTAAACCCGTTGCACCCCAGCCCCCCCTCTGATAGCCTTTTTCGAGGATTTCTCGTCGATTTGCCGCCTCGCTGCGGCCCGCGTGAATTTCCGCCCGAAACACTTGCCCTCTGGCCGCCTGCCAAAGTGCAATCTTAAGGAGACGCACCATTGCCATCCAAAAATCGTTACTTATTCACCTCTGAGTCTGTCACTGAAGGCCATCCCGACAAGATCGCCGATCAGATTTCTGACGCCATTCTCGACGCCTGCATCAGCGATGATCCGCTCAGCCGCGTCGCCTGTGAAACCCTCACCGCCACCGGTCTGGTCATGATTGCCGGCGAAATTACCACCAAAGCCTACGTCGATTTTCAGCAGGTTGTCCGCGGCACCGTTCAGTCCATCGGATACGACAATGCCCTCCACGGCTTCGATTGCAACACCTGCGCCGTCATCTCCAGCATCAACAAGCAATCCGGCGATATCGCCATGGGTGTCGATACTGGTGGCGCCGGCGACCAGGGAATGATGTTTGGGTATGCGGTGAGAGAGAACGAAGAGCTGATGCCCACGCCAATTTCTCTCGCACATAAGCTGACGCAACGCCTCTCGCAAGTCCGCAAGAACGGCACGCTTCCTTTCCTCCGGCCTGACGGCAAATCCCAAGTCACAGTCGAATATGATCGCAGCGGAAAAGTTATCCGCGTCGATGCCGTCGTCATCTCGACGCAACATGCCGAGACTGTCTCGAACGAAGAATTACGCGCGGGTATTCTCAAACACGTGATTCAGGCCGTGATCCCCGCCAACCTGCTCGATGAAGACACCAAGTACCACATCAATCCCACGGGACGCTTCGTGATCGGCGGACCGATGGGCGACACCGGCCTCACGGGCCGCAAGATCATTGTCGATACCTACGGCGGCATGGGACGTCACGGCGGCGGCGCATTTTCCGGAAAGGACCCGACCAAGGTCGATCGCTCGGCAGCCTACATGGCGCGACACATCGCGAAGAATGTCGTGGCTGGCGGCCTCGCCGACCGCTGCGAAGTGCAGCTGGCCTACGCCATTGGCGTGGCCGATCCTGTGAGCGTGCTGGTGGAAACGTTCGGCACGGAGAAATGCGATCCGGCGATTATCCCGGACATTATTCGCGCGCACTTCAAGTTGACGCCGCGCGGCATCATCGATTCGCTGAATCTGCGCCGTCCGATCTACAAGAAGACAGCAGCTTACGGACATTTCGGGCGCAACGATCCCGACTTCACCTGGGAAGCGACCGATAAGGCGGCGAAACTGGCCGCTGATGCGGGTTTACGAGAATCCGTAACCGCGCACAAGTAAAGCTTGACCACTAGGGACACGAAGGAACAGAAAGCAAAATCAATCTCCTTCGTGGACTTTAGTGGTGAGCGTTTTCAAGAAACGAGCCCAATCAGTTCACGGAAAATTAACCATTTCTTCTGTGAGCTCCAGTGCCTCTGTGGTTTAAGATTTTCTTTGGCGAAGTTGTGATCTACGGGGTTTAAGCGTTTTTCAAAAAAAGAGGAGAAGTAATGTCAACCGCCGCTGTGAATTGCGATATCAAGAACGTCGAACTGGCCGATCTGGGCAAAAAGCGCGTCGACTGGGCCAACCAGTCGATGAAAGTTCTCCAGATTATTCGCAAGGAGTTCATTAAGAATCAGCCTCTGACCGGCATCCGCATCTCGGCCTGCCTGCACGTTACCGCCGAAACTGCCAATCTCGCGATCTGCCTGCGCGATGGCGGAGCCGACGTCGTGCTGTGCGCCTCGAATCCGCTTTCCACGCAGGATGACGTTGCCGCCTCACTCGTCCGCGACCATAACATTCCGGTGTACGCCATCAAGGGCGAAGATAACGACACCTACTATCAGCACATTCTCGCGGCCATCGATCACAAGCCGAATATCACCATGGACGATGGCGCCGATCTTGTCGGCATCCTGCACAGCAAGCGCACCGACGGCCTGGAAAACGTCATTGGCGGGACGGAAGAGACGACCACGGGCGTGATCCGCCTGCGTGCCATGTCGAAGGAAGGCGTGCTGAAATTTCCCATCATCGCCGTGAACGACGCCGACACCAAGCATCTGTTCGACAACCGCTATGGTACGGGACAGTCGACGATTGACGGCATCATCCGCGCCACGAATTTCCTGCTCGCTGGATCGAAGTTCGTCGTCGCCGGCTACGGATGGTGCGGGCGCGGCCTTGCTTCCCGCGCGCGCGGCGCCGGTGCGGAAGTCATCGTCACCGAAATCGATCCGACCAAGGCGCTCGAAGCGGTGATGGACGGTTTCCGCGTTATGAGCATGGACGAGGCCGCCAAAATCGGTGACGTCTTCTGCACCGTCACCGGCAACAAGAGCGTGCTCGCCAAGCAGCACTTCGAAGTGATGAAAGATGGCGCCATCATCTCGAACTCCGGCCACTTCAACGTGGAAATCGACATACCGACGCTCGAGAAGATGTCTTCGTCGAAGCGGACCACCCGGAATTTTGTGGATGAGTACTCGCTCAAAGACGGACGCAAAATCAACCTGCTCGGCGAAGGCCGTCTGATCAATCTCGCGTCTGCCGAAGGCCATCCCGCGTCAGTAATGGATATGTCGTTTGCCGATCAGGCGCTCTCGGTCGAATACATGGTGAAGAACGCGAAGAAGCTCGAGCCGAAAGTCTACAAGGTTCCGGACGAGCTCGATAAGCGCGTCGCCAAACTGAAGCTCGAATCCATGGCCATCAAGATCGACAAGCTCACGCCGGAGCAGGAAGAGTATCTGGCCGGCTGGTCGGAAGGAACGTAGGCTTGTGTGGCGCGGGCGTCCTCGCCCGCGTCGACCTTTACAGCATCATTGGAAACGCGGGTGCCCCACTTCTGGCCGCCGTTGCCAGAGGTGGGGATTTTCGTTTTCCGGACCGGCATCCTGCGGGTGACACCGGGGTAGCAGGCCACCGGGGTATAGAGCGCCCCACTTCGCTCGGCATAACAATATCGGCACTTTTCTTCTTGGCACCTGGGGCCCTCCAACTCCAACATTCCACGTGCTTTACAAATCGTCCGTACTATTGTGTACGTACATAAGTGTAATACATGTTCCTTGCGGAACACTCAGCCATAAAGCCTTTACGGCAGCATAGGTTGTTTCTTTTCAGGGACTTGCGCTTCGCGCTTGGCTTTGCGCCAGACATTGACGATGGCCAGCGTCCAGCAGGGGACGAGGTCAGCCCCCGGCACAAGCTTGACGAGGAAGGTCGGCAGGAACTCCCAATGCCAACCCAGCAGGTGCGTCATCAGGCCGGCGACCGCGAGGTCGAGGAGGTCGTCCGCAGGCGAGAGCGCACCCTCCGCGAACAGAGGGAAGACCACCAGTTGCAGCGCGTCGGCAAGGATGGCCACAAACATGGCCGTTCGGAACTGCGGGCCGGGCGAGATCGTGATGGAGTCGTCGGGCAAGCAAGGAGCCCTTTTCGCAATTCTAGACGATGTGAGGAAGTGTGGCAGCCGTTTTCATCGGTCGAGAATGGCAGATTGCGTTCTAGGGAATTTACGGTATCGCTGGCGTGAGGACGATTGGGTAGCGTTAGTCGGGCGGCGTGTCGGGACGATGCTTCAAAGAGGAGAGATGAAATGAAGAGACAATTTCGCTTGGGGTCAAAGTGGCTGGTGACGCTGTTACTGTCGGCAGGATTTTTGTGCTTCAGCGCGGTGCCAAAAGCAAAAGCAGAAAGCGAGCAGGATTGCCAGAAACGAGTGGAGCGTGCCAATCAGTTGTTGCACATAGCCATCGATAAGAATGGGCCGCATAGCCCCGACGCGGATCGTCGGCGCCAGGAATTGCACGAAGCGCGCGAGCGATGCTGGCAAGAATTTCACAAGTGGTGGGATGCGGACGAGCATCGTTGGCACGATAAACAGGACTGGGACGATCACGACCACGATCATTAGGCAGAGAAGACAGATTGGCTGCGAGAGCTGGAAAATGCGTGGCGGGCCCCCCGGCCGGTTTGCTGATTAGCGTGCAGCTGAAGCGATAGAGGCGGCTTCCTGGGCCATTTCCTGGCGGAGTCGCTTGGAAAGCTTTTCTACTTTCTTCAGCTTGTCGCTGAGATCTTTGGCCAGCATGCCGTGCTGCAGTTGTTGCAGGTCCTGCTGCAGCGAGGAACTCAAGGCGGAGAGGTCGGCGACATCCTGAGCGATGGCTTTGTGGCGTATGGTTTCCATGTCGAAACCAGCGATGGGTTGGGGCCGCAAGTTGGCATCATGGACGTCGTAGCGGTGTTGGATTTGCTGCATTCCGTTGGGTTGCTGAGCGAAAGCCGGAAGGACGAGCAAAGAAAGGACGATCACGAAACGGACGTGCATACGAACCTCCTCCTCGCCGAAATTTAAGTGGCTGGGAGTGTACACCTCTTGGGAAGGAAGTTCGAGGGGAAAAATTGAAAGGCGCGGAGGAAAA
>DATKQB010000128.1:0-48597 GCA_035523795.1 Verrucomicrobiia bacterium | reverse complement strand
TCGGAAAACCGTGTCCAACAAGGGCGTGGGGTCACTGTTCAGGTTCTCTACAGGATTCATTGTATAGATAGCACAACTGCGGTGAAGTAAGGTGCAACTCAGTCGGCCAAAAAAGAACCGGATTCTTCTCTAGCAGCGCTTCCCCTCACAGGGTCAAGCTCTAAGCAAGACTGCCAATCGAGCAGTCGGAAAGAGTGTCTCGTGCGTTCTCGTTGTTTCTCCCAGCCCCTTCCTCACTTCGTCCGAAGTTGCCACCCGATGTATGGAGCGATCGTGCTGATGCTTGTGGGCATGCCCGCAACAAGCTGGGCCAATTCCTGTGTAGGGCAGATTAGACTCACCAGTTCGAACCCACAGGTCACCTGTGTGCTGCGAAACTCGCATATCGAGCACCCCAGGACTGTAGATCTGAAGTATCTTGCGTTCGCGCCGCAATCAGTGGGTGAAGTGCTCATCTATGACAACTCGCTGCACACTCAACCGAGCGATATCGTGAAATTCGCAAACGTGAATGGGGAAGCGTCCATTAGTTTCATTCCCGATGCCTCAACTAGAACCCCTCCAATTCTGCCAGTTCTGGGAACCTACTCATTAGGACAGAATGGTTCCACTTACCAGTTCCTTTCGTTGGCTTTAACGAACGGGAAAGATCTGCACGTTGGGATTTGTGCTTCGGGCGGGTCTCTTTTGGACTGTAACGGCGGAGCCGATTCTCTGAAGCTCTCGGTCGGGAACGTTCCTGAGCCGGCCTCTTTTTTACTGCTTGGAACGGGACTGTTGGGCATGGGATTTCTGGGAAGGCGGGCGATCTCGAAAAAAGACTAGCGCAGAACGCAAGCCCGAATTTTTCGGGAACTCCACGGGGACGCGCAAAGCGTCCGTTTTTTCTCTATTTTGTGGCAACAGCCTTTTTAGGAAACATTTCGCCGATGCGCCGTATCTGCGCCCCCACTCCTTTCAACTTCTCTTCAATGTGCTCGTAACCGCGATCGATGTGGTAAACGCGGTCAATAATGGTTTCGCCATCGGCAACCAGCGCGGCGAGCACCAGCGAAGCAGAAGCGCGCAAGTCGCTGGCCAATACGGCGGCGGCGCTGAGCGGGGTTTTGCCGCGCACAATGGCACGACGCCCCTCGATCTTGATATTTGCGCCCATCCGGACAAGTTCGAGAGCGTGCATGAAACGGTTCTCGAAAATGTTTTCCGTAACGATGGACGAACCTTCCGCTTGTGTCGCCAACGCCATGAATTGAGCCTGGCAGTCGGTAGGGAAACCGGGATACTCTTCCGTGGCCATGTCGGCAGCGGTGAAAGGGTTGTCCCCCATAACGCGGACCGATTCGCCATTCACCCTGGTTTTGACGCCGACTTCGTGAAGTTTGTTCAGGACGGCTCCCAAATGCGACGGATCGCATCCCGTCACATTGAGGTCACCTCCAGTCATGGCCCCAGCGATGATGAACGTTCCGGCTTCGATGCGGTCGGGAATAATCCGGTGCCTCGCACCGCCGAGCGTCTTTACGCCCTTTACGCGAATGACAGCGGAGCCGGCGCCGGTGATTTTCGCCCCCATCTTGTTGAGCAAGTCGGCGAGATCAGCCACTTCGGGTTCTCGAGCGCAATTTTGCAGCACCGTCTCGTCCTCGGCGAGAGTAGCTGCCATGAGCAGGTCTTCGGTTCCAGTGACCGTGATCTTGTCGAAAATAATCTCTGCGCCTTTGAGGCGATCGGCGGTCGCTTCGACGTATCCGTGTTCTTGAGTGATCTTGGCTCCGAGTTGTTCGAGGCCTTTAATGTGAAGATCAATGGGTCGCGCGCCGATGGCACAGCCGCCAGGCAATGAAACGCGGGCGCGACCACAGCGGGCGACCAGCGGGCCGAGCACGAGCGTTGAGGCACGCATGGTCTTGACCAGTTCGTAGCTTGCCTCTGGAGCCGAGAGATTCTCACACTGAATCGTTGTGCGATGCTGGGCGCGTCCATACCCCAACTCGACTTCCGCACCCATGGCGGTGAGCAGATTGCGCGTGGTTTGAATGTCGCGCACCTGCGGAATGTTCTCAAGAATGATCGGCTGGTCCGTGAGCAGAGCCGCAGCCATGCAGGGAAGGGCGGCATTCTTGGCGCCGCTCACCCGGACGGTGCCGAGCAATGGCTCTCCGCCCCGAATGACGAATTTATCCATGGTTGCTCTTTATTGTAGCGGGACGAACCGAAAGGTAACTGATTACGAAGAAGCGTGAACCACAGAGAACACAGGGAAGCAAGCGAACTATTCGCTTCTGATGACTACTCGTGTTCCCCTGCTCAAGTGATCACTTCTAGTTCTTAGCCAAGGCAATTGCCTGGCGTACGTGACCTTGGCTTTTCTTCAGGGCGGATGCCGCGTTTGAGGGCGTTACGCGCGCTGCCAGCATCACCACGGCAACGGGAGTTCTGTCGTCTGCGGCTTTCAAGGCTGCTGCCGCGGTTTTCTGATCGGTTCCCGTGGCTTGTGCCACGATGCGAACTGCGCGCTGACTCAACTTCTCATTCTTTGTCCAGACGTTCACCATCAAATTGCCATACACATAGCCGAGCCGCGTCATGGCCCCAGTCGAAATCATGTTTAGAACCATCTTGTGAGCCGTACCCGCCTTCATCCGGGAAGATCCAGCCAGAACCTCGCGGCCGACTTCGGTAACGATGCTGAAATCAGCAGCGCGTTCGAGCGGAGAGTTGGGATTGCAGGTGAGAGCGATCGTACAAGCTCCACGTCGACGGGCATATTTCACGGCAGCGATGGTAAAAGGAGTGCGTCCACTCGTCGCGATGCCGAGAACAACATCCCGCTTGCCGGGTTTGCGCTTTTTCATTTCTCTGATCGCAGGGCGGATATCGTCTTCACTCGCTTCTGTGGAGGCTCCGAGTGCTTCCGGACCTCCAGCCATGATGAACTGCACCGTTCGTGGGCTCACATTGAAGGTCGGGGGAATCTCAGAAGCGTCCAGCGCACCGAGCCTGCCGCTGGTTCCGGCTCCAACGTAGATGAGCCGACCGCCTTCACGGATGGCATCGGCGACGACGTCAATGGCTCGTGCGATTTGCGGCAGGGCACGGCGGACGGTAGTGGCGATGGTGGCGTCTTCCCGGTTGATGAGGCGCGCGATCTCAATCGACGACATCCGATCGAGATTTCGGGCTGAAGGCAGGAGTTGTTCCGTAGAAAGAGCTTCCAGCGTCGATCTTGTTTTTTTTGCTCGGATCAAGCGCGCTGCCTTTCCGGCCTCGGATGAGGAAAACCCATTCTAAAGTCTCAACCCGGTGTCTGATCGAAACTCGGCGATCGGGTAATCCTGAAAGACACGGCCTTTGCAGCATGGCCGTGGCACTAAATCGCTTCGACTAACGCGTCGTGCACTCTTGGCCGGACCTGTTTTATGGTTTGATTCTGGCAGTCGGGCCAGGTGCGGTTAGTCAAGAGTGTAATGGAGAGCTGGCGATCGGGATCAATCCACAGGGACGTTCCGGTGTATCCCAAATGGCCGTAGGCACGAGGGCCGAGGTATTTTCCGGATTGCGAAGGTTGCGAGGGAGTGTCCCACCCAAGCGCGCGCGAAGTACCTACAGGCGAGGATTCGCGGCGAGTAAAGAGTTCTACCGTTTCCTGCCGGATGATGGGGCTTCCATGAAGCATCGCTTGAGCGAAAAGGGCAACGTCCGCAGCATTCGAGAACAGCCCTGCGTGCCCCGCGACCCCGCCAAGAACCCACGCATTTTCATCTTGCACTTCGCCCTGAACAATGCGTTTGCGGAAAAAGACGTCATCAGCGGTTGGAGGAATTTTAGAGCGCAGATCTGCAGGCGGATGGAATGTCGTGCCGCCCATTCCCAGCGGGCCGAAAATTTCGCGCTGGCAGAAGCCATCGAGTTTCTCCTGAGCAGTGCGTTCCAACGCTACGCCGAGAATGATGAAGCCGATATCACTATATTCGGCGCTGCAGCCGGGATCCGCCGTAAGCGGGCTCGAAAACGCTGCCGTCAGTAGCTCCTCCCGCGCATGCGCTCGCAAAAATAGCTTCTCGTACGCCGGCAAGCCGGAGGTGTGAGCGAGCAACATGCGGAAGGTCACGTTTCTCCTGCGAGAGTCGGAGTCGGGAGTTTTCAGAAATTCCGGGATCACCGTACAGATCGGGGCTTCCAGGTCGAGCAAGCCACGCTCGTAGAGGATCATTGCCAGGGTAGTGGTCGCGACAACTTTGGTGACAGAGGCGAGGTCAAAGAGCGTGTCGAGTGAAACGGGGGAATTCTTCAGCTCCTTTTTGCTCCCAGCCGGCTCGTCGTAAACGAAGCGCCCAAATGATTTCAGAGCGACTACCTTATCTTGGGTAGTTACAGCAAGCGACGCGGCAGGGAAGACGCGCTGCTCGATTGCGTCCCTCATGATCGAGAAGGCCGCACCGAAGACTTCATCCTGACCGTCCCAGGCGGTGCGCAATGCCGTTTGTTTTGACGCCGACGTGCTCAAGGCATTCGTGACCTGAGCGGGTTATAACAGACCCGGGCGGCAGGGTAAAGATCCGATGGTGTACGAGCTGGGAACTGCGGAGTATAGAGTTCGCGGGTTCCTGCTTGATTGCATCCCTTGAGTCGAGCGGGCTTGATTGTGTAGATTCAGGGTATCCGTAAACCACATTCCAATCCGCTTCGTCTCCTGCTCTCGCGATCTTTTCTTCTTCTCCTGGTGATACGCGGGAGCGTCTTGGCCGGCGCTACCTCGTTTTCCCCGGCAGCGTCAAAAAAGAGTTCGTCGGCAGTGCGTCTCCGTGAGGTCGACGGCATCATCCAGCAGGCCATCGCTGACGGAAACATACCCGGAGCCGTGCTTCTCGTGGGGCACGACGGAGGAGTGATCTATCGCAAGGCTTACGGAAGTCGGGCGCTTGAACCTCGTCGAGAGCCCATGACGCTCGACACGGTTTTCGATCTTGCTTCGTTGACAAAGGTCATCGCCACCACGACCTCGGTCATGCAGTTGTTCGAGCAAGGCCGATTCCGGCTGAATGACCCGGTGTCGAAGTATCTGCCCGAATTTGCGCAGAACGGAAAAGAGGACATCACCATCCGGCAACTCTTGACGCATTTTTCCGGGCTGGAGCCGGATCTTGATTTAAAGACTCAGTGGGAAGGGAAGGACACGGGCTATCGCATGGCTTTCAGCGATGCTCCGGCCGAGCCCCCCGGATCGCACTTTACGTACAGCGACGTCAACTTCATCGTGCTGGGAGCATTGGTGGAGCGTCTTTCGGGCGAGGATTTGGACGCTTATGCGGCCAAGCATATTTTCGCGCCGCTGAAAATGACTCACACGCGCTTTCGTCCTCCTGCGTCGTGGCTGGCAAAGATTGCACCTACCCAGTATGACGAAAACGACCACATGTTGCGCGGTGTAGTCCACGATCCGACGGCGCGCCGCATGGGCGGCGTGGCGGGACACGCCGGACTGTTCTCTAATGCAGATGATCTGGCCAAGTTCGCGCAGACGCTGCTCGACGGCGGGGGCGGAATTCTTTCGTCCGTAACGGTGAAGAAAATGACGCAACCGGAGCAGCCTCCCGCAGCGCCAGTCTTGCGCGGCTTTGGCTGGGATATCGATTCGCCATTTTCCACCAATCGCGGAGACTTGTTGCCGGTCGGGTCTTTTGGGCACACGGGATTTACCGGCACGTCGATCTGGATTGATCCGACCAGTCGCACCTACATCATTCTGCTGACCAACGCCGTCCATCCGCGCGGAAAGGGTAATGCGATCGCACTCCGCACAAAAGTCGCGACGGAAATCGCAGCGGCTCTGAATCTAACCACGAGCGAGAAAGATCAACTGCGCTCAGAGAGCGTAACCGGATACAACGAAGCGCAGAGCGCATCCCGCAGAATGAGCGTGCGCAACGGATCGGTAAAGACCGGAATTGATGTTTTGGAAGAGCACGGCTTCGACTTACTTAAGCCGGCACCGGGCTTCGCCAAGAAACGGATTGGGCTGGTGACCAATCAGAGCGGACTAGATGCTGGCGGCAAGCGGACCATCGATGTTCTCGCGCAGGCGCCCGGAGTTTCGTTAGAGGCGATCTTCAGTCCCGAGCATGGCGTGACCGGGACACTCGATACAACAGACATTAACAATTCAAAAGACGCCGCGACGGGAATTCCGGTGTACAGCGTTTACGGGCCGACAGACGCGGCGCGTCATCCGCCGATCGATGTTCTCAAAGGACTGGATGCCGTAGTCTTCGACATTCAAGACGCCGGCGCCCGGTTTTACACGTACGAAACCACTCTTGGATATTTTCTGGAAGCTGCCGCCAAAACCGGAATCGAGATGATCGTGCTGGATCGGCCGAATCCGATAACGGGATCGTTTGTCCAAGGGCCGATGACTGATGCCGGACGGGAAAGTTTCACAAACTACTGGGCAATTCCGGCGCGGCATGGGATGACGATGGGAGAACTCGCGAAGATGTTCAACGCTGAGCGGGGAATTAACGCCAAGCTCACAGTCGTACCCATGGAAGGTTGGCAGCGTGGTGACTGGTTTGATTCAACCGGGTTGGAATGGGTCAATCCGTCGCCGAATCTGCGCAACCTCACAGAAGAGGGGTTGTATCCGGGAGTGGCGTTCATTGAAGGCACCAATGTCTCAGTTGGACGCGGGACGGATTCGCCCTTCGAACTTGTAGGGGCTCCATGGGTTAAGGCAAAAGAGCTCGCGTCTTACTTGAATGCGCGCGGAATTCCAGGAGTGCGGTTCGTCCCGGTCACATTCATGCCATCATCCAGCGTTCACAGTGGCCAGGCTTGCCAGGGAGTGAACATTCTTCTGAACGACAGAAACAGCTTCGATGCTCCTGAACTCGGGATGGAGCTCGCGACAGCACTGCATAAGCTATATCCCACCGACTTCCACATGGAACGCATGCAGGCTCTGCTTGCCAATCAGAGCATCTACGACGCTCTTCAGGCAGGGCGAGATCCACGCCGAATCGCGCAGGATTGGCGGGATACACTGGAAAAGTTCCTGGAATTACGAAAAAAGTACCTCATCTATCCCTGAGGATGGGATGCAGACCTCCGGCCGGTCCCCGATCAGCAATCGGACTCCTGTCTCTATTCTATCGTGCCACGATACTATTGCAAAGAAGTAAACCCTCCCAAATGCCCGTCTCATCGAACTAAATAGAGGAGGGATTATGGCAGCAGTCACGTATGAGAAGCCAGGCCCGCTACTGGCACAACGCGGAGTGGACTGGGGAGCAATCTGGGCAGGCGTTTTTACCTTTGTGGCGATCTGGTCAGTATTCGGGACGCTAGGAGCGGCAATTTTCACAAGTTCGGCGAATTCAAACGCCGTCAACCCAATCTCTGGAATGAGCGTAGGAATGAGTATTTGGGCAATTGTTCTGACCATCATCGCGATGTACGTCGCGGGGATGGAGACTGGGCGATTGGCGCAAGTTGCGACCCGTCGCGATGGGATGCTTCACGGCATGGCGATGTTCGGCCTTTCGGTGGTCGCCGCCCTGGTGATTCTGGTGATTGGAAGTGCAAGCTTAACGGGAGGCACAGGAACCGCCGCAACAGCACACAGCCCGTATTATCTGACCGTTATCTCAGAACTGGGATGGGCCGGATTTGTGGCCTTGTTTCTGGGTTGGCTGGCTGCCTTGGGCGGAGCGTCATCGGGGGCACGCCCTAGGCCTCAAGTGGACGATAAGAACGTTCAACCGATAAGAAATGCAGCATAGCTGAACGCGTTTGCTTTCACAGGGCCGGCTGAGGCCGCCATTCGCGGTCTCAGCCCGGGCCAAAGTTGGGAGGCACAGGCTCAAGAGTTTACATAATACCTGTTATCGGACATTCGATCCGCCCTCGTGGCTTCCACCGCAAAGCACAATCCCTGGGTGGAACAGTGTTCCTGCAACCCGGGTCGCGATGGCGATGAGTTCCCTCTGCCCCTCGAAGACCTTCACTTGCCGCGCCCCTGACACTTCCGGCAGATTTACGGTGCGGCCGGTGCGAATCCGCCCCACGGCCGCTTCGTCAGCGGTTACCGAGGGCATCTGCGGCAATAGCTTCCGTGGGTGAACAAAAAGATCCTCCCACGCAGCGGATGATTCCGAATCTACCTTCGCGGACAGTTGCTCGAGTGTATGAGCATCCTCCAGCGTGAACTCCGCCACAGCGACCCGACGGAGCGTATTGAGATGAGCGCCACAACCTAGCTCCTGACCGATCTCATGAGCAATCGACCGCATGTAAGTCCCGGAAGCGACGCGTGCTCGAAACAGAGCCAGATCGTCCCGGACACCGAAAATCTCAAATTCCTTCACGTGTACTTGCACGGGCTTCAACGCTACGTCCTTGTGCTTGCGGGCTAACTTGTAGGCGGGAACGCCATGAATCTTCTTTGCTGAGAATGGAGGTGGCATCTGCTCAATCGTTCCCCGAAAGCGCTCCGCAATGACCCTGAACTGTGCAAGATTCAAAGCTACGTCTAGAGCTACTCGTTGCACGCTCCTGCTAGGCTCTCCCTCTGCGTCGTACGTATCGGTCGCGTATCCAAAGCGGATGCTTCCTTCATAAACCTTCTCCGCATGCGTGTAGAACTGGGCCAACCGCGTCATGTTTCCGATCACCAGCGGTAGAACCCCGGTAGCCATGGGATCAAGGGTCCCGAGATGCCCGACAGATCGCTGACCGAGAATGCGACGAACCCGGTTAACTACATCATGCGAAGTGAGGCCGGACGGCTTGTCGATGATTAGAACACCATTCATGCGGGACTGTGAGTATAGTGGCAGGTCTGAACCCGTGAATCACGCGCCGACATCTCACAAATGGGGCTGATCCGCCGAGGTTTGACGCCGAGGAAATGTGCCCTTTTCAGTTTTCTGTGCTATTGATAGCCTAGCAAATCTAGCATGCTACCCCTCAAAGACGACCAACCGAGCTACAGTACGCCCTTCGTAAATTATTTTCTGATCGGCCTGAATCTGCTCATCTACTTTTACGAGTGGTCGCTGGGGCCTAGGGCCGCCCAGGCATTTGTCAGAATTTATGCCGAAGTGCCTTCCCACCTGGCCGCGTTTCTGGCTGGATCGTCGCACTACTCGCTGCTCCAGGTCACGCTGCCCTTTCTGACTTCCATGTTTCTCCATGCCAGCTGGATGCACGTGATCGGCAACATGTGGTTCTTATTCATCTTCGGAGACAATATTGAAGATTATCTTGGACACTTCAAATACTTAATCTTTTACTTGATATCGGGGCTCTTTGCCATGTCGACACAAGTCGCGATCTATCCGCATTCGACCGTGCCCACCCTGGGCGCAAGCGGAGCCATCGCGGGAGTCTTGGGGGCGTACTTCATTCTTTACCCTCGGGCACGAGTGCTGACCTGGTTCTTCGTTTTCGTAATGTATCTTCCTGCCTGGATAGTCTTGGGCGAGTGGTTCGTCCTGAACTTTTTTTCGGGTGCGGCCACGCTGGCTCAAACTGGGCAGGACGTAGGAGGCGTCGCCTTCTGGGCTCACATTGGGGGATTTATCTCCGGACTGGTGATGGTTAAGCTCTTTCCCGAACGCGGACGAAGATATCCCTACGCCTACCGATAACCGCTCAAACAAGAAAACCCACCTCCGCCAAACTGCTCGGATCTGGGTTTAACAGCTTGGAATGGTCAACAACTCACTTCTTCGGCCGCGATTCCGGCGGCACTAACCCAGACAGGCGATAGTACACAACCAGCTGCCCGTAGTGCTCCCCTGAGTGCTCAATGAACCCATAGGCAAAGTCTTCGACCCGATATTGCTGATGACCGAATGGATCGACCACGAGATCATTCAGACCCTTGTCGCCTTTAGCTTGAATTGCCGCCGCGCCGTCGGCGAACGACTTCTTCACAAACGCCACCAGGTCAGCACGGCTTTTGAACTGATCCCGCTTGGGATCTCCGTCGGGCGGCTTCGCCCCAGTTACCGCGTCGGTGAAGTAATAGTTTGCGCCGGCCGCGTGCAGCAACTGCTCGATAAAGCTGCGCTGCGCTGGCGTGGGTTTGAAATCATATTTGTCTTCCGGAAAATCTTCGGCCATGGCGATCAGTTTGCGCCCAATATCGTTCCAGGCGTCGAGCAGCACCTTAGAAGGAGGATCGGCAGGTTTAATTTCAGTCTTCGCGCTTTGCGCGTGAACAGGCAGAGTGAACAGCGTGGCGGTCAAAACAACTGCCAGAAAAAGCGGGGACTTTGTCATAGATCGTCTCCAGAAGTGACAGGGTTGGCGGACGCCATTGTACTTGGACTCAGTCGGGGCGAAAAGGCGAGCACCGATGCTGCGTTTACAACGTTCCTACGCTTGGCCGGATTTCGATTGTCTCGACCGTAGTATTGGCCGGAAGACGAAGCGCGTCGACAACAGCCTGGGCCACTGACTGCGCCGACATCATCTTGCGGCGCGGAGCTTCTGGCCAAAGCGTGTTCCAGATCTCGGTATCTGTGGCTCCGGGCAAAAGGCCAATGACGCGGATGGCACGCGGTCGCAGCTCCTCACGTAGCGTATTGCTAAAGCCTAGAGCCCCGTGCTTGGACGCGTTATAGGCCGCCGACCCGGAAAACACGCGGTTCGCAGCCACCGAAAGGTTGTTCACGATCGTTCCACCTCGCTTCATCACCGTAAGAGCGGCCTGCGTCATCAGAAACATTCCGTCCAGGTTGGTTTCCATCACGTTCTTCCAGACTGGAAATGGAAGTTTATCGATGGGCAGATTCGCATGGGAGATGCCGGCGTTATTGATCAGGATATCGAGGGTTCGGAATTCACGACGGATAGCACGGAAGAGATCTTCCACCGAATGCGGATCGCGAACATCGCAAACATGCGCCAGAACACGCAGTTTCTGTGAGGCCAGTTCCCTGCTGATCTGCCGGAGTGACTTTTCAGTTCGGGCGCTGAGGATGAGCTGGCATTCCTCGCGCGCGAGAGCACGGGCAATAGCGAGGCCTATGCCGCGACTGGCTCCAGTAATGAGCGCCGTTTTTCCAGCAAGAATCTTTTTTGGCCTGTGAGGCACGCTGCTTATCTTAATGCGATGTATTCGGAGATGCCGAACTAGCGACTCTCGAATTACACGCCGTTCGTCCGCTGACGGATCAACGAGAGGAATTCGGAACGGGTTTCTTCTTCTTCGCGGAACACCCCAAGCATCGACGACGTCACTGCCGCAGAGTGTTGCTTTTCCACTCCGCGCATCATCATGCATAGATGGCGCGCTTCAATAACCACTCCTACTCCCTGCGGTTCGATGACGCGTTGTATCGTCTCGGCGATCTGGGTTGTCAATCGCTCCTGAATCTGCAGGCGGCGTGAAAACATCTCGATCAATCGTGGAATTTTGCTCAGCCCTATCACGCGTCCTTTCGGAATATAGGCGACATGCACCTTGCCAAAGAACGGCAGCATGTGATGTTCGCAAAGGCTGAACATTTCAATGTCTTTCACGATGACCATCTCGTCATAGTTCACCGTAAAGAGCGCCCCTTTCAATAAGGCCTCGGGATCTTCCTTGTAGCCCTTGGTAAGAAACTGCATCGCTTTGCGAACGCGCTTCGGTGTGGAGGTAAGGCCCTCCCGTCCAGGATCCTCTCCCAGACGGATCAGTATCTCCTGTACTAGGTCTTCGTAGGTTGCGCTCGTCAGGGTCGTGGGCTCTTTCATGTTTTCAATTGTGGTTGGATCGGTAATGGCTCGGTCACTCATATCAATTTCTCATCGCATCATCACTTGTCCACCGGAGCCGGCTCCCTATTGCGGACCGGCGTACTCGAAGGAATTCAACATGGTCTCCTCGAGCCTCACTTTCTCTAGATGGGCATGATGGAACTCTCGTTGCAAAATTTCGAAGACGCCCACACAAAGATTCTCTGTGGTCGGCACCATGTTGGCAAATTCGTGCAATGTGTTCAAATTCTCTAAGTTATACCGCGAAAGCACTTCGTTCTTGACGCAATTGTCCAGATCAACCAGGTTGCAAACCATTCCCGTACGCTCGTCAACTTGCCCACTGACCGTAACTTCCAAGGCGTAGTTATGGCCGTGCCCGTGCGGATTATTGCATTTCCCATACGTCGCGGCGTTCTCCGCCGTAGACATTTGCGAACTGTGCAGCCGGTGTGATGCTGAAAACAAAT
Source organism: Verrucomicrobiia bacterium (assembly GCA_035523795.1). Classification (GTDB taxonomy): domain Bacteria; phylum Acidobacteriota; class Terriglobia; order Terriglobales; family Acidobacteriaceae; genus Sulfotelmatobacter. The sequence continues at coordinate 36,376 of DATKQB010000128.1, read as the reverse complement.
AGCGGCGAGTAAGATGAGCTTTCATTTTAAGAAACTGGGAAGCCGTCGAAATTTTGGCTCGCTCTTATTCTTCTCCATAGAAATCTACAAACAAGTCCGGTGTCTCGTAGACGCGGACACGATGCAGTTGCGCCTGTTGCAGTTTTTCGTGCAGCCGTTGCCAGATGGCGATGGCGAGATTCTCGGTCGTCGGAATGCGCGTGAAGAATTCGGGCACTTCCTTATTGAGAAAGCGATGATCCATGGCATCGAGCACCTCGCGATGCATGACCTCCTTCAGTTGCTTGAGATCGACGACAAATCCCGATCGCGGATCAACCTCGCCCTTTACTGTGACTTCCAGTGTGTAATTGTGCCCGTGCCCATGAGGATTGTTGCACTTGCCGAATAGCTGACGGTTTTCCTCGGGCGTAAAGTCGGGATTGTGATAGTAGTGCGATGCAGAAAATTCGGCTTTGCGCGTTAGATAGACCATAGGAGAAGTTGCGAGCAGTCAGTGGCCGGTAGCCAATTCAGCGCCTTTGTCAGAATATGTGCGCCCCTTCCATGAGATGTTGCCGGTCGAGTGTGCGATTCGCGAGCGCACCAGAAGATAAGCGAAGATTGGCATGCCAAACCAAACACCTAAGAACGTCTTGAAGCGGTTGAAATTCCCCTGTTTCATGCGCATCCACAGATACAAATGTGCAGCGACAAGCACGCCATACCAACGTGGCATATCCCGGGAAACTGCTAGCGCTAATGCGCTTAACGGAAAACCCCACATTGCCAGGATCTTCGCTGCCAGCCATCCCGGCCTGGGGAACAGCACTGCCAGATTCTTCGTCCAGCCATCGCGAAGCTGACGGAAATTACGGTACATTCGCGTACGCACAGCATTGTCTCCATAGCGGAAGCGAATTTGTCGCCGCGACCCTTTTAGCAGCCGCGCTAGCGCAACATCCTCAAGTATTTCTCTAGCGATCGCGGCGTGTCCGCCAACCGCGTCATACGATTCCCGCTTGATCAAGATGTACTGCCCATTGGCAGCCGCGATCGCCGAGTTGAGATCGCTCACTTTTTTTGGCGGGTAAGTCCGAGCCAGTTCCGCGAACACCGCCGGAAGCACGGCCATCTCCCAGAACGTGACGGCAATCTGTTCGGGAGAATACGAGAGCATATCAACCCCATGGTCCTTCGCTTCGGCCAGCGCTTGGGCGAGAGAGCCCGGCAGGTGCAGTGTATCCGCGTCGGTAAACAACAGCCATTCGCCGCGAGCATGACGTGCACCGGTCGTCAGCGCATTGTTTTTTCCAGTCCAGCCATCCGGCAACGGGCCCGCCTCGATCACTTCCACATCCGGAAACGAAGCCGCGATCTCGCGTGTGTGGTCGGTCGAGTGGTCATCAACCACAATAACCTCGAAGTCGACGCCGCTCTGGGAGATGATCGATTGCAGGCAGTCCGCAAGGCAGGCCTCCTCGTTTCGGGCCGGAATAATAACCGATACGGCGGGCGCAGAGTTCACTGTTTTCGTCGCTCCCATAGGCCGAATCTATTATTATAGCTGGGTGCATCGCGCATCTTCCTTCCCACTCGTCAATTCCCTGCTGTTCGGCGGCTTCAAAAAAGCAAACCTAAGCGAAGGCAGCGTCGGTGGCTTTTTCCTTCTGCTTGCTCTTGTCGCTCTGCTTTCACTTTCGGGCTGCTTTACTAGTTCGCGGCCTCCTCATATCGGGTCGGTCGCCCCGGATTTCACTGTGCAGGATGGGCAGAACAAAGTCACCCTCAGCCAGCTTCGTGGACAAATCGTAGTTCTGAATTTCTGGGCAACCTGGTGTCCGCCGTGCGTTGAGGAAATGCCATCGCTAGTGGAAATGCAGCGCCGCATGAAATCAAAAGGGGTAACGGTGTTGGCGATCAGCATGGATGCTGACGACGGCGCTTATCGCCACTTCATCAAGCTGCATAACATCGATCTGCTCACCGTGCGTGACCCTGACCAGAAGAGCAATGCGCTTTACGGAACGTTTAAATTCCCGGAGACATACATCATCGATCGCAATGGGATTATGCGGAGAAAATTTATCGGAGCTGTAGACTGGACCGACCCGGAGATCATGACGTTCTTGAGCAAGTTGTAGAATCTGAGTCAATCGACGCGCCAACTCCAGGCGTAGCAAGTTCAAAACTCAGTTAGAGCTGGAAAGGATCCCTTATGCAGCTGCAACGACGCGGGCGTGCCGTGTTCAGCACCATCATCGTGCTGGGTTCGTCAGTTCTCCTGTTTTCTGTCGTGGATAAACACACGAAATCCACGGCGCCCGATCAGTCGGAACATATTCAACAAATCGAAACCGACACCGTCGAACTGCCCGGTTCCGCGGGAAGTGCGCCCCTGCGCCTAAGCCTAGAACAATTGATGCACGCCTACAACGTGCCTGGCATCAGCATTGCCCTTATCGATGACTACCAGATTGTTTGGGCGAAGGGATACGGTGTCGTCGAACCTGGTTCGGACAAGCAAGTCACCACGCGGACTCTCTACCAGGCCGGCTCAATCAGCAAGCCGGTCGCCGCAACCGGAGCGCTCGCTCTCGTGGAACAAGGCAAGTTGTCCCTGGATGAAGACGTCAACAAGAAGCTCACCAGCTGGAAAGTTCCGGAGAACAATTTCACCACAACCGAAAAAGTTACCTTGCGCCGCATCATGTCACACACCGCAGGGCTCACAGTCCACGGTTTTCCCGGCTATGACGTCGACGAATCTTTGCCAACTCTTATCCAGATCTTCAACGGCGAGAAACCCGCGAATACCCCGCCGATTCGTGTCGATTTTCAACCTGGCAGCATGAGCCGCTATTCCGGCGGCGGTGTCACCATCGAACAACAGTTGATGATGGACGTCACTGGAAAGCCCTTCCCTGCGCTCATGCGCGAACTCGTTCTCGACAAGATTGGCATGAGCGACAGCAGCTACGAGCAACCGCTTCCGCCGAAACGTGCCGCCATGACCGCCGGCGGCGCAGGCATGGATGGAAGCGAAATTCACGGCAGATGGCACATCTACCCTGAAATGGCCGCGGCCGGATTGTGGACGACCCCAACCGATCTGGCAAAGTTTGGGATTGAAATCGCGCTCTCTAAGCAGGGGAAGTCGAACCGCGTCCTCTCGCAAAAAATGGTCAACGAGATGCTCACTCCTGCTCCGAAGGCAAAGGAAAACGAGGGTCTCGGCTTCTTCCTCGATCGAAACACGCCCGGGCAGTTCTCTCATGGCGGCTCCGATGCAGGTTTCCAGGCGCTGTTCACAATGAATGCCGACACCGGCAAAGGCGCTGTCATCATGGCGGATTCAGACAACGGCAATGCGCTCGAGGGTGTTCTGTTGCACAAAATCGCTCAAGAATATGGCTGGACCTACAAGCCCCCGCGGGAAGAGAGTTGGGATCACCTCTACCTTATCGCCCTTGTGAAAGGAACACCTGCCGCCCTGCGTGAATACGACGATCTGAAAGGGCAGACCAGCCCGGACTACAAGGTCGACGAGAACACGCTGAATGTGTTCGGCTATTTTCTACTCAATTCCGCAAAACCCACCGATGCGGTTGAGGTTTTCAAGCGCAACGTCGAGGAGTATCCGAAGTCCTGGAATGTATATGACAGTCTCGGCGAGGCTTACATGAAAACCGGACAGAAGGATCTGGCGATCCAGAATTACGAAAAGTCGCTGGAGATAAACCCAAACAATTCCAATGCAGCTGAACATTTGAAGAAGCTGAAGGGGCAGTGAGTTTAGAGCTTCACGTTTCTCAGACGCAGGGCGTTCGCGATCACTGAAACGGAGCTGAAGCTCATCGCGGCCGCGGCGAAAATCGGGCTGAGCAGCAATCCGAAAAACGGATAGAGCACACCCGCGGCGATTGGCACACCGATGGCGTTGTAGATGAAAGCGAAGAAAAGATTTTGCCGGATGTTGCGCATCGTGGCCTGACTCAGCTTGCGCGCCCGCATGATGCCGGTCAGATCGCCTTTCACGAGCGTAATTCCCCCGCTTTCCATGGCCACGTCGGTGCCCGTACCCATCGCGATTCCTACGTCCGCCTGAGCGAGCGCAGGAGCATCGTTGATGCCGTCGCCCGCCATGGCAACAACCCTTCCCTGCTGCTGCAGCTTCTTGACGACTTCCGATTTTTGTTCAGGCAAAACTTCCGCTTCGAATTCGTTGATGCCCAGCCCTTTTGCGATCTGTTCGGCGGTAGGCTTGTTGTCCCCCGTGAGCATGACAATGCGGACACCATTTTGTTTTATCGTGCGCAGGGCCTCGAATGTGGAGCGCTTGGGCTGGTCGGCAACTGCAAAAGCCCCTACGTATTTGCCATCAATCGCAACACAGAGAGGCGTAGCTGGAAAATGACCGAGCCGTCCCATGAGGATTGCCGGTTTCTCGAGGGCACCGACTTGAACCATCAGCATGGGACTTCCAATTGCGACCTTGCGGCCATCGACTGTTCCAATGATGCCGCGCCCAGCCACAGATTGGACCTCTTGCGGGGAAGAAAGCCGCAATTCTCGTTGTCGCGCAGCATCGAGAATGGCACTCGCTAGCGGATGCTCGCTCGCTTGCTCCAGACTCGCTGCTAAGCGGAAAATGTCGGGATCTTTGTTGATCGCCTCCGCAACGCTAACCACCTGCGGCTTCCCTTGCGTGAGCGTTCCCGTCTTATCGACCACGAGGGTGTCGACCTTCTCCATGATTTCCAGCGCTTCGGCACTCTTGATCAGCACGCCCGCATGCGCTCCACGACCGGTGCCCACCATGATCGCCATCGGAGTTGCCAGTCCCAATGCGCACGGACACGCAATGATCAACACCGCTACGGCATTCACCAGAGCATGCGCGAGCCGCGGCTCAGGTCCAACAAGAAGCCATGCAGCGAACGTCACGATCGCAACTGCAACGACCGTGGGCACGAACCACGCCGAAACTCGGTCAGCTAACCGTTGAATGGGAGCGCGGCTGCGCTGGGCTTGCCCGACCAGCTGCACGATCCGCGCGAGCAGCGTCTCCGAGCCAACCTTTTCGGCGCGCATGAGGAACGATCCACCCCCATTGATGGTTGCGCCGATCACTTTACCGTCCGCTGATTTCTCGACCGGAATCGACTCGCCAGTGATCATCGACTCATCAATTGAACTGCGGCCTTCAACCACCACACCGTCGACTGGAACTTTCTCTCCCGGCCGCACCCGCAGCCGGTCGCCAGGTTTGACCTGGTCGAGAGGTATGTCTCTTTCGTTTCCATCTGCGACGACCAGTCGCGCCGTCTTCGGACTGAGATCGAGCAGAGCGCGAATCGCCGCGCTAGTTTGACTGCGCGCGCGCAATTCCATCACTTGGCCGAGCAGCACGAGTGCAGTGATGGCCGCCGCCGATTCGAAATAAACCTCCGGATATCCATTCATCCCGCGCATCGACGCAGGAAAAATCTTGGGCGCGACCGTCGCCACCACGCTATAGACGTATGCCACGCCCGTGCCCAGCCCGATCAGCGTGAACATGTTCGGACTGCGGTTCACCAACGATGTCCAAAAACGCTGGAAGAAAGGCAGGCCACACCAGAGCACAACCGGCGTGGCGAGAAGGAATTCGAGCCAAGGAAGGTGCAGATGGATGGTTACACTTGCGATCATGAATACGCCATGCCACCCATGCAACAACATCTCTGCCATTGCGATAGCCAGCAATGGCACTGTCAGCACTACGCTCACCCATAACCTCCGCGTCATGTCGCGCAGCTCGGGATTCTCTTCTTGCGTCGCGGCAACCGTCCGCGGCTCCAATGCCATGCCGCAGATCGGGCACGATCCCGGCTCCGATCGCACGATCTCCGGATGCATCGGGCACGTATATTCGGTGCGCGTTGCTATGACAGGAGTCTCTGGCCCTAATGCCATGCCGCATGAGGGACATGGTCCGGGCTTCGTCTCGCGCACTTCTAGACACATGGGGCAGACATAGGCAACAGCGCCCGTCTGTGCCTTGGCGACTCCGACCGTGCCATCCTCTGTTGCTGTGGCAGGAGCGGCAACTGGCATCCCGAGCGTAACCAAGCCGGAAGTCTTAATCCCGGAGCTCTCACGCCCGGGAGGGTTAACTCTCGCCAGATACGCTTGCGGGTCGGCCTTGAATTTCTCTACGCAATGGGCGCAGCAGAAGTAGTATTTCTTGCCGGAATACTCCCAGACGTGCTTCGCGGTGGCGGGATTCACATTCATCCCGCATACGGGGTCGCGTTCCAATGCCGAGGACTGACTCGAGGTAGCCAATTTTGAAGTAGCCAACAAACAAAACAACGATGTGCCGAGAGAAAGGCTGTTCTGTTCGATTCGCGATGCTCTATATTGGATTCGTTGAGCAAGCCGGTCCGGCCACTGCCGGACCACTCCAACTCATCATACCGGAAGGACTTAACCTATGACCTACATGGACGTTGTGTTCAACTACGGGGCGGTTCCCGGGGAAACCGAGATGCGCGCAATCGACGGTATGCGCGAGGTTTATGGCATCCAGCGCGTGATCTTCAATGCCAAAACTCGCACGGTCACGGTTGCATACGACGCTTCACGCATGAAGCAGGATGCCGTTGCCAAACTGCTCCGTCAGGCTGGAATCGACGTGCGTGAGCAGGTAGCTCTGGCATGAAGCCGGCCCAATTCATGACCGATTACTTGTCATCTTGAGCGGCGCTCTCTGGGCCGCGAAGGATCTCTGTATTTTCCCCGTTAAATCCTTGAAGATCGTTCGGCCTGCAGAAATCTGTGAGGGCTCACAGCACTTGCTGAGGAGTGCGTTTCAGCAGCAAAGATTGAGGGAGGGCTGTCGCGGGTGGAAAAAGCAAGGGGTGCCCAAGAAAACCTCTGGCCGAAGTTATTCTCTGGAGCACCCCGTTGCGCGCCACTTCGTCTGTTCTTTCTTAGAGCATGTGGTATGCCGTTCCCAATGCATTCAAAACAAACGATCATCTGAATCGGGGATGCGGTAGGAATTTCGGGTGGACGGGAAAGATTTACTCCGACCAGAAAGGCAAGAACAGGGCCAGAATGCTGTTGAAAAGCCGCGTCCGGCGCGGTTTTCCGGCTAGCAATTTATTTCCGGAACCGAGACAGCGCCCATTTTGAAATCTTCGATGTGTCCTGACGCACAGTACTAGAGAATTCTCTGTATGGATCACTGTATGGATCACTGGGAAAGCCTAGCCACTATCCCGCGTCCTCCATATCAGTTTCACAATTCTGTTGCTCAAATTCGAAAATGCACTACGAATGGGCAATTAAGAATGACTGCAAACGATTCCAAAACCTCGCAGCTCCTGCTTTTCCTGTAGGAAATTTTTTCGCAAACCGATTCTCCGCTATAATCGATAGCGACTTCTTCTGCCATCCGCGCCCTTAGCTCAGTTGGATAGAGCGTCTGGCTACGAACCAGAAGGTCGGGAGTTCGAATCTCTCAGGGCGCACCATAACTTCAACCCTTCCGTTAGACACTCCAGAACTGCATCTGGCTTTGCAGAGGAAGCCGCACCGCTCGCTTGGTGCGACGAGATTAATCCAGCGCTTCCGCGCGGATCTCGCGCACTGCGTTCACAATCATATCCGGACGGTCGGATGGAATGTCGTGACCGCTTTGCTCCACCATGATGCGCCTGCCGCGGGGGGAGAGTGTCGCTAAGCGCATCTGAAGATCGTCAATCCAGACGCGTCGAAAGTCCTCAAAATCCTGCTTGCTGAGCCTGCTACTTAGAATGGGATCATTATTCTCCGCAGCCGTCAGTACTAAAAGCGGCTTGTTGCTAATGTGATCAGCGGCTCTCGCTTGCTCCGCACTGACCCTGATTTGTTGGAGCTCGCTGGCTCGCGCTTTCAAGTACTTCGCCTGGAGAATCAAATACGCGCCTTCGCCCGAGGACCCTTGGGCTCGAAGCATGAGGCGGCCAATACCGAGGTCGACGACAAAAAAAGCGTAGCGTTCCAGGCGCTCGCTGCGCTTGAGGTGCGCGGCATTGATTGCGATCCATGCTTTGGGGAGCAATTCATATTGGTCCTCTTGTGTGGCGTCAGCCAACACTATTCCCGCCACCTCGTTCGGGTAAAGCCCGTTGAACACGCGAACGTTGTATCCTCCGTAGGAGGCCCCGACCAGCACATAGGGCGGCTGTTCGCCAGCATTTTTCAGCAGCGCATGCAACTCCTTTGCAATCTGAAGGCTGGTTCGGGGCATTGGCCCCGCATCGCTGCCTCCGTAGCCTGCGCGGTCGTAGGAGCAGACTCGGGCAAACTTCGCGATCTCTGGCTGAACACCCCTCCATTCAACAGACAGATCGCCCCAGCCAGCTTCCAAGAGGACAGTTGGTTTTCCCTCACCTGTGCAATTCAGCAGGAGGTGATAGCCGCCCACGTCGACCAATCGGCCCGGTTCAGGGAAGCGGCGAGCATCTCGGTGCGTCTCGATCGCCTGGTAGAGCGCACCCGCCAGAACCAGCACAATCATCAGCACAAACAAACCCAAAGCGATCATGCGAAGCCAGCGGAGCATGCCCGATCATCTTTCTCGAATGAGCCCGACTTTAGCACAGCAGTGCCCACTGAGACGGGTCATCAGTTCCGGCGGCAGGCGCTTACCTTCGTGCTGCCCGGGAATCGTGAAAGGCACATTCTGCCCGCATGTTTTCTGCTAATCTCATCTCGAACCCTGTTGATTTCAATCTGCCGGATATAGCCTTCCCGGCTAACGAGCTACGTGCGCCATGTCAAACCCAATGCTGCAACAGGATCTGGCTATTCTGAGTGCTGCCAAAAGTGGATTGTTATATCTCACGGCCAATGATTGGACTCTCATCGCCGATAAAGCGACCCGCATGCATTTCAGGGCCGGGGAACATATCACGCGGGAAGGCAAGCGAACGCATGGCATCTTCATTCTGCTTTCGGGCTCGGCATCGGTGCATATTCCCGGCCGGGAAATTTTGCCGGCTTTGCAACCCGGGCAAGTTTGCGGTGAAATCTCCTTTCTCGACGAGCAGCCCGCCTCGGTGAGCGTAGTTGCCAAACAAGCCCTCGATGTCTATTATCTCGACCGCGCTACGCTGCAGTCGCTTTTTGAACTTTTCCCGCATCTGGGATCCCGCTTCTATCACTCGCTGGCACTCAATCTCTCTAGCCGCGTCCGAGACATGATTGGCAGCATGAGCACGCCGAAGAAGTAGTCCTCCCACAGCGCGGGCGCAAGTTATGCTAGCCTGACAAAACGTGTCCCATGCGGGGGAAAATCGCGCCCTAAGGGACTCACCAGGTTGGCATGGATCACAGTCTTAGTCTCCGTTTAGCGCTGCTTTCCACCGCCGTGCTGGGCTTCCGCCACGGACTCGACTACGATCACATCGCGGCCATTACCGACATCAGCAGCGTACAAAGCAAAGCGTCTGACGCCATGCGCTACGGCTTGTTGTATGTCTCGGGGCACGCTACGACAGTAGCAGTCTTGGGCGCCGCAGCCGTGGCTTTCCGAGTCTCACTGCCGGCATCGAGTGATCGTTGGGCGATGAGACTGGTGGGATTCACTCTGTTGATTTTGGGTCTCTATGTGCTGGGAACGTTCTTCCGCACATCAACCCATGGCCACGCGCATCCGCGAACGCGAATCACTCTTCTGGTCAATGGAACACTTTGGATTTATTGGCGGCTGAGCAAAATTTTCGGCGGAACGCGAGCGGAAGCTCCGCAGGTCTTCAAGAGCGGGTACGGGGCCAGTTCCAGTTTTATCATCGGAGTGATTCACGGGCTCGGAGCCGAGACCCCGACACAGTTGGCCCTTTTTCTGCTTGCAGCAAATCTCGGGGGGACCGAGGCCGGACTCTTGGGACTGTTGATGTTCATCATTGGCTTGTTGCTGATGAACACTCTCATGTGCGGTGCGGCTGCAGGATTGTTTTCGGTGGACAAAATACTGCGCTGGCTTGGTGGGGGGAGTTCCCGCGGAGGATATGTCACGCGGATTGTCAGTTCCCTGCTCAGACTGGTAAGCGCAAATGCGCAGCGCGGTCTCATTCTTCTGACGTCCGCTTACAGCATCGTGGTCGGTGTGATTTTCCTGGTGGGTGCTGCGGACAAACTGCCTTCGCTGACAGGATGAAAATCAAATCTTGGGAGTTGGCAAGCGTACTGCAGATCAGAAAAAATCGCCCAAAAACTAAGAAGCGCCCCAACCCTCGCGGTGCGGGACGCCCGAACAGCCCTCCCCCAGAACTGCTCGACGCTTAAGCTACCTTGCCCCTGCTCTCAATGGAACACCACTTTCGTGCCATAGAGGGGCACGGATGTGCCAGAGAAATTTTCAAAAACCCAAGAGGAATTTCTCTGCCAATCGGGTTTGAACTGCTGCGACCTTTGGTAACTGTTGTCTTTCGTTACGACCAGCTCAGCCAGATGGGGAATCATCGCAACAAGATGTTTTAACTGTGCAAATCTTTTCACTAGAATGCTAATACAAACCTGGTAACGCGAGGTTAAGACCATGATTCATAATGCTTTATTTTTATTGCCAATTTGGTGTTAGAGGTGCTACAAGAGATGCACTCTAGTAATGGCTATTTAGAAAAGGGTAACGACCAAGCCCTCAAAGCTGGGACCCCAAGGTTCTTAGGAGGAAGTCATGAAGCGCTTGTTGTTGTGGGTTGCTGTGCTCGCTCTTGCTCTGCCAGTTGCGGCATTCGCCAACTCCGTCGATTTCACTAACAGTGGCGGTACCTTATCTGGCAGCAGCTCGGGGCTGAGTCTGTCAGGTTCGACCCTGATTGCCGTCAACGGACTCGGCGGCATGGGTCTGGTCACCGGCAACGATCTCGGCTCTCTCGGCTTCACCACTGGCGCTCTGCTTAGCGGGAGCCTGCAGAACGGTGGGACGTTTGCAGGCGGTGGCTCCTTTACAATTACTGGCAATGGCACCAACGGGCTTCCGAGCGGCGTCATCTTCAACGGTTCATTCACCGGTGACGTAACGTGGACCATGGTCACGCTGGCGAATGGCACCCACAATTACACTCTGACCGGCTCTATCAGCGGAACCTGGCTGGGGGGTGGGACTGTGGACGGTGCGACGGTTCAGCTCACGATCAATACAGGCAAGGGATTCTTCAACGGCTCGACCACGATTTCCAGCGGAGACACGAACGTCGCCGTACCGGAACCCGGAACCCTGGGACTGCTGGGCACTGGCCTAATCGGTCTAGCGGGCGTCCTGCGCAAGAAGCTCTTGTCCTAACAATTCTTTAATGTTGAAAAGCCCCGCAAACCAGCGGGGCTTTTTGTTTCTCCTCTCTTTCCTTCCTGTTACCCACGTAATCCTCTCCGGCCAATTACCGTTGACCCTGTGCGGCAGCGCTCCTTAAAGTGCCAACAGGGGGAAGTATGAAGGATATTCATGAGGTTCTGCGGCAGAAGCAGGCAAAATACGCCCAGCTTGGCAAGCAGATCGAAATGTTGCAGCAGGCAGCCGAGAAGCTGCGTGAAGTAGCTCCGTTGCTCGCCGAAAGTGACGACGAAGATAACGCCGTGCTCGCCGAAGTAGAGGACGCCGCCCAATCCGACGCCATGGCGGCCAAGGCAGGCGCGAGCAGCGGTTCCGCGTCATCGCGGCCAGCGCGGACGAGCGCACCTCGTTGGCCGTAGTCGAGGCGGAAGAGCCCGGTCTTATGACACAGCAGGCACTGCTAGTCTCGGCTGATAATTCAGCTGCCGATGTGTTGGGCAGAGTGTTGCCCACCTTCGGGATCATGATGGATCGCTCCAGCGATCCAGAGATGACGCTTGCCCGCATTCAGCAACAAAAATTCGATGCGTTAATCCTCGACTTCGATGATTCCAACCTGGCCTCTGATGCTCTGAAGCTGGCCAATCGGCTGGGCTCCGGTTCCCTGAGCATCGCGCTGATTGCGGATCGAGGCAAGGTTCGTGAGGTGCTCAGCGAAGGCACTCACTTCGTCCTTTACAAGCCACTTTCTGATGAAGCCGCCAAAGCCGGTTTGCGAGCAGCTGCGGCTCTTCTGAGCCGCGAACGCCGCCGCGCGGTTCGCGTTCCGGTGCAAGCCCCGGTGGAGATCAGTCTTCCCGATGGCCGCAAAGCCGATGGCATTCTGCTCGATCTCAGCGAAACCGGCATGGACGTGTTGACCTCCGAACCGCAGGTTCCGGGAGCGCTCCTGCGGTTTCATTTTGAACTGCCAGACAAGACACTCGAACTCGAAGCTCACGGTCAGGTTGCCTGGGCCAATCCCAACGGGCAAACTGGCGTACGCTTTGTGGATCTTTCACCCTCCAGTTCGTCTCAGCTGAAGAACTGGTTGAAGGCAGCCGCGAGCAATCCTGGCGCCGGTCCCAATGAAACCGTCCCGCACTGCAAGCTCACCGATTTGAGTTTGGGTGGATGCTACGTGGAAACCGATGCTCCCTTTCCGGAGCGCGCTCTGGTCGACCTCTGCCTCAAAACCGACGAGCTCGAGGTACATACTGAGGGCATGGTGCGCGTCGCTCATCCTGGCCGCGGTATGGGAGTCGAATTCCCTTCTCGCACCATCGAACAACGGGCGCAGGTTGGCAACTTGATCAGCTTTTTGCGTGGCAGCCCCGAGGCAATGCTTGAGTTGATGATTTCTCCGCGCGCTCTCGTCGCTGATATCAAGCAGTTCGAGCCCGAAGAAAACATTCGAGAGTCGGGGGAAGATTTCGAAGATCCTCTTCTCGATCTTCTGCGTCGTGGATCATCCTTGCACGAGGATGATTTCCTAAGCGAATTGCATCAGCAGCGCAGCCCGGAAGACGTTGCGTCCGTCTAGCATTCCAGGAACCCGGCCATTTCGGAGTTTCATTTCCGCTCTCGAATGCTGGAATCTTCTAGAACTCAGGCTGGCCTCTCTTCCTGGTAAAGCTCGTCAATCTGTTGTCGATACCGCTCCTCGATAGCCATGCGGCGTAATTTCAGAGTGGGTGTAAGCGTGCCATCGACGGAACTGAATTCGTCCGGCACCAACAATACCTTTTTCAAAGTCTCGTAACGAGCCAATCCTCGATTCACCTCACCGACAATTCCATGATAGAGCTGTGTCACTTTTGGATGTGTCACCAGCCGCTCTCTTGTCGTGAATGGAACATGGTGTTCCCGAGCCCAATCCTCCAGCGCAGGAAACTGCGGCGAGATGAGCACGGATGCGAACTTGCGGCGGTCTCCGACTACCACGGCAGATCCGATCAGCGCGTTCAGCTTGAGGGAATTTTCGATCGGCTGGGGTGCAATGAATTTTCCTCCCGAAGTTTTTAGCAAGTCTTTCTTGCGATCCGTAACGCTCAGAAAACCGTCTTCATCTAATCTTCCGATGTCGCCGGTTTTGAACCAGCCATCCACAAACGCGCTCCTGGTTTCTTCTGGACGATTCCAATAAGCTCGAAACACTGATGGCCCGCGCACCAGAATTTCTGAATCCTGTGCGATTTTCACCTCAACGTTCGCAAGCGGGCGGCCCACCGTCCCGAGTCTGTGTGCTTGCGGATTATTGATCGCTATTACCGGAGAAGTCTCGGTGAGCCCATAGCCTTCGTGTATGCGAATGCCCATGCTTGCATACCACTCGGCCAACTCCTTGCCAAGAGGTGCTCCGCCCGACACGAATATCTCCACTCGTCCGCCCAGTGCCGTCCGCAACTTGGAATAGACCGTTCTGTTCGCGAGATTCCAACGAATGGAGGCGGGCGACTTCCCTTCGAGTATTTCTGTTTGATGATCACGTCCGAGCGCTAGAGCCCAATGGTAGACCGCTCGCTTCACGGCACTCTTGGTTTTCTGTTCCAGCTGGAGGTAAATTTTCTCGTAAACCCGCGGTACTCCGACGAACACGGTTGGCCGCACTTCCATCAGCGTTTGCGGCAGTTGCTCGAAGCACGGACAGTACGCCAACACAACCCCTTTCGAAAGCAAGGCGATGTCCGCATGCCGCGCGGTCACATGCGAAAGCGGCAAAAACGAGACGCTCACATGTCCGGCACCGACTTCAAAACCATCCATGGAATGCGCCAGGTTCGAGGCGAAGTTTCTATGGGTTAACTGCACTCCTTTGGAAGTGCCCGTCGTGCCAGAGGTATAAATGATCGTGGCCAGGTCATCCGGTCCGATTTTCCCGGCGCGCGCCTCCAGTTCCGAATCGCGCCCGTTCGGACCCTTTTCCAGCAGAGGACGCATCGGCACCCCCTCGGCAGTTTCCACCGAATCCATGACCACGATCTTTTTCAAGGCGGTCAGCTGACGAATCGAAACAACTTTTTTCAGCTGCTCCAGTGTGGAAACAACTGCCACTGTCGCCCCCGAGTCCGCGAGGATGTAAGCCGTTTGCGGCGCTGTCAACGTCGCATAGATTGGAACGGAGACGGCTCCCATAAGCTGGCACGCGAAATCGGTAAAGGCCCATTCCGGCCGATTCTCGCTGAGGATCGCAACTCGATCACCTTTGCCGACGCCCCAGTGCGCCATTGCCCTCACGATTCCTGCAATGTTGCGGTAAAAGTCTTGTGAACCGATCGGGACCCAGGTCGTACCTTCCCGCACCAGCATGACTCGTTCCGGCCTGCGATTCACAATGGAGAAAAAAATATCATTCAGAGTCTGAGGCTCCATGGCACGGATCCTCCCCTCTCCGTTCAAGGAAGATGCTTTGCCGTTCCGTCGTCCCGCCGCTCTGGCTAGCGGTAGTGGCCCCACTTCCAGGTCGGCCCCATCGAAAACCGGATGTAATTCTGACGAGGAGACAGCAAGTTCGGGAAAAGGTGAGTGTTCACCCAATCCGTCGCGAAGCGTACGCCGATTCGTTTCGAAACGTTCACATCAAACCCGCCGCCCACACCAAAGAAGAACTCCGTATCGGTCTGATGAGCACTCGGCGGCGGTATCTGCAATGCTTCAAATATGAGTCCCAGATCGCTGGGGAACGTAATGTTGGCATTTTCGTGAATTCCGCCAAGTCCCGGTCTGACCAGGAACGTTATCC
Organism: Verrucomicrobiia bacterium; assembly: GCA_035523795.1. GTDB lineage: Bacteria > Acidobacteriota > Terriglobia > Terriglobales > Acidobacteriaceae > Sulfotelmatobacter. Next base: position 21,308 of record DATKQB010000128.1, on the reverse strand, counting down.
GCTTCGACGTGCGAATGTAGAATTGCGGACCCGCGGCAAAAGTGTAGGTCGTCGACTTGAACGGGACGTGGATTGCGTCGGCCGCCCCTGGGCCCAACAGCGTATTCACTGCAGTTGCATAAACCGTCTCTCCTCCACGGATGGTTCCAGCACCACTGATGACATCACTGCCCATTGCGCTGAAGTCCCCGCCTACGCCGAGCCAGGACCTTACGGTAACGCCGAAGTCGCCTTCGAATCCTCGTTCCGTCAGGTTGCGTGCAGGACTGATCAGGTAATCGAAGCCGGTGAATAAGGTGTAGCGGTTAATGTCTTTCTGCTGCTGAGCCAGCAGAGGCGAGCAAGCGAGCAAAAGCAGCACAGGAATGAATAAACGATGCAGGTATGACATACCTCACCTCGTCAACTTTGAATGTGGACAACATTGGACGGCGCAAATACATAGACACTCTCACGGCCCGTACTCAAGCCACACGCGGTCAGCGATCGGTGGAAGTGGGCTCCTTCTACTGGACGATGTTTTCGTTAAGCGACAATTGGCTCCGACATAGAACCCGCCGGAGCTACGACCGCCTTCGTTTCACGTTCTCGTTTTACTTCCCTCGGCGAAGACGCGGGCATTTGTGCAACCTGGATCGGCTCCGCTTTCGCCAGGGACGCTACGGCTCGCATCGCACGCGACTTGTTTCGAGTTCTTGCTCGCCGCGGTTGCCTGAGATCAACCGCTTCCTGAAGTTCTGCAAAACTTGTGAGCAACAGCTTCTCCAGACGCTTTAGATCCGGCGCAGCATGCACGTCTCCGCTGAAGCCGAAGTACACCTTGCCGTTGTAGCTGAGAATCGCGCAATTCACCGCCATCTCCCCGCCCACCGGAACATACGGATACCAATCCAGCAGCTTGTGTCCGAGCAAATAGAGCGGATACTGAGGCCCAGGCACATTTGTACAGACAAGATTGAAGGGAGCCACGGGCAGTTGGCCGGCGATTGACCCGGCGAACCCCTGCATCGAAGTTGGAAACATTCCGATCAGACCGCCCGCGAGGCTTACTAACTCCGCGGCATGCACGCGCTTCAGGAATTCGGTTCGCTTATGAACCGCTGCCAGCAACTTCCGCGGTTTGCAAATGTTCAAGGGGACGGTCACGGGCACAAGGGAAATTCGATTCCCCAGCTCTGACGTCACCACGCTCCCCCGCAGGTTCACTGGCACCATCATGCGCAGCAGCCGGCCACGCAGATTTTCGCCATGTAGTTCACAGTAGCGGCGCACTGTGGCTGTCACAATGCTCAGGATGACATCATTTACGCTGACATCCATCTTGTGCTTGATCGCCTTCACGTCGCCGAGCGGAATCTCCGTGCAGGCAAATTTCTGTGGTCCGCGGTACAGAACGTTGAAGCGCAACCGCTGCGTGAACGCGGTAATTTCCGGTATCAGGCTGGCAAACTCTTTGGAATCGACGGCCCTTCCGTTCGAGGCGGTCCGCTCGATCATGCTCAGCATGTCCGCCATCGCGGAAAGAATTCTCTTGACGAAGTCGGAATACGAGTCCACCAGCCCGGCGGTGAGAGAAGTCAGCGCATCCGCCGGTGGTGGAATGCGAATCTTGATTTTCTTCTTCGGAACATACGTGGCATTCGGATCGGAATCGAGCAGAACGTTCATCAGCCCAACCCCGGCTATGCCGTCCGCAAGACAATGATGCAGCCGGAAAATGATGCCGGTGCGGTTGCCTTTGAGACCGCGAACCAGCGCCATATCCCAAAGGGGATGACGGCGATCCATGACTGTGCTGAACAATTTCCCGGCCACTGCTTTCAACTCCGTCTCGCTTCCGTAACGAAGTTTGACCTCATGCAGGTGCCGGCGAAGATCAAATTCCGAATCGTACTCCCACGTGGGCAGCCCAATACCAAACGGCGCCGCCACCACGCGTTTCAGGTAGCGAGGTAAAAGCGGCAGCTTCGACTCGATAAAGCGGACGCACTCTTCCAATGAGATTTCGCCTTCGAACGTGCAGACACTGGCTACGTTTAGCGGCATGCCTTCGCGCTCGAGGTGCAGGAATACCGTATCTCCCCAGGAAAGCCGCTCGCTCGCGTGGTTTTGCATCGGCTGCTCCATCAGTTCACAAAGGAAAAACACCGGTTGAGATTCAGCAGCTTCAGGGTTCTGTAGACATCGACGCAGACGTCCTTCAGAACAACTGTCGCGTGCCCCCTGGCTGACGTCGACAGCGCCTCCATACGCTTCAGGCCATTCGTTCCAATGCGCCGCACCGAGGAGAAGTCAATGACGATTTCATCGGCATGCTTCTCAAGATCCTGCGCGGCTTTTTCCAGGGAGATAATCAGCCGTTGCTCTTCGAAGTCGACCACCACGGGACACCACCGATCCAAGGTTATCCGGCGAACTTATCCGACAGGGACGGCTTTTTCTGTGTGCCGTCCTTCGTATGCTTTCCAGAACAATTCCACCAATTCCGTCATCAGAGGCATTCGCGGATTTGACCGCCAGGACGGATCGTCAAAGGCAGCCTTCACCATTTCCGGGATGGCCCGTTCGAATTCGTTGCGCGGAATTTCCAACTCCGCAATCGATCGCGGCAGTTCGAGTCGATCCAGAAGGCGCTCTGTAGCTTCGATCAGCTTGTGGACCTTTTCCTCCACTGTCTGACCACCAAGACCCAGCAGATCGGCAACGGTCGCATATTTCTTGTGCGCAACGTATCCCTGGGTGTAGGGCGATGGCATGAACTTCGCGGGAACGGCTGCGTTGTAAGCGATCACATGCGGCAACATCAGCGCATTCGCGCGTCCGTGTGCGACCCCAAAGCGTGCTCCGAACGCGTGCGCCAGCGCATGATTCACTCCCACCGACGCATTGGAAAACGCCATCGCAGCGATGCATGCCGCGTTATGCATCATCGACCGCGCCTCTTCATCCGTCGGATGCTCATATGCAATCGGCAGGTACCGGAAGACAAGTCGGATCGCCTGCATCGCATTGGAGTCCGTATACGACGAGGCATAGTTGGAAACGCCCGCCTCCAGAGCATGCGTCAGGCAGTCGATCCCTGTATCCGCGGTCAACCCTTTCGGCATCGACATAACAAATTGTGGATCGACGATTGCCACATCCGGCGTGAGTGAGTAATCCGCCAGCGTGACTTTTCGTCCGCGCTGCTTCTCAATCAAGACCGCGAAAGGAGTCACCTCGCTACCCGTTCCGCTGGTAGTGGAAATCGCAACCAGACGGGCATCGTTCTCTCTTTCGCTGGGATATTCCACGACTCGCTTCCTGAGATCCAGGAAAGGCGCTGCTAGCTCTTCCAGATCCGCGGACGACGACTCATACTTCAGCTTCATGATTTTGGCTGCATCAATCACCGATCCACCACCCAGCGCGATGATCTGATCAGCCTTGTAGAAGTTGAGGGTCTCGACTCCGTGCAGGATGACTTCGGCCTCAGGTTCTGCGTCCGGGACGATCAACACGTGCGTGTGTGCGTTGGGACAAATGTGCCGTCGAACCGTGTCAACATGTCCGATCTGCTCCAACACCGGGCTCGTAATAATGACGGTCGATTTGGAAGGAAACCGGCGCAGGTTCTCGACCGCGTTCATATTGAAATAAATCTGATTAGGAACTCGGAACCACATATGATTTTGTGTCCTCCGAGCCAGCCGCTTGATATTCAGATAGTGATAAATATTGACGTTGTCGGTGGTGCTGTTGCCCCCACCCGTACCGCATCCAAACGAAAACGTCGGCACCAGATCGTTGTACACGGCGCCCAGCGCGCCGATTGCTCCCGGCGAGTTCACAATAATGCGTCCGGCATTGATGACCTCGCCAAACTTGCGGATGATTTCCTCGTTCCGGGAAAAGATCACAGCGGTATGTCCCAGGCCGCCCGCGTGATTGACGTCGATGCAGACCTTCAGCGCCTCGCTAGTTGACTTCGCGCGATAGACGGCGAGCACGGGAAACAGCTTCTCAACGGACAGCGGATGTTCGCGGCCCACGCCTTTGATGGGAGCAATCAGCAGTTTGGTGCCGGCCTTGACCGGAATTCCGGCAAAGCGGGCGATGTCTGCCGCGCGTTGCCCCACCGCCATGGGCTGCATGTATCCGGTTTCCGGATCGATGACTGTTCGCTCCAGCAGTCTTGTCTGTTTTTCGTCGCAGATGTGCGCGCCCAACTCTCCAAACTTCTCGAGCGCCAGTTCGTAGATCTCATCATCGATCGCAACCGTTTGTTCGGAGGCGCAGATTGTGCCGTTATCAAATGTTTTCGAAACGATGATGTCCACGATCGCCGTGTTCAGATCGGCAGACTTCTCCAGGTACACCGGCGTGTTCCCTGCCCCTACGCCCAGCGCGGGCTTGCCGGAACTGTAAGCCGCTTTCACCACTCCCGGCCCACCCGTAGCATCAATCAAGCCAACATCTTTGTGATGCATCAGGTAGGCATTATCCGCGAGCGTCGGCGATTCCACGCAAGTAAACACACCCTCAGGCGCTCCGTGCTTAATGGCCGTCTCATACATGATCCTGACGGCCTCAGAGCAGCAATGCCACGCCTTCGGGTGCGGACTGAAGACGACTGCATTCCTTGTCTTGATCGCCACAATGCATTTGAAAAGGACCGTCGAGGTGGGATTGGTAATCGGCGTGAGGGAAAACAGAACTCCGATCGGCTCCGCCAGTTCGATCAGGTTTCGTTCCGGAATCTCCCGGATGATCCCGACCGTTCGTTTGTCTTTCACGTAGTCATAAACAAACTCACTGGCCACCATGTTTTTGATGACTTTGTCTTCCAGCACACCGAGTCGCGTTTCTTCAATAGCAAGTCGCGCAAGGTGCTGCGCATTCTCAAGCCCCGCGAGCACTGTCGCTTTGACAATTCTGTCCACTTCCTCTTGCGAGAACTGAGTAAAGACCGCGGCAGCGGTTCGCGCCTTTCTGACCAGACCATCCAGATAAGAGGCGCGTTCTGGCAACAGATCTTCTGCTTTGTTTGCACTCTGATTTCGTGAGAGGAGATTTGGATTAGGAATGACGGGCGAAGACACCATACTTCGATCTCGTTCCCAGAGTAGATTCCCGGAACGGGACTGCGTCAGCAACCCCTGTCACGTTACATGGTGATGGAAGTCACACTACTCCCTGCAGTGCCTCGCTACCGAACAATCGACTGGCTTCAGCGAACCGATCCGCTCAGTCTTTCGCGAGGTACCTTGACGTCGCGTAACATCTACGCGGAGACGTCTTGTCGACTTAGATTATGAGTGCTAGGCGACCGCTGTGGCCGCCTTCTGTTGTCTGCCCGGTCTGCGCGCCGCACGTTGCGTTTTCACCGCAATGGGCGCCTTGACCATTACCTCCATGAGTGCCTTTTGCGCATCCACATAGCTCTTTACTACTTCGCGAGTGAGTTCGCCCACCGGCAGGAACGGGAACGGTGGAATCATGCCGAGGGTCTTGTCCAAGCTTTTCACATTCGCATGAATCTGCCTTCCGGTCACATCTATCAGCCGCTTCTGAGCTTCGATCAACGACTCCGTCGCTTGCTGCGCCACTTCTTTTAACGCAGTGGGCTTTGCCTTTCTCGAACCGTTTACAGGCTTCCCACTGGCGGCCTTCCCCGTCTCCTCAGCCACGATATCCAAAAAGCGTTTCTGCGCCTTGACGAAGTTCTCCAGGCTTTCCCGGGTGAGATCTACCAGGCGCTCTGGCTGATACGGCCTTCCCGACTTCGCGGCCTCAACCCAGGCATGCGCCTGTTTCCCGGCAATCTTCAGGTACTCTTCATGCATTTCAATAAAGTTGTCTACGCTGCGTTGCAAGAGTTCCGCGACCGCATGCGCCGCCGGAACATCGCCCATGCGTTCCTTAACACCAGTGATCAAGAGTTTATGTTGCTGCCGGGCCAGTTCAAGAAACACTTTTTGTCCTTCGACGAAGGTACTCATCCCGTCTCCGGCGACTTCGCTCAAAATGGCGGTTGGAGATCGATGCGGATCCGACAATTGCTGGCGCACGGCATGCATCACGCTTGCATTCTGCCGCATAGCCAGATCAATCAGGATTCGTTGGGTAGCGAAGAGAGTCTGCGCCCCCTGCTGCGCCCAGCCCGAAAGAAGCGAGAACACTGACGGCTCTTTAGCTGCTGGGTAGGAAGGTTCGTGCCTTGCTGCTGCCATAATACTGCCTCCGGTTTGCTGCGTCGCAGCATACGCAAAGAACTATACGAACCAAGGCCGGTTATGTCAAGATGTTCTCGCTCTTCTTGCCCGGAGCAACATGGACTAATTACCGGTGAAATCTTCCACCATTTTGATCAAGAAATACGGAAATCGCCGCCTTTATGACACCGCCGGCAGTCGTTATGTAAATCTCGACGATTTGGCGGCGCTCGTCCGTCAAGGCAAAGACGTCCGCGTCGTGGATGCCGCCACCGGACGGGATCTGACGCGCGTCATTCTGACCCAGATCATCACCGAAGACGCCAAGGACAAGCCCACAGGCCTTCCTCTCGAACTACTCAAACAGTTGATCATTGCTTCCGATGAGGTCCGCCAGGAATTCCTGATGTGGTATCTGAAATCGGCTTTTGATACGTATCAAAAGCTGCAAGATACCGTGCAAAACCGTTTGAGCGAGGTCCAGTCGGCGATTCTTTCTCCAGTCGACATGATGAAGCGGTTTCTTGGCGCAGCCTCGCCCGCGTCGGCACGAACGGACCAATCCGAACTTGAAGAACTGCGGCGGCGCGTTGCCGAACTCGAAGCGCAATTGCAAAGATCAAATCACTCCAAACGGCGCTCGCGGAAGTCGCGCTAGTCGGATCGAATGCTTGACCGAACAAAGCAAACGATATAGATTGTGCAGTGCAGCATGTCCGCGCAGATTTGCCGCGGATGAAGCCAGCAGCGTGGGACGACAACGTGCGCCAGAAGAAGAGGTCGAGCAAAAAAAGACCGGCGGTCCCTCCTGCCCGCAATTCGAGAAAAAATACTCCTCGGCCGTTATCCCCTCAGATCGAGACTCCGTTCTGGACAGAAGTCCTCTTTGCCGCTGAAGTTCTCCTGTTGCATGCCACGCCCGTCTATTGGGGGCTGGGTGTGCCGCGCGGAGATGGTTCTGCCGTGGTGATCATTCCCGGCTTTCTCGGCACCGACCTTTACCTGACCGAGCTTCACGCCTGGCTCAAGCGCATTGGCTATCGGCCTTATTTTTCTGGGATCGGCATTAACGCAGAATGTCCGAATCTACTGATTCAGCGGCGATTGAATCAGACCATCAACCGGGCCGTCGCCGAAACCAAACGCAAGATTCACCTCATCGGGCACAGTCTTGGAGGTGTGATCGCTCGTTCGGCCGCAGGTCAACGGCCTAAAGATGTTGCGTCGGTGATTACGCTGGCCGCCCCCATTCGCGGCACAGTCGCTAATCGCGCCGTTCTTCACGCCGCCGAAGCGGTTCGACTCCGCATTTTGCAGGAACACGGCCGGGGCGTTCTTCCCAACTGCTACACCGGCCGTTGCACGTGTAACTTTATCGACTCGCTCCGCCGCAAGGTTCCCAACACGATGCTTGAGACCGCAATTTACACTCGCCAGGATGGAATCGTAGATTGGCGTTATTGCCGCACATCGGACCCTGATGTCGACGTCGAGGTCAGCGGAACTCACATTGGAATGGCGTTTAATCCGACGGCTTACGCTGTCGTTGCCGAACGCCTCGCCCAGGCTCAGAACTTATAGCTCAGCCGATCTAGCCTAGCCAACGAATTCCAGAACGGCGCCGGTACCCGTTTCCAGTTCTTCGGTAGAGCCGTCTCCGCGCCGAAGAATTACCCTCGCCGACGCGAGACTATTATTGGCTACCTCGAAACTGCCTGAGCAATCCGTTTTTGTATAGGGCAGCCGCTGCACGCCAATTCCGCTGCCATCGATCGTAGCCTCTAGTTGCAGCCCATCAGATCCGATGCCGCCTAACCTCCACCGCATCTGCTCGCGATCCACCCTTTCTTCGACTTGACGAAAAACGTGTGCCTTTCCGTCGTGCCATAGCACCGCTTTCCGAAAAAGCAGGCCGAGCGGCATTTCATAGACCAGAGCCTCAAACGTGCTGGGGGGACCATCTCTTCCAGCGAAATACACGTGCGCCCATCTCCACAACTTCCGATGACGATATCCGCAATTGTGGCCTTGCAGACCCGTTGCTAGTGGCTCCCCTGCGAATCGTTTCCCATCAAATTCGATTTCCCCCGAAACAATGGCATCAGAATGCGGCGTTCGAGAGAAGCCAATCCAGCCCTTGCTGCTCAACGTCACGCGAAAAGTGGATTGGTAATGCAGATTCCATCGGATCGTGTGTCCGTCGACATCGAAGCTTCCCCGGCAGAAGTTTTCTTCGATCGCATTCTCCCCGATTCGAAAATGAAATGGACTTTCCTTCCTTCCGCTGAGCTCGAGCCCTGACAGCGGAAATTGCTGAATGAATGTTTGCGGCTTCTCTCCCACCGGAAACCACGTCGCCCACACTTGCACCGGCAAACTCGCCACATCTCCTTTACAGCCGCCGCGCCCGGGATTCGTCAGCAAATAACGAAACCACCAGGCTGCGCCATCCTCCAGCCCGAGGCGAAGGAACCACACTTCGTAGCGGCGACTTGCCGACAAATTGGAAAACACTTCGTTGAGAGTTGTCACATCGTCCTCCCCGCAGAAAACCACTTCACCAATCTTCCGATCATCAGGTGATGGCGGTCACTGCTTGATATGCACGCCTGGAAGATAGTTGGAGCCGGCAGATTCGCGAATTACATGCTGGATCCCTCCATCATTGCGGCCTTTTCCGGCGACGTCCCCCTGGATCAACTCCGCCGCCGCTTGGAGACCTTTTTTCCCAAGAACACAACCGAGGCCGCCAGGATTCAGGCCATCGAGACCATTCTGCGGAGCCCTCTCGGACTGTCGCTTCGCGAGACCATGGCGCGCTGGATAGTCGATGAAATCGTCCCCGTGGAAAAACTCATCCCGGAGGCTTACCTGAAGTGGCGTCCGCCCGTGCGCGAAGCGATGATTTTTGTCGTCTCTCATCTCTCCCCTGCTCGCCTGGCTCCGAAGCTCTTGGAACAGATCGATCTCCCAGCCAAAACGTCAGCCGAAACCCGGTTGCTTCACTTGATTTCAAAAGTGCCAGGACTGCAAAAACTCGGGCAAGTGATCGCCCGCAATCAGCATCTGAGTCCGGCTCTGCGGAAGGCCTTGGCTCGACTGGAAAACGGAATTCACGATGTTACTCCAGTCGTAATCCGGGAAATCATCCACCAGGAACTCGGACTACAACTCAGGAAGTTTTCGGTCGTGATCGGGTCCAATATTTTAAAAGAAGCAAGCGTGAGCGCAGTTGTGCGTTTCACTTGGCAGAATCCCGCGACTGGAATACGAGAGCGTGGGGTTTTCAAGGTGCTCAAGCCCCACATCCCGGAATACTTTACCGAGGACATGGAATACCTGCACAAGCTGGCGGAACATTTCGGAGACGCCCACCATCGCTACGGGCTCCCTTCTCATCTGCTGCCCGACACCTTCCAGAAGGTCCGGCGTTTGCTGCGCCACGAAGTAAATTTCGTCCGTGAACAAAAGACCTTGATCGAGGCAGGTGCCCTCTATGTCGGCTACCCCGGCGTTGGCGTGCCGCGTCTGATCTCTCCTTTATGCACACGATCGATCACGGCGATCACGGAAGAGCCAGGCATTAAAGTGACGAATGCCGCGGTGCGTTTGCCTGCGGCTCGCCGCCAAAGGTTGGCTCAACAAATTGTGGAAGCACTGGTGGCTGTACCTCTTCTCGCAGCCGCACCCGAGGCGATTTTCCATGGTGATCCCCATGCCGGAAACCTGCTGTACGACGAGCGCACTGCCCGGCTGACCATGATTGATTGGGCGCTCAGAGAACGCCTCGACCGCGAAAACCGGCGCCATCTGGCACTGCTTTTCGTGCTGCTCACTTTGCGCGATCGCGTGGGCCTCACCCGCGAAGTCGCGGCTCTCAGTCAGCACCGGCCAGGTGTAAATGCGCGTCAAAACCGGATCATCCGGGAAGTAGTGACCCGGTTCCTCGATCAGCTTCCGACATCGCACTTGCCCAGTGCAGCGGATGCCATGCGCCTGCTCGAAAGGGTCGCGGTGAAAGGAATTCGTTTCCCCACTTCGCTGATCATTCTGTCCAAGGTGATGTTCACACTCGAGGGTGTACTCGCCGATGTCCTCGGCGCGGAGGCAAACATCGGACCAGCCATCGCCCGGCACGTTGCTCAACGCTGGATCGTCAACCGCTCCGCGTTTCGTTCTCCACTCAGAACACGGGACTGGCTGAGCATCCAATGCAGCGCGCTTCTTTATACCGGCCGCCTCTGCGTCGACTTTGAGAGACAAATATTAGACCGCTGGCTGAAGCCAAAACCCATCTTCGTCTCTGCCGCTTGAGTCGCTGCAAATCGGCCATGGAGCGACCTTACTGCACTGCCACCATTTTCTTCTTTGGAGTACGGCTCCTCACTGCTCGCTTCCCCGCGGTTACGTTCTTTGCCGGCTTAATCAGTGAACCGACAAAGTTCGTTTCTTTATCGACGAAATTTCTGACAGCTTCGCCGGTCATATTCGCCACAGGAAGAAGCCGGGATGGCGACAACATTTCCAGCGATCGCGTGGCCGCGTCAAGATTGACGTTCATCTGCTGGCCGATGACGTCCAACAGTCTCTTTTGGGCTTCAATGAAGGACTCCGCCGCCTCCCGCGCGAGAACAGCTACCTCTTTCTTCTCGACCGGCTTACCTTCATGCTTGCCCTTCATCGCTGTCGCTGTCTCTTGCGCCAGGACCTCAAGAAACTTCTTCTGCGCCCGCGTAAAGGTTTCCACTCCTTCCCGGGCTAATGCGGTCACATGGGCAGCTCGTTCGCGGCCGCTCTTTCCTTGCTCCAACCACTGGAGCGCTTGTTTGTTCGTGTTTGTCAACAATTCCTGCTGCATTCCGATCAGAGTGTCCACGCTGCGCCGGACGAGGTCCGTCATCGCCACAACAGGTTGAAAACCAATGCGTTGCTTGAGTCCATTGAGAAGAATATCGTTCTCTTGTTCGGCGAGATCGAGCAGCGCTCGCTGCGCTTCCACCACGCTCGACGTCCCCTCGACCGCAAGTTCTGTCAGTATTCCTAAAGGTGAGTGCCCATCTTTGGGCTTGGCATTTCTCGGCATAAGACGACCTTTCCATGCTGCATTGCAGCATTTGTTCTTAATATAAAGTGGGAACTTGCCTCGGTCAATCTCTCTCTGCCTCCGTGTGCGGTGCATCAATACGATCTGTGATCTCGATCACTTGAAGCATCGCAGGAATCCATAAAAGTTCTTCTTGTTAGCACCATCGATCTCCCGGACCACCTGGAGTGAGCCCATGGAAAAGTTGCCTGAAGTCGAAGCCGCCAAAGCTCTAATGACAGAAGCCGTATCTTGGTCCGTCATGCGCTGGTTGAAAGAAAAGAAACGCGTGAGGAAGACTGCCGATCAGGCCAACGCCGCTCTCGATCGACTCGCAGATGCCCTTCAAAAGAGGTGGCCCGAGCAACTGACCTTGACCTATGGGGCACTGCCTGAGTCCAAAGACCACAACTCCACACCCGACGGAGAGTTTCGGCGCGTGGCACACGCCATAAAGCGAGCCGACGAGGAGGCTTTCCAAGCAAGAATGGAAGCGGAGCGGATCTTCGATGAGGCGGAGAGAAAACTAAGTACGCCTCTCGCGCGCGAGGGATGTCGCAAAGCGATTCATGCCTGGGAGCTCAAGGAAAAAGCAATTCGCAAAATCGAGAATCCCGGCTGCTAGAACTAGCGTTGTGCCCACCCGAGCAACCGCCGCTCGGAAATCTGGAAATCACAATTCCGTGCGGAACTCCGCTCACGTCCATCAGTTGGAGGGCTTCGCCGGGCTGATCGGATCATCACTCCGGCACAGCGCCCAGCATGTCAAAACACCCACCAGTCCGATCGTCCCGTATTTCGCCCACGGGGAATTGAAAACTGCTCCCCGGCCCGCAAGATGGTCCTGATCCAGGTCGCCTGCGCCACATTTCTCGGAGCGCGTCTTCTGCTCCCCTTCCCGCACAATCTCTCGCGTTGATCGCTTCGCATCTTTCGCCGACTCCAGTTTGTTGGAGCGTGCGTTCAGATACACATCGCTCTTGGTCGCGAAAACTTTAACCTTCCCATCCACATCCGCAACTTCATAGTGTGTCCACGCTTCCGCGTTAACTGGCGTAACCGTCACGCAGCCGACGCGCACGCGCAACCCATGCGACGTGTTCACAACCAGGCTGCCATGATCCAAAACCAGCTCGTCCCCTTCGAACTGCAGCATTGTCTCCGGATTCACATCTGCCGCCGACCCCGCGATCTCAATCCTCGCTGCCGCCGATTTTTGGGTTTCAATCATGTCATCACGATAGATAGCGGTTGGGTTAGCCGCAGGATTGTGGTTCAGCAGCACGCTTCCGTTACTGCGCAGAATGGCAGTTGCCGCCTCCTGACCCAATGAAGACACGGGGAGTGTCATCAGAATAATGCACACGAATGTGCGCCGCGTCAGCAGGGCTTTCTCGAACTTTCCGCACTCCTTCCTTCATCAAGGCTATCTTCAATCCATCCCGTGCTCTATTGCCTATCGTGATGCCTGTCACGGCGAAGTGATAGCGAGCCAAAGCGATCAGAATTCACAATCGATAAATCGAATGCTCGCCGCTCGAATATTTGTCACAATTGGGAAGGCGAATGGCGCAGGAACTTCAAATCTCTTCTTACGATCCGCGTTGGCCGGTTGACTTTGAGGTCGAGCGAACCCGAATCGCGCAAACATTGGGACGAATCGCGTCCCGTATCGACCATAACGGCTCGACTGCCGTCCCGGGATTGGATGCAAAGCCCATCATCGATATTCAGATCTCAGTGCAACAGTTGCATCCCATTCGGCACTACGCCGAACCGCTGGCCACCCTGGGCTATGTTCACGTTTCCCACGTCGACGATGCTTTCTGCCCCTTCTTTCATCGCCCAAGCCAATGGCCGCATGCGAGTCACGTGCACGTTGTGCAATCCGGAGGGATGGAGGAGCGACGCACTTTGGCATTTCGCGATTTTCTCCGCGAGCATAACGACATTGCAGGCGAATACGCCACCCTCAAGAAGCGGTTCGCCGCTTCCTCAAATGCGGAAGACCCCGCTTCCCGCGAAGCGTACGCGCAGGCAAAAAGCGAGTTCATCGAGCGTATCGTTCAGAAGGCTCTGATGGCCGGGTATCCGCGTGGTTTCAGCAGCGGTCAGGGGTAAATCGGCTTTACACTATTTTTTCTTCTTAAATCCAGAACAACGGAGCCAAACCGGCCACAGCCAGACCGGTTAACAGTCCAAACGCCTGAATTCTCGTTTCTTTGCCTGACAAACTATAGGCGTAGAAGCCTTTAACAAGATTGTTGCTGGCCGCGGCAATCAGGACAGCTCCTGCTGCTTCTCTTAACGGCGTTAGCGTGCCCGCTGCCTGCGTCATGCCCATGATAAATGGGTCCACATCACTTACTCCCATGATCGCGGCCAGCGTATCGACCCCAGCTTTGCCCAAGTAAGTAACGGCCAGTTGCGTCACCACCAGCATGGACAGAAACAGCGCCGCGAAACCAAATGCTGCCATGAGTTCCAAAGGATTCTTTGGTTCAGACTCGCGTTTGATCTGGGCCGTCGAAGCGTCCGGCCGCCGTGACCAAAACCAACCGATGCCGATCGCTACTCCCGCCAGCACCAGGAAAGCAGGCGCAAGCGTCGCGACCAGCCCGCGGTTAAAAATTGCCACCAGAGCGACCAGTCGGAGGTACATGACGCCCGATGCAATTAGAATCCCGCCAGCAAATAGATGCGGATGTTCCTCGCGCGCCGCTCTTCGCGACATCACCACCGTGGTAACCGTTGATGAATATGCTCCACCGAGAACCGCGGCGAGAACCACCCCTCCGCTCTCTTTCGTCAACTTCTGCAGAACGTAGCTGCCATAGGAAATCGTGCTCACCGCTACAACCACGAGCCATGTCTTGAAAGGATTGATGTGAAAGCCGCCAAATTCCTGATGCGGAAGGATGGGCAGAATCACTGCGCTCAACAGCAGGAATTTCGCAAACGTGAAGATCTCTTCCGAAGGGATACGATTCGCTAGCTTCTCAAGCGCTGATTTAAGTTCGAGCAGTAACAAACTGGCCACGCTCAAAGCCGTGGCAATCCAGAAGTGGCCGTAGTAGACGAGAGCGCCTACCAGGAAAGTTGCCAGACCGGACATCTCCGACGTGACGCCTGCAGCTTCCGCGCAGGAAAGCTTGTGCCAGTACGAAAGCAGCAGGAAACTGCCAACCACTAAGAACCCGAGAATTAAGGGAATGAGTTGCGTCCCCGACAGCAACGCCACCGTGTAGCCGATCAGTCCGATGAGCGGAAACGTTCGAACGCCACCAAATCCGTAATGCCCCGCCGTCGCTTTATGCTCCTCTCGTTCGAGCCCGATTAAGAACGACAGGAAAAGAACCAGGACAATCTTCATTGCCTCGGGCGGCAGCCATTGAACGATCTCCATGAACGGGAATGTCTCCACTCAAAAACCGCGCCCATTTTGTCACATCGACGCGGAACTGACCAACAATAAGCGACGCGCGATTATGCCGACTTTCCCAGTTCGAAACGTCACCGTGCTAGCCAGGAAACCGGAACGTCCACGTACGATTGATTCAGCATGCTAACGGACGCACACCCTAGCAAGCGCAACGTTCGCTCGACATCCGTCCGCAGAATCTCCAGGGCTCTAGCCACGCCAGCCTCCCCGGCAGCAGTCAACCCGTAAGCGTAGGCGCGACCGATGAGCACTGCTCGAGCACCCAGGCACAGAGCCTTGATGATGTCACTGCCTCGACGAATCCCTCCGTCCATCAGTACATCGATCTGCCCCTGTACAGCGGCAACGATTTCCGGAAGCGCGCGCAGCGTCGCCGGCACCGAATCCAGTTGCCGCCCGCCATGGTTCGAAACCACTACAGCTGCCGCTCCTTCGTCAACCGCGCGCCTGGCGTCCTCTCCAATATGCACCCCCTTGACCACAATCGGCCCCGGCCAGAGCTGACGGATCCATTTCAAATCACTCCATGTGACTACGGCCTTCGCGAGCGCAGAAGCCACATCAACAAGCTGCAAGGGACCTTTTCCCGGGATCACCACATTCTCCAGCTTCGGCATTCCTCCATCTCGGACAAAGCCGATTAGCCATCGCGGATGAGACATGATCTCGGGCAGGTAGGGAATCTTGGCAAACGGTGAAGAAGCGAGAAGTTGTTTCATGCCGTTGCGCGGATCTCGCTCGCGCATTCCCGCAACGGCTGTGTCAATCGTGATAACAAGAGCGGAGAAGCCGGATCGCCGTGCCCGATCCAGCGCACCTTCCGCCGCTTTCCGCCCACCGAGTAAGTACAGCTGATACCAGACCGGCCCCGAAGACGCCTTTCTTACGTCCTCCAACTTATGGCCGGAAATAGTGGACAGAATGTATGCCGTGCCGAACTGTCCCGCTACTCGAGCTGCGCCCACCTCACCGACTGGGTGCATCATGCGGCTGTAGCCCACCGGAGCCAGCAGAGCGGGGAAAGACAGCTCCTGGCCGATCACGCGCGTCTTCAGATCGCACTCTTCAAAAGCGATTGCCGATCGCGGCCGAAACATTACATCACGGAATGCACGGCAGTTCTCAGCCAGCGTGAGTTCTGCTTCCGCGCCGCCATCGAGATAGTCGAAAACTGCTCGAGGGACACGCTTCCGGGCGATGCGGCGCAGGTCTTCAATGTTGACGACGTGAGAAAGATTCAATGCGAATCCCCAATTTGTTCACTTGTACGCAACATCACCTGCAGCCACATCCTACATGAATTGGGTGACCTTCTTGTTCGAGAGTCGTGGCATCGAGATTCGCTCGTCCTCGGCGCGGACACTGCGGAGCTCGCCGTGCAAACCTCCAAATGGGCGATGGAAGTGCATGGCGGTCTGGGCACATTGCAGGAGTACCGTGCGGAGCGCTGGCTGCGCGAAGCGATGATTCTCGCGATTTGGGAGGGTCCTGCCCATCGCCAGATTCTTGATGGCCTGGAGGTCATGGAGCGCAAGCACGCCCACCATCTTCTGTTGCAATCCTTGCCGGTAAATGTGGATGCCTGCGCGGCGCAAGCGATGAAAGCCAGGATCGATCAGCACTTGACCTTACCTCGCGATCAGAAAGAAGCTGGCGCCGAGCCCTTGTTCGCCGATCTCGCAACTTTCACCGCACACGCCTTATTAAACGTCAAGCCATGAACACGCTACTTCTATGGTCTAGACTTTCGGCTAAGCTGAGGATGACAATTCAGCAGGTGGCTGGTCGTTTCGCCGAACGCGGGCAATCTGCCGAAACTCATTTTCACTGAGTGATATGCCCCGCCTGCTGCGAGATTTCCGGCCACGGCAGACGACGACTTCTGAGCCAAGCTGTAACCCATTGCAATGACAGTAGATCCGCATGCCAAAAACACCCTCTACTTGGCCCCCAAGTTGCATGCACCAAGGTTGAATCAAGATCGGCTGGCCTCTGCTGCGACCAACCGAGCTGGAGCTTTCTGTATGACAGTTGTGGATGTAAGCCCGAAGACCTATGCCGAGATTCGGGATCGCTTGCGCCAGGAGGGTAATGGGAGCGACGTGGGCAACAAGCTCATTCACCTTCATGACATCGCCCTCCGCGAAGAAGAGGAGGGCGCGTCCGAGGCAAAAGGGACAATCGTTTATATCGCGTTCTTTACGGCGTTTGCCGCGGCATTAATCTGGCTGGTTACGCGGATATGGAGATAGGACACATATGGCAGCTGGCTTAGAGTCGAAGCGCTGGACCAACACCCAAACCTACAGCATGGCAGTGATCTGTCTGATCCTGGGTGTAGTTGCCGGATATCTGCTGCATGCGCCAGTCGCCGCCGACGCGGGTTCCGTTTCCGCAAATGTCGCCTCCAATCCCCTCCCCACCAACGTTCCGCAAATGCCCAGCGCCGCCGACATGAAACGCATGGCGGATAAGCAAGTGGCTCCGCTTCTCGAGCAACTACAAAAGAGTCCCAAAGACGCCGACTTGCTAGCCAAGATTGCGCATTCCTACATGGCTGCTCAGCAGTTCCAGAGCGCGAAGCAGTATTTCGAAGAATCCATCGCGATCAAGCCAAAGCCCGACGTTCTCAACGAACTGGCCTTTGTCTACGTGAAAACGGGCGACCTCGACAAAGGTATCGCCACTCTGAATCAGGCGCTGGCCATCGACCCGAAAAATTCCAACGTGCTTTACAACCTCGGTTTTTACGAATGGAAAGGAAAAGCCGATCCCAAAGCCGCGATCAATGCCTGGCAATCTTTCCTGAAAGCTGATCCAGACAGTCCCAAGCGAGCTGAAGTCGAACAGATGCTGGCGCAAGCCAGAAAGCATCTTGGCATCGCTCCCGGCACCAAGACCGATAAACCTGCGAGCTAGCCCGCGTTTAACTGTACATTCTTCCACAGAACCCGCAGTTAGAAACGATTTCGTCTGCACCTACACTTTCGCTGTCTCGATCAACGATTCCCTTATGGGTGAGATTGCACATCAACCAGAGCGATTTTTCGCCAGCGCATTATTCCGTTTCTGAACGACCTGCCGCGTTTGCAGCGTAAGTCCTTGTGCCACGCACCATTTCTCCCGCGTGACGCGAACCCCAGTACTTTGGTAAGCCGCTTGCATCATCACGATCGTGATGGCTCTATGCTGAAGTGGTTCAGTATCGCCCTCCTCCTGAGTTGCAGCTGGCGCTTGACCCTTGCACAAGCGCCAGCTCTGGATACCTTCACCAGCCCCGATGGCACGTTCCGCTTCGTTTATCCGCAAACCTATGATCTGCTGATCGGCGAGCGCATGCTGAAGGGCACGCAGGGCCGGCACGTGGGCATTCCAGTATGTGACTTTTCTACTGCTATGGCCTGCGTCATTTATCCCGTCGAAACTCCCGACGAGACCAACTTTGAAGCTGCTGGATTTTCCGTCCGCACCGTCGCCGGTGTTACCGTGGAATCCGAATGCCTCACCTATACCGATCTGCAGCAATCGCCCGAAGATCACTTTGAATTGAGCCGGGTTGCCATCAACGACCGCGTCTATCTCCACGCTTCCATCAAGAAGACCGTTCCCGGGCACTCCCAGGCAGCCGATTTTTACCGTACCTTTGACAACCACAAGTGCTATGAACTGCAAATCGGAGTATCCGCCGCGGATGAGCCAGGCACGAGAAAGGCAGCACAGATAAAATCGCCGGGAGAAGCCAAGGCGGAGAGCGCGCGGGAATCGCTCAAACTGATCTTGTCCTCGGTGGTTTTCGAGCAGTAGCATTCTCGCTCGTCTGACAAACATGTTTGCCCTGAGGCTCCCAATCCGATGAGCGCCATCGCAGAGTTGCTTGCCCTGACCCGGCTGCGCGTGCTGCACTGGCTCGCCTTAACCGCGCTGATTGTGGCGATCGGGACAGAATGCTTCATCACCAAGCTCGCCGTTTTGGATCCTGACATCTGGTGGCATCTCAGCACGGGCGATTGGATCGTTCACAATCACGCCTTTCCTCACACTGGCATCCTGTCACGCACCGCCGCAAATCGCCCATGGACCGCCTACAGTTGGGGCTATGAGGTGTTGCTCTCGCGCTTTTATGACCAATGGACTTTCGTCGGAATGGGTGTGTTCGGAACCTTGCTTACGATTGGCGTGGCTCTGGCGGTTTTTGTCATGCTGTACCGGATCTCTGGCAGATTCTGGGTCGCGTGGGCGCTCTCACTGCTCAGCTTCGCAGGATTCCTGTTCAACATTGCTCCGCGGCCCGTGTTCTTCTCCGTGCTTTTATTCGCGCTGATGCTCACTCTTCTTTTCGAGGCGCAACGCACGGCTAACCTGCGGCCTCTTTATTGGCTGCCGATGATTTTTCTGCTCTGGGCCAACGTCCACATACAATTCCTCTACGGCATTGCAGTGCTTGGCCTGTTCGTTGGAACGAACCTCTTCCAGCGGATTACGGCTCGACTTCGATTGCATCCTGACTTCATACCGACAGCAAAGCTTCCCTTCCTGCCGCTGCTCCTGGTTTTTTGCGGCTGCGTTCTCATTTCTTGTGTGGGGCCCTACTCGTATCATTTGTACTTCAAGGCTGTCTCCTATTCGCAATCGAAAATCATGTACAAGATGATCAGCGAGCTGCAGGCTCTCAGCTTCAGCTACTACAGCCAGTACGTCGAATTGCTATTGGCCGTCGGCGCATTCTTTGCCCTGGGATGGCAAAAGAAGATCGACCCCTTCAAGCTGGTCCTGCTGATCTTTGCCTGCATCTTCGCCTTCCGCACCTGGCGCGATGCCTGGTTCCTGTGCGTCGTTGCGGCCGCGATCATCGCCGACTTCCCCGTCGCAGAAGAGAAACGCGATCGCTCCTTCGGGCTTACCGACTGGACCGCCGTTTCGGTGGCGAGCATCCTCCTCTTGCTTCTCGCGGTGCGCAATACTGACTTCAACACGCGCGGCCTCGATCGGGCGATCAGTCACGAATTTCCCGTGGACGCGGTCAATTTCCTGCGCCGCAATCCCGTCGGAGGTCCGCTTTATAATAGCTTCGATTTTGGCGGCTTTCTTATCTTCTACATGCCGCAATATCCCGTCTCCATCGACGGCCGCACCGATCTTTACGGCGACGCCGCCTGCGAGCAGTATTTCCAGACCCAGGAAGCCGACCCTTCCTACACTACCGATCCCGTGCTGAACGAAGCTGGAGTGGTTGTGCTCAAAAACAAATTTCCCATCGCCACCATTCTGGTCACCGATCAGCGCTTTCGCGTGATCTACCGCGACAATCTCGCCACGGTCTTTGTCAGGAATTGGTAGGAAATGGCCTTCCCGCAGAACTGCACCGAGAACATCCCTCACTGATTCGCCGCTACTCTTTCGCCGGCTGTCCCACGAATACGCTCGCCAGATCATCGCTGTAAACCAGCCTGTATCTCGCTTTCAGGACCGGCAGATTCAGAAGTGCTTTGGTCATGGCCGATTGGCGTTCCAGCAGAAGCGTTCCCGTCGGCGAAACGCGGCCATCCGTTTCCAGCGCCTGTTTTCCGCCGACCACCCCAAAATAGGATTCAAGCGACTGATCACCGTAAAGTTCCACGCGGTTATCAATCGCGACGGGATATTCCGGCAGATACCACGTAAGAAAACTGCCCCAGGAATAAGCATTGAATAGCGGTTGAGGAAGATGATTATCGCGAATGTAGTCGCACGCCTTGACCGGATACAGCTGGTCAAGTTTTCCCATTAGTGCTGCCTGATGAGGTAGGAAAAACGCGGCGATGATCACCGCGATCGCAGTCAGGCACGCCACGGCAGTTCCCTGCCGCTTATACCCCAGAGAATTTGCCGCGCGGCCCGGCATCAGTCCCGCTGGAATGATCGCGACCGCTACCAGCGCTACCAGCCATCCTTCCCGCTGCACCCGAAACGCAATCGCGGTGGCTGCGATAAGCGCGAGCAAACTGAACGAATCGAGTGAGCGAAGCCGTCCCAGCGATAGAAACGCCACCATCACCATCAGCATCAGCACAAACTCCTGCGGATGGCGAAAGCTCATGGCGCTCATTTCCCCAAAATACTCAAACGACGCATGATTGTAGAGCGTGCTGAACGCGGTGGGCAGAAGATGAATCGTGTAGGGCGTGGCGAATGTCGCCACCAATGAAAACAATCCCATGATCGCAGCTCGCTTTACGTCCACCTGCCTCACGCAGTCACTAATCCACGACCTCCCTGCACGCCTTATCAGCTGTTCGATCCCCAACGCAACGAGATACAACGCCAGCAGCACCAGCCCGAACACGAATTGAATATCGACATTCGCCCAGATGAAAAACAGCAATGGCAGCCAGCGGAGACCTCGCGACGATCCGCTTTCGCGGCTGTGCACCAGCAGAATCAATTCCATCGCGAAGAGAATGACCGAGAACGCATAAGGCAACGGTTGCAGTCCCGCAATCACATACTGCGCCGCGGCCGAAAGCGCGATCGCCGTCCAGAAATTCGCTCGCGCCGCTCGCGCCAGCAGAAATGTGACTAGCGCCAACGCTACCTTCAGGATCATCAGCAG
>DATKQB010000127.1:0-72706 GCA_035523795.1 Verrucomicrobiia bacterium | reverse complement strand
AGCAGCACGAACAAGAATCCCGGTACTCCTGCGGGAGCGTATACGATCAGCATCACGGCCACCACGGGCGGACAGAATCCTGTGACGAACAACAGCGCTCCGCTGACGTTTACGGTGAACGTGGTCGCGCAATGAACCGTTAGCAAATAGAAGCCGACGGCGCTCCGGGGGCAGTTCCGGCGCGCCGTTTGCATTTTGCGCCGCACTCTGCCGACGATGGCCGGCCTGCTGCTTTGCCTTCTGCCTTTCCATCTGCGAAACTGACCACGCATCCAAAATCAGCCGAAACGTTACAACAACTAACATGGGCCGTATCCACGTTCTCTCGGAAACCGTTGCCAATAAGATCGCCGCCGGTGAGGTGGTAGAGCGTCCCGCGTCGGTGGTGAAAGAGATGCTCGAGAATTCGCTGGATGCGGGCGCGACCCGGATCAGGATTTCCGTGGAGGCGGGCGGAAAAAAACTGATCCAGATTATCGACAATGGATGCGGAATGGTGCGCGACGATGCCATGCTGGCGTTTGAGCGGCATGCCACGTCGAAAATCAAGAACGCGGAAGACCTGCTGAATGTCGCCACGCTTGGGTTTCGGGGCGAGGCGCTGCCTTCGATTGCGTCGGTTTCGCGACTGCGCCTGGAAACCCGCGCAGCGGAAGAAGAGGCCGGATCGGTAGTCGAGATCAACGGTGGAAAGATTGCGCGGGTGGAAGAGGCGGGGCTGCCGCCGGGGACCTCCATCACTGTCCGCGATCTGTTTTTCAATACTCCCGCGCGCAAGAAGTTTCTCAAGTCGGAGTCGACTGAACTGTCGCATATCGCGTCGTTGGTCACGCATTATGCGCTGGCGCATCCGGAGAAGCATTTCGAACTGCATTCGGCGCTCAATGCCATGCTGGTCGCGCCCCCGGTCGCGGGATACAGTGAGCGCGTCTATCAGGTGTTCGGGAAGGAGACGCTCGATCAGTTGATCCCTGTTGCGGCACGGCAAGCGCTCGAGCGTGTGGGATTGCCGCAACCTCCGCCATGGAGGCGAAAAGTTGAAGCAGACGATGCGGAAGAGGGCGCGCCCGTTACTCCCGGCGAAATCCGAATTCACGGCTTCGTCTCGAAGCCGGAAATTCAGAAACTCAACCGGAATTCGATTTTCATTTTTGTGAATGGACGGTTGATTCGCGATCGGCTGGTGCAGCACGCGCTCACGGAGGCGTATCGAAATATCATTCCGCCGACCGTTTATCCCGTGGTGCTTTTGTTTCTGGAGTTGCCAGCCGCCGAGGTCGATGTGAATGTGCATCCGTCAAAGACGGAAGTGCGTTTCCGGCAGCAGACGGTCATGCACGACTTCGTCCGCGACTCGGTGCGGGAGGCGCTGATGAAGGCGCGTCCCGTGCCGCAATTTGTGGCGGAGATGCGCGCGCACGCTACGGCCAGCCAGGCGTTGACTCCGGGGGCATTGACGCCGGGAGCGGATTGGGCGCCGTCGTCAGGTGGGATCCGACCTTCCGATCTTGAACTCCCCGAGAACCGATCGTTCGTGCCGGGAGGTCCTGCCGGCTTTGCTTTGCAAGCGCCGGTCCCGTCCCCCATTTCGGCGCGCCTCGCATTCGAGGGCGGAATTGCGATCGAGGCGAATGCGGCCATTCCTGTGGCTCGCGGACTGGAATCGCTTCCGCTCGCGCGTGGCGTGGAATCCGTTCCCGATCACGGCTGTGCTCCGGCGCTGGAAGTTGAAGGCGAGGAGCCGACGCTCTCGTCTTTGCTGACACTGAAGCCGCTTGGGCAAGTGCGGAATTCGTTCATTCTGGCGGTGAATGAAGACGGCTTGTGGATCATTGATCAGCATGTCGCGCACGAGCGCGTGCTGTTTGAGCGCGTGCTGAAGCAACGGGCGGCGCAGAAAGTCGAAAGTCAGCGTCTGCTGATGCCCATCGTGATCGAATTGTCCCCGGCGCAGCAGGCGGTATTCTCAGAAATCTCCGACGAACTCGCGCACAACGGATTTGATGCCGAGCCATTCGGCGCGAGAAGCATTGCCGTGAAGATGGCACCGGCTGGGATCGACGCATCGGCGGTGGAGCAGATGCTGCATGAGTTGCTCGATCAGTTTTCGCAAGAGGAGCAGTCGCTGAATCTGGAAAAGATTCGAGCGAGGATTGCCGCTTCGATCGCGTGCCACGCTGCGATCAAGGTGAACATGCCGCTGGAGCAGAACAAAATGGAATGGCTGCTGAGGGAGCTCGCGAAGACGGAACATCCGATGTCGTGTCCGCATGGCCGGCCAATAGTGTTGCGATATTCTGTCAAAGACATTCAGAAGGCTTTCAAAAGGATCTAGCTTTCAGCCGCCAGCTTTCAGCCGTCAGCGGAAGTCCTCAGGTGGAAGTTCTCGCTGATAGCTGTCGGCCGATGGCTGAGGGCTGAATTATGACCGACCTCGAACTTCAACAACTGCGGCGCGAGAAGTGGCGACTGGAAGGCAAGGCCATCCAGACGATCGAGCAGGCGCGCGCTTTTCTGGAGGATGTCGGGTTTTGCCTGATGTATCCACAACGTCCGGCGCTGCTCGTGCCGACGTTTATTGGCGCGTTTGTTGGCGCGGACGACCGCCTGCCGGATTGGCAGCATGCGTTCGCGGATCCCAGAGCCGGTGCGGCTACGGAATTGATGGTTCGTTTGCTGCGCGAGAGAACGGCATTCGAAGCGAACTTATTCGAGGAGAATAACGGGTTCCTGGTAGCAGCATCGGTCTTCCCCTATTTTTATGCGCTCATGGGCGAGCGTAATCCGAAGCAAGCTCCGCGCGCTGGCACGAGGTCTCCGTATTCGCAGCTGGCATGCGATGCGTTCTCCGTCATTCAGCGGGAAGGGCCCATCTCAAAGCAAAAACTGCTGGAACGATTGGCGGGCGGTCTTTCGACCGCCGCCCTCGACAAGTCGCTGGCCGAGCTATGGTCGAAGCTGCGCATCACCCGCGTCGATTACCGCCCCAGCGAAGGATCGGTCTGGGACCTGCTGAATCGTTGGGCGCCGGAACCGGTGAAGGCTGGAATACTTTTGTCCGTGCCTGAGGCGCTGTCGGCGCTGATTTCGAAATATGTGGATTGCGTGATTGCCATCGAGCAGACGGAATTGGAAATTTTCTTCGGAAATTTCGTGGCGCGATCGAAGGTGAAAGAAGCGGTCAATGCATTGCTTGCCGCCCGCGAGTTGAGTTTCGTGCACGTCGCCGGAAAGTCAATGCTCCAGGTCACGCCGGAAAAGCAGCAGCCGCGTTAAGCCCGCCTGCTGCGAGGAGATAGACCCTCTTGTGGCGAGCCCTAATTCTCAAATTTATCGCGGCCGCATCGCGCCTTCGCCCACTGGTTTACTCCATCTCGGGCACGCGCGCACCTTCTGGATTGCCGCTGAGCGGGCACGCAAACATCAAGGCCATCTGATTTTGCGCAACGAAGATCTCGATGCGCAGCGCTGCCGTCCGGAATTTGTTGACGCCATGTATGAAGACTTGCGCTGGCTCGGCATCGAGTGGTCCGAGGGGCCAGATTGCGGCGGTCCATTCGCGCCATACGTGCAGAGTGAACGGCGCGACTTCTATTCGGAAGCGTGGAAGATTCTGCGAGACCGCGGATTTATTTATCCCTGCACGTGTTCGCGCAAAGACGTTGCCCAGGCAGCGCTTGCTCCCAATGAAGGGGATGACGAGCCGATGTATCCGGGCAAATGCCGCCCGAAAGCACTCTCAACCCAAGAATGGGCCAACCAACCTTCCGGTGCGAACTGGCGCTTCCGCGTTCCAGACGGCAACGAAATTTGTTTTACTGATTTGCATCTCGGTCCGCAAGGCTTCCTCGCCGGCCGCGATTTCGGTGACTTTGTTGTGTGGCGCCGCGACGATGTTCCGGCATATCAATTGGCAGTTGTCGTGGACGATGCAGCCATGCGGATCACGGAGGTGGTTCGCGGAGAAGATCTGCTGAAGTCAACCGCCCGGCAGATTCTTCTTTACCGTGCACTGAATCTTGTTCCGCCCAGTTTTTATCACTGCGATCTGGTGCGTGACGCAGCCGGACTTCGTCTGGCCAAGCGGCATGACGCCTTGAGCATCCGCAAACTGCGTGAACTTGGATGGACGCCGGAACAGGTTCGCTCGGGCGATGCGCCGTGCCGCTAAACATCATTCGGATGAAATGCTAGTCGCCGGCATGTGCTTCTCTGCAGTGCGCATCGAACTGTGCCTGCAGCGACTTTTGGTATTCCTCGCGATTCGGCCGGTGGCCGGCTCCTTGCGCTCGGAACGAAACAGATGAACACGCCGAACAGTAGGCCTCAACCGGAATATCCGACAGCCATTTAGTTACGCGCAAAACTGGCTTCTTCATGCTGGCTCACCTTGGTGATGGTCCCAAACATCCTGATTCTAAGTGCAACGCACGCTTGAAGCCTCGCTCCGCCGTCCGTAGACTTAAGGAATGCACGTCCACGCCCATGGCGACAACCCAACGCGAGTGCTCAAGATCTCGCTGGGCGTCACCCTAGCCTACATCGTTCTGCTGATTGTGGCAGGGATGCGGGCGCATTCTCTGGCTCTGCTCTCCGAGGCTGGACACAATCTTTCTGACTTTCTCGCATTGCTTCTGTCGCTTGTCGCCGTTTATTTCCAATCCCGTCCCGCAAGTTCGACCAAGACGTACGGGTATCAGCGCGCCGGAGTTCTGGCTGCTCTGGTGAACGCGAGTTCCCTGGTGGTGGTTTCGTTCCTCATTTTTTATGAGGCCTTCAAACGCTTGCAGAATCCGGAGCACGTGCAGGCGAGCCTGATGATGTGGGTAGCCGCCGCTGGAGTCGCGATGAATGGTGTGATCGCGATCCTGCTCTATCGATCCGGCGGAGATGTGAACATGCGAAGCGCGCTTCTGCACGAACTCGGCGACACGCTTTCCACGGCTGCCGTGATCGGCGGCGGCTGGGCGATTCTGGTGACTCACAACTACTGGATCGACTCAGTGTTATCGGTAGGAATTGGAGTGCTGATTCTGTGGTCCGGTTTTGGAATTGTACGCGAAACGCTGAACATTTTGCTCGAAGGCACTCCGCGCGGGATGAAGCTGGAAAAAATCGAATTGGCCATTCGCGCTGTGGAGGGGGTTAACGATGTTCACGACTTGCACGTGTGGAGCATAGGGTCGGAGTCGCACGCCCTGTCATGCCATATCTCCATCGCCGACATTCCGCCTTCCGTGAGCGAGCGCATCCTTCGAGACGTGAAGGAATGTCTGCATCACGGATTTCGCATCGACCACACTACCATTCAGTTTGAGCACGTGGTCTGTGAAACCGCACACGGATGCGTGATGCCGGTCGGCGTCAGCGAAGAACACCATCACCATCACAGCCACTGAGCCGCCTACTGCACCTGGCGATCGTAGATTTCCTGCACTCGTTCAATTGTGTCGGCATCTTCGGGCAACTTATCCGGCCTGAGCCGTACGATACGCGGAAAACGCAGAGCGTATCCGCTTTCATGCCGATCGGAGCGCATCATATTGTTGAAAGCAACTTGCAGAACGATCTTCGGCTCAACGACAAGACGAAATCCCTGATCTTCGATAGTGTGATCGAGGAACCATTTCGTCATCTCGGAAATTTCGGCATCGGTTAATCCCGAGTAAGCCTTGCCAATATTCACCAATTGCTCCCCATCCCAAACCGCAAAGGTGTAGTCGCTGAGCACACCAATTCGCTTGCCGTGTCCGTATTCGACCGCGGTGACGACCACGTCGAGCGTGGCCAGTTCGCGCTTCATTTTCAGCCAGGTCTTGCCCCGTTTCCCGGGAGTGTAAGTTGAGTTCAGATCCTTAATCATCAACCCCTCGTTGCCGCGAGCCTGTGCCGCGGTAAAAAGTTCTTCCAAATGTTCGGGCGACGGCGCACGAAGGGCTGGAGCGCGGATGATACTCGCCGCACTGACCGGCGAGTTCTCCTCAAAGATGAACTGCGCTTGAGCTGTCCCCGCCGCCCATACCGACGGTGCGGAACGGCGCGGAGCCCCCAAGAGTTCGTCAAGAATCCGCGCTCTCTCCCGCAAAGGAAGATCAATCGTCAATTCGCCGCCGCAATAAAGGATGTCGAAAGCAAGAAACGCGACCGGATTGTCGCGGAGCATTTTCTGGGTGACCTTTTTTCGTCCCAAACGCTGTTGTAGGGCACTGAAGGGGCGTGCGCGGCCAACGCTGGTGGCTTTTTCCTCGCTCGACTCGGAGGCAGCTTCACCTACGACGCGATTGGTCGCTTCGGGTTTATCCGGATACTCCCAAGCAACAATTTCACCATCGAGAATGGCATCCTGCGGAAGCGCTGCGAGAACGCTCAATAATTCCGGGAACGATTCCGTGATCTCATCGCGGGTGCGGGAAAAGATTCTTGCTTCGCCTGCCGAGACATGCACCTGCGCACGGATGCCGTCGTATTTGTCTTCAATTTCGGCCTCAGAGAAGTAACTCAGGGATTCTTCCGCGGATTCAACCGGACTTGCCAACATGAATCCGAGAGGATGAAACAGGCGCATGTTGGCTGTGCTGAGTTTGCCTTCCGCAGCCAAGAGAAGCGTTCGCCCAATATCGCCTAACAGCATGTTTGCGCGCTGGACGTCGACGAGATTGGTGCCGTATGCCTCGGCGATGGCCTCTTCCACCAGGCTTTCCTTCAAACCGATCCGCAGGTCGCCGGTGATGATCTTGATGATGTACTTAGCCTCAAGGGGCGAAACACAAGCCAGAAGATCGCGAACCAAGGCTGCTTTAGCAGCTGGACCCACGGCATCGGCAATTACGCGGAACGAACTGTCAATTGCCACAAGATTGAGATCGTCGCCAGGTTTATCGAGTAAAACTTCACCCGCCACGGCACCGAGATCGCCGACGCGCCGGTACGCCTGCTCGAGATCAGCCTCCGATTTTGCCGCAAGCTCCGCAACGATGCGCCAGAGCGAACGTCCCCCGACTTGCAGCGTCGCTTCTTCCCACGCGGGGAACGGCCGGCCTGAGAAGAAAACCGCCGATATCGCTGCCTCGGAGGGTGGGAGAGACTTCAGATAACCCGCGACGATGGCCGTCTTCTCCAGCTTCTTAGAAGTAGCAGCAACGGCTTGGCACGCGACCGCGAATCGCTTCATCGGACGTTTGGATGAATACTAAAGTTCACGAGGATGACGCTGAGACGGAAATCTGTGCCTCTGCCGCGTCAGGTGGTGGCTCAATTTGAAACCTCCGTTAGTGCGTCATCCCCAGGCCCCGCGTTTTCGCCAGGCGGGGCGATCTGGCGTGCAGCGCCCGTGAGATCCTTCGCTGCGCCTGAGAAACGGCTTCGCTCAGGCAGACGCCAGTGGGAGAATCCAACTTGAGTCACTACCAGCTATGCTCCAGCACTTCCGTCTCAATTAAGTGTGTACGTGAGGGCTCTGCGCCGGGTTAGCATGATGGGCCGGAGGCTCTTTCACCACTTTGATCTCAAAGCTGACCGGCAGAGTCTTCGGAGGAAAACATTGGCCATTGTCGCAGGCCTGATACCGCAATGTCCCGTGCATAACGTACTTACCGGGTACGACCGATTCGAGAGGATGCACGGCGACTGAGATGGTGAAATCGCCGCTATAAACGCTGAGCGTCTCGTCGGGAGAGAACGGGAACTTGATCTCCTCACCCTTGGGATATTCGGTTTTCCCCAGCACGATGTCGGTAGGGGGATCCATACTGAGAGTGGTAGGAATCAGGTACTCGGATTTCGGAATATTCGAGTTGATATGAAAACCGGAGTTTACGCGGAAGTTCAGATCCACCATCGTCTGCTTGGTTCGCTGCGCCGTCATAAGTGGCACCGGCGCCATCGTGACCGAGGGTGATGGTGGCATCTGCGCCAGCGCGGCGGCGCTCAGCGAGAGCGCAAATCCCACTGCTAGTTTTCGCATTAGCCCGTTCATCGTCATATTTCCAAATAGTAGTATTGTCGGGCTGCGGTTGCTGTTGTCATTGTTGAGGCCGCATCGTCGCAGTGGCTGCGGTCTGGCCTTGCGTATTGAGCGCCTTCTTGATGGCATCCTCAATCTCCGCCTTCCCTTTCAGGCCGATGATCTTGTCCACAATTTTCCCATCGCGTCCGATGAAGAAGCTTTCCGGCAAAGCAGGCACCCCACCATATTCGTCGCCGACAGCTTCTTTGCCAAGCAGGACGGGATAGTTGACTCCCATCTCTTTTGCAAATTTTGCGATGTCTTCTTTGCTGGAATCATCCATCGCGACGCCCACAATCTGCAATCCCTGCGACCCGTACTCGTCCTGCAATTCCACGAACCAGGGCATCTCAATCTTGCAGGGACCGCACCAGGTCGCCCAGAAGTTCAACAGAACTGCCTTGCCGCGAAGGTCAGACAGTCGCAAATTCGATCCAGTAAGCGATTGCAGGGTGAAATCCGGGGCTGGCTTCAAAAGAGAAGGACCACCGGAGAACGAATTATCGGACGTTTCGGACGAAGAACGCCGGGCCGCGTGGAAACCAAAATAAAGCATCCCGGCAACGACTACGGCGACGACTACAAGAACGAGTGGATTGCGCGGGCGGACTGGCGAAGCGCCAATTTGTGCTTGCCCCGCAGTATTTATCGACTGCGAAATCGAGTTTCCGCATGCGTGACAAGTTGTAGCGCCCGGAGCGATCGCCGAACCGCAGTGCGGACAGACATTCGGTGTTGCCGGATCAGGATTCACGAATTCTTGAGACATAGCGACTAAACCTCAACTACAAAGCAAAACGATTAAGGAACGACAACCAGCTGGAAATCAGCGTAAAGCGCCCGATCACCAGCAGTACGCCGAGCGCGATCAGAAGACCGCCGGAAGCGATTTCCAGAGCGTGCATGTGCGAACGAAAACGGCTATAGAACTTCAAAAACCGCTCCATCAGGAGCGAGGTCATCAGGAACGGCACAGCCAAACCCAGCGAATAGACTCCCAGAAGAATCACTCCCTTGACCAGAGTATCCTGCTCGCTGGCCAGCGTCAGGATTGCTGTGAGAATCGGTCCCAGGCAGGGAGTCCAGCCGAAAGCGAAAGCAAATCCGATGACGAACGCTCCAATCGGCGTGCTGCTTCCCTTAACATTGTGCAGCCGCGCATCGGTATAAAGCCATTTGATCTTGAAAATGCCCGTCAGGTGAAGGCCGAAAATGATGATGACCACACCGGCAACGATCGATAGCGGATGTTTATAACGCGCTGCAGCCTGGCCAATTCCGGTCGAAATCGCGCCGAGCGTTACGAAAACCACGCTGAAACCGAAGATGAATCCCACGGAATTCACCATGACCCGCCGCATCAATTGGCCCTGCGGCGATTTCAACTCTTCCACGCCTGCTCCGGAAATCAGAGAAACATACCCTGGAACCAGAGGAAGAACACACGGCGAAAGAAAGGAAATCAGGCCGGCAAGAAACGCGGCAATGGGCAGCGGTAGGCTTGACATGCGCTTTTATTGTACCTGTTCAATCACCCTCTCATAAGACGTACAACGAAGGGTTTAGTTGCAAAATCGGGATTAATGGCCCCGTTGTACGGGGGCGGCGACGGCCGGAGGGGACATTTCCGGGGGCGACTCAAGCAGCTTATGGAATATGCCGGTTGGCACAGTTGCCGACAGAATGGCTCGACTGTCCGCTTGACGTATCTGCAGGCTGTCAAAAAAAGTCTTCAGATCGGTGTCATTCCCACCGGTTCCGACGGAAGCCTCTGCATTGCGAAACATGGTAAGAAAGACATTGGCCTTATCCGCTACCGCGCGAGCATCCTCGTCCGTTGCTGTCCATGCTTCGGCCAGCATATGGAGCGCCCCGGCATGTAGCGGCAGATGCAGGGGGTTGTAGCTGGCTGAAACGACCAAATCCACCGGCTTAGTGAAAAGTTCCGACCAAGGTTGATGCGGCAAGGGAGGAACCCGCGCCACAATCCAGAATGGACTGGCCAGCTGCACATGCTTGAAGTAGTGCCGCAACAGCGCTGGTCCGCCAAACGGAGAGGCCAGCCGTCGCGATCTGTCGACCATGCCATGGATGACCTCAGGATCTTCCTGATTCGATGCGGCGACAGTATCCACATTCAGGATGGCTACACGGAACGTGCGCCCTTGAATCGGAATGGTGAAGATATCGATGGAATCGTAGTTCTCGAGGGAAGTCGCGGTTTGCTTTAGATAAGCAAGGCACTTGCTGCTGTCGAATCTCGCGGTAAACACCTCGGAAAACCGAGGTTCCGCAGCGGAGCCACCGGTGCCCCCACCGGGCCAGGAGTTCGGGTAATGGATGGCGAATGCCGCGGAATCAAGATCGCGTTCGTAATCGAAACCGGTCTCCTGGATGAAGCGCGCATATTCTGGGTCATGAGGAACGGGCATTTCAGACTTGCCACCGTTTATCTTATGAACCCAGGACAGATCGGCGTAGAAGAATGCATCGGCTCCCGGCAATAGCCGCGCTGCTTCCGGTGGAGCATTCTTTCTCAGTTGGACGGCGAGCGTAATTGCCGCTGCTGCCAGCACGACCACCAGAAAGATTGGGAGAGTACGTTTTATTCGCATGAAATGCGATCAGGGAAATGATAGCACCATGATGAAAGGCCATGCTGCCGCCATAGAGTTCTGTTTCCGCTAGCAATTTACCTGGGGTGCGTGAACCAGCTCCAGCCAACTTTCGAACTCCCGCAAGGCTCGCTCACATTGCAATCGATGCCGTTCTTTGCGGTCGCGAATTCGGGCTTCGAGCGGCGGCAGCAGGTCAAACGTAATATTTGCCGGCTGAAAGTTCAGAGGATCCGCATTTGTGACGTAATGCACCAGCGAGCCGAAAGCCGAAGCGCGGGGTGGGGGGATGAGTTCGTTGCTAGATGCCAAAGCAATAGCACTGATCCCCGCCAAAAGGCCTGTGGCAATTGATTCCACATAGCCTTCTACGCCGCAAATCTGTCCGGCAAACAGAATTCTCGAATGAGACTTCATCTGCAAGCTCTCGCGCAACAGACTCGGGGCGTTGATGAAAGTATTGCGATGAATCTGGCCGTAGCGAAGGAACCGGGCACTCTCCAGTCCCGGAATCAGCCGCAAAACACGTGCTTGTTCGGCGAATCGTAGATGATTTTGAAATCCGACAAGGTTATAGGAATCTGCCCGCAGGTTCTCTTGCCGCAGTTGCACGACGGCGTAGGGCATTTTCCCGGTCCGAGGATCTTTCAGGCCTACTGGCTTCATCGGGCCAAAGCGCAAGGTATCGCGGCCTCGGCGGGCGATTTCTTCGATGGGTAAGCAGGCTTCGAAATAATTCAGATTCTCCCAGTCGCGCTCTTCGACGGATTGAGCCGCGATCACCGCGTCGTAGAACTGGTCGTACTCGTCTTTCGTCATCGGACAATTGATGTAATCCGCCGAGCCCTTATCGTAGCGTGCTGCCATGTACACGCGGGACATGTCGATGGAATCGGCTTCCACGATTGGACTGATGGAATCGTAGAAATGGAGATGAGGACTGATCGGAGGGCCTGAATTGGAGGTCGCCGCTTCATCCGGAGCTGAACTTGCACTCAGGCGCGCGATCTCACGCGCCAGCGCTTCGGAGGTTAGGGGGCCTGTGGCGATGATGGTGATCTCTGCATTTTCATCGATGGTGCTGACTTCGCGCCGATGCACCGCGATTCGCGGCTCGCGTGAGATCGTCTCCGTCACGCGTGCAGCGAACGTCGTGCGATCGACCGCGAGTGCGTGACCGGCTGGGACGGCGCATTCCCTCGCAATTTCCATGAGCAGCGACCCCGCGCGTCGCATCTCTTGTTTGAGAAGCCAGGGAGCGGTATTTTCACTGTCGGACTTGAGCGAATTGGAGCACACCAGTTCGGCAAAATCGGCTGTCTGATGTGCGGGCGTGGACCGCACAGGACGCATCTCAAACAGGTCCACGTCGATGCCTCGGCGCGCGCATTGCCACGCTGCTTCCGAGCCTGCCAGGCCGGCGCCGATGATCCGGACTTTCCGAAGATTGGGAGACTTATGCTCCATGAGCGATCCGGTCCTCTAAAGAATCTCCCGCATGTCGCCTACTCTGCGCGTAACTCGTTCGCGGTCCAGATATTCGAGCAGTGGGATGGCGTACTTCCGGCTCACTCCCGTCAATTCCTTGAATTTAGCCACGTCGATTTTCGACGCCGTTTTCTTTTGCGTGACAAGCAGCCTGCGAAGGTCTTCCAAAGCGCTGCGATGAAAAATCAGCTCGTCGGAAATCTTGATCAGCAGCTTGTCCCGCAGAAGCAAAGTCATAATCTTCTGGGCTCGCGTTTTGTCGATTTGCAGGCCACCCAGCACTTCGTGCAAAGCCGGGACCTTCAATCCTGCGGTTGAAAATGCATCTACGATTTTCCTTTTAGACTCAGCCTCGTCATCTTTCAGTTGCGCACCGTGCCCCGGAAGGCGCACCAGATCTCCAACCAGCTCCAGCTGCTTGGATCGAACCAATGAGGCTAAAGTAGCTTGAAATAACTCGATGGCTGTATCGAAGCTTCGTGCCATCTCTTCCTGGAGTTCGCCTTTGGCCATGCCCGGCCGCAGCGGATCGTTTTTGTGAAAGGAAGAAACAGCTTCGCGCAGGCTTTGCTGCGCCAACGTGAACTCCTGCGCTGCAAATAAGCGATCTTCAAAGCGGAGCAGCAACTTCTTGTTAGCGAGTGCTGTCGCCAAATCGGCAATTTCATCTCGACGCCAACCGGTTTCGGCAACGGCCTCGCGCGTCGAAAGCCCGCGCCGTCCGCGGTGATTGACGCGCATCTGAAGAATTGACTCGCGATTCCCACCATCAGGAATCGGCAGCCTTTCCATCGAGGCGGACCTTCGGGACGGCTGCTTGCGATCGCGAGCTCGGCCCGAGTCCAAAGGCGATGCATCGACGATCACGCCACCGCCAATCGTTACCACTGGAGAAAATTGGCGGATGATGAAGTGATCGCCGGGTAGGAGCAAGACGGGATCGGAAAGCATTAATCGAGCTGTGCGAGTCTCGCCACGGTCAATTTGTGTGTCTGCATGCACACGCACCTCGGCCACCGTTTCCAATGTGTGCGCGTGAAAGTGCACGCGTGAGCGGTTTTTAAGCGGACGCGGCGCGGATGAAAGCAGTTGCAGCTGTACATCTAATCGCCGCGTCGGTGAAAACACATCTGCCGGCGCCAGGACCATTCCTCTGCCGAGATCCTCCGTGCGTGCTCCTGCGAGATTGATCGCCGTCCGTTGTCCAGCTTTGGCAGCTTCGGCCGCTTGTCCATGGACCTGTACTCCGCGGACGCGCACCCTGCGGCCGATCGGCAGAACTTCGAGTTCGTCGTCCTTGCCGATCGTTCCCGAGATGAGGGTTCCTGTCACCACCGTGCCAAATCCCTTCATGGTGAACACCCGGTCAATCGGCAAGCGGGCGAGCGCTTGCGAGTCTCGTGGTGAAAGCTGCGCGGCCGCTTCGACGATCGCCTTCTTGAGATCGTCCAACCGGGCACCCGTGAGCGAACTGACCGCGACGATAGGAGCTTTTCCGGCATCGAGAAATGTTCCACGCAGGAACTCTTCGACTTCGAGTTTGACCACATCCAGAGTCTCCGGATCCACGGCATCTGATTTGGTCAGAACCGTGATCCCTCGCCGCACTCCGAGGAGTTGCAAGATATCGAGGTGCTCGCGCGTCTGCGGCTTTATGGACTCATCCGCTGCAATCACCAGCAGGACCAAATCGATGCCCCCGACTCCTGCTAGCATATTGCGGATGAAGCGTTCGTGGCCGGGAACATCCACGAAGCCAAGCCGCAACGTTTCGCCGCCGGGCATGGGCAATTCCATGTGCGCAAATCCGAGGTCGATGGTGATGCCGCGGCGTTTTTCTTCGGCCAGGCGATCGGCGTCAATTCCCGTTAATGCACGGACGAGCGCGGTCTTGCCGTGATCAATATGGCCGGCTGTCCCGATAACGATCGATTTCATCCCTGAAAATCCTAGCAGGATTCGCGCAAAACCCGGCCAATCAATCGAATAACACAGCTCTATCATCTGGCGGCGCGAAATGCGACAATAGAACTTCCACTCATGGCAACTTCCCTGACCTCTGCCTTTCCTACGGAGACCCTCCGGCAGCACGGCCTCACGTCCGAGGAGTACGAGAAGATCAGGCAACTTCTCGGCGGACGTGAACCGACGATCACCGAACTCGGAATCTTCAGCGTGATGTGGAGCGAGCACTGCTCGTACAAATCATCTCGCGTCCACTTGAAGCGCCTGCCCACGCGCAGCAAACGCGTGCTGCAGGGCCCGGGCGAAAATGCTGGCATCATCGATATCGGCAATGGCTGGGCCTGTGCCTTCAAGATCGAATCGCACAATCATCCCTCATTTATTGAGCCGTTTCAGGGAGCGACGACAGGCGTGGGTGGCATCCTGCGCGACATCTTCACCATGGGCGCCAGGCCAGTCGCGGTCATGGATTCTCTTCGCTTTGGACCGATCACGCCCGGCAGCAATATCGCTCAAAAAGAGCTGCACCGCAATCATTCGATTCTTGAAGGTGTAGTCAGCGGCGTCGCCTCGTACGGAAACTGCTTTGGTGTCCCTAACCTCGGTGGCGAAACCAAATTCGAGCCTTGTTATTCCGGGAATCCTTTGGTGAATGCATTTGCGCTCGGGCTGGTTCGCAAGAATGAAATTTTCTATGCGCGTGCCGCCGGCGAGGGAAATCCAGTCATCTATGTCGGCGCAAAGACCGGCCGCGATGGCATTCACGGCGCAACCATGGCCAGCGAGGAGTTCAGCGAGGCTTCGGAAGCGAAGCGGCCGAATGTGCAGGTAGGCGATCCATTTCTAGAAAAGCTTCTGCTGGAAGCCTGCCTCGAGGCAATGAAAACGGGCGCGATCGTGGGCATCCAGGATATGGGAGCAGCCGGGTTGACTTGCTCGACTTGCGAGATGGGAGGGCGCGGCCACGTCGGAATCGAGATTGAACTGGATCGCGTACCGCAGCGCGAAACGGGCATGACCCCCTACGAGATCATGCTCAGCGAGTCGCAGGAACGCATGCTTCTGGTCGCGCAAAAAGGACGAGAGCACGAGGTCTTCCAGGTTTTCGAAAAATGGGGACTCGATGCTGTCGAAGTGGGGAGGGTCACAAAGGATAACCGGCTGCGCGTGCTCCATCACGGCAAAGTCGTGGCAGAAATTCCGAATCAGGCGCTAACCGACGATGCTCCTGTTTACAAGCGTCCGATGGAACGCTGGGAACCAAAGG
This sequence comes from Verrucomicrobiia bacterium, assembly GCA_035523795.1. Classification (GTDB taxonomy): domain Bacteria; phylum Acidobacteriota; class Terriglobia; order Terriglobales; family Acidobacteriaceae; genus Sulfotelmatobacter. Next base: position 57,366 of record DATKQB010000127.1, on the reverse strand, counting down.
TCGCGCGGGAAATGGCGGGAGACATTCGACTCGGTGGCAGCGCCGACTTGACCGCCTCGCTCAAGAAACTGCTCGCCAGCCCAAATATCTGCGGAAAGCGCTGGGTGTGGCAGCAGTATGACCACATGGTGCAGACCAATACCGTGGAAGCGCCGGGCGCTGGCGATGCGGGCGTGATTCGGATTAAGAATCCTGATCCCAGCGCTCCGCAGCGTGGGCTTGCCATGGCTCTCGACGGCAATGGACGCTGGTGCTATCTCGATCCGCGTCTGGGGGCGATGCATGCTGTTGCGGAAGCTGCGCGAAAAGTTGCGTGCTCGGGAGCGACTCCCGTCGGCGCCACGAATTGTCTCAACTTCGGCAATCCCGAGAAGCCGCACATCATGTGGCAGTTCTCGCAGACGATTGACGGCATCACCAAAGCCTGCGAAGAACTGGAAATCCCCATCACCGGCGGCAACGTCAGTTTCTATAACGAAACGCTGGGCGAGGGAATCTATCCCACACCGGTGCTGGGAGTGGTGGGGATTCTCGACGATGTGCACAAAACGGCCAAAATGCACTTCTCCTCGGCCGGACGCACAGTTGTACTGCTGCACTCGAACGAAGCAGGCGACGCGACTGACGCCGAAAGCGAATTCGGATCGTCGGAGTACGCGAAAGAAATCCTCGGAGCGCTTTGGGGATATCCGCCAGAGCTGGACTTGGAATGTGAAGCGGCTCTGCAGAAGGCGATTGTCGAACTGATTGGTGGCGGGTTAGTCGATTCGGTGCACGACTCCTCGGATGGCGGGCTGGCCGTCGCTTTGGCAGAAAAGACTTATGCGAAGGGAGTGGGGGTCCGTGCCAATCTTAGCTCGCACGGACTTCCCGCTGAGTTCGTGCTGTTTGGAGAAGACTCCAGCCGGATCGTTGTCTCCTGCGACCACGAAGCGGTGGGACGAATCAAACAGATATCCGGGAAGAACGGCATTACAGCGGACGTAATCGGCGAAACGATTGCCGCCCGACTCGAGTTATCGCTGGACGGCAAGGTTGTGGTTTCCAGTTCGATCGCGGAGTTGAAAGCAGCGTACGAGAAAGCTCTGGAGTCTGCGCTGCGCGCGGATCCAGAATTGGTCGCAGCGGATTGAGATCATAAAGCAGAGAAATGGATGACTATTGCCGACAAGTTTCACGATGAGTGCGGAGTCGTAGCAGTCTTTGCGCATCCTGAGGCGGAAAAACTGGCCTACCTCGGCCTGCATGCTTTGCAGCATCGCGGACAGGAATCCGCCGGAATCGCCAGCTCTGATGGCCTGACGCTTCATCAGCACAAAGCCATGGGGCTGGTGGCCGACATCTTCACCGAAGACGTGCTCGCCAAGCTGCGAGGATCGCTCGCGATCGGGCACACGCGTTATTCGACTGCCGGTGATTCGGCTCTGTTGAATGCTCAGCCCATCAGCGTGCAATCAAACAAGGGACCGATCGCTCTTGCGCACAACGGCAATCTGGTTAATGCCGCCCAGATACGGCAGCGGCTGGAGGGGCAAGGCTCGATTTTTCAGACCAACAGCGATACCGAGGTGATCGTCCATCTCATCGCTCTGTCGAAAGAGCACACCCTCCCCGAAGCTATCGCGGATGCTCTGCGCCGCGTGGAAGGCGCGTTTTCGCTGGTCATGATGAGTTCCGACCGCATCTTCGCCGCTCGCGATCCGCGTGGGTTTCGTCCTCTGGCCATGGGACGTATCCCCGCAACCGAAGGGCATGAACGGGATACGATCGTCTTCGCATCAGAAACCTGCGCCTTCGACCTGATTGGCGCGGAGTACGAACGCGACGTGAAACCGGGCGAACTGATCGTCGTCGGCCGCGATGAAATCACTTCGCGCTTTTATTCGACCAGCGTGGCCCAGTCGAGCTGCATCTTCGAGCACGTTTATTTTTCGCGACCCGACAGCATGGTTTTCGGTCGTCCGGTGCAGACCAGCCGCGAAAATCTTGGCCGTCAACTGGCGATCGAAGCTCCAGCCGAAGCCGATCTGGTCGTGCCTGTCCCGGATTCCGGCGTTACCTGCGCCATGGGATACTCCGCCGAAAGCGGCATTCCCTTCCGCTTCGCGTTGATTCGAAATCATTACGTTGGCAGGACCTTTATCGAGCCCAGCCAGAGTGTCCGCGACTTCGGCGTGAAGCTGAAGTTGAACCCGGTTCGCGCTCTCCTGGAGGGCAAGCGCGTGATTTTGGTAGACGATTCCATCGTTCGCGGCACGACCAGCAAAAAGATCGTTCGCATGATCCGAAACGCGGGTGCGCCTGAGGTGCACATGCGCATCTCCTGCCCTCCCACGATTTCGCCATGTTTCTATGGCGTGGATACTCCTTCGAAAAAGCAGTTGATCGCGGCCAACAACTCCGTCGAGGAAATTCGCAAATATATCGGCGCGGACTCGCTGGCTTATCTTTCCCTCGACGGGTTGAAGCGCGCCTGCGGCGATGGAGACGACGCGATCTACTGCACCGCTTGCTACACCGGAAAGTATCCGACTGACATCGTAGACGTCGACGAGATTCTTCCTGCGACCGCTCGCAGCTAATCCCGAGCCTAACTTTCAGATGGCTTCCTGGCCATTGCCACGCGGGGGATGGATTGAAGGTCGGGTTTGATCTGCACTTCGTCCCAATCCTCTAACAGACCTTTCACCTGTTCCGCAATCGTTCCGCTAATCTCCATCAGTAACCATCCTCCGGGACGCAAAGTTGCATGGGCTTGAGGAATCAGCCGCATGATCACTTCAAGGCCCGTCGGCCCGGCAAAAACCGCATCGTGCGGCTCAAATTTGCGAACTTCGAGCTGGACTTGATCGGCTTCGGATTCTCCAACGTACGGAGGATTGGAAATCACAAAATCGAATGGCGGATTTAGTCCCGCCAACAGATCGCTTTGCCTAAAGTGAATGCGATCTTCGAGTTGAAGCCGCACCGCGTTGGCACGCGCAATTTCGAGAGCAGCTAGGGAAATATCTGTGGCGTCGATCTCCGCATTTGCCAGCTCTTTCGCCAGAGCCAGCGCGATACATCCGGATCCCGTCCCCACGTCAACAATTCGAATCCCACCATCCCGCGCAGAAGACAAGTCCAAAACAGTTTCAATCAAGTGTTCGGTTTCCGGGCGAGGAATCAAGATTGCTGGAGATACGATCAGATCCATCCCCCAGAATTCCTGATGTCCGGTGATGTATTGCGCCGGAACGCCGCGAATACGTTCCGCCAGAACGGCTTCATATCGCGACAACTCGTCATCGCTAAGCGCCCGCTCCGGATGAGCGAAGAGATAGGCGCGATCGCATTCCAGAATAAAAATCAACAGTAGCTCCGCGTTCATGCGCGGCGAGGGAACATCCTGAGCCGTGAGCCGGCTGATGGCCGAAGCGAGAGCTTCCTTAAGTTGCACGGATGTATTTGAGCACGAAAGCGCCGATCGCGCTTCGGATTCAATCAAAACCTGACTACCCGACGAACGGCAACCCCACTCTCGCCATGTTCACACCACGCTGGCCGTTTCCTGCTTGAGTTTTTCTGCCTGGTAGTGAGTCACCAACGCTTCGAGCAGCGGCTGAATCTTGCCATCCATAACCGCATCGAGCTGATGGATCGTGAATCCGATGCGATGATCGGTGAGCCGGTTTTGCGGGAAGTTGTAAGTCCGAATCTTTTCGCTGCGATCTCCTGATTTGACCATCGCCCGGCGCTCTTTGGCGAGCGCCTCCTGCTGCTTCTCCATCTCGATCTCGTAAAGCCGCGCGCGAAGCACGCGCATGCCCTTTTCACGGTTCTTGATCTGCGATTTCTCGTCCTGACAGCTCACGACCGTGTTGGTCGGGATGTGCGTAATGCGCACTGCGGAATAGGTCGTGTTCACAGACTGTCCGCCCGGGCCGGACGAGCAGAAGGTGTCAATGCGCAAATCCTTCGCCTCAATCTTGATGTCCACATCCTCGGCCTCCGGCAATACCGCAACCGTTACAGCCGAGGTATGAACCCGCCCTTGTTGCTCGGTGGCGGGCACTCGTTGCACGCGGTGCACGCCGCTTTCATACTTCAGCTGCGAATACACGCGATTCCCCTCAATAATCGCGATGACTTCTTTCAATCCACCGACAGAAGATTCCGAGGTAGACAGCACTTCCACCTTCCAGCGCTGCATTTCGGCGTAGCGTGTATACATGCGGAAGATTTCGGCGGCAAAAAGCGTAGCCTCGTCTCCGCCGGTTCCTGCACGAATTTCGAGAACGACGTTTTTCTCGTCGTTGGGATCCTTGGGCAAAAGCAGAACCTTCAACTCTTCTTCCACGCTTGTAACCCGCGCTTCCAGCTTGTCCAACTCTTCCTGCGCATAGGCCCGCATCTCGGGATCTTTTTCCTCGGCCAGCATAGCTTTGCTGTCGGCAATGCCCTTTTTCAAATCCTTGTACTCGCGGTACTTCTCTACTATCGGCGCGATTTCACTGTGTGCCTTCGCGGTTTTCTGATATCGCGCCGAGTCGCTGACGATTTCCGGCGAGGCCAGAGTCTGAGTCAGCTCTTCATAACGGGCTTCGATTTGGTCAAGACGTTCAAACATATTTCACTTCCAGAAATGGCAGAGTTTTGTTCAGCGATTTAAAGCGCAGCTCAATCCTGCGCATCTTAGGGCATTTTAGTTTTATGCCAAACGAAGCGGAAGTATGCGCGGCGGGAACCGCTACGCAATCACCAACTCGCCGCCACGCTCTTTTTCAAGCGACATCGCGTGGTTGAGGGCGACGATGGCGCATTCGGCTTGATCGTCGGAAGGGGGCTGGGTGGTAATCCGCTGCAGCCACAGGCCGGGCGCTGTCATCAGCGCGAACAGCGATCCTCGATGCTTGGCCGCGAAGCGAATAATCTCATACGACACGCCGGCAATGATCGGCAGCAAAACAATGCGTGACCCGAACCGCGCCCAGAATGTCGTGAACGGGATGAGCATGTAGAAGCCAATCGAAATCAGCATCACTGTCATCAGGAAGCTCGTCCCGCACCGCGGATGGTAGGTCGAGTACTTCTGCACCGTGTCCGTTTCCAGAGGATCGCCGTTCTCAAAAGCAAAAACCGTCTTATGCTCCGCCCCGTGATACTCATACACGCGGCGAATGTCCTGCCACAGTGACACTCCCCAAATAAAGAGCAGGAACAGCACCAAGCGAATAGCGCCATCTACCAGATTAAAAATAATCTGACCGCCGAGCGCCGGATCGACCTTCTTCAATTCCGTCGCCGCCAGCAGCGGGATGTACTTGTACATAAAAATGAAAAACGCGAGCGAGATCACGATATTTACGGCAGCGAGCCAGCCGCTCAGCTTGGCCGCTTTTTCCCGCGTTTCCTCTTTCGCTGGCTCTGGCTTTACCGCCGCCACGCTTGCGGACTTTTTCCCGCCATCCTCGCTCTGCATCACATCTTCGATCGCAACGTTCGCCGAGAAGCGCAGCGCGCGATAACCGAGGTTCATCGCGTAGCCCAGCGTCATCACTCCGCGCACGATCGGCCACTTCATCCATCTGTGCTTATCGGAGGGCCGTTCCAGCGGCTCGCTCATTGTCACTACTTCCCCGGACGGTTTGCGGCAAGCGATCGCCCACGCATGAGGAGAGCGCATCATGACACCCTCGAGCACGGCCTGCCCGCCGACGAGAGTTTCTTCGCCACTTTCAAGAGCCGGCAGCAGTTGCACCGCGGCCAGGAATCGCAGATAGGTTCGCCACAAACGCACGTGTATTGGATGGTCCTTCTAGGGGAGACGCACCAAGCAATAGAGTAACATAGCCCGAAACCGAATAGAATCAGTGTCGTATCGGACGAATCGGGTCCGCTGCTGGCGCTAGCCAACCGCTTCCTCCCACCGGACGGTCCTTCGCTCCCGGCTGCTTTTGTGAGCCAGCAGTACCGCGCGCATGGTACGAAGCGCCTGCTCGGGAGTGACGTCCAACTCCGCCCCTTTCTCAATCGCATCCCTCACATTGGCGTAAAAGCCGCGATAATCGCCAGCCAGAGTCGGTATCTTGTAAGTCTCGCCATTTGAGCGGCTTATCGTTCCGCAGCGTGCCTCCGGTTCTCTGCCCCAGTCCGGCCCCCAATCCGTACCGTCGGGCACTTTCCCCTTGCGCAGCATCTCCTCTTGCGGATCCATCCCGTACTTGAGGAACGATCCGCCAGTGCCGTGAATCAGCAAATGCGGGCCGGGGGCGTAAGCAATGATGCGCGCCCGCAGCATTGCCCGGGTCTGAGGGTATTCGAAGCAGACGTCAAAAGCGTCGTCCGCTTCGGAAGTCGAACGCTGGCAAAAGGCATCAGCCCATACCGCTTTCGGCTCTCCGAAGAGCACAAGAGCACCATCAAGAAGATGCGGGCCCAAATCCCAAAGCACACCAGCGGCAGGAAATTCAGCCTTCTCGCGCCAGGCATTGGGCTTGGGATCGAGTCGAAAACGGTCAAACCGAGCCTCGTATTCCACCACTTGGCCGAGGGTGCCTGAAGAAACGAGCTGCTTAACCGTCAGAAATGCCCCATCCCAGCGCCGATCCTGATAGACGGTGAGGAGCAGGCCTTTCTTCGACGCGAACTGAACGAGTTCTTCGGCCTCCGCCATGGTTGGAGTGAAAGGCTTGTCAACCACCACGTGGCGCCCGGCTTCGAGACACGCCTTCGCATAGGAAAAGTGCGAATCGTTCGGCGTCGCTACAGCAATAAGGCTGATCGATTTATCTGACAGCATTTCGTCGAGCGTTCGGGCCACGCGGACCTTCGGATACCGCGCTGCCGCGTTATTCGTGTGGCGCTCGAGAATGCACGCCAGCTCCATCCCCGAAACTCCCCGAATGACGGGAGCATGAAATGCCTGACCTGCCAGGCCAAAACCGATGAGTCCAACTCGCACCATATTGCATTTTCCTTCGAGCGGCTGGACCTACCGGTCCTTCACGCGCCGCACAAATTTTAGACCAGACCAGACTTCGCTGACGGCGCAGACTTTTACGTCGACGAGACCGGCGTTGAGGCCAACTTCGCGAACAATATTCTCGTTCACATCAGTAACAACTCCGGAAGTCTTCTTCGGCCAAGCCACCCACAGCATCCCCGCAGAGTCGAGAAGCTTCGCCAGGCGATTGAATTCCTTTGCCAGATCCGACCTCGATTTTGAGAACATCATGGCGAAGTCGAGTGCGGAGCCTTCCCCGTTTCCAAGCTTGCAGCTTGCCAGTGCCGCCTTCAGTTCCGCGCGTATGTCAGAGGGCAGGCCCACAAATGACACGCAGAGACCATCCTTAAGTCCAAGCTTCTTGGGGAGTGGAGTTCCCGAATACCCCGACATACAGTTGATTGTCCCATGCGGGAACGCAACGGGAAAGTTGCGGGGACGCGGCGGGAAAGATCTGGGAAACCGAGATCGCTATTGGGCAGACGGCGCGAAGTATCCGCGGCGCGACCGCACGCGCAGATTCTTCGCGTCCTTGGCTGCAATCTCAATCGTTCGGTAATGCCCGTCGTGTTTGAAGTCTGCCGGACGATAAGCGATGGCGTATTGGCTGCGCAGCTCTTCCTGAATGTCGGCAAAAGCATTCACCACATCGCTGATCTGAAAAGGCGCGAAAGAACGGCCTCCTGTGGCATCGGAAATCCGCTCGAGAATCTTATCGTACTTGCTTTTGACGCCGCTGACATTGGTGCTGATGGTATAGACGATGGCCTCGGCCCGCTGCGCCATCTCAATCGCCTCACCCATGGTCACATGACTCTGGTTGTCCTCGCCGTCGCTGAGCAACACGATGGCCCGGCGCACGTTGCGCACGCTGGGTTCTTTCATCAGCTTGTCGCGGCACGCGTAGTAAAGTGCGTCATATAGAGCTGTGCCGCCACCCGGCCGCAGTTCATGCACTCCACGCGCCAGCAGGTCCGTGTTGTCAGTGAAGTCCTGCGTAACCTCGGGAGTCACGTCGAATCCGATCACGAAGGCTTTGTCGTAATGCAGACGGATGGTCTGATTCAGGAACTCGATGGCCGCTTCCTGCTCGAACTTGAACCGGTCACGTACCGAGCTGCTGGCATCAATCAGCAAGCCCACCTGCAGAGGGAGATTGGCTTCCGCACGGAAGCTGTTGATCTGCGCCGGGGGCTTGTTGTCGTCCGCGATCGTGAAGTCGCCTTGCTTAAGGTTGGTGATGCGTCTGCCATGCTTGTCGGTGACGGTGAAAACTACGTTTACTTCTTCTGTCCGCGTGCGAATGGTCGTGAGAGTTTCATTGCTGTCGTCCGCAGGCGACGGCGGCGGAGCAGGAGCTGCCTGCGATTGCGGCGCAGAGGCGGTCTGCGACTGCTGCGCAGCTCCATCTTGAGCGGAAGAGGTGGCCGGAGCGGATGACTGCGCTACTGCAGCCAGCGTAAAGAGCAGGCAGAGCGCAGCAGATATGCTCAGTTTTACGGATCGACCCGAGAATCCCATTTGCTGTCCATTATAGCTGCGACCGGCGAATTTCCTTGTTTGTTAGAAGGAGGCGCCGTCAGGAAAGGATGCTTAAGAGGGGGCTTCAAGCGAACTGAGCAACTGCTGAAGCTCAGGTGGCAGGGGGATCTCTAATGCGATCTTCTCGCCGGTTTGCGGTTGGACCAATTCCACTCGTGCCGCGTGAAGGAAGTTGCGCCTAGGGGTCGCTGTTCGCTGGGAACTGATTTTTTTCGTCTCAGCCGGCTTCAGTTCCGCCGGGGCTCCATAGAGCGCATCCCCGACCACTGGATGGCCGAGCGATGCCAAATGCACTCGAATCTGGTGAGTTCGACCGGTGTCGATTTTGACCTCGATCAGAGTAAATTTTCCGCGCGACGTATTCAGGCGCCGGGTCACGCGATAGTGAGAAATGGCTTCACGGCCTCCCGCTAAGCGCGTGGTCATGCGCGTGCGGCGGACGCGATCGCGGCTGATGCTTGCGGAAATTGTGCCCTGATCCTTTTTCAACCAGCCGTGTACCAGCGCGATGTAAGTCTTCTTGACTTGACGTCGCGCAAATTGCTCCGCCAGCTTGCGATGCGATTCGTCGTTCTTGGCGATGACAATCAGCCCGCTGGTCTGCTTGTCGAGGCGATGAACGATGCCAGGCCGAACGTTTCCTCCGACGCCCGAAAGACTTTCGAAGTGGTGCAGGAGGGCATTCACCAACGTGCCGCGATTGCGGGCGTCATCCGTCGATCCCGCACCCGCGTGGACCATCATGCCAGCAGGCTTGTTGATAACCGCCAAATCGTCGTCTTCATACACGATCTCTAGCGGAATCTCCTCCGCAATCGCGCGCAGCGGGGGACGCTCCGCAGGTGCCAGCAGGGTGATGCGCTCTCCGCCGCGTAGTCGTAGCGAAGCCCGTGCCGCCGACCCGTTTACCCGCACCTGCTCCGCAGCAATCAATTCCTGCACGCGTGCCCGGCTGATCCCCGGAAGATGTCGGGCCAAGAACTGGTCCAGCCGCTTACCTGCATCTTCCAGCGGAACCGAAATTGTCGTTGGAGAAGTGTCGGTCATGTTGTGCGTGGAAATCTGGGATGCGTGGGGAAGGATATCGCGAATCAACCTTCCGGGCACGTGGGCAGTCCCGAATGAGAACGCCGCCCGAAATGGTTCCCACGCCAAACCAGAATGATCCCGCCGTCCTCAGCAAGTTATTTCCGAATCGCGCTGCGCCGATGGATCAGCCATGGCAACTCTGTCTTGTCTTCGATTCATTCGGCGATTTATTCGGCCCGCCCTTCTCTTATTTTCCACCGCCGGAACGTTGTATGCCCAGGAACTCGCCGATCTTCAAATTCATGGCTACGTCACACAGGGATTTCTCTACACCTCCAAGAACAACTATCTCAGTATGAATTCGAGTTCGGGCAGCCTTCAATGGACCGACGGCGCCATTAGCCTGGCGGATTGTGTCTCCCCCAAGCTCCGGATTGGCATTCAACTGCATATGTACCAACTAGGACAGTTCGGCGGGCCAGACATTCTGGTGGATTGGGCCCTGGCTGATTACAAGTTTGACGATCGTCTCGGATTCCGGGCCGGCAAGGTCAAAACCATTATCGGCTTGTTCAATGACTCCCAGGATGTAGACTCAGTCCATCAATGGGTCTTGTTGCCGCAATCGATGTACCCCATCGACAATCGCGGCTTCAATCTGGCTGCACTCGGGGGCCAGATGTACGGAACCCTCAGCCTGGGCGAACGATACGGGAACTTGCAATATAGCGCCGACATAGGAGAAGCCTACCTCGATCCTAACGGTGGTTACGAACAGCAGTTATCTCAGGCCGGGCTAACATTTCCTGAGGCGCCGGGCGGAACAACTTATGGTGGCGATTTGCGTTGGAATACTCCCCTTCCCGGGTTGCTGGTTGGCTCGAGCGCGCTGAGCCAGGCCCTTGACGGGATTGCGAATGAAGGTACCCTCCACATGCCCGCTTCCGCCAGCACTGCGCAATACGCCCAATATCAGCACGGTCGGCTTTATATCGCTGGGGAATATTGGCGCCAGCCTTTCCAGCTTTTCGCCACCATTGGAGGAATGACCGGTTTCAGAGCCTTTGACGGACGCTCCTGGTATCCCATGCTGACCTATCGCCTCACCTCGAAGCTCAAAGTCGGCACGTACTACAGCCACTACATGAACAAAGTCGGAAATACTTCCAACCCTGCGAACTATTCGAAGGATTGGGTCGTTTCCGGCCGCTACGATTTCAATTCTTATCTTTACGGAAAACTCGAGAGCCACTTTCTGCACGGGGAAGGACTTGGCTACTACAGCATGGTCAATCCCAACGGCGTGGCCCCGGATTCAAAAATGCTGGCCGCAAAAGTTGGATTCACTTTCTAAACACGAACATGAGAATGATCTCGAAAAGAACGATCTGCGAGAAAATGATCAGCAAAATTCACTCCTGCTTCCTGATTGTGATTGTAGTTATGGCCGCGTCGCTCAGCCGGGCGCAGGATGTATTGGTCGTGGCCAACCCCGGCGTCCAAATCAAGGAAATTACCTCCGCCGAGCTGCGCGATATTTTTACCGGAGTTCGTTCGACCTTTCGCGATCATTCCCGCGCGGTTCCCGTGCTGCTGAAAGGCGGTCCCGTCCACGAGGTTTTTCTGCGCAATCACGTCAGTGAGACGCCAGACAGTTTTCGCGCGCTCTGGCGCAAAGCGGCATTTACCGGCCAGGGAATCCCTCCGCGCGAGTTCTCTTCCGAAGCTGCATTGCTGGATTATGTGGCGGAAACGCCGGGAGCGATCGGATACGTCAGCCGGTTAGACGAGAAGTCGACCGTTAGGATCATTCCTGTGCAGAAAAAGGCTCACTGACGCGGGAAGCTCTGAACATCTCTTAACGAGTGGCACTGACTGTGCGCGCCGCAACCGTTTTTGATCCGGGCCGCAGCCACCAGATCAACCCTCCGCCAATCACCAGCCCGATAGCGATCAGTTGCGTGCCGCTCATCGCCCCACCGAAAACAGATCCACGTCCCGGATCGTCGCGAATGAATTCCAGGAAGAATCGGGCGACGCCGTAGATGAACAAGAATGCCCCGAACACCTGGCCGTCAAACTTCCGGCGTTTGATCAGCCACATCAGAAAGATGAAATTGGCCAGTTCCACCGCGCACTCGAAAAGCTGCGTGGGCTCGAGCGGAACATTCAGTGGTGTTCCGGTGATTTCGTGAGCCAGGGGATTGCGGAACACAACTCCCCACCAATGGTGCGTCTCTTTGCCGTAACAGCAGCCAGCCGCGAAGCATCCCAGCCTTCCGATTGCATGGCCCAGTGCTAGACCAGGAGCGAACGCATCACAGGTTCCCAGAGCGGGCATGTGATGCTTGCGGATATACCAGGTCGCCGCGATGAAAGCGGCAATGAGCCCTCCAGAAAAGACTCCGCCCGCCTGCAAAGTCGCGATGCTGAAAATCTCGCGAGGATGGGCTGAGTAATATCCCCACTCGTTGACCACGTAGAGAATTTTGGCGCCCACGATTCCGGACAGGACAACCAAAATGCCGAAGTTCCAGGCATTGTCGCCGTTGATCCCCAACCGCTCGGAGTTGCGAACGCTGATCCAGAGACCGAGCAGCACGCCCATGGAAACAAGAAATCCATAAGTTGGAAGATAGAAGTGGCCGATATGTAGAAGCTGCGGAAACATCTGTTTAATTGGATGCGGGAAGAAGCGATTCGCTGCATGATCAGTCTAGCAGGAATTGCCGAACAGGAGAGAACGTGGAGCAGCCCGCGAATATACGCCGCCGCGGCAATCATCCGCTGCAAGTGAAGCGATTTAAAGCCGACCCACTGTGCCGTGTGACGGGGCCGAGAATGAACCCGTCGGTAGACGTTGGGCACCCGCCGAGACCCTTTAGGCATCTCCGCATGGCGGAGCGTCGCTCACCGGATCTTAGTTCGAGTCAGGCTCCCGTTCATTCTGCATTGGTTCAAATATCGGTGACCCGCCATCACCAACCCGGCAGGCCGGCTTTCTGATTGGATGCTAGGCAACTCCTGGCGGATTGGCAAGAGCACGCTCGCAAATAGTTGGCAGGTGGCTTGCATCCAAAGTAACACTCCGTTCACAAGAATCGCTTGCTAACCGGGGAAGCCCCTCATGTACAACCGGCATCTTGCGCACGCTACTTTGAGCTTTCCGCCCAATAACTGCTGCGGGCCAGCACTGTGCGTTTGGCTGGATCAGCCAGATGCACGCGAAGCTGGTGTAATCCCGGGTGTGGATTCTTCGGGGTAATGCTGAGCATGTACCGGCTGTGCAGGTGATTGTCGAAGTCGTTCATATGAAATTCGAATTTCTTGCGCGTGGTGAAGAGCTGATATTCTCCGCCAGTCATGGAAGCCACTGTGCTGGGAACGTTCTTCCGCATAGCCTGTACGGTCATGATCAGTGGCGCCAGCAGGTCGGGAGACGCATTCATTTCGTCCTGGTTCACGCCGCGGAAAGTATCGAGAACATTCGAGCGTCCCGGTGAAAAGGCAAGCGCATACATAACCGCGTTGCTTTGGCCAATCGCGGAAACCACCTTATCCACCTTCGCATGGCTGCCGTGGTCCCGGGTTTCACTGATGAGTAGCAGCAATCGCTCCCTTTCCGGCGGCTCTTGATTCAGCAGGTTTACCGAATACGCAATCGCGTCGAGCGTGGCTGCGCCGCCGTCACCCGGTTGCAGGCCGTCGAGGTCATCGGCGATCAGTGATTCGTCTCTCGTAAAATTGCGCGCCAGGCGGACATGGCCGTCGAATTCAACGATGGCAACGCGCACGGTTCCCGGCGTGAAGAGCGGGTCGATCATCGTCTTCAGGCCTTGAATGCGTGGGAACTCGTAAGCGGCGCGGCGTCCCGTCTGAATCGCAATCACCAGTGACACTGGCTGGGCCTCGGGCACTTCATCCAGATGTACCGTTTGTGGGACTCCGTCATCTTCCACGACGAAATCAGCCGCCGAGAGTCCATAAACAACTTCACCTTGCGCATCTTTCACGAGAGCGGGAATCAGCACCACGTTGGTCTGCGAACGGATGGTGACGTCCTGCGCGGATACACGGTTGCTAAGCAGGTTGGAAAAAACGAGCGAGAGGATTACCAAGAAGCCAATCCGCGCGATGATTTTCAGCCTAACCTGCTTTTTTGCGTTCTTCTCTGGTATCGGCCAGCACTTCATCAAGCGCATTCGCCAATAGATGCGCGCGCTTCAGATAGTCGGTTGCTCCGCTATCTTGCTTTTTCTTCAGCAGGTGATACTCATCAGCGATGTTGAGGGCGGCAAGAACGGCAAGACGCACAGTGTCAATGGTATTTGTGGCTTCGGCCACAGCCCGCATCTTTGAATCAACGTATTCGGCGAGCTTGAGGATGTAATCGGGATCGGAGCCGCGCAGATTATAAGCTTGGTCGAAGATCTCAACGCGCACGCCGGCGTTCTGCGCATCCTTGACTAACTGGTCCTTTGTCGCCGTCGCCATCATAATTTCCCAGACTGAGGAGCTGTTACAGAAGCCTACTTAGCTCGCTTCCGCGATGGATTCGATTTGTTCCAGCATTTTTTCAACCCGGCTCCGGATCTCCTCGCGCTCTTTCTTGAGCTGAACTGTTTCCCGGCGCAGCGCCGTTAACTCTTCGTCCCGTTCCTCAAGTTGCTGCCGGACACGCTGAACATCGCGCTCGGCCGTAGCCTGGGCCTGTCGTGCCGCCTTGTACATCTCAATCGTGCGATAAACTTTCGTCTCCAGCGCTTCAAAATTGTCTGCTGGAACCTTATCCGTCACCTGCTCAACTGCATTTAACGCCATAAGTGCGCTTTCCCCATCCAGTCTGGGACTTTCCCGCAGTATACTCCGATTCTTTGTGGACAAATCCCATTTTCTCTTGAAAACAGGCTGGGATGGCCAGAAACAGTCGACGATGCCGCAGTTATTCGAACTACCTGCGATGCAAGCGAGACAACCGGCGGGAGGCCTCGTCCAGCGTGTCCATTCTTTTGCAGAAGGCGAAGCGCACTTGCTGCGCGCCGTCGCGCGGGTCGCCATAGAAACTCGATCCGGGCACAGGTGCGACCCCGATTTCTTGAACAAGATATTTCGAGAAGGCGACGTCGTCGGAGAAGCCGAAGGCCGAAATATCGGTCATCACGTAGTAAGCGCCGCGCGGACGGTAGCATTTGAATCCAGCCGCCGTCAGGGCCGGAATCAGGTGGTCCCGCCTCATCCGGTATCCTTCGGCGAGTTTCTGGTAATATTCCGGCGGCAAGCTCAGTGCCGCGGCTCCAGCTTCCTGCAGAGGCGCGGGAGCGCCCACTGTTAGAAAATCGTGCACCTTACGGATGGCATTGGTGATATTCTCCGGTGCAACCGCCCAACCCACGCGCCATCCCGTCACGCTGTAAGTCTTCGACATGCCGTTGATCGTGACCGTGCGCTCGCGCATCCCCTCAAGCTTCGCCATGGAGATGTGCTCCGTGCCGTCGTAGAGAATGTGCTCGTAGATTTCATCGGTAATCGCCAGCACATTGAATTTCACGCACAGGTCACGGATGAGTTCCAGTTCCGCCCGCGTGAAGACTTTCCCGGTCGGATTGTTTGGCGTATTCAGGACTATCGCCTTCGTATGCGGGCCGAAGGCACGGCGTAATTCGCGTTCGTCGAAAGTCCATTCGCCATTTTCGTCCGCTGGCGGCCGGAGCTTCACGAACTTCGGTTTCGCTCCACTCAAAATCGAGTCTGGCCCATAGTTTTCGTAATACGGTTCAAAGACGATCACCTCATCGCCGACGTTGCAGACGGCGAGCAGGGTCGAGATCATCGCCTCAGTTGAGCCACAAGAGACGGTAATCTCCTTCTCGGGGTCGATTTCAATCCCCTGCCATAATTTTGTCTGCCGTGCAATGGCATTGCGCAGACTCTTCGCGCCCCATGTGATCGCATATTGATTTACGTCTGCGGCGATGGCTTGCTTTGCCGCTTGTTTAATTTCTTCCGGAGCCGGGAAATCTGGAAAGCCTTGGGCTAGGTTGACCGCTCCATAGACCATCGCCCGCCGCGTCATCTCGCGAATCACAGATTCGGTGAAGTGCGTGACTTTGTCGCTCAGAAATGTCTTGGGCGGGGTTTTGGACGATGAAGCCGGTCTTCTCGCCGTATCTTTTCTCCTCTTCGTTTTGCGATTTGGGTGATGTTTTGTGCTCACGGTTTGAAACCCACGCTCTGCCAGAGTTCGGCTGTGTGATACATCACTCCATTCGTAATCACCCACTCGACGTTCCTCGTATTACGAATGTCAGCCAGCGGATCTCCATTGATGAGAATCAAATCAGCCCGCTTTCCCTTCTCGACTGTTCCTAACTCCTGGTCCAGTCCCATGACTCGCGCCGGAACGATGGTAGCAGCCTGAATCGCCTCCATCGGCGTGAAGCCCGCTTGTACATACAGCTCCATTTCGCGATGCAGGCTATAACCGGGAACCGTCTGATCGGTACCCGCTACAACCGGAATTCCCTCTCGATGCAGCGCCCCTACCGCCGCGACCTCTTTCCGAAAAACTTTTTCCTCAATCTCTGAAAACTGATTCGGCGGCTCAACGTCAGTGAGTTGCTCCGCCAGTTCAGGAGCAACTTTATTAACTCCTGGCTCGAAGCTCGCCGGTGGCTTGGCCGTAGTTGCGGTGAAAAATTCAAACACGGCCAGCGTGGGATCGACCACCGTGTGGTGTTCCTTCAGAAACGCCAAAGCTTTTTCAGCTTCGGGTGAGGCAAGATCGAGATTCGCCAGCGCTTTCATGCGATCCGCGCGGCTGATGTTGGCTGGAAACGGCGCGTGCATGATGTCCACAACATAGATGATGTGATTGATTTGATCTTGTCCGGCATCAATCGCCTGGTACGCATTCAATCCTTCAGGAATATGCCCGGTCACCGTCATGCCGACACGGTGGGCCTCGTCAGCAACTGCCTTGATCTCGTCCAGTTTGACTGAACTATAAATCTTCATCTGCTGAAATCCCGCGGCGTGATAGCGGTCCACCCACTCGCGCGCCTGTTCCGGAGTGTCTACTCGCGGCACGCCAATCGCCATGGGACCCGTACCATCGACAATTCCTGCGAGCAACAAGCGAGGACCGAGGCCGTGACCTTGCGCAATCGCATCGCGCACTGCCGTGATGAACTCGAACTCATTTCCGCAATCGCGCACCGTCGTTACACCAGCCGCCAGATAAATCGGTCCCCACTCGACCTGTTCAAAGTGGGCATGCATGTCCCAGAGGCCGGGAAGGATGGCCTTGCCTTTCGCGTCCACTACGTACGCCTTGTGTGGAATCTTCACCTTGTTGCGCGGCCCGACAGCAACGATGCGGCCGTCGTGCACAATTACGGTCGCATCCGGAACGGGTACCGCGCCGGTCCCGTCGATCAGAGTTCCGCCAACGATGGCCAACATCGGCGCGTGGCTGCCTGAAATTCCTTTCGAAATATCGGCCAAAGCACTCATGCCATCCGAACCGGCTCGTCCCACAAAATCGCCGAGCGCGCTTTCGTAGCCGTCGCGAATGGCTTCGAAGTGATCGAACTCGGCGTCGGTGCTGATCTCCGCGACGAGATTGCGGTTTGAGTCGAACCACAGAGTCTCACGTCCCCAGATCAGGCCTTCGACGGTGAAACGGTCGAACTTTTCATCCTTTGTACCAACGTGAATCACGTCCTCCCCTCGCGGCTCAATGCGCACCATCCCGCTCGGCAACGTTTCGAGTTGCGCCGGTGAACCGTGTGCTGCCCAATATCGCACCATCAGCATTTGCATCGTGCTGGGCGCGTAGCCCGCGATAGTGAAGAACGCGCCGGAAGGCTGGGGCGAGTCGTTGGTTTTGTCCCGCGTGCGGAAATGAACTTTGCCATCGCTCATGCTCAACGACTCGTCGATCGAAATAAATCGAGCCGTGTTCCCCTTAATCTCAAAATTCTCGGGAGTGAGGTCGACTTTTCCACGAAAAGTCGCGGTAAGAGGGACGGCGCGCCCGCGATCCGTGAACTTGAAGTTCATTTTGACCGCGAGCGAATCTCCGTCTTTGAGAATTTCATACGTCTCCTCACCGATCGGCTGCTCGAACTTGTGAAGAGTGAACTTGCCCTGCTCCACAATGCTGCCATCGCTGGAAGACTGCTGCGCGACGGCGAATAAAGTGATCGCGCAAAGAAGGAGCACATTCAGGCCGATCTTGAAGGCAAGGGCTCGTTTGAAGAAAAAGGTTCGTTTTCGCATTTGGGATCGGACGGCGGTAGTAGGCGATCTAGCCGAAATCCCAACCAAGGTATCATTCCTGCCCCATTTATGGATGGGGCAGGAACGATTTTCGAATCTCTCCCTTTTTCCCTACTGCGCGGGCGCCATCGGAGCCGCCGGAGTCGCCGGCGTTTGCGCTGTCGCCTCCGGTGTGGTGACCGGATTAATCTTGACTGTCGCCAAAATCTTTTCCAGTCGATCGAACACGCGGTCGCGATCCACATGCTTCATCAGCCCATCCTGCGACGCCACCGTGGTGACGTTCAGAGCAAACTCGTAGCAGTTTCCATTCTGGAAAACATGGAAGTACTTCGAATCGCTCTGCCGCAAGCCTTCGCCTGACACTGCTTCCGTCGCGCGTAAGTCAAGGTCGCCAAGAAGCAACTTCGAGCCCTGCGGTTCGACCGCGGATTGCGAAGCAGTCGGGGTTGCAACCGCAGCCGCTTCCGTCGCGATTGACGCAGTTTGGCCATCCGCTTTTGCTCCTTCTGACGTGACCGGTGCAGGTGACTTCGCGTTGTCCACCGAGGCTTGCGGCGTTTCGGCCCCAGCGGTGTTCGAAGCCGCAACTGCAGTCGTTGGTGTCTCCTTCGGCTCCGGCACTGCAAACTCGTTGCATTGGTCGGCCGTGAGGGTCTTGTTGACGCTCACATTGAAGAACGCAGACGAGAGGTCGGTGTTCGCAAAGCCGGTTTCGGGCAGTTCGACCGCGGCGAGAGCGATTCCGCCCGGCTGAACGAAGTTCATCGGTGCCGGGCTGGAGAGCAGCACTTGCGACGCAGCATCTCCAGTCTCAATCGCGTATCGACGGGGATATTCGAACGTCACTCCATAAGTTTTGTCGGCATAGTTCTCGGTTGCGGGCTTCTTGTGCACCACCTTCTTAGGGACAGGTTTGTTCTCGGCCCGCGCCATCGGAGCCGGCACACTCGTAGCCGGGCTCTGCATCTGTGGTGCGGGAATCGGATTGTTCGAGCTAACGGATTTCGGTTGTTCCTTGGAGCAGCCAACGCCGATCGAGCAAGCCACCAAGACAGCCGCGAAAATTACCGCGTTGACGTTTCCCCAAGTGGCTGTGGCAATGTTTCTAGCACTCAGCTTCCCCCACGCGACGAAGTCGCGGGGCCCTGCAATCTTGCGCAATGCATTGATGTAAGTCATGTCCTCACCTCCTGCCGCTTCAAGCGGCACCGAGACAATTGCATTGCGCGGGCCGGTTCGAATGCTGCTGATTACATTGGAGTTATCAATGTCTGCAAGGAGATAGCATGTGTCGGGGAAGACATGTCGTGGGCCTCCAGACACGGAGTGTGGCCCCTCGGCAGAGACAAGGGGAGAAACGAAATGCCTTGCTCAGGCACCGCATCCCAGGTAATTCAGGAGCATTCGGGTAAGCTCATCCACAAGTTGCTCGTCGTCATTGGGCATGAGGGGAGACCAGGATTTTGAAAGAACTTCCAGAATAACCATTTCGCGCAATGCGAGGGCGATCAACATCAGGCCAAATGGCATGGCGATTTCCGGATGGGGATGCTGGATTTCGTCGCATTTGGTCCGGAGGAAGTCGACGATCTGCTGAAAATTACGAACTTCCAGTTCGTCTATCTTCTTGCGGAACGGGGCACTGGGATGGGATCTCGCAAACTGCGTCAGGGCTCTCATCAAGCCACAGTGCTTGCGGTAGCTCTGCAGCGTCGTTGCAACAATTTTCTTCGTCAGAGCCGCCAGAGAATATTTTCGCGTAAGCTCGGCGGTGAGCGTCGCTTGATTGTGCGCGTAGGTGCCCTCGAGAGTTTCCAAGAGCAAGGTGCGCAGCAGAGCGTCCTTGTCGCGAAATCTGCGATAGACCGCTCCAGGAGACAATCCGGCGCGAGCGGCAATGAGTGGAATGGTGGCCCCATCCAGGCCCTTTTCCTCCAAAATGGAGGATGCCGCCTGGAGCAGCCGTTTCAGGCTTTGGCGGCTACGCGCCTGCTTTGGAGCCAAGGTCTTCATCAAGGGCATATCTTTCAGAAAATCGAGAATAGACTTGACTGAAATCAATTGCAAATGTAAATTCACATTTACATATGGAGCTCATCAATCCAACCCTGTTGATCCAGCACATTCTGGTTCTATTTCTTGCCATCGGCGTGCCCCTCTGGGATCTCTATGAGGTGCCGCGGCTCAAAGCGAGCACGCAGCCGGATAAGAAGCTGCGCTATTACTGGAAAGTCTCGACTGTGTTGTGGACTTGTGCCGCCGTGGCCGTCCTGGCCATTGGGATTCAGGCGGCATTTACGGTCTCTGCTGCGGCCAGGGAAATCTCCTGGATAGCCGCAGGGTCCGCGGGGCGCATTTTCCTTGAAGGCGTGACAATCGGCATCTGTATTGTTATTTTCGTACCGGCGCTCCTCGCCTTGCGCAGCGAAAAAATTCGCACGAGAGCCGGGAAGGCGGCGAAGAGGCTGTCTTACCTGCTGCCTTCAAGCCTCGACGAACGGCGCTGGTGGTGGCTAGTTTGCCTGACCGCCGGGATCTGCGAAGAGGTTCTCTATCGTGGTTTTCTTTTGCATTACTTCCATTCCACGCCTCTCCATTTGACTTGGATGTGGGCTCTGATCATCTCTTCCCTGATTTTCGGAGTTGGCCATCTTTATCAAGGCATCGCCGGCAGCGTGCAGACGGTTGTGCTGGGCTTCCTGCTCGGAGCCCTCTTTCTAATAACTGGAAGCCTGTTACTGCCAATTGTCCTTCACGCGCTTCTCGATCTTCGCGTATTGGCCATGCTTCCTGAGGGGTTTTCGCCGATCGAAGCCTAAAGATTGGGCAGCAGCTTATTTGCAAAGTTTTCTCCAGGCTCTAACTCTCGGCACCCTGACCCACAAATTTGCGCATCCCCTTGTAGACTTTCTGCATGAAAGTCCTCTTCTGTTTTTTCTGGCTGGCAGTTTCGGTTTGCGCGGCGCAGAGAGTGGCCATCACCTTCGATGATCTGCCCCTGAATGGAACGCTCCCGGCGGGCGTCACGCGCGTGCAGATCGCGCGAGAGGCAATTGCCCTGTTACAAGCGCGACATGCGCCTCCAGCGTATGGATTCATCAACGCGAAAAAGTTGGAGGGAAATGTGGATGCGGCGGAAGCGCTGAAAATCTGGGCAGCGTCGGAGCCGTTCGGAAGCCACACCTATTCGCATATGGATCTGAACCAAAATTCGGCTGAAGCCTTCGAGCGCGAAATCGAAGAGAACGAACCGGTGCTGGAATTGCTGGCGCTACAGAATTCGAATTGGCATTGGTTGCGCTATCCGTTTCTGCGAGAGGGAGACACGGTGGAGAAGCGCCGCGCAGTGCGGATGTATCTGCAAGGCCATGGATACCGGATCGCGCAAGTGACCCTGGATTGGGAGGACTATCTCTGGAACAGCGCGTATGCGCGTTGTGTGGACAAGAATGATGCGAAGTCAATTGCCTGGCTGAAATCGAGCTATTTAAGCATCCAGTCGGAGTATCTCGACCTGGGACGTGAGCTTGCAAACATGGTGTATGGACGCGACATCAATCATGTGCTCCTGCTGCATCTCGGAGCATTCAGCAGTACGATCTTGCCGGATGCTCTGGATTTGATGCAGAAGAAAGGCTTCACCTTTGTAACCCTGGAAGAGGCGGAGAGTGATCCGGCGTATGCGCGAGATCCGGATGCTGGATCGAAGTACGGTGGCACGCTGCTTGAGCAATGGATGGACGCGAAAAGGATGAAGTTCCCACCGGTCACCGAGAAGCCACACAAGCAGCTGCAAGAAATCTGCAAGTAAACGAGCGGTATTCATCGAGGATTCAAGATCCAAGAATCCGGCATTCACGCCCGTCCCTTATAATCAGTGTCTCTATGAATGCCGTACTGGACCGCATAATCGCGGCAACGCGGATACGGGTATCCGAAACCCGGCGTACGGCAAATTTGCGCGAATTGGAGCTATCCGCGGAACGGCACACGCCGCGAGGATTTCGGCAGGCCTTGCAGGGAAAAAGTCGTGACGGCATCGTGATCATTGCAGAACTGAAGAAGGCGTCCCCTTCTAAAGGCCTGATTCGGGCTGAATTTCACCCGGCAGAATTGGCAAGAGAATTGGAACAGGCTGGCGCTGCGGCGCTTTCAGTACTTACCGATGAGGAATTCTTTCAGGGATCGTTACGAAATCTCCGCGAGGCATCAGCTGCAGTCAGAGTCCCTTGCCTGCGAAAAGATTTTATCGTCGACGAATTCCAGTTGTTGGAAGCGCGAGGGAATTCGGCCGATGCGGTGTTGCTGATTGTTGCTGCACTGAATGCTGAAGAGTTGAAGCGTTTATTCGCGGCAGCGCGGAGACAGGGGCTGGATGTGCTCTGCGAAGTGCATGACGAGAACGAGTTGGATCGAGCGCTCGATGCAGGCTGCGACTTAATTGGTGTAAACACGCGCGATCTGCGGACATTTGAAGTGGATCTCGAAACGGCGGTTCGCTTGGCCGAAGAATTTCCGACTGGAGTCGCGCGCGTAGCGGAGAGCGGGATTCGCTCGAGCGAGGACATCCTCCGCCTGCGGGCGGGTGGATATGACGCGTTTCTAATCGGTGAGTCGCTGATGCGGGCGGAACATCCAGGCGAAGCTCTGCGGGAATTGATGCGAGTTGTGAGTCCCGAGTCGCGAGTTGCGAGCGGAAATTAACGGCTTCCAGGCAGCGTAGGGCCACGAACGAACTCAGTTTCTTTTTTTGCCGACCGAGGAAGGTTCTACTGGCAACTGACTACTGGCCGCTGGCAACCTGCTCTTATGACGTGGGTAAAAATTTGCGGGATAACGAATCTGGAGGACGCGCTCGTCGCAGTCGATGCCGGCGCGGATGCGGTGGGATTCGTGTTTTATGAAAAGAGTCCACGGCACGTGACGGTCGAGGTGGCGCGGGAGATTTGCAAGAAGTTGCCAGAGAGCGTGGAGAAAGTAGGAGTGTTTGTTGGGGGGACCGCTGAGGATGCAAGTAGCGTATTCCATCGCGTGAGATTAACCACCGTCCAAGTTTATACAGGACAAACAGCCGAGTGGCTTGCGTGGTACCAAACGGAAGACATCAAGCTGATGTTCGCGCTTCCCGGGGATGCGCTCAAAGGAGAGTTTTTTATCCAATTCGGTACAACAACCAAACCGATTACCGCACTGCTGGTTGACTCCGGTTCTGCCACTGTTCCCGGAGGAACCGGCGAGTGTTTCGATTGGGAGGGTGCGAAAATCGGTATCTGGCATCTTAAAACTGAAGTCCCTGTGGTGGTAGCCGGTGGTTTGACTCCCGATAACGTAGCCGAGGCAATCATGACTCTTCACCCTTGGGGCGTGGACGTCGCATCTGGCGTGGAGGCGCGGCCGGGTAAAAAAGACCCTGAGAAAGTTCGGGCGTTCGTGCGCACGGTGCGGGAAGCGGATCGGAAGACAGGCTAGTTATGGCTACGGCGAAAGTTTTATCTCGGGCGAGAAAAAGCAGGTCCCTCGACTCCGGGTTGCCTTTGCTTCGCAAAGGGAACGCTGCGCTCGGGATGACAGTAAATAAGAACCAGCCAGGCCGCTTTGGCGTCTACGGCGGACGCTATGTGCCGGAAACGCTGATGGCAGCGCTCGAGGAATTGGAGCGCGAATACGAAAAAGCGAAGCGCGACAAGAAATTTCAATCGCACCTGGATGAGCTGTTGAAGACGTTTGCGGGCCGTCCGACACCGTTATTTCTTGCGCAGCGGCTTACAAAAAAGCTGGGTGGTGCAAACATCTACCTGAAGCGCGAGGACCTGCTGCATACGGGCGCTCACAAAATTAATAATTGTTTGGGACAGGCGCTGCTGGTCGAGCGCATGGGCAAGCATCGCGTGATTGCGGAAACCGGAGCAGGGCAGCATGGCGTCGCCACTGCGACAGTCTGCGCGTTGTTTGGCTTTGACTGCGTGGTGTACATGGGAACGGAAGACATGCGGCGGCAGGAGTTGAACGTCTTCCGCATGCGATTGCTCGGGGCCGAGGTGCGCGGCGTCGAATCGGGTTCCCGCACGCTGAAAGACGCAATCAATGAAGCGATGCGCGATTGGGTCACGAATGTGCGTACAACGCATTACTTGCTGGGAAGCGTGCTGGGGGCACATCCCTATCCGACGATGGTCCGGGACTTTCATCGCGTGATCGGGCGCGAGGCGCGCACGCAGATTATCAAAGCCGAGGGAAAGCTGCCCACCGCCGTAATCGCGTGCGTCGGAGGAGGATCGAACGCGATTGGAATTTTTTACGAATTCATCAAGGACAAGAAAGTCCGGCTCATTGGCGTCGAGGCCGGAGGGCGCAGCGAAGCGCTAGGCGATCATGCGGCGCGTTTTCGCGGCGGGTCGCCCGGAGTGTTGCAGGGCACTTATTCCTATGTGTTGCAAGATTCCGCCGGGCAGATTGCCACGACGCACTCGGTTTCGGCGGGTTTGGACTATCCTTCGATCGGGCCCGAGCATGCAGCATTGCGCGACGCGGGAAGGGCCGAATATGTCCCAGCCTCGGACAAGGAGGCTCTTGAAGCGACCACGCTTCTGGCGCAGACCGAAGGAATTATTCCTGCGCTGGAATCGGCGCACGCAGTCGCGGAAGTGATCAAGCGTGCACCTCGGATGAAAAAAACGGAGGTGGTGATCGTGAATATTTCTGGACGCGGCGACAAGGATATTGGAATTCTGCGGGAGAACTTGAAACTAGATTGAGCAATAGCGCGATTGATGGGTGCGCTCAACCGCCCAATGAATCACTCACTGAACAGTCAAATGTGATGCCCTTGACCTTCTACAAGAAGCCTGCGCTCGTCGCCTACGTCACTTGCGGCGATCCCGATCTGGCGACGACACGCGATATCGTGATCGCGGCGATTGAAGCAGGCGCCGACGTGATCGAATTGGGTGTCCCCTTCAGTGATCCTGTGGCGGATGGACCGGTCATTCAGCGGGCAAGCGAACGGGCGTTGAAGCATGGAACGTCTTTGGCGGATGTACTGAAGCTCGCTGCAGAGTTGCGCGAGCAAGCGCAATCTACCGGTCTGATTATCTTTTCCTATTTGAATCCCATCCTAAGGATGGGAATGGAAAAGTTTTGTAAAGTGGCGCGCGCCGCCGGCGTGGATGGTGTGCTCGTTACGGATTTGCCAGTCGAAGAAGCCAACGAGTATTTGCACGCGATGCACCAGCATGATTTGTCGCCGATCTTCCTGGCGGCTCCAACCAGCACGGATGACCGGTTGAAGCGGATTGCAGAGGCTTCGCGCGGTTTTGTGTATGCCGTGTCCCGCACGGGAGTGACCGGGCAGCGCCAGCAATTAGCCGACGACGCCCGAAAGCTCGTGCAACGATTACGCAGATTCACAAGATTGCCGGTCGCTCTGGGATTTGGCATCTCAACTTCCGCACAATTTGCCGAAGTCGGAGAGTTCGCGGACGCAGTCGTGGTGGGAAGTGCGATCGTGGAAACGATTGAGCGGAACCGTGACCAGGAAGCGGTCGCGGTCGGAGAGTTTATCGAAAAGTTGACGGCAGTCGGCTCGGAGCTTTCTCCGTCATCAGGGTAGCGGCGGGGCTCGATTCGAATTGAAAGCGCACGATTGCCCGCAGGTTCACATGGATATCGCACATTGGCGTAAGAAGATTGACGAAATCGATTGCAAGCTGGTCGCGCTGTTGAGCGAGCGCGCTCGGGCTGCGATTGAGATCGGTAAACTGAAGCGTGAAACCTCAATGCCGATTTACGAGCCCGATCGCGAGCGAATCGTTTTCGATAATGTGCAAACGGCCAATGGGGGGCCGCTGCCGGGGCGCGATCTCGTGCGGATCTACGAGCGCATCATCGACGTGATGCGGAATATCCAAAAAGAAGAAATCGTGGCGGGGGAAAAGCCGTCGCCAGCTGAGACCGAGTTGGATTCAGAAGTGAATGATTAGGTAGCTCTCAGCCTTCAGCTGTCAGCTCTTAGTGAGCTGCTTCGGCTGGCGGCTGACGGCTGAAAGCTGAAGGCTTTTTATGATTGTTGCTATGCAAGAAGGCGCCGAAGAGGCGCAAATTCAGCAGGTGATCGAGCACCTGGTCAAGATGGGATTCGAGGTGCACCGCTCCACGGGCGCGCGCATGACTGTATTGGGTGCGGTTGGCTCCGGCATCGACTTTGATATCCGCATCCTTGAATTGCTTCCCGGCGTTCAGGAAGTCCATCGCATCAGTGCTCCGTACAAACTGGCAGGGAGAAGTTTCCGGCCGGAAGGCACCGTGGTGAAGGTTGGCAATGGCGTCGAGATCGGCGGGAACAAAGTTATCGTCATGGCCGGCCCTTGCTCGGTCGAGTCACGTGAGCAACTCTTCTCCACTGCAGACTCCGTTTCGAAAGCTGGAGCGAAGGTTCTACGCGGTGGAGCATTCAAGCCCCGCAGTTCTCCATATTCTTTTCAGGGCCATGGCGAAGAAGCGCTCAAACTTCTGCGCGAGGCGGGTGAAAAGTACCATTTGCTCGTGATCAGCGAAGTCATGGAGATTTCACAAATCCCGCGCATGCTGTCTTATGTCGACATCTTGCAGGTAGGTGCGCGCAATATGCAGAACTTCAACTTGCTGCGCGAGCTCGGAAAAGTGCGGAAACCCGTTCTTCTCAAGCGGGGAATCGCCGCTACTTTGGAGGAGTTGCTGCTCTCGGCCGAGTACATCATGGCCGGTGGAAACTATGATGTGATCCTCTGCGAGCGCGGCATACGAACCTTCGAAACCTATACACGCAATACAATGGACATCTCGGCGATACCGATCATTCACAAACTTTCCCATCTTCCCATGACTGCCGATCCCTCGCACGGCACCGGAAGACGCGATAAAGTGCCGCCCATGGCGCGAGCCTCGGTTGCTGCGGGTGCGGACGCTCTTCTCATCGAAGTACATTGCAATCCGGACCAAGCGCTCTCAGATGGGGCACAATCGCTCTTTCCCGAGCAGTTTGCGAAATTGATGGATGAACTGCGAATCATCGCACCGGCGGTGGGAAGAAAGATCTAGAGCGATTTGGTAATGGGGTAATTTTGTAATTGAAGCTCAACGCTATTCATTTTTGGAAATAACCCGATTACGAAATTACACAATTTCCCATTTTGTTTATGTCCATTCGCCAAATTACGATCATCGGGACGGGGCTGATCGGCGGATCGTTTGGTTTGGCGCTCCGCAAAAACAAATTTGTGGGGCGCATCGTCGGATGCGATCGTGAGGCGACGCTCGAGAAAGCCCGCATGTGCGGCGCAATCGACGGCGGTTCTCCGAATCCCGGGGATGCGATTCATGGCAGCCAGCTGGTTGTGCTCGCTACACCTGTACTAGCGATCGCAGACCTGATCGAACGCGTTGGGCCCGTGCTGTCGCCAAAAGCTCTGCTCACCGACGTGGGAAGTACCAAGGGATTGATTGTCGCGCAAGCGCAAAAAGTGTTTGGCAAGAACGTAGGAAAGCGTTTCCTGGGCGGACACCCGATGGCGGGCAAAGAATTAAGTGGCGTTGATTATGCGGATGCCGACTTATTTCGCGACGCCGTCTGGTTTTTCACCCCCACGCCCAATCAGAACCTGAATGACGGCCTGATTGCGGAGTTTACTGGTTGGGTCGACCATATTGGAGCACGAGTTGCCGTCCTTCAGGCTGAAGAACATGATCGGATCTGTGCCTGGATCAGTCATGTACCGCAGATGCTATCGACGGCGCTCGCGGCTGCGCTGGTCGAAGAATTCGGCTCGGAAGCGCCGCTCCTTCCTGCGGGAGGCAGGGCACTTCATGAGATGACGCGCATTGCGGCGAGTCCGTATTCGATGTGGCGCGATGTTGCCATCAGCAACAAGAAGAATCTCGAGACAGCTCTCTGGAAGGTGGAACAGCGTCTGGCTTATATCCGTGAGCATCTGGCAGCTAGAGGCCTGGCCGAGGAATTCGAGCGGGCACACGAACTGCGCAAAGCTCCTCTCAAAAGAAAATAGGCTGCCAATGGGGCCAGTCTTGGGTTTCATTTAGAATTCTTCTCGATATGAACAAAGTTGTGGCTAATGCGGATGAAGCCATACGTGACGTGTTCGATGGCGCGACCATTATGATCGGAGGCTTCGGACTGTGTGGTATGCCGGAGAACCTCATCCGGGCGCTGGTTCGCAAAGGCACCAGGAATCTGACCACTATTAGCAACAACGTCGGAATCGACGGCGTGGGCAATGGGCTCCTGCTTTCTGCCGGGCAGATTGTTCATCACATCGGAACCTACGTGGGTGAAAATAAATTGCTCGAAGAGATGGTGCTTCAGGGAAGGATCAAGCTCGATCTCGTTCCACAGGGGACTTTTTCCGAGCGCATACGTGCCGGCGGGGCGGGAATTCCAGCATTCTACACCCCAACTGGAGTGGGCACGATTGTCGCGGAAGGCAAGGAAACCCGGGAATTTGACGGGCGCTTGTATGTGATGGAGCGAGGACTGAAAGCGGATTTCGCCTTCGTGAAGGCTTGGAAGGGAGATCGCCACGGCAATCTTGTGTATCGGAAGACGGCGCGGAATTTCAATCCCATGATGGCGACTGCGGCCACGATTACGATCGCGGAGGTGGAACATCTGGTCGAAGCCGGAGATCTGGACGGAGATCAAATCCATACTCCTTCGATCTTCGTGAAGAGAATTTTCCAGGGTGGGTTGTATGAGCGGAGAATCGAGAGGAGAACGGTGAGGAAGGCAGGATAGTCCCGAATCCCGGGTCTCGCGAGTACCCAAGGTAACAGGGATCCTTCGACTGCGGATTTTGCTCCGGCGCGCTGGAGAAAAATCCTCGCTCAAGATGACACAATCGAGAAAATGATGAACAAAGTTGGTAAAGATACTGAGAAACGTGAGCGCATTGTAAAACGAGTTGCGCGCGAACTGCGCGACGGCTTCTATGTGAATCTCGGCATTGGCATGCCGACACTAATTGCGAATTACGTGCCAGCTGGGATGACGGTGACGCTGCAATCGGAGAACGGCATGCTGGGGATCGGACCATATCCGATCGAAGGGGGCGAAGATGCCGATCTGATTAACGCTGGAAAAGAAACGGTTAGCGAGATGCCGGGTACGGCTTACTTCTCTAGTGCCGACTCGTTCGCCATGATACGCGGAGGTCACATTGACCTGAGCGTGCTCGGCGCCATGGAAGTGGATGAGACGGGAAGCCTAGCAAACTGGATGATTCCCGGCAAAATGGTCAAAGGAATGGGTGGCGCAATGGATCTGGTGGCGGGCGCCAGGCGCGTAGTTGTGGCTATGGAACACACCACGCGTGAGGGCGCTCCTAAGATATTGAAGAAATGCACGCTGCCTCTCACCGGAGTACAAGTGGTGGATACGATCGCGACCGAGATCGCCTATATTCGCGTCACGAAGGACGGACTGCTGCTCGAAGAAGTCGCTCCTGGCTTTTCACCCGAGGATGTGCAGCGTGCGACAGAAGCGAGGTTGCTGGTGAGTCCGGATCTGACAGTGATGGAGATTTGAACTCACCCATCGATGCACCTTGTTTTATTGGCCGCCGAAGTTGTTAGTTTGCAGGACATTCGCGCATAATTCTTCCATCACGAAAACACAGCCAATCCGCCGCAGGCTTGCCGGAAACGCCGAAATCCAATCGGAAAAGTCTCAGGCCAGCGACCGTCGTTTGGGCCAGATTGTTCGACTGCTCATGGAGCACGCCACAGTGGTTGTGAGTGGAACCAAGGTCGCCCAGGAAATCTCGTGCAGCCGATCGGAGGTTTGGCGACTGATACAGCAACTCCGCTCTTTGGGTGTCGATGTAGCCGGGCATCCAGCAACCGGCTATCAGCTCCGATCCGTTCCCGATCTGCTTTTGCCGGAGATTCTTAGGCCAACGCTGCGAGGAACAATTTTCGAATCACACCTCCACCATTTCTACAAGATCGCTTCCACCAACTCAGCTGCGATGGCCGCAGCGGCTGACGGCGCACCCGAAGGCAGCGTCTTCTTGGCGGAAGAACAGACGGCTGGGCGCGGACGAGGCCTGAATTCGTGGCAGTCGCCACGGTCGACGGGAGTCTATGCCTCGATCGTTCTACGACCCGCGTTGCCTCCATCCGAAGTTCTGGTTTTGTCGCTGGGCGCCGGATTGGCGGTAAGAAACGCAATTGAGCAACTGGACTCCCGCGTGAAACCGGATTTGAAATGGCCCAATGACATACTGATCGATGGCAGGAAAGTCTGCGGCGTTCTTACCGAAATGAATGCCGAAGTTACTCGCGTTCGCTACATCGTGACTGGCATCGGTATCAACGTCAATCAGTCCAGTTTTCCTGAAGAATTGAACGCTACCAGTTTGCGGCTTGCGACGGGCAGCGAATGGTCTCGGGTCGAGTTGGTGACCGCTTTGTTAAAATCGCTGGAACGCGAATATAAGCAGTTGCTGAATGGAACGAATACGCGTGACTCGGTTCTGCGGAGGTTTGCGCAAAATTCCTCGTGGCTTGTAGGGAAGGACGTCCGAATCGAGGAAAACGGTTCTTCTTTTGAAGGGACAACCGAGGGCCTGGATCCGCGTGGCTTTTTGCGAGTACGCACCGTGAACGGAACACGGACTGTTCTTAGCGGCACCGTCAGGGCTCGCTGAATCGACAAGTGCGAACAGAAGTCTATGCTCCTGGTCATTGATGTCGGCAATACGAATACGGTTCTTGGCGTTTTCGCGCGTGTGGCTAAAGTCCATCCCGCCGGCGATGCAGATGAACGGGCACGTTATGAGCGCCTTCTCGCAAATTGGCGGGTTGCCACATCGCGCCGGAGCACGGTCGATGAATACGGAGTGTTGTTTCGCAATCTGTTTTCCATGGCCGGTCTTGAAGCAAAGGGAATTCATGGCATCGTAATTTCCTCCGTTGTGCCCCCACTCGATCCGGTATTGCGTCAGGTTTGCGAGCGTTATTTTCATTTGCAGCCTCTTTTCATCGAGCCGGGCGTGAAGACCGGGATGCCCGTACAGTACGACAATCCTGCGGAGGTCGGAGCCGATCGAATTGTGAACGCAGTCGCGGCGTTCGAAAAATATGGCGGCCCATGCGTCATCGTTGACTTCGGAACGGCCACAACCTTTGACTGCGTTTCATCAAAGGGCGAATACCTTGGCGGCGTGATCTGCCCCGGCATCGGGATATCCGCGGATGCACTGTTTGACCGTACGGCGCGGCTTACGCGAGTAGAGATCCGCAAGCCCGCCCGCATAATTGGCTCCAACACCGTTGGCAGCTTGCAGTCCGGGCTTTACTACGGATATCTCGGGCTTGTGGACGGCATTCTCGAACTGCTGATAGGCGAGCTTGGCGCTGAGACGCATGTGATCGCTACTGGCGGATTCGGCACGATGATTGGCAAAGGGTCGAAATACATCAAGGAAGTCGATGAGTTTCTGACGCTCGATGGTTTGCGAATAATTTGGGAGAGAAACACTCCGATTCGGCGCGATTCGGGGACCAATTCGAATTCGAAGTCAGACTCGAAGTCTCCTTCCAAGTTGGTTCATTCTCAGGAACGGCCCCAGGAACGACCAAAGAGCAAGTCTCCTGTGCGTTCCGCTCCTTAAGCTTCGTGGAAAATTACTTCAACTACTTCACCGAAATCGAAGAGCGCTTTCTGCGCCGCCGCGGCGGCGGCTTGCTGCTCTCCACCCTCGATTGGGCTCTCATCGAAACCTGGAAAGATGCAGGTATTCCCCTGGAGGCCGTGCTGCGCGGCATCGATTCGGCATTTGATCATTACGACCAGCGTCCGTCGAAGACGAAGAAGATAAACAGTCTTGCCTACTGCTCGCAGGAGGTGTTGGCTGCGGCCGAGGATATGAAAGAGGCGGCTGTTGGTGCTGGCAGTGCTGAGTCTCCAAGAACATCTCGTATTGATCAGGGGTTCGAATCCGCGACCATCATTTCTTTCTTGCGCCGCAACGCCGAAGCGCTCGCAGCCGCGAACTTGCCGGAGCATGAGGGTGTGTCCGCAAAACTCGTCGCACGCGAAATCGCGGGAACGCTCCGCGAGCTTGCGGAGGAAGCGGAAAAACAGTCGTCTCGGCGCATCGAGGACCTGGAAAGAAGACTTACGGTCTTCGAGGAAAAGCTGTTTGCCGCCCTCTTGGCCTCTACTTCAGACGACCAGATTGTGATGGTTCGCGCTGAAGCCGAACGTGAACTGTCTCCCTATCGCCGCAAGATGTCCGGACCACAGATCGAACAGCTTCAAAAGCAGTACCTGAACAAGCGGCTGTTCGAAAAATATGGCTTGCCGCGCTTGAGCTTGTTCTACATGTAATGGCCGCGATCCACTCATTCGACGCGCTCATTATTGGCGGCGGCGCTGCTGGTTTGATGTGCGCCATCGAGGCCGGCAAGCGTGGCCGCCGTGTCGCGGTCATCGAGCACACTGAGCATCTCGGGAAAAAGATTCTGATCTCAGGCGGCGGACGATGCAATTTCACCAACCTTTATTGCACGCCTGAGAATTTCCTCTCTTCAAATTCTCATTTTGCGAAATCGGCTCTGGCCCGCTTTACGCCGGGCGATTTCATCGCGCTCGTCGAGAGGCACCGAATTCGCTATCACGAAAAAACACTCGGACAACTATTCTGCGACCGCTCTGCACGCGACATCCTTAACATGCTGGAGGAAGAATGCCGCTCCGCGGGGGTGCTGATTTTTCTGAATGCCAAGGTCATTGATGTCGGTCGCGCGACGGAGTTCTATGTGCGAACGGACGAAGCTGAGTTCCACAGCGCAGCGCTGGTTATCGCTACCGGCGGACTATCGATCGCCAAAATTGGAGCGACGTCGTTCGGCTACGATCTGGGGCGCCGCTTCGGAATAAAAGTCAAGGAGCCCTGGCCTGGGTTAGTACCACTGGTGCTCGACGATGATGATCGCTCGCGCTACTGTGATCTGGCGGGCAATTCTGCGCAGGTGATTGCCTCGACTGCCGGCCAGCGGTTTCGGGAGAAGATGCTGATTACCCATCGCGGACTGAGTGGCCCCGCGATTTTACAATTGTCGCTGTATTGGAAAAATGCTAGTCCCATTATTCTCGATCTCGCTCCAGATCGAGAGATCGCAGCGGGATTCGACGACCCGAAGGTCCCGCGCAATTTGATGTCGCTGCGCGCCGAGGTTCGAAGCGTTTTACCCAATCGATTCGCCGATCGCTGGACTGAGCTGCATGCGCCAGCAACTTGGACGAATTCCGCACTTTCTGCATTTGAGAAGCAGATGCATGGCTGGACGCTGACACCAGCCGGCACTGAAGGTTATGAGAAGGCCGAAGTGACGGCTGGCGGTGTGGATACAAATGAACTCTCGGCAAGAACAATGGAATCCCGCAAAGTTCCTGGGCTTTACTTTATCGGGGAAGTTGTAGACGTCACCGGGCAACTCGGGGGATTCAACTTTCAGTGGGCATGGGCATCCGGGGCAGCCGCCGGGCGAGCTTTGTGATTTCATCGTTTAGAATTTCCCCTTGCAACTCACAATCGAAAAACTGATTTACGGAGGCGACGGTCTGGCGCGCCTCCATTCTGACCAGCCTGGGGGTGAAGTAGACTCTCGAGGCAAGACGGTTTTCCTGCCTTTCGTTCTTGCCGGCGAGCGAGTGGAAGCATCGCTCATTTCAGAAAAGCCAGGTTTCGCGCGTGCCGAGCTTCAGAGGATCATCGATCCGTCGCCGCATCGCGTTCAGCCAGCGTGTCCTTACTTTGCCGCTTGCGGCGGATGCAACTATCAGCAAGCGAGTTATGAACATCAGCTTGAGATCAAAGAAAAGATTCTTCGCGAAACGCTGCGTCGTACAGCGAAGATCGAACTGGACGGCGAAATTCAAATTCATCCCTCGCCGCCGTGGAATTACAGGAATCGTTCGCGATTGCAGGTGCATGCCGGGCCTCCATTCGCTGTCGGTTATCACAAAACCGGATCGCACGAGCTACAGTCGGTCGAGGAATGCCCCATCAGCTCTCCGCTGATCAATCGTGCAATCGCCTCTTTGTGGCGCAAGGGGCGCTCCGGCGCGATGCCGAATGGAGTTAGCGAAATTGAATTCTTCGCGAATGCCGACGATATCCAGTTACTGGTCGAGCTTTCCTGTGAAGAGGATGCACGGCGCAAAGATGTTAGGGCGTTGGCCGAATCGCTGATCTCCGAAATGCCCGAGATCGTTGGAGTAGTGGCGTTCCGGAACGCCGATAGAGGGATGCAATCGGCGGAAAGATTTCTCTCCGTCGGCTGTGACCACCTGATTTATCAAACGAAGGCAGGATCCTTTCGTGTAACCGCCGGGTCTTTTTTTCAGACCAACCGCTTTCTGATCGATCGCTTGGTCGAAATCGTCACTTCGGAACAATCCGGGGAACTGGCGTTGGATCTCTACGCCGGAGTGGGATTGTTTTCCACAGGCCTCAGTGACATGCGTCACATTGTTTCTGTTGAATCGTCACAGACTTCCTCAACGGACCTTTCCTACAATTTGGCCTCGAAAGGTGAGGCGATTCAGGCCAGTACAGAGCAGTACCTGGCTCGTACGCTTAATTCGGGACGGGTCGGGACGGGCGCAGTCCTCCCTCATATTTCTTATATGCCCGACCTGGCGGTGGTAGACCCGCCCCGAAGCGGCCTGGGAGAACGCGTGGTGCGCTTGCTGGCGAAGCTAGGCGCACCCCGCGTGACTTACGTTTCGTGCGATCCGGCCACAATGGCTCGCGACCTCGTGCCGCTGCTTGCCAGTGGTTACCATATCGAGGAAACCCATCTTGTGGACCTGTTCCCTCAGACATACCACTTGGAGACGGTGATAAAGCTGCTGAGGTGACGCTTTCTCTCTCTGTCTGGAGCGCGGCTTCAAAATCTCTGGCAAGGTTTCGAAATTGTTGGCCGATAAGCATTCCGGCTCATCGATGAAATCAGCCTCTCGCGACGAGTTCGGGCGGTTTCGTCTCAAAGCTCCAAGACAACCGATGCTCTGGGCGGCAGCAGCTTATGCATCCGGGATATTCGCAGGCGTGTATGTTTGGCGTCCAGCGCTCTGGTGGGTGGTCGCCGGACTGTCTTTCATCGTGGCCGCGGCCTACTTTGCCCGTCGGCGCTGCTATTTCGCTTGGTCGCTTGCTCTCGGCGCCTTCTTTCTCGCCGGGGCATTTCACATCCAGGCCCGGGAGGCCATACCGCGCGCCGACACCGCTATCCGGCCGTATGCCAACGGCGAAGAGGTTCAGATAACCGCTCACGTAATACGTGACGGACGTTTACACGCAGCGGGTTTCGGGGAAGAACGGCAGGTACTGGACGTGGAGGCTGAGGAGATCGCAACGTCAGATGGCCAAATCGCGCCAGTCCACTCGAAAATTCGGGGGAGTATCTACAGCCGTCCAGGTCAGGATGAATCCGGGAACGCCTCTTCTGGACCAGCAGATTCAAACAGCTCCCAGTCGACTTTTCACTACGGCCAGCGAATTCGATTTTCCGCGAAACTGAGGTTGCCGAGGAATTTCCGCAATCCGGGAGCCTTCGACTATGCCGGATATCTTCTCGATCAAGGCATCGTCGCACTCGCATCAACAAGGGCAGCAGAAGTCGAATTGCTGCCAGGGTTTTCCGGCAGTCGGCTCGCATCCATACGCAGCTGGTCGCATCGCGGCATCGTGGCCGAAGTTCACCGGCTTTGGCCACCGCAGGAAGCAGCTCTCATCGATGCCATGGTCATTGGCGAAGAGGCCTTCATCGATCGCGACACTCGAGTCAATTTCCAGCGTTCGGGCACGTACCATGTGCTGGTCGTTTCGGGAATGAACGTCACCATTCTGGCGTTTGTTGTCTTCTGGACGCTCCGCCGTCTTCGGCTCAACGAGATCCTCGCTACATGCCTTACCGTAACAAGTTGCGTTGCTTACGCGTTCGTCACGGAGGTTGGGGCTCCCGTGTGGCGGGCGACTCTGATGTGCGCCATCTATCTGGTCACCCGATTATTGTTTCGTGACCGCGGCATGGTCAACGCACTCGGAGCGGCGGCTCTCGGCCTGCTGATCTTCGATCCTCGGCAACTTTTTACCGCCAGCTTTCAGATGACGTTTTTGTGCGTGCTCATCGTTTCTGCCATTGCTATTCCGCTCCTGCAGCGTACGTCCCAACTCTACAGACTGGCACTTCGCGCGTGGGATTCGCGCGCTTACGCCGCTCAGCTTCCTCCCGAGGTTGGACAATTCCGCCTGGATTTGCAAATGATCTGCCGCCGCGTCGAGCGTTTCATCGGAAAGAAATGGTCAAGGCGCTCGGTCCGTGGC
Organism: Verrucomicrobiia bacterium; assembly: GCA_035523795.1. GTDB lineage: Bacteria > Acidobacteriota > Terriglobia > Terriglobales > Acidobacteriaceae > Sulfotelmatobacter. The sequence goes on along the minus strand of DATKQB010000127.1, from coordinate 21,138 downwards.
GTCACTCGCTTTTCGATCCGCGCTTACGAACTGATCTTTGTCTCTGCCCTGATGCAAATCGGGGTGACGCTCCCGATGGTTTTCTACTTCCATCGCGCCACGACGCTCGGTGTTCCCGCTAATATGCTGGTCGTACCGCTTACTCAGCTCATGATGCCGGCTGCCATTTCTGCGCTCATTCTCGGCAATATCGCCATCTGGTTGGCCAAAGTTCCTGCGTGGCTCACTTCGCTTGCCATCGAGGCAATCGCAGGAGGAGTTCGCAGAGTCGGAACGCTGCATGCGGCCGATGTTCGCGTTGCCATCCCTTCGACTTTGATGATCGTGCTGGCTGCCGCGACAATTGTTGTCGCGGTCCTAAGTGCACGCCGTTGCTCCTGGCTGGCGCTTCTTGGTTTGATGACAATGCTTGCGGCGTCATTGGCCCTGACGTTCATCCCGCCTCGGCGGCAAATTCATCCAGGAAATCTTGAACTTACATCCATCGATGTCGGCGAGGGCGATTCCAATTTGATCGTGACTCCCCAGGGCCGCACTCTGCTCATCGATGCGGGAGGGCCGATTGGTCCCGGCGGCTCGCAACTCGATTTCGGCGAAGATGTCGTATCGCCATATCTATGGAGCCGAGGCATCTCCCGACTTGATGCAGTAGCTATTACGCATGGCCACTCCGACCACATTGGCGGAATGATCTCTGTCCTGCGCAATTTCCGTCCGAAGGAGTTGTGGGTGGGCTTGCTGCCGCCGGGCCAAGCCCTGGAAGACGTTATCGCGACCGCTCAAGGTCTTGGCATCAGGATTGTTCGCAGATGGGAGGGCGACGAATTCCAGTTCGGTGGAGCGACTGTCGACGTACTCTTTCCGGCACACGACTGGCCAATTGGAGACAAACCGCAAAACAATGATTCTCTCGTCTTGCGGATCAGCTTCCGTGATGCCTCTGTCTTGATGGAGGGAGATGCGGAAAAGCAAGTCGAGCGGCGTATCGCGGCCCTGCACCATCCCACCGCAACCGTGCTGAAAGTCGGTCACCATGGCAGCGCGAACGCAACTACGGCCGAGTTAGTCTCTTGCGCTCACCCGCAATTCGCGGTGATTTCTGTCGGATCAGCCAATTCCTTCGGGCTGCCGCGGATGGAGACTCTTACCCGCCTGGCAGAATCTGGAGCCCGAGTCTATCGCACCGATCTGGATGGCGCCACGACCTTCTATCTAGACGGCCGTTCCGTCACGCCTTTTGTGGCGGCTCTTCAATAGCCTCAAATTCTGCCGTCTCGTCGTCATCCCCCGGCTGACGCCGGTATTCTTCAATCAGCCGTCGGGCTTCTTCTCCATCCTCCTGGCGCACGAGAATAATCGTCCCGCCGAGTCCGGGAAAAGCGTCCTGTACCATTGATGCCGATGTAAGGTCACTGTCGATTCCTGCAGACTCCAACAGCCCTTTCACCACCAGTGCCTCGGATTCCTGTTCCGAGTCGAACACCTTCACCAATTTCTCGTTAGGATTGGGGCTCCGTTGCTCTCCGGATGCGGATTTGACTGGCTCTGCCATGGCACCTCCAAGTGGAATAGGTCCAGGAACTTCAGAAATTGAATCGTCGGGTTGAGCGAATCTGATTGAGCGAAATTCTACTCTCCTTGCGGTCCTCCCTGCACATCGGACGTGCCAGAATAGCGCGAGATCCCCTGTTATCCTATACGGGATCTGCTCTATACGGCACTTCCGGGTAGTTGCTTTTCACAGAAAATGAGGAACAATGCCTCAATCGCTGGCGCAACGCCAGCATACGCCGCATCATCCAAAGTCTTGCGGGGCACGAAGGGGATCCAATGAACGTCGAGCATTCGGACCAAGGACCGAGATTTCCGTTAACCGAGCAGGACGCCCACCGCGAACGCGAAGAAGAAGCCCGCAAGATCCGCCGTTTACAGTTAATGATCTCCATGGTGATGTCAGTCATCGGACAGGATGCGAATCTCACGCTCGAGGAGGCTTCCGAACTTGCGGCCGGCGCCAAACGGGCGGCACTCGCCATGTTTCCCGACAAAGAACTCGCCTTCGACCTGCTCTACAAGCCCCGCCTCCAGCGCCTCATTCGAGAACGCTTTCGTCTGCAGTAGGCTGTTAGACTGCTTTCGTGCACCAACCGAATCAGAGCCTTCAGAACTCCGGTTTGGGATCTGAGCCTGTGGCAATCGTCCCGCTCGAGCCAAAACTCGTCGCCATTCCCGAAGGCTGGTTTTTCATGGGATCAGAAACGGGGCAGGACTGCGAGCACCCTGTCCATCGCGTCTGGATCGGCAGCTTCCTTCTTGCAGCCACACAGGTTACGAACGTGGAATACTCCCGGTTTCTTCGCGCTACGTGCTCACCTCCGCCACCGTTCTTGAACGATCCAAACTTCGACCATCCAGAACAACCCGTTGCAGGAGTTTCCTGGCACGAAGCTTCGGCATACTGCCAATGGCTACGTTCGCAGACCGGACGGCATTATCGTTTGCCCACAGAGGCCGAGTGGGAGCGGGCGGCTCGCGGTGGTCTGGAACAGAAATTGTTCCCGTGGGGAGACGACCCGCCAACATCTTTGCCAGACTATTTTTCGCGTTGGCAGAAGGGTCCGGAGCCGGTTGCCCGCTATGCTCCGAACTCCTACGGAATTTACGACATCGGCGACAATGTGCACGAGTGGTGCAGCGACTGGTACGATCCAAATTACTACCACATCTCTCCGGAACAGAATCCACCGGGTCCCGAAGATAGTCCGATGCGGCCACGGCGCAAGACGTCCCGCGGAGGTTCCTGGCGCCATCACATCAAGGTCGCCCGCTGCTCGGCTCGCTCCAGCATTCCTCCGGAGTTTCAATACGCCGACTATGGATTTCGCCTCGCGTGTGATCTGTAATACGGCACCGACTGAATGGCTGATTCCGAAGGCTGAGGCTCTAATGGCAGTTGCGCGCACTCGAAGCCAGCACTGCGCTCAGGATTACAAGCCCAGGAGCTGAGAAAATTCGCGAAATACCATTCCGGGTAATTCTTCTCTTCTGGATTTCCCTTTGAATCCCAGATCATGACCGGCGTTCTCAACGATCAGCAGTTTCGTTTCCGCCGGGATCAGCTTGATCGCCTGCTCCATCTCATCGACCGAGCCGAAGGGATCGCGGGTACCGTGCACGAACAGCGTTGGGATACGAATCCCCGGCAGGTGCCGAGTGCGCCTCTGCTCTGGCTTGCCGGGAGGATGCAGCGGATAGGAGCAGAGCAGCAGGCCCGAGACTAAGCCAGATTCGTCTTTGGCCGGCCCTTCTTTGCTCAATTCCGCGCATAGCATGCTGCATTGGCGTCCGCCATAGGAATGGCCGCCGAGGAAGATTTTTCTGCCAGGGGGTGCCCCATCCTTGTCGCGTCCTGTGCGACTGGGTGGGGATTTTGATTTTCCTTGAACATCCTCGATCTTGCAAAGAGCTCCGATCGCATTCTTAATCCCAGCACGGTCGCGGGCAGCATCGGCGGGGCGCGGTGGGCCAAGAAAGCGGCTCTGCCGGTACGGCAGGTTGATGCGCAGAACCATGAATCCCGCGGACGAGAACGTTTCGGCCAACGCAATCAACAGTGGTGCTTGTGCGTTTCCGCCGGCGCCATGTGTGAGGATGAGGCCGCTGCTGTTGGCGCTTTCCGGGCTGTGCAGAAATCCGCGTACGGGAGGGTCGAAAGTAGTGTCGGCGACTTGGCGAACTTCGGGCAAGGCATCATTCTAAATCCCGAACGTGGGGGTTGGCACTCGTCAATGCAGCAACTCATCTACAATCGCCTCTACATGGATGACCGTTGTATCTAGCAGCGGGATATCAGTACCGGAATCGCGCAAAAGCAGTGGCAGTTCCGTGCCGGCGAGAACGATCGCTTCGATCCCATCTTCTTTCCGCATACGCCCAGCAATTCGCAGAAGGTCGTATCGCGTAGCAGGCAAGAACTGGTTCTTCAGAAGCTCGTCTATGTACTTCGAGTGAATGAATTCGCGTTCTGATTCGTTGGGCCGGACGAGGGCGATCCCTGCTTTCTGAAACTCCCCCGGGTAGAAATCAGCCCGCATAGTGAATCCGGTTCCGAACAGGCCCACTTTCTTCAAGCCAAGCGCCTGGGCATGATTTGAGGCGGCCCGCACGATGCTGAGAAGAGGGATCTCCGACCGCCGTTGAATCTCCTCAAAGACTATATGCGGAGTGTTGGCCGCCAAAAAGCCGAATTGCGCTCCGGCTCGTTCCAGCGATTTCACTCCAGCCGAAATGTAGTCGGCCAGATCATCGAGGTGACCGGCATCAAGCATGGCGATGCCCCTATCGACATCGAGACTGTTAATAACGATGTGCGGATACCCAGCCTCGGGCTTGCGGGCCAGGACGCGCGCGATGATCGAGCGGTAGTAGTCGATGGTGGACTCAGGTCCGAGTCCACCGATCATTCCTACGGTTCGCATATTGGTGGTGGATACAATCCAAGCGACTTGATTCTACGTCGCTTTGACGGGGAGAACTTCGCTGAGGGTTTCGTAGACGGTGACGATTTCAATTTCATTACCCAGCTTGGCCCAGCAGCGCAGCATATCGGGATCTTCCAAAGCAGCAGCGCGCGACTGCTCCGATCTCCAGTAACGCAGAAGCACATATTGCGATTGGCTGTCGCGATAGAGGCAGTCCCGTCCATAGCCCTTGGACGTTACGATCAAACTAAGTTCGTGGATCGTCTTAAGCGACGCCGTTTCCAATCCTCGAACGGGTTTGAATACGGCGACAGCAAGGATTTCTTGCGCTCCAGGATTCTCCGGCGGCATCAGTGGGAAATTATAGCCTTTCGCAATCAGTATTCAGCATTCAACCTCGCCCGGGCTACGGTTCCGCTCAGGATGACGCTCGCCGGCCTGATATGCGTCGTTTTGTCGCGTGCTTCTTTCCAGTTGCGGCGGGATGCACGATGCGCTCAGCCTCCGCTTCGGTGACGACGTGTAGACGCATCAGGTTAGTGGACCCCGAGGCCTGCCGCGTGCCTGCAACTACACCGAGAACGTCTCCGGGAGCAAGCACGTGCCGCTTAACGAGATGCTGCTCGGCCATGATGACCATCTGCTCGGCGGATCGTGCCTGCCGGCAGCGTACCGGATGCACCCCCCAATACAAATTGAGGCGGTTCACAACCGGCACGACGTGCGTAAAGGCGTGGATAGGAACTCCGGGACGATACTTCGAAATCATCCGTGCGGTATTGCCAGTCTCCGTAAAGATCGCGATCGCGCCCATCGGCAGGTCCTCCGCCGCGTGAGAGATCGATTCGCAGATGGCTTCGGCGACTGAAATTCCGCGGTGCTCACGGCGGCGGCGTGGCTGCGCAAAATCCGCAAGATTCCTTTCCGCCTCCACGATGATCCGCGACATGATCTCGACGGCTTCGCGCGGATACTTCCCACTGGCGGTCTCGGCTGAAAGCATCACGGCATCGGTGCCATCGAAGATCGCGTTGGCCACGTCGCTGGCTTCGGCGCGCGTGGGGCGCGGGTTTTCCACCATCGATTCGAGCATCTGCGTGGCCGTGATGACCGGCCGGCGCCACACCGCGGCCCGGCGGATAACGTGCTTCTGAATAACCGGAACTTTTTCCGGCGCCATCTCAACCCCGAGATCGCCGCGAGCGACCATCACTCCGTCGGCCACTTCCAGAATCTCTTCAAGATGATCGATGGCCTGCGGCTTTTCCAGCTTTGCGATGACGGGGATGTCGCCTCCGTGATCGGCGATGATGGCCTTGACGGTTTTCACATCATCGGCGGTGCGGACGAAAGAAAGAGCTACCGCATCAATGCCATGCTTAATGCCGAATTCCAGATCCTCTCGATCCTTATCAGTCAGCGCTGGAATCGATAGCGCAATACCGGGAAGATTGATCCCTTTGTGTTCGCCCAGTAAGCCGCCATTGAGGACTTCGCAAACTACATCATTCCCGCGCGTGCGCCGGACGCGTAATTCGATCAAGCCGTCGCTGAGCAGGATGCGTGCCCCTTGCGAAAGTTCGCGAGCGAGATCGGGAAATGTTGTAGAGATGCGTTGGGCGGTTCCAAGAACGTTTTGTGGAGTGATGGTGACGCTTGATCCGGCCTTGAGTAAAACCGTTTCGTGCTGCTCAAGCAGTCCGGTGCGAATTTTCGGCCCTTGCAGATCCTGCAGGATGCAGATTGTGCGATGTTCCCGCTCAGCGGCACGGCGAAGACGAGCAATATTGCGCGCGTGATCGTCGTGCAATCCGTGGGAAAAATTGAGGCGGGCAACGTCCATTCCGCAACGAAGCAGGTCACGCATGGCGGCTTCTGTATTACAGACAGGACCGATCGTGCAGATGATTTTGGCGCGGCGGGGACTCGGCTTCGGGGCGGCGTTCAATCCATCCTCAGATTATGCTTGGCGCGATGGGATCGCAGTCAGTTCTTTTCCCAGCATGGCGCGCGGGAAAAGCAGCGCATTAAATTCCGCGCCCACCAGCACGACCAGCGAGATCATGTACATCCAGACGAGAAGCGCCATTGCGGCTCCCAGCGAGCCATACACGGTATTAAAGTCGCCGAAGTGCTGCAGGTAGGCGCGAAATCCAACCGTCGCTCCAAACCAGATGACGGTCGCGAGGGTGGCTCCGGGAATCACGCTGTGCCAGGGCTGCGTCCGCGGAACGGCATTGTGATAGATGAGCGCGATCACCGAGATGCTGGTAAGCGTGGCGATGAGCCAACGGCTTAGTCCCCAAAGCAGGAAAATATAAGGGCTGAAATCCGGATGAATAATGGAGAGGATGCGGGTCTCGACCTTCGACCCGAGGGCTACAAGGAGCGTTGCGAAGGTCATGGGAACAAGAGCAAAGATCACCAGGCCAAAAGAGATTAGGCGCTCTTTGACGAGTCCCCACGTCTTGGGCAATTCATAGCAGCGTCGAAAACCGTCCATCCACGAAATCATGACTCCGGAGGCTGTCCAGAGAGTAATGAGTGAAGTGGTAAGCAGAAATCCGACAGGATGTTTAGCCGAGGCGCGCAAATAGTTGATCGCCGTATTGCTGCCTGCAGGAAGAATGCTGCCCAGAGCATAGGAAATTTCCCGCAAATACGGACCACCCTTGCGCCAACTGGCCAGCGCAGACCCAACGATGAGCAACACCGGAAAGAAGGTAAGGATGGAGGAGTAGGCCGACGCTTTGGCAGTGGCGAAGGCATCGTGCTCGAAAGCACGCCACACTGAAACTCGCAAGAGGCGCAGGAAGCGCAACATTCTGTATTTCAGCTTAGGGCCAGGAGGGACGGGGCGCAAAGAGGGAAGTTCTAGAGGTTCCTCAATACGCAATCGCTTGGGGTTAGCGTGCATTGGTTTTGAAGGCTAAAAGTGCCCATCTCCGGAAAGTGGCCGCCGGAAGTGGCGCATTCACGTCTCCTGCAATTATTCCAGAAACGACTTCGGGGGCGAAGCCACTTCGCCCCCGCAATCAGTTTGAGTTTTGGTTACTCCGCTGGCAGCTCCGCAGCAAGCTCATCGGTCTCTCCTTCATGCCGCATGAGTTCGAGAGCACGCTCGGCCTCTTCGTAGGCAGCTGAGACTTCCGCCTGCACCTTCGCCGCAGCCTCTTCCATTTCTGGCGAGAGCCGCACGTTGCGGTAGTACTCCATGCCGGTTCCGGCTGGGATGAGGCGTCCGACGATGACGTTCTCTTTCAGGCCGCGCAGGTGATCGACCGCGCCCTGAATCGAGGCTTCGGTAAGCACGCGCGTGGTTTCCTGGAACGACGCCGCCGAGATGAACGAGTCGGTCGAGAGCGAAGCTTTCGTGATGCCCAGCAGCAGCGGACGGCCCGTAGCCGGCTTACCGCCCTGCGCAATCACGCGCTCGTTCTCTTCGCGGAAACGGAACTTGTCGAGCTGTTGCTCGAGCAAGAACGCCGTATCGCCCACGTCTTCGACCTTCACCCAACGCATCATCTGGCGAACAATCACTTCAATGTGCTTGTCGGAGATGTTCACGCCCTGTAGCCGGTAGACTTCCTGGATTTCATTCACCAGGTAAGCCTGCAGCTCCTTTTCGCCAAGCACGGCCAGGATGTCGTGCGGGTTGAGCGGACCATCCATAAGAGGTTCGCCAGCCTTGACGCGCTCGCCTTCCTGCACGTTGATGTGAACGCCACGCGGAACCGAGTACTCTTTCTCGGTGCCGTTGTCGGCGACCACATATACCTTGCGCTGGCCCTTCGAAACCTCGCCGAACTTGACCGTGCCATCGATTTCGCTGATGACGGCAGTCTCGTGCGGCTTACGGGCTTCGAACAGCTCGACCACGCGTGGCAGACCACCGGTGATGTCTTTCGTTTTGGTGGTTTCGCGCGGGATCTTCGCCAGCACATCGCCGGGGCTGACCGTGTCGCCATCCTGCACCATCAAGTGTGAACGTGATGGCATCAGGTAACGCTTACTGCTCTTGCCCTTGATCACGATCGCAGGCTGGCGCTTCTCGTCTGGCGAATCGCCAACCACGTGACGCGAGAGGCCGGTGACTTCGTCAACTTCTTCATGCAGCGTGACACCTTCCTGCAGGTCCTTGAACTGCACGGTGCCGCCGATTTCGGTGAGGATCGCGAAGGTGTAGGGATCCCACTCGACCAGAACTTGGCCGAGCGTAACCGGATCGCCCTCATTGACTTTCACCTTGGCGCCGTAGACGACCGAGTACCGCTCGCGTTCACGCCCCTTGTCGTCGACCACCGCGATTGAGCCCTGGCGGTTCATCACTACCAGGTCGCCAGTCTTCGACTTGACGGTCTGCAATCCGATGAAGCGGACGCTGCCGTTGTTCTTGGCATCGAGGCGGGACTGTTCGGAGACTCGCGACGCCGTACCTCCGATGTGGAAGGTACGCATCGTGAGCTGTGTTCCGGGCTCGCCGATGGATTGCGCTGCGATAACGCCAGTGGCTTCGCCGAGTTCCACGAGACGGCCGGAGGCCAGGTTACGGCCATAGCACATCACGCAGACGCCGCGCTTCGATTCGCAGGTCAGCACGGAGCGGATTTTCACGCGCTCGATACCGGCCGCCTGAATCGCGCCCGCGAGGTCTTCGGTGATCTCGTTGTTGATGTCGACGATGACGTTGCCGTCATAGTCTTTGATTTTTTCGAGCGAGACGCGACCGACAATGCGATCGCGCAGCGGCTCGATGATCTCCCCAGCTTCGACGATACCCTGTACATAGATGCCGTCGACCGTACCGCAATCGTATTCGCTGATGATGACGTCCTGCGCAACGTCGACCAGGCGGCGTGTCAGATAGCCCGAGTCGGCCGTCTTGAGCGCCGTATCGGCTAACCCCTTGCGGGCGCCGTGCGTAGAGACGAAGTATTCGAGCACCGTCAGGCCTTCACGGAAGTTTGCCGTGATCGGCGACTCAATGATTTCACCCGAGGGCTTTGCCATGAGTCCGCGCATACCGGAAAGCTGACGAATCTGCTGTTTCGATCCGCGAGCGCCGGAATCGGCCATGACGTAAATCGGATTGATCTCGCCTTCCTTGTCGCGCTTCTGCATTTCACCGAACATTTCATCGGCCACTTTTTCCGTAATCGCCGACCAGATTTCGATGACCTTGTTGTATCGCTCGCCGTTGGTAATGGCGCCATCCAGATACTGCTGCTGCACGTTAACCACTTGCTTTTCGGCGTCGCGGACGAGCACTTTCTTGTTGTCCGGAATGACCATGTCATCAATGCCGATCGACAACCCAGCCCGCGTCGCGAATCGGAAGCCGAGCGTCTTGACTTCGTCGAGCATCTTGACAGTGGTCTCGAGCCCAAACTTCAGGTACCCGTAGTTGACCAGTGCCCCGATGCCCTTTTTCTTCAGCAGACCATTGATGTACGGCATGGTCTGCGTGCCACCGTGGCCGTCGGAGACATTCTTCGGAAGATGATCGTTCAGGATGGCTCGCCCAACCGTCGTGTTGATGAACGCGCGGTCTACCTGCACCGGATCCGTGTGAATGATGTCCTGATCGTCATATGCAGTCGTCAAGTCGATCAGTTCACCTGAATAGCGGAGTCGGATTGGCGTGAGCGTTTCGACTTCGCCCGCATCGAGAGCGAGCAAAACCTCTTCGATGTTGGCAAAGGCGCGGCCTTCACCTTTTGCTCCCGGTTTTGCTTTCGTCAGGTAGTAAAGGCCGAGAACCATATCCTGCGTGGGGACGGTGATCGGCTGGCCTGACGCAGGCGAAAGAATGTTGTGCGACGCCAGCATCAGCACGCTGGCTTCAACCTGCGCTTCCGGAGACAGCGGAATGTGTACTGCCATCTGGTCGCCGTCGAAGTCGGCGTTAAACGCCGTGCAGACCAGCGGGTGAATCTTGATGGCCTTGCCCTCGACCAGTACCGGCTCAAACGCCTGAATACCGAGGCGGTGCAGCGTGGGGGCGCGGTTCAGCAGAACGGGATGATCCTTAATAACTTCTTCCAGGATGTCCCAAACGATCGGTTCCTGCTGCTCGACCATTTCTTTCGCTTGCTTGATGGTCGTGACGTTACCCGTCTGTTCGAGCCGGTGATAGATGAATGGCTTGAACAATTCGAGCGCCATTTTCTTGGGCAGACCGCACTGATGCAACTTCAGCTCGGGACCGACCACGATCACGGAACGTCCGGAGTAGTCGACGCGCTTACCAAGCAGGTTCTGACGAAAACGTCCTTGCTTGCCCTTTAGCGTGTCGGAAAGCGACTTCAGCGGACGATTGTTCGCTCCACGCAATACGCGGCCACGACGCCCGTTATCGAAGAGCGCATCGACGGCTTCCTGCAGCATGCGCTTTTCGTTGCGCACGATGACTTCGGGGGCGTGCAAGTCCATCAACTTCTTCAACCGGTTGTTGCGGTTGATGACGCGGCGATACAAATCGTTCAGATCAGACGTAGCGAAGCGGCCGCCATCGAGTGGGACCAATGGCCGCAACTCCGGCGGAATAACCGGAATTACATCGAGAATCATCCAGTGCGGCTTGTTGCCGCTCTTGCGGAACGCCTCGACCACTTTCAGGCGCTTCGCGTACTTGAGCCGCTTCTGCAGCGAGCTCTCGTTCTTCATCTTCTCGCGCAGTTCGGTCGAAAGCTGGTCGGTGTCGACGCGCTTCAGCAGTTCCTTGATCGCTTCCGCGCCCATCATCGCCTTGAAGCCGGCGGGACGGTATTGCTGATCGAGTTCGCGGAACTTGGCTTCGTCCTTGATGACCTCTCGCTCTTTCACCGGAGCGTCGCCAGGTTCAACCACGACATACGCTTCGAAATAGAGCACGGACTCAAGGTCGCGCAACGAAATGTCTAGCAGGTGCCCGATGCGGCTAGGCAATCCTTTGAAGAACCAGACGTGCGAACAGGGCGATGCCAGTTCGATGTGGCCGAGGCGCTCGCGGCGTACCTTCGACAGCGTAACTTCCACGCCGCATTTGTCGCAGATCACGCCGCGGTGCTTCATGCGCTTGTATTTGCCGCACAAGCACTCCCAGTCCGTGACCGGTCCGAAGATGCGGGCGCAGAAAAGGCCATCGCGCTCGGGTTTGAACGTACGGTAGTTGATGGTCTCGGGCTTGGTGACTTCGCCATGCGACCAGCTCCGAATCTTTTCCGGAGAGGCCAGCGAGATGCGAATGGCATCGAAGTCCGCGATCACATTTGCCATTTCAAATGGGCTCGAACGAAACAAGGTGTTCCTCCGATTTCCTGCTCTCAACAGCAGTACCCAGTACCCAGTTGCCAGGACCCAGTTCTGCTAATTCGTGTTTCGCTGGATGTGAGAGCGCTTCATCCGCGAAACGTTTCCTTCAAAAATTCTGCGCGGTCACCGCGTACCCGGCCAGTGCCGATTTGCAACTGGCAACTGGGTACTGGCAACTCTGATTAATCCGCTGCCGCGCTTGCGGTCGGCTTCTTTCCCTCCGCTGCCTTGATCAACTCCACATCCAGGCAGAGCGACTGCAATTCGCGGATCAGCACGTTAAACGATTCCGGTACGCCAGGCTCCATGGCGGCTTCGCCCTTGACGATGGCCTCGTAAATCTTGGTGCGGCCATAGACGTCGTCGGACTTCGCTGTCAGCAACTCCTGCAAAATGAATGCCGCGCCGTACGCTTCCAGCGCCCAGACTTCCATTTCGCCGAAGCGCTGTCCGCCGAACTGCGCCTTTCCGCCCAGCGGTTGCTGAGTAATGAGCGAGTACGGCCCGATGGAACGCGCGTGAATCTTGTCGTCCACCAGGTGCGACAGCTTCAGCATGTAGATGTAGCCCACGGTGACCGGCTGCTCGAACTTTTCTCCGGTCATGCCGTCGTACAAAGTCGTCTTGCCCGAGGTTGGCAGATCTGAGTGTTCCAGCAATGCTTTGATCTCGCCTTCCTTCGATCCGTCAAACACCGGCGATCCCATGAACACGCCATTCGCGAGAGTGGGTGCCACGGCTTCGAGCTCTTCATCACTCATCTCGGAAATCGTGTCGGCGAGTTGCGAATCCTTGAAGAGCGCTTTCAACTCGCGCCGGATCGCTTCCGTCTTCGTGTTCTCTTTCAGAAGATTTGTGATCTTCTCGCCCAGAACAAAGCCCGCCCATCCCAGGTGGGTTTCAAGAATCTGGCCCACGTTCATACGGGAAGGCACGCCCAGCGGATTCAGGACGATTTCGACCGGCGTTCCGTCTTCCAGATACGGCATGTCCTCTTCCGGCAGAATGCGCGCGATCACGCCCTTGTTGCCGTGACGGCCGGCCATCTTGTCGCCCACGCTCAGCTTGCGCTTCATGGCGATGTAGACCTTAACCAGCTTGATCACGCCCGGGGGCAGTTCATCACCCTTGGTCAGTTTGTCTTTCTTCTCGTTGACGATCTTCTTGAGCACGTCGATCTGACGCGAAGTCATTTCTTCGATCTCGTCGATCTGCTCATTCACCCGTGGATCCTTATCCGCATACTTAATGCGCTTCAGATTGCGGGTCGAGATGCGCTCGATTTCGTCGCGCGTCAGGATGGCGCCCTTGGTCAGCAAACGCTTGTTCGTGCGTTCGTCGTGCAGATCGGCCTGCACTTCTTTGCTGCCCAGGATGTTTTCCAGACGCTTCAACCGTTCATCGGTCAGAATCCGGATCTCGTCCGAAAGGTTCTTTTCGAGTTTCGCAATCTGCGTTGCTTCAATCGCCTTCGCGCGCTCGTCCTTCTCCTGACCCTTGCGCGAGAAAATCTTCACATCGACGATCACGCCCTCGATGCCCGGCGGGCAGTAGAGCGAAGCATCGCGAACATCTCCGGCCTTTTCGCCGAAGATCGCGCGCAGCAGCTTTTCTTCCGGAGTGAGCTGGGTTTCGCCCTTAGGCGTGACTTTGCCCACCAGAATGTCTCCTTGCTTCACGCTGGCGCCGATGCGAATCACGCCGGCTTCGTCCAGATTGCGGAGCATCGACTCGCTGACGTTAGGGATATCTCGCGTCACTTCCTCCGGTCCCAGTTTCGTGTCACGTGCTTCAATCTCGAACTCCTCGATGTGCAGCGAGGTGTAGTAATCCTCTTTCACCATTTTTTCGGAGACGAGGATCGCGTCTTCGAAGTTGTAGCCGCGCCACGGCATGAAGGCAACGAGGACGTTGCGCCCGAGCGCCAGCTCGCCGTGATCGGTGCAAGGACCGTCAGCGATGACCTGTCCCTTCAGCACCCGCTGGCCTTTCTTGACCACTGGCTTCTGGTTGATGCAAGTGTTCTGGTTAGAGCGCTTGAATTTGGTCAGCTGATAAATATCGCTGCCGACTTCGCGCGACAGCTGCGTAGGATGATGCTCGCCTTCGACACGCACGATGATGCGCTCGGAGTCGACAGAATCTACGATGCCGTTGCGCTTCGCCAGAATGACGGCGCCGGAATCGCGTGCCGTGACGCCCTCCATTCCAGTACCGACAATCGGAGCCTGTGCGCGCAGCAGAGGCACAGACTGCCGCTGCATGTTCGCACCCATCAGCGCGCGGTTCGCGTCGTCATGCTCGAGGAAAGGAACCAGCGACGCGGCCACCGAGACAAGCTGCTTCGGACTGACGTCGACGTAGTCAACTTCCTCCCGATTCACCAGAACGAAGTTGCCAGCCTTTCGTGCGTTGACCAGATCGGCAACAATGCGTCCCTTATCATCGAGTTCAACGTTAGCCTGCGCAATCGTATGGCGATCTTCTTCCCATGCCGAAAGATAAAACGAGAACGGCTCAATCTGTGCCGGCTTCTTGCGCTTTTCCTTCAAGTCGCCGTTGATCTTCTCGATCTCGTGTTTCTCAAGGTGATCGCCCACCTTGAAGTCGGTGTCGCCCACGTTAACGATGGTCACGTAATCGATGATCCGGCCATTCTTGATCTTGCGATACGGCGATTCGATGAAGCCGTAGTCGTTGATGCGCGCATAGCAGCTCAGCGACGAGATCAGTCCGATGTTCGGACCTTCCGGCGTTTCAATCGGGCAAATGCGGCCATAGTGCGTCGGGTGCACGTCACGAACTTCGAATCCCGCGCGTTCCCGTGACAGACCGCCCGGCCCAAGGGCCGAGAGACGCCGCTTATGCGTGATTTCCGACAGCGGGTTCGTCTGATCCATGAACTGCGACAGCTGCGAGGACCCGAAGAACTCGCGGATCGCTGCCATAACCGGCTTCGCGTTCACCAGGTCATGCGGCATAGCCGTCGACATTTCCTGGTACACGCTCATCTTTTCCTTGATGGCGCGTTCCATGCGGACCAAGCCGATGCGGAACTGATTTTCCATCAGTTCGCCAACCGCTCGCACGCGGCGGTTGCCGAGGTGATCGATATCGTCGACCGCGCCGATGTTCTTGCGCAACTTGAGCAGGTAAGAAATCGTGGCGTAGAAATCTTCCGGATCAAGCGTGCGTTTCTCCAGCGAGGTCGCTTCCTGATTCTCAAACAGCTTGATGTTGAACTTCAGGCGGCCCACGCGCGAGAAATCATATTTCCGCGGGTCGAAGAACATTCCGTGGAACAGCGCCGTCGCGGTATCGAGCGTCGGCGGATCGCCGGGGCGCAACTTGCGGTAGATTTCGATCAACGCCTCCTGCGGAGTCTTGATCGAATCGCGCTTCAGCGTCTGGCTGATGACCGTGCCGACATCGTCGCGCTCGGGGAAGAACAGCGACATTTCCACCACGCCCGAATCGAGAATCTTCGACAGCTTGTCGGCGGTCAGCTCGGAGTTGGCTTCGAGCATGACTTCGCCCGTCGTCGTATCGACTACATCACTGCCCGTCCATGCGCCTTCGAGATCGGTAATGTCGACCTCTATCTCGGTGATCTTCGCTTTCTGAATTTCTTTGAGAACCTGCGCGTTGATCTTGCGGCCGGAATGCGCAATCTCGTCGCCCGACTTGTTCTTGATCGAGTGAGCAAGCTTCATGCCGAGCAGGTTCGTCGGCTTCTCGCTGGTCGGATCGAGCGTCCAGTAGAGCTTCTTGTCACGAACAGCAATGCGATCGGTGGTATAGAACGTCTTGAGAATGTCTTCTCCGGAGCGCAAGCCGAGCGCGCGCAGGAAAATCGTGCCCAGGAACTTCCGCTTGCGGTCGATTCGCACGTACAAGACGTTCTTCTGGTCGTATTCGAACTCCACCCACGAACCGCGGTAAGGAATGATCTTTCCGAGGAAGTAGGTCCGGTTATTCGCGGTCTCGAAGAAGACGCCAGGCGAACGATGCAACTGGCTGACGATGACGCGCTCCGTCCCGTTAATGATGAACGTGCCGTTCTGCGTCATCAGCGGGACGTCGCCGAAGAAAACTTCCTGTTCTTTAATGTCTCGGATGGAACGGTTGCCGGTCTCGGCATCCTTATCGAAGATCGTCAGACGCATTGTGACCTTCAGAGGCGCTGAATAAGTCATGCCGCGCTCTTCGCACTCGGCCACGTCGTACTTCAGCTGTAATCCAACCGGGTCGCCGCACTTGTTGCAGAAATCTGGAGTGTTCGCGTTGTACGTGCCGCACTTCTGGCAAAGCACATCTCCCGGATGGAACGGATCGGTGATGACAGTCGAGCCGCAGTTCTTACAAGTCGTACGCAGATGGTGTAGTCCCTTGAGGTGGCCGCACTTGCACTCCCAGTTACCAATGGCGTAATCCACAAACTCAAGCTGTGATACGTTGCGGAAGTCAGTGATCGGGAAAACGGACTGAAACACCGCCTGCAAGCCGCCGTCTTCGCGCTCGCTGGGAAGCTTATCCATTTGCAGGAAGCGATCGTAAGAGCGCTTCTGAACCTCGATCAGGTTCGGAATCTGGATGGTTGCTGGAATTTTTGAAAAATCAAAACGCTTGCGGAAGGCATTATTCTTCATCGTTATGAAAACTCCCATTCTCACGCGCAGCCGAAAGCCGCGCTCAAACCGCGGAATGTGGGGCGCGCCGTTATCTAGAAAAGCTGCGCCGCGGTACTAGCCTGTGAAGGACCTCAAAACCTGGGACCCGTATCTCAAATGCAAAGACGACGGGGCGCCTGCAGGGACAGTGTTTCCCGCAGACGCCATCCACGGCGTTTTGCCAATTTCTGATTTGAACTCTCTCGCGCCAGTTCTTCGGCCTGTTTCCGCCCCGCCTGCCCGCGGAGCAGCCCTGCCCTAACTTCACCGCGAGTCTAGCTCGCGTACGAATGAAACCAATTGAAGCGATGTTAGTTAGATGCTAACACCGTCGCAAACGGTTCACAAGTGGGAACATGCTAGCAAAACGATTTTGCACCACCCCTGGTGCACGTCTCAAGCTGGGTGCCCCACTTCTGGCCGGTTCTGCCAGAAGCGGATTTTGAGCGAAGCCTGCTAGGTCCTACGCTAGGAGATCCGACGCCAAACGGCGTTTGGGATCACCGCAGCAAAACCGCCGCTTCGCTCACGCCCCGCTAATCGCAGTTACTTCACTTCGACAGTTGCTCCAGCCTCGGTGAACTTCTTCTTGATGGTCTCGGCTTCGTCCTTTGAGACCCCTTCTTTCACGTTCTTCGGAGCGCCATCCACCAGCTCCTTAGCCTCTTTCAGGCCCAGGCTGGTGACTTCACGTACGGCTTTGATTACATTGATTTTGTTGGCGCCAACTTCCTTCAGCACCACGGTGAATTCGGTCTTTTCTTCCGCCGGAGCCGCCGCGCCAGCTGCCGCACCGCCGCCCGCCACCATCACGGGAGCCGCGGCCGCTGCCGACACACCCAAACGCGCTTCCAATTTCTTGACCAGTTCTGCCGCTTCGAGCAGCGACAAACCTACGATTGAATCCTCAATTTGTTGCAGATCCGCCATGTTGTTTCTCCAGTTATCAGATTTGGTAATTGAGCAATTTTGTAATCGGGCAATCTTGCAACCCGATCTGCCATCACTCAATTCAGGGCTTTCGCCCGATTCCGTTATCCGTGGGCAAGTTTCCAGTGCGCTTGCCCTCCCGAAACGCCAGACAACGTTCGGTTTGAACTCGCGCAACCCTTGGCACTGATAACTAAACTCGCTGATGGGGATTTTGCCTTTGGCTTTCAATTACCAAATTACAAAATTGCCCGATCACAAAATCTCTTATGCTTCCTTGAACTTCTTGTTCTGCACACCCTGATCAACCACGACGGCCAGATTGCGTCCAACCTGGCTCATCACCGTCGCCAACCGCTGGGCCGGAGCATTGATCAAGAACAAGAGTTTCGACATCAGCTCTTCCTTCGAAGGCATCGAAGCCAACGCCTCGATTTCCTTAATGTTGATGACCCGGCCTTCGACTACGCCCACCTTGAAGGTGAATTCCGGCGTGTCTTTCGCGTACTTGGTCAGAGCCTTGGCCATCGCGACCGGATCGCCCGTCGTATAGGCGATCGAAGTAACGCCCGCCAGATCTTTCAGCGCGCCTTCAACCTTGGTGCCCTTCGCGGCTTTCTCGGCCAGCGTGTTCTTCACAACCTGATACTTCGCACCCGCGCCGCGCAACGCCTTGCGAAGCTCATAGTCCTGGGCGACCGTCATCTTGGTATAGGTAGCGACAACAACGTTCGAAATGTCTTTGAGATCTTTGCTCAGTTTTTCGACTTGCTCTGTCTTCTTTGCCTTTGTAACCGCCATGTCAGTTCCTCAATTTCCAATGTGTGGGCGGGCACTCTTGCGCGCCCGCCTTGAATCTCATGTATTGCGCAGACAGGAGTCTCCGCGCCAGACCGCTACGCTTTCGCCGCCGCTTCGATCGGAGCCGTATCCAGCGCAATCCCGGGCCCCATCGTCGAACTCAGATAGCAGCCCTTGATGTACTTGCCCTTGGCGACCGATGGCTTCGCCTTGATCACGCTGGTGATCAGCACGGTCGCGTTTTCAATCAATTTGTCGGGCGTAAACGAAATCTTGCCGACTGGACAATGCACGAGAGCCGTCTTGTCGGTCCGGAATTCGACCTTACCGGCCTTCACTTCCTGCACCGCCTTGCCCACGTCAAAAGTCACAGTGCCCGTCTTCGGATTGGGCATGAGTCCCTTGGGGCCAAGAACTTTGCCAAGACGTCCGACGGACTTCATCACGTCAGGAGTAGCGATCAGTGCGTCGAAGTCCGTCCAGTTCTCTTTCTGGATCTTTTCGACCATCTCCTCGCCGCCAGCGAAATCGGCGCCCGCCGCTTCGGCTTCTTTTATTTTTTCGCCGGTCGCGATGACCAGAACTTTTTTCGATTTGCCGAGTCCGTGCGGTAGAACGACGGTGCCACGCACCATCTGATCCGCGTGCTTGGGATCGACTCCCAACCGCATCGTGACCTCAACAGTCTCATCGAACTTGGCGTACTTCACTTTCTGCAGAAGTGGAACTGCGTCCTGCAGAACATACGGGCGCTTCTCGACGGCCGCATGCGCCTTGGCGATATTCTTTCCTTCTTTTTTGTTCATCTGCTTTTCCTTGTCTCCCACCGCGGATCGTTGATTTGATCTGCCGTGGTGCGTTTGACCTACTTCGTAGCGCCGGCTTCTGGCCGGCATTCTGCGCTATCCAACGACCTCAATTCCCATCGATCTTGCCGTGCCGCGCACGCTCTTGATCGCCGTCTCAATCGACGCGGCGTTCAGGTCGGGCATCTTCTGCTTGGCGATGTCCTCCACCTGCTTCAGCGTGACTTTTCCGACTTTATCTTTGTTCGGCGTGCCCGATCCCTTGGCGATGCCCGCCGCGCGCTTCAACAATACCGACGCCGGCGGCGTCTTGGTGATGAAGGTGAAGGAGCGGTCGTTGTACACCGACACGACCACCGGAATAATCAGCCCTTCCATTTCCTTCTGGCTGGTGCGGGCATTGAACTGCTTGCAGAACTCCATGATGTTGATCTGCGCCTGACCAAGCGCCGGACCGACCGGAGGCGCCGGAGTCGCTTTGCCCGCCGCGATTTGCAACTTCACGTAACCTGTAATCTTCTTTGCCATGATCTCTCTTCCGCTTCAATCTGTGGGTCTAGGATTTTCGGCCCAAAGTCCTGAAGCCAGCCTCAAACGTTGAAACGTGAAACTCTGAAACCTGATTACGCCACTTTCTCCACCTGGTTAAATTCCAGCTCAACCGGCGTCGAACGCCCGAAAATCGTGACCATCACCTTCAGCGTCTCGCGGTCTTCGTTGACTTCATCGACCACGCCGGTAAAGCTGGCGAACGGCCCTTCGGTGATTCGCACCGATTCATTTTTCTCAAACTTAACCTTGAGCTTCGGCTTCTCGCGGCTGTCTTCGACTTTGTAGACGATGTGCTGCACTTCTTCTTCCGACAGCGGAGTGGGCTGCTGGCCGGTGCCGACAAATCCAGTCACGCGGGGCGTCGATTTCACAACATGCCAGACGTGATCGTCCATGTCCATTTCCACCAGCACATAGCCGGGATAGAACATGCGCTCGGATGTGTACTTCTTTCCGCCGCGAACCTCGGTGACCGACTCAGTCGGGATCAGCACGCGGCCAATCTTTCCCTGCAAGCCGAATGCGGCCACTCGCGACTCGAGCGATTCTTTTACCTTGCGTTCAAATCCCGAATAGGAGTGGATGATGTACCACTTCATGTTCGGATTGCGCGGCGCTTCGGCGGATGCTGCAGCAGAATCCCCGCCGGCTGCCGGCTGTGCGGCTTCGCCTGTCGCCGGAGTTTCGTTCTTTTCTTCGTCCTGCATTGGTGTGGTGGTTTCCTTCACAGACTTTATTGCGCCTTGAAGGCGTGGAACAGATACGTCACGCCCCTCTGAATCACATTGTCAATCACAAAAAAGTACAGGGCGAAAATCGCCACGGTGATGACCACGACGGTGGTCGTGGCCTGAACCTCTTTCCAGGTCGGCGTCGTCACTTTGCGCATTTCGGTGCGCACGTCGTTATAAAACGTCCTGAGGCGCTCCGGCCAGCCCTTCACTGTGGTCATGATTGCATTCTGCTCTGCGATACTCGCCATTTTACTTCTTCTTTCCGGCTCGATCTTCTGCGCCTCAAAAAGCTCTGGCAGGGGCGGAGGGATTCGAACCCCCAAGTTCGGTTTTGGAGACCGACAGTTTAACCGTTGAGCTTACGCCCCTAAAGTCCTTGTCATCCTGAGGCGATATGCCTTTCGTCGCCGAAGGATCTGGGCGCGCCGCGCGATGCGCCAAAGGCGCACAAATCGCGCGCTTGGCGCGCTTCCTTATTTCACTTCCTTATGCGGCGTGTGCTTGCGGCAACGACGGCAGAACTTTTTAAGTTCCAGCCGCTCGGTCGTCGTCTTCCGATTTTTCGTGGTCGAGTAGTTACGCTCTTTGCACTCACCACACTGTAAAGTCACAATTTCTCGGGGCATTGCTTTACTCCC
Source organism: Verrucomicrobiia bacterium (assembly GCA_035523795.1). GTDB lineage: Bacteria > Acidobacteriota > Terriglobia > Terriglobales > Acidobacteriaceae > Sulfotelmatobacter. Next base: position 233 of record DATKQB010000127.1, on the reverse strand, counting down.
AACCCAATCGTGTGACGCCGGCGCCCTCACCCGCGTCTGTCAGTCCCTGTACTGCATGCAGCGCGCGGACGAGGGCGTCCGCGCCACGCTGTCTTACTGAATAATCTCGGCGATCGTGCCCGCGCCCACCGTGTGGCCGCCTTCGCGAATCGCGAAGCGTAAGCCCTTCTCCATGGCCACCGGCGTAATCAGCTCAATCACCAGGCTCACGTTATCGCCCGGCATCACCATCT
>DATKQB010000126.1:0-36473 GCA_035523795.1 Verrucomicrobiia bacterium | reverse complement strand
TCAGTGAGGACGAGATATCAACATGGAACCATTGAATTGAAAGAACGCGCCCGAGGTCCTGCAATCTGGCAATTCCGTTGGCGGGATAAGACCGGCAAAAGAATGTCAGAGGACATCGGCACAACCAGTAAATACCAAACGAGGTCCGCGGCTGATCGCTGTTCGAAAGTCGCGTACCTGAGAATGAAGATCAACAGCGACCAACCGGCAGTACCAGATGAAAGATTTGGCGTTGTCCTAGAAAGGTATGTCCAGGAAGAGATCCCCAAGCGCTTCTCGACCAAGCATGCATACCTTTCCTACATCAACAATCACATCCGTCCCAAGTGGGGCGAATCTGCGCTGACCCAGGTAAAACCGTTGGCCGTGCGCGACTGGCTCAAGGCAATCAAAGACAAGAAAGGACAGCGCCCATTGGCCGGCAAAACGAGAGGTCACATCAAGGGGCTCATGCACCGTATCTTCGATTGCGCCATGCTGTGGGAGTACCTGCCCCCGGACCGCAATCCGATGTCTCTGGTGCGAATCGAGGGTTGCTCGAAGCGGAGAAAGAAACCACGAATTCTCACGCCCGATGAGTTCGCTAAGCTCATCGCTGCGGTCGACCGGGAACCGTGTCGGACCATGGTGATCCTGGCTCTCTGCACCGGAGTGAGATGCTCGGAGTTGGTTGCCTTGAAGTGGAGCGATTTCGATTGGGAAAATCTCTCCGTTTATATTCGCCGGGCGATTGTTGCTGGTCGTGTCGACGATGTAAAGACCGAATACTCGGAGGCGCCGCTGCCACTTGATCCAGCGTTGGCGGAGGTGATCTTCGAGTGGAGGCGCAAGACTGAGTTTTCCGCCGACTCGGACTTCGTGTTCGCATCGCCCTACATGGCGGGAGAAAAGCCCTACACACCCTGGAACATGCAGCACAACCACCTGAGCCCGGCGGCGATCAAAGCGGGTTTAGGACCGATCGGCTGGCATACTCTCCGCCACACCTACCGGGCGTGGCTCGGAGACAATGGCGAGCCGCTTACGGTGCAGAAAGAACTCATGCGGCACGCATCCATTCAGACCACGCTGAATACCTACGGCGGAGGCATGATGGACTCGATGCGGGAGGCGCATGGGAGAGTGGTGAAGCAGGCGATCGTGCGTTAATGGACGTCAGTGGACGTCAGCCCATCGCGTAAGTGCAACAGAATCAACAAAGAACTGGCGGAGAGAGTGGGATTCGAACCCACGTTACCCTTTCGAGTAAACACGCTTTCCAAGCGTGCGCCTTCAGCCACTCGGCCATCTCTCCGGCGAGGATCTTCGGAGGGAACTGCTTGTTAGGAAACTCAGGATCGGCGCGAGCGCAACTCCCGCGCGTCGATCCTGCTTAATTTTATGGGCGAAATCTGCGAATGGCAACTCCGTGCTCGCGGTGCAACTGCGATCCGCTAATGCAAGGGTGCAGACCAGTTGCAATTGGCATGGTGTCAGGACACCGCGGACGAATGTAGAGGGATTCAGCGAACAGAACGACGAAGCCGATCTCAGGAGATCTTCAGCGGAGAATCGGAGGGCAATCCAGAACCAGTAGATGATGTCGAGTCCTTGGCGCCTGTAGAGGCGGCAGCACTGGAAACCGCAGCGACTCCGGCGCCAGCCGCGGCACTGGCGGCGTTGCCGTTCGCAGGAACTGCAGGCGGCTTCACGTTGTCGACGACGCGGTGATTAAGGCAATAGAGCGCCAGTTCCAGGCGGTCAGCAACACCCAGCTTGTCGTAGACCTTACGGAGATAGTTTTTCACTACCTGCTCGGTCGTGCCCACGCGCACTGCAATCTCTTTATTCTTCATCCCCTGTGTGACGCAGGAGACGATCATCGATTCCTTCGGAGTCAATTGCACTTTAGGACGCGTGCCCACCGCTCGGCTGTTCTGGTTGCGGTAAGCTTCCATGACCCAATGAACTCCCTGGCTGTCGAGCCAGGTTTCACCGGCAGCGACCTTGCGCAGACAGTCGACGAGCAATTCCGGTTCGACTTCGCGGGAGACGATGCCATGCGCACCGCGGCGGAAAAGCTCCAGAGTTAATCCTTCATCGGAGCCAGGAGTGACGACCACAACTTTGAGCTCGGGATTCTGGCGCAGTATGTCGCCGACCGCGTCCACGGGATTTGGGGAAAGCGCGGCTTCGAAAATGAGTACATCGGCCGAGAACTTGGCTACGGCCGACTGCGTTTGCGCCAAGGTTTCAGCTTGGCCGACGACACGAATATCGTCCTCGAGGGCGAAGATCTTGCGCAGACCGGCGCGGAAGATAGCCTGGGTGTCGGCCACAATGACGCGGACGAAATGTCCGTTGGTTGGGCCTTCCCCGGTCCCGAGATTTTCTTCCATATTCACCGGAATGCTGACCATTCAGTTTCCTTACGCTCGCTCGAAGTGATACTCGTCGATGACCACGCCCACACCGCGGCGGCCGCGGTCTTCAAAGCTGCGGACCACGCGTCCGCGGCAATCAATCTGTACGTCTTGCCGCGCGCCAACCACCTCGGCTGGCAGCAAAATTGTGAAATCCACCATCGAGCCGACGGGAACGTCGTTGTCCATGGCGAGCAATACACCGTTGGCAGAGATGTTTTCCGTCTCTGCCGTGTATGCGCCGCCTTGAGATTTGACCGATGCCGTCAGATGCAGAGGAAAGCGCGTAGCGCTTTGCAGATCTTCGTATTGTTCGTTGAACTGCATCTCGGTCATCGAGTTGTTGTCGCTGGCTTCCGCTGCCACTCGTTACAACCTTCCCTGTGGAAATTCTTGAACTCAAGGGCAGCCTACACCCGGGAATCAGGTGTGCAAAGTTACCGAAGTCATGGAACAAGAGGAGCTAACTAGTTGTGTTATGAATGGATTGCGGCTGATCGGGAGAACACAGAGGCAGCCGAGAATCGGCTGGGAAAACTCGTAGTTTTCGGCTAGAAAACACGTCGAAGTGCGGAGAAGTTTGGGGAGAGGATTTCCAGGCTGAGATGAATGGCTGGGTACGCGATAGTCATTTGCCAGCGTAGCTGTGAAGGAATGCAACAATCTCTGATGGCTCCGGCCGCTCGGTGTAGTCCTCATTCGCCGATGCATAGATGATGGTGCTGCCGCGATCTAGGATGTAGGTCGCTGGGATCGGCAACTCCCAACTGTCGTCGCCGTTGATGAATGGCAGATTCACGAAAGCACGGCGGTAAACCGCTTCCTGCGCCGAAGGCACGCGATAAGCCAGACGGAACTGCCGGGCGATCTGGTTGCCGCGATCAGAGAGCAGGGGAAAGCGCAACTTGTGCTGGTCGTGCATGAAAAAAGACTGCTTCACCGTTTGCGGCGAGATGGCGACGAATGTGGCTTGCGCCTTGTCGATCTCGGGAAGAGCGGCATTCAGGGCTTCCATTTGTGCCACGCAAAACGGACACCAGCGGCCGCGGATGAAGCAAATGACAAGCGGACCGGTCGCGACCATGTGGGAGGAAGAGATTTTTTCGCCGTCCTGATTTTCGAGTTCGAACGAAGGCGCTCTGGCGCCGACGGGCAGGATGCTGGCCGCGATATTTCGCTGCGTCAGTTCCGCGATGGCTTGCGCATGAATGGCTTGCGTTTCGGCTGGAACGTAGCGAGCGATGGCAGTTTTGCGTTCGGCGAGAATCTGCGCCAGAGTGCGAGTTTCGGCTTCCATCCGCCGCGCCTAGAACTTCGTCACTTCGGTAAAGTTGAAATCTCTGACTTTCATGGCCGGAACCACCATGTCGAACGATTCTTCTCCACACGCCCGCACGGGAACGCTCATGGCTTCCACATTCGAAAGCATATGAGTGAGGCTCTCGTTGAAGCGGAAATTCCGCACTCCTCCCTGCAGTTTTCCATTTTCGATGAGGAACGTACCGTCGCGGGTCATGCCCGTGAGCATTTTTTCGAAGGGCTCGACTTCGCGGATATACCAGAGGCGGGTCACCAGAATTCCATGGTCGGTGGAACCGATCATCCGTTCGACTGTCTCTGGATTATCTGTCGGGGAGAAAACGATATTCAGCGGCATCTCGCCAATTTCATTGGGCAGAGGGAATCCATGACCTGTGGGCTCGATGGAACCAACTTTTCCCCCGTACTCCGATTTACGCATGCGCGCAGCGGTAGCGCGCGCATAAACCACCCTCTGTACCACGCCCTTATCGACTAGCTGAGCCCGTTGCCGGCGCATACCTTCACCGTCGAACGGCGCTCCATTTTGCAGCGGATGAGCGACATCGTCCCAGATAGTGACGTTCTCGCCGAACAGCTTCGCACCAATGCGTCCGGTGAGAAACGATCTCTGATCGAGAATGGCCATGCCGCCGAAATCCCAGAACATGAAGCCAACAATGTCGAGCACGGCCGCCGGCTCCAGGATCACCGTGTATTTTCCTGCTGGAACCTCGCCTGGATGAGCCGAGTCCATCGCCTTCTTTGCGGCAATCTCAGCCAGTTGCCGGGGATCGATATTCGTAACGTCGGGCGAGTTCGATTTCTGCCAGCCGGACGAAGTTTCCCCGAGCATCGTGACTGAAACTTCGGCCAGGGTTTGTGTATGCCATTGGTGCAATCCGCGGGAGTTGAAAATACCTTCGAACGATTCGGCACTGGAGAAAACGCCCGCGGTTGTCAGCTTGTGATTGTCGGCAATAGAAACGATCTGCCTGACGCCCTCGGCGCGCTGGTCAGGTGTAAGAGCTGCCGTTGCTGGGAAATGGCGGGAGGGAATTTGCAGCGTGCCGCTTCCCGCTTCATGCGCATCAGGCATGGACAGCAGGTCCGGATCAGGTTCCTGCACCTTCGCCAGATTTTCTGAGGCTCGCACGACCTGCCGCAAGCTTTCGTCGTCGAATTTGTTGGTGGAAGCGCGCGCTGTGCGTCCGCCGAAAACGGTGCGCACCGAGAGAGTGGCATTTTCTTCGGCTACGTTCTGATGAATGGTGTTGTTGGCGAAGCGAGTGAGGGCGGAATGTCCGCCAGAAAAGAGGACCTCGATCTCATCCCCCTCCGAGAGTTTGCCGATGCGGTCGAAGATGTCAGCGGCTTGTTCGTTGGTTAGCATTCAGCACTCAGCAGTAGTGACTGAAAACCTCACGCGCTCTTAAATGCGCTTCCTACCTTAATCTTACGGAACCGCGATGGCGCTGCTCCGTGGCCGGTTCCCATGACCTGCTGCGGTTGCCCTTTTCCGCAATTAGGAGTTCCCCACAGAGTCCATTCATCGCGCGAACAGATGGCATCGAGCGAGTTCCAGAACTCTGTCGTGATGCCCGAATACGATGGATTTTTCACCAGTCGTACACGTTTGCCGTTCTTGATTTCCCATCCCATCTCACAACCGAACTGAAAGTTATAACGCTTGTCGTCAATGGACCAGGAGCGATTCGTCTGCATCAGAATGGCGTGATCGGTGTCGGCAATGAGCTGTTCCAGTGAGAGAGGTTTGTCGCCGGGAAGGATACTGATGTTCGTCATGCGAATCATCGGCAGACGATTCCATCCTTCTGCGCGCATCGTTCCCCCGGAGCGATTTTCGCCGATGGTGTGCGCAGTCTCGCGCGAACTCAGGTATCCGGTGAACAATCCGTTGCTGATGATCGGCGTCGATTGCGCCGGAACTCCCTCATCATCGAATCCGAAAGTTCCCAGTCCCGGACCATGTTCCTGGCGGGCGTCGGCAACGACGTTGACCAGATCGCTGCCGTAGCGAAGGTGACGCAGCTTGTCCAAAGTCAGAAATGATGTTCCCGCGAAGTTCGCTTCCATCCCCAGCACGCGATCCAGTTCGATCGGATGACCGATCGATTCATGAATCTGCAGGCCCAACTGTGAGCTATCGAGAATGATGTCAAGGGTTCCTTCCGGACATTGATCGGCCTTGTGCAAAGCGACAGCTTCTTCGGCGATGCGGCGAGCATTCTCGAGCAGCTTCAACTCGTGAATGAGTTCGTAGCCTTTGTTCTGCCATTGTCCGCCAAAGGAGTTCGGATAGGAGCGCTTCTGAATTTCATTTCCCGCGAAGGCATAGGCTGCGTATCCCGCGCCAGTCGAGAGTTTCGTCTGATGGATGTCACTGCCCTCCGATGACAGGAACCATTGCTCCTCGCGATTGAAATTCAGATTGGTCTCGGCGAGCGTGATGCCTGCGACCGAACGGAGTTCCGTGTCAATCTTCATGAGCAGATCGAGATTCTGTTCAATCGAGATGGTGAAGGGATCGATCTGATATGGCGTGGTCCACTCGGCTGTGACCACCTTCTCTGGAGCCAGGCGCACATTCTCGCGCTTCACCTTCGCCGAGGCCTTCGCGATTTCGACGGCATGCGCGGCCATCGCTTCAACGGCAGCGCGGCCCAATTCGGCGGATGCGGCAAATCCCCACGCCCCATCGGCAATCACACGCACATTCATTCCGACGAATTCGTTGTCAGAGGCACTGCCGATTTTCCCGTTCTTGGTAGCCAGGGAGCGGCTGCGCTGCTCGATCACGCGTACATCGGCATTGCTCGCCCCGCGTTGCGCGGCCACATCGAGAGCCCACTTGGCGACATCTTGCATGGCAATGTTTCAATCTAGCACAGGCGGCGCGTCGGGGTTTCGCGGAAGACTGGAGGTTTCGCCCCAAGCCGGGGACGAAGGTTGTTATTCGCGACACGTCTTTCTGTGACGTCGATCACGGAACGGCTTGAATGCCGGCCATCCAATAAGAGATGGCTGTTGCTTCAAAAGCCGGGTAAATCCTCGTTTCCAAGGAGTCCTTATTTATGAGTCTCTTCGTTTCAGAGGGGCGCACGTCCGGAGTGTCTTCGACCGCAGTGGATGAAACGTCTGGATACGATTTCCAGGCAAGCAAGAAGGCCGATCTGGCCGGTCCAGGAATTGGCAACTACGATGATATCGAAAAGATCCTGCCGCGCGACTATCACCCGCTGCTGACTCCGCGCGAGACGCAAAAGGCAATCTTCCACGTTAAGCGATATATCGAAGACAATCTATGCAAGGAACTCAACCTGATGATGGTCGAGGTGCCGCTCATCGTGGATGCCGAGAGCGGCGTCAACGACATGCTCGACCGCGACGGATCGCGCACGCCGATTCAATTTCACATCTCCAATGATCGCGGGAAGCATCCCATCGACGCCCAGGTGGTACAGGCCGCAACCAAGTGGAAACGACTGGCACTTAAGCAATTCAGTTGCCGCGCAGGCGAAGGAATTTGTACCGATATGCGCGCGGTGCGCAAGGATTATTTCCTCGATCACGATCACTCGGCTTATGTCGACCAATGGGATTGGGAGCGCGTCGTCATCGCCGAACAGAGGAATCTCGATTTCCTGAAATCGATTGTGCAGAAGATATGGAAGGTTCTGCGCGGGGCGGAAAAGTTTGTGCAAGATATGTTTCCTGAGCTGCGCAATCCTCGTTATCCCAGCCTGCCGGAAGAGTTGACGTTCTTGCACGCGGAAGAATTGCTGGCGATGTATCCGGATCTGCCGCGCAAACGGCGCGAAACGGTCATCCTGCAAAAGTATCCTGCTGTCTTTATTATTGGCATCGGCTGGCCGCTGAAAGACGGCTATCCGCACGAGATGCGCGCCGCCGACTACGACGATTGGATCACCGATACCAGCAAAGAAACCGGGCGCGACACACACGGATTGAACGGCGACATCCTCGTCTGGAACCATGTCACGCAGCGGCGCCACGAACTCAGCTCCATGGGCATTCGCGTCGACGCAGACTCGCTGCGCAAGCAACTGGAAGTGTCGAATCTGCTGGACAACTTGAAGTTTCCCTATCACCAGGGGATTGTGAACAATGAACTGCCACTCTCGATTGGTGGAGGCATCGGCCAATCGCGGACATTAATGCTTCTGCTCCGCAAAGCGCATTTGGGCGAAGTCAGCGTAACAGTGTGGCCGAATGTGTTGAAGGAAATGTGCGCGAAGCAGAATATTTTTGTACTGGAGTAGGAAACCGGCGTCAGACCGGGGAAAATCAGACAGTTCGATAGTCGGGGGCCCCACTTCTGGCCGCTTTTACCAGAGGGTTCCTTCGCAAGAAATATTTCTACTTGGCGCCGCTCGTTCGTGCAGTCAACTTTTTTGGCGAAGGCAGCGACCTATGGCGTAGCGTGCGCCTCCGCCAGCGCTCTCTTTACTGCCAGTAATTCTTTCAAAACGCCACGCAGTTTGGTCGATTCGAGCGCATTCGCAGCGTCGGATTTCGCTTCTTTCGGACTGTCGTGGACCTCCATAAACACGCCGTCCACGCCAGACGCCACAGCGGCACGTGCGAGCAGTGGGATGAATTCTGGTTGTCCGCCACTCGTCGCCGGGCCTCCCTCGCTTGCTTGCGATGAGGGCAGTTGCACGGAATGCGTCGCGTCGAAGACGACCGGTGCAAACTTGCGCATGATCGCGAGCGAGCGCATATCGACAACGAGGTTGTTGTAGCCGAAACTGGCGCCGCGCTCGGTGAGAAAAACTTGTGAGTTGCCCGCGTCCCGGCATTTCTCGACGGCATACCGCATGTCCCAGGGCGCGACGAATTGTCCTTTCTTGATGTTGACCGCGCGTCCACTTAGTGCGGCAGCAACGACCAGATCCGTTTGCCGGCTCAGGAACGCTGGAATTTGCAGCACGTCCACAACCTCGGCAACTTTGGCGACGTCCGCCGTCTCATGCACGTCGGTGAGCACGGGCAGATGCAGTTCATTCTTGATTTTCTTGAGAATTCGCAATCCTTCTTTCACTCCCGGCCCGCGGAAGCTGCGGATGGATGTGCGGTTCGCCTTGTCGTAGCTGGCTTTGAAGATGAAAGGGAAATCCAGCGAGCGCGCCACGCCTTTGATGATCTCCGCCATGCGAATGGCGTGTTCTTCGCTCTCGATCACGCACGGCCCAGCAATCAGAAACAGATCGCCCGAGCCGATGTGAATGTCGCCGACTTGGAAGGAAGTAATCAATTCGAAAAGCCAATCCACCACAGAGACACGGAGTCAGGGAGAAAAAGCTGGTATTCCTCTGTGTCTCTGTGACTTCGCGGTGAAAATCCTATCGTCCTGCTACCCGCTCTGGCCGGTGGAACATTTCCACTTCTGCCGTTTCTTTTTCCGCCTTGCGCTTCCGGCCGTAGGCGTAAGACGCACCGATGAACGTCTTAAATAAAGGATGCGGCTCAAGCGGTTTCGATTTGAACTCGGGATGGAACTGGCAGCCGATGAAATGTGGATGGTCTGGCAGTTCGATCATCTCGACATACGTTCCATCCGGAGTCGAACCCGAGATGCGCAATCCGGCTGCCGTCATGGGTTCTTCATACTCGCGGTTGAACTCATAGCGATGCCGGTGCCGCTCGCTGATTTCCAGCATGCCATAGATTTTGTGTGCCAGGGTGTTGGGCTCGATTTTACAAGTCCAGGCGCCTAGTCGCATCGTGCCGCCGAGTTCCTCCACGCCGCGCAATTCGCGCAACTTGTAAATCACGCGATGCGGAGTCGCAGGATCGAATTCACTCGAGTTGGCTTCTTCCAGCCCGACGACATTGCGCGCAAACTCAATACACGCGGTCTGCATGCCCAGGCAAATTCCGAAGTACGGAATTTTCTTTTCGCGCGCATAGCGGATCGCAATCAGCATGCCTTCAATGCCACGCTTACCAAATCCTCCGGGTACCAGGATGCCGTCATAATCTTCCAGTTGCGATTCATAGCTCTTGTCGCCCGTTTCCAACCCCTCGGCCTCAATCCAGTTGAGTTGCAGCTTTAGATTGTGCGCGAGTGCGCCATGCACCAGCGCCTCTTTCAGCGACTTGTACGAATCCTCGTACTCAACATACTTGCCGACAATGCCGATGGTCACCGTGTCTTTTGGGTTATAGACGCGATGAACAATGTCCTCCCATCTGGAAAGGTCGCGGTCCTTCGCTTCCATGTGCAAATACTTCAGTACGAGCGTATCGACACCTTCATTCGCGAACACGAGAGGAACCTCGTAGACGGAAGCCACGTCTTTGGCCGTGATAACGGCTTCTTCTTCCACGTTGCAGAATAGCGCGATCTTCGACTTGATGTCTTTCGAAAGGAACCGGTCGGTCCGGCAGAGCAGAATATCCGGCTGAATTCCAATGCTCAGTAGCTCTTTCACCGAGTGCTGCGTGGGCTTGGTCTTTAATTCCTGTGCGGCGGCGATGAACGGAACCAGCGTGACGTGCACGAACAGCGTGTGCTCGCGGCCGAGATCCTGGCGCATCTGCCGGATTGCTTCCATGAAAGGCAGGGATTCGATGTCGCCCACCGTGCCGCCAATCTCGACGATCACAACGTCAACATCCTGCGCGACTTTTTTCATCGCGCCTTTGATTTCGTTGGTGACGTGCGGAATCACCTGCACGGTCTTGCCGAGATAATCGCCGCGGCGTTCCTTGGCGATGATCTGCTCGTAGATTCGCCCCGTGGTCCAATTGTTATCGCGAGAAAGTTTGGCGTGGGTGAAGCGCTCGTAGTGGCCGAGATCGAGATCGGTTTCGGCGCCGTCGTCGGTCACGAAAACCTCGCCATGCTGAAACGGCGACATCGTGCCCGGATCGACGTTGAGATAAGGATCAAACTTCATCAGATTGACTTTGATTCCGCGGCTCTCCAGCAGGCAGCCGATCGAAGCTGCGGCCAATCCCTTGCCAAGTGAAGACACGACTCCGCCCGTCACAAAGATGTACTTCGCTGGCATCTCTTCCTCGCTTTAAATTGTGATTGGAAAATTGTGCAGGTGGCGTGCACGATCAATTATGGCAGAAAAGCCCTGTGGAAGAAATGGAAGAAATGCGCGCACGTTGACTATCTCGCATTGGTCGGCGAGAATATCAAAGGCAATTCTTGCCGACACGGTCGTGTCTTCATTTGTGGGCCTGTGGCGCAGCTGGGAGCGCGCTTCCATGGCATGGAAGAGGTCGTCGGTTCGATCCCGACCAGGTCCACCATTTCCTCTGATTGGCTTCCGCCACGTCTACGTTGCCCGGTTTGTTCCGCCTTTTCTATGGCCGGATTTCAATCGGCATCCCATCAGCCACGGCATTCCATATCTCATCCATCTCTTCGTCGGTGACCGCTATGCACCCATCCGTCCAATCTTTCAATCGGTGAGCCACACCCACAAACCGATATCCGTTAGGGAGACCGTGAACAAACACGTCGCCTCCCGGGGAGACACCACTCTTCCGCGCGGCGGCCCTATCCTGAGCGTTTGGGTACGAAATATGAATCACCTTGTAAAACTTGCTGTGTGCGTTGCGCGAATCGAGCACATAAACTCCTTCCGGAGTCCTGTGATCACCCTGCCGCATCTTCGGACCCACGGGATCCCCTCCCAGTGCGACCCGAGAGGTCTTAATCACGTTCCCGTGATCGAGCAACTCGAGGGTTCGTTCTTTCTTGATCACCGTTACGAGGTCTACGCGAGAAGGAGACTTGGGAGCGGTCTGCGCCGAAGATGCGCCCGAAAGCAGCACCAATACCAAAACGGCAGGCACCCGGATATGCATGCGGGGATTATAGTCGCCGCCATTCCACCCAGAATTCCGGCGGAGGGCAGACTGGCTGAAGGATTCTAGGTTTGCCGGTAATCCAAGTCGCGATTGAGATCGAGTATGGGGTCCATCTCGGGCTTACGGGTTATCGGGAGAACTTCGTCCAGTGTGCCGTAACCTCGGTCATGCGCGTTTCTCGAAACCTCGCAAGGCTTCGGGGTCAGCCATTTCCAGGAATGTGCTATGTGAGATCCGCTACAGTAGCATTTAAGGGTGAACTCCTCAGAAGCGGCCGCGCCGGTTGGCACGATATACGATCCATTTCTGTAGGGGCTACGTGAGGTCAAATAAAGGGTGTGGCACCTGGGACACTCTACGCAATGGCGGATCCGGCGGGTCATGGGCGTTTGCCATAGTGCGGAAGTGCATCTGGCGTTCCAATTGCATAACTAGATAACGGGTTTTGTTCAATAATATTGTGAAGTTAACGAAATAAGGTACGAATCTACAAGCAGAACAAACAGGTCTACGTAGATCAACTTCGGGCGGATGTTCTTTATGGCTTGCCGCTCACGGCACGGAAGTATGAGAAAGAGAAAAATACTGACTAGAGGCCTACAGAAATCTGTAACAAGTGACAGCGCATCATAGGACCAAGTGCTCCGCCGATCGACCACCGGACGGTAAACTAGAGAGCTTCCAAGAGGTGTAAGGCGTTCAAGGAGCCTTGGTGGCCCGATTCGCGCATATCACTTTTCAAGAACTCGTTTTTCACGGAAACAAGCATGGAAACGCCAACCCTGCGTGGAGTCGCTCGAGCCTACCTGATGTCGATGGCCTTCTGGTCGGGGTTGGCCGTACTAATGGGCCTGCAATACCGGCCTCTCAGCCGGGGAAACTTCTGGGCATCGTTGGCAACATTATTGGTCGAAGCTGCCCTCCGGGGACTCGCGTTCACGTTCTGGACGCCGCCGATTTTCTATCTCGTCGGGAACTACTTGTCTTTATCGAGCAGGCGTGTGCGGTACGTGTTGCTGTGGAGTCTAGGAGCGGCGCCTTTCGTCCTTCTGCATACGACCATAATGTGGGCCCTTGTCCCACCTTACGATGATGCTCTGCAGCGGTATGTCGCGCGATCTTTTCATTCCTGGGCGGAGATGATACGAGGCGGATTTGCCGACGAGATCTTCATCTACATCGCAATCGTGGTCGCGGCCCACGCTTATGAATATCTCAAGCGACTGCGCCGGCAGGAGCGCGAGAAGTATGAGTATCAACAGGCGCTGGTTGCCAGTGAGTTGCAGACATTGAAGATGCAACTGCATCCGCATTTTCTCTTTAACACTTTGCAGGGAATTGCGGCCTTGGTGGAAGACCAGCCGCAGACGGCAGAGGCGATGATCCTGAAATTGTCGAATCTGCTGCGGACGGCGCTCGACCGCGGCCAGTCGGATCTGATTTTTCTGGAGGAGGAACTGAAGTTTGCCCGTGAGTATCTCGATCTGGAGAAGATGCGGTTCGGCGACCGCCTCCGGGTCGAATGGTCGATATCGGCGGAGGCGAACCGGGTGCTAGTGCCGCAAATGATCCTTCAACCGCTCATCGAAAATGCGGTCCTGCACGGTGTTTCCCGCAGCCGGGAGCGCGGATGGATTGAAGTCGCGGCCAGTGTGACAAACCGTGTTTTGACGGTTCAGGTTCGCAACAGTGGTGCGAGTGCGAAACCGAACGGAAGCGGAGTGGGATTGAATAATGTTAGGGCGCGTCTCAAATATCTGTATTCCGATGGGGCAAGCTTGAATTTTTTACTCAACCAAGAGCATGTCGCGACAGTGACGTTGTCGGTGCCGGCTTTGCATTCGCGTTCTGCGCCGGCCCAGGAAATTTCTGCCAATGACGAGAAAAAGGATCCATTATGCGAGTTCTCATCGTCGACGACGAACCTTTAGCCCGAGCGGCTCTAGGAAAGATTCTCTCTGCCAATCAAGCGGTGGAGCGTTTCGATTCGGCGAAGGATGCGGTCGACGCACAGGAGCTTCTGTTCAAGAACAACTATGACGTGGTGCTGCTTGACATCAACATGCCGGAATTGTCTGGACTTGATTTGTTACATCGGATGCAGGAATCGAAGCGGCCCATTCCCGCGGTAGTTTTTGTCACCGCTTATGCGCAACACGCGGTAGCCGCCTTCGAAAAGCGTGCGGCTGACTACGTCCTGAAACCGTTTTCCGCGGAACGGGTAAACCGCGCTCTCGAGTTTGCGTCGCGACGGGCTACTTGGGAGCGCGCTGCAAAATTTGCAGCGTGGACGCCGCAATCAGCGACAAAAAAACCTGAATCCAAGATCGCCATTAAGAGTAGCGGGAGAATTCTTTTCATCGATCCGTGTGACATTGTCACGGTGCAGGCGGAAGGAAACTACGTCGTGCTGCACAGGCGTAGCGGTTCGGACGTGCTGAAAGAATCGATCTCGACGATTGCAGAAAAACTCAAGCCATACGGGTTGGTTCGCATTCACCGATCCGTGTTGGTGAATGCATCCTTTGTGCAAGAGATTCGGCCATGCTCGACCGGAGAATACCAGCTTCGCATCCAGGACGGAACCGAATACACTGTGACCCGCACCTACAAGAAAAATCTTAAGGGGCTCGCGTCCTTTTGGCTTGGGACGCGAGCCTTTCTTACCGATTGATGCCGTGTGCTGGCATCTTTCTGTGCGCCTTAACGCCACTTTGGACTCGTAAACGACGAACATCCACGGCCCCGGAACTCTCAGTGCATCCGATTACTTGATCATTCGTGCCGAGGTTCATGACGGTATCACTGTGCGTCTTGCAAAACACGGTGCTATCGCTGGTATCCGGGATACCAAAGATCAGGTTCCCATCCAATACGACCTGTGCGAGCGTAGGATCGGCAGTAAAAGCTCTGACATTGTTTGCGACAACCGCGGCGCAGGTGCCGTCGAAGATCCCCACTCCGAATGATCCCGTGCCGATGATCTGATTGTTCAATACCGTGGTTCCGGCGGTGTTTTGCACGTCGATACCGCCATAGCCGATGTTCTTCGCGATCATGGTGTTGTCGTAAATCGCGGCAGAGATCCATTGGCTGCCTGGAACATCCTGCAGAAGTAGCACGTCGGCTTCGCGTCCAATTCCGGTGAACTGGTTGTGGTGAATCAGATATTGCGATGGGCCACTCGGCGTATACGGCCACCAATACGGAACAACCCAGGCCCCCGCACCGATACCAGAAGTGACGTTATACGAGACGTCGAACAGATTGATCGGAAGCTTCCAGGTCGATGCCAGACCAGTCGTTTACCGTGAAGTTACCAGTGTCGGGTGACCCGCCAAGCGTGATCTGGCTGCCGCTGACGAATCCATCCTCAGAAATAGCCACGCCGGTGGTGTTGAAAGAACTGTTCCGAACTGTGTACGAGCCGCTTAGGATGTAGTAATCTCCTGGAGCCGGGCTCACTGGAAAGGCGAGAAGTTACTTTGCCGCTGGACACAGAGACTCTGGCAGGACGACCTGCATGATGGCGCACCGCACCGGGAGAATTACTCCTGAATTACTTCTGGATTACGCGGTCGGCTTTCGCTAAACTTTCCTGTAATCAGCAACCGTGCCCGGAGTCAGGGCCATGGCCGGTGAACGAGCCCGTTTTTCTTCTTTTGAAGCCGATCTGGAAACGGGCGAGCTCTTCCAAAACGGGGTCAAGCTACCGCTTCAAGAGAAGCCGTTCCAGATTCTTGCCCTTCTGCTTCAATCGCCCGGGGAACTGATTACCAGAGAAGAAATTGCTAGCAAAGTATGGCCGGGAGTTTTCGTTGAGAACGATCTGTGTCTGAATACAGCCGTGCGGCGGCTGCGCGCGGTTTTGGAAAAGGCTGTTCCCGCAACGGATTTGATTGAAACCGTTGGAAGCCGTGGATACCGCCTTCGCGCGCAGGTCAATATTCAACCCGCTCACGCTTCGCAGAGTAGAAATCACGAGGGACTGCGGCTGGCGGTTCTTCCTTTTGTGAATCTAAACGAAGACCCTCGCGACCATTCCTGCGAGGGGCTAACCGCGCAGATGATCGTGCAACTCGGGCGCGCGTACAAGAGCCTGAGCGTTATTTCTCCAGTCACGTCATTTTATTTTACGGGTAAAACCAAGTCCCTGGCGCAGATCACACAACGACTGCGGGCAGATTATGTGTTGCAAGGCACGGTTTGGAGACTTTCTCCGCAACTGCGTATTTCGGCTCGCTTAACGCGCTGCGCGGACCAGTGCTGTGTGTGGAGCGATAGCTTTGTCCGCCAGGATAGGGATATTTTCCAAGTCCAGGATGAAATCGCGCGCAGCATCTCTCACGAACTGATGCAGGCTCTACCTGAGGTGCCCTCGCTACCAGCTTGTTTGATGTCTAAGCCCGCAGTCTACGACAAGTACCTGAAAGCGCGATTCTTCTCTTATAAGTTTGTGCAGAGCAGTTTTGAGAAAGCCACGAAGTTGTTTGAGCAGGTGATCGAAGAAGACCCGAATTTTGCGCCTGCTTACGCTGCGTTGGCGCAAATGTTGACCGCTGCTGTGACCTATGGAGGGCCACCGCATCAGCTTTTTTATGACCGTATCGAGGATTTGGCGCACCGGGCGCTGCAGATGTCAGAGGATCTGGGTGAGGCTCACTGTGCCCTGGGTTGGACGAAATTGTGGCGGATGGATCCCACGGAGGGCGAGCGAAGCTTCCGCCGGGCCATTGAGATCAATCCCAGTTTGCCGGTTCCGCATATCGGCCTCGGTCACCTGTTGACGGCAGTACATCGCCATGATGAGGCGATCGCGGCCGGAAAGCGGGCGTGCGAACTTGATCCGCTCTCACCTGTACCACACTCCATGTTGGGCTTGCATCTTTATGCCGCCGGAAAACTAGACGAAGCGACCGCCTGCGAAGAAGAAGCACTCGAAATCGATCCCGGTTTCTGTCCGGCGCACGCGATGCTTGGTTTTATCAATCACGAAATGGGCGAAATGGATCGCGCGGTGCTGTCATTGCAGAGAGCCGTCCAACATGGCCCGGATACTCCGCTTATGAAGTGCTTTCTTGCGCGCGAGCTGGCATCTGCGGGCCGAGCGGAAGAGGCGAGGCAGATCCTGAATGAAATTCTAGACCTGCGAAAAACGAACTGCATTCCGGCCACCACCGTCGCGTTTATCTATCACGCGCTCGGCGAACACGAGCAGGCGTGGGAGTGGCTGGAAACCGCGATCCGCGAACTCGATCCCTGGCAGTTCGGCATCGCCGTCGATCCACGATATCGCTGCTTCTGGAATAATGACGACCGATTCCTCAATTTATTGCGGCGATATGACTTTCCCATGGTGATCATCGAGCCATTCGTGTCCAGAGCCTGCTTTGCGCGCTGAATCCGGCCAGGGTCATGGTCCAACTCCGGACCGGCAGGTTCCGCGTCATCCAGATGTAATCCAGAAGTAAGCGCCTTTACTCATTAAAAAGTAGATGATGCCGCCGAGGCGTGCGCCGGAGCCGTACCAGACTCTACCAGGCATCCCCCGCTTGGTGTGCGTCGCCAGACGTTCGGGGCGCGGTCGTCGGTTGCCCTCCTCGTATTTTCGCGCGGAAAGAACAAGCGTTTCGATGCGTGTCGCGTGATTTCACCTACGCCTTCCAATGGCCTCTGCCGCCGCGAATATCGCCCATCTGGCAGAAATAAGGAGACCGTCATGTCTGTTGCGTCCACTTCCCATGTGCGGTTCGCCCATTCCGTTGCTCTGTTTGCAATGCAGAGCGAGAGGTTCGCACTTCTACCATTGTTTTTGATCCTCTTATTAATTGTCCTTGCCCCGACATCCGCCCAAGGGCAGAACGTCACCTTAACGCCAGTAATCACGACGGTGGCCGGCAATGGTATTCCGGGGAATAGCGGTGCTGGCGGTCTTGCCGTGAATGCCGAACTGGATTTGCCCGGCGCGATTTGGGATCCTTCGGGAAATCTCTACGTTTCCAACGGTGCACAGAACACCGTTTTTGTCGTGAACCCCAACGGAATCATCAGCGTTTTTGCGGGGAACGGCACGGCGGGTTATACGGGGGACGGTGGTTTAGCAATAAACGCGGAATTGAACAATCCGCATGGTTTCGCGCGCGACAAATTTGGAAACGCCTACATTCTCGACACAGGAAATAACGTTATTCGCAAAGTGGATACCAACGGAATCATCACTACATTCGCGGGCACTGGAGTAGCTTGCGCAGTCGGTACTAATCCCTGCGGTGACGGTGGTCCGGCCTCGGCCGCGCAATTCCACCAGCCGGTGGGTCTCGTGATCGACAGCCAAGGCAACTTCTACGCCAGCGATGAGCTGGACTATCGCATCCGCAAGATCGATACCTCCGGAATCATCACTACAGTCGCAGGTAACGGTATCCAAGGCTATAGTCCGGATGGTGGGCTAGCGGTGAACTCGGAGATTGGCTTCGAGGGCGACGCTTCGGTCGACAGTGCGGGAAATCTCTACTATGGAGATTGGTATTACAACATCATTCGTAAAGTAGATACCAACGGGATTCTTACCACGATTGCAGGCATTTCTAGCATGATGCCCGGATACAGCGCGGACGGCACGCTAGCCGTCAATGCCCAGTTTAACAATCCTCATTCCATTGTTCTTGACAGCGTCGGTAACGTCTACTTTGCCGACTCTGGCAACAACGTCATCCGTAAGATCGATACCAACGGAGTGCTGTGGACGATCGCAGGCAATAATTCGCTGGGAGCCGGCTATGGGGGGGATAGCGGACCGGCAATCGATGCTCAATTGAATTTTCCTATGCTCATTTCGTTCGACAGTTTTGGCAACTACTATGTCAGCGACTACTACAACAACCGCATTCGCAAGGTCAGCCAGGGACCGGTGAATTTCGGCGCGGCGAATGTCGGTACCAATACAACCGGCAACGTATTCGTTTCTTTCAACTCCAACATCACAGTTTCCAATGTGCAGACAAGCGGGGACTTTTCAATAGAAGAAGCGTCCTGCAATTTGAATCAGGCGATTCCGGTCAACAGCATTTGTACCTGGGAGCTCCAGTTTGCGCCCAGCCAGCCGGGACCGCGTTGGTCCTCGCTCGTGCTCACCGATAACAATTCCAACACCTACAGCTTCGGCCTTGAGGGTGCAGGAATCGGTTCAGCCGCGGCACTTACACCCGGCATCATCACCACGGTCGCCGGGAATGGCGTTGGCTACTATGGGGGAGATGGGGGCCCAGCCGTTTATGCCAACGTGGGCTTCCCTTATAACCTGTCTGTGGATGCCGTGGGCAATATTTATATCAATCAAACCACCAACTCGGTGATCCGAAAAGTGAATACGAACGGGATCATCACAACTGTGGCGGGCAATGGAACGCCGGGTTACAACGGTGATGGTATCCCGGCAACCAGTGCGGAACTCTACTATCCCGACGGAGTGACCGTCGATCCTGCCGGCAACATCTACATTGCGGACCGCGATAACTATCGGGTTCGAGTGGTGAATACGCAGGTCAATTCGATCAAAGTATCGGGAATCACGATTGCACCCGGAACGATCGCCACGGTGGCAGGAAACGGCACGGTGGGATACAGCGGGGATAATGGCCCTGCATTGAGCGCACAATTACGACTCCCCATGGGAGTGGCGGTCGATGGCGTCGGTAATGTCTACATCGCAGACGAAACCAACAGCGCCATACGCATGGTGGATACGAGCGGCGTGATTCGGACGGTTGTCGGCGAGGGCGGTGGATGTGGAGGGCAAACCGACGCGCTTGGCGATGGCTGCCCGGCCGTTTATGCCAACCTCTACTGGCCTTCCGACGTGAAACTAGACGGAGCCGGCAACCTTTACATCCTCGACTTCATGAATGTGCGAGTGCGGGTTGTGAACACGCAGCCAGCAGCGATCTCCGTGGCGGGGGTTACGATCGCGCCGGGCACAATTGCGACTGTGGCTGGAAATGGCACGACGGGTTACCAGGGTGATAACGGGCCCGCGCTCAATGCCGAGTTCGACGGACTCTACGGGCTTGCTGTAGATACAGCCGGCGATATCTATGTCACCGATTCCAATAACTCTCGCATCCGCAAAATTGACCAGAACGGGATCATCACGACTGTGGCGGGCAGCGCAGCAGCGTGCCAGGGCCCCTTTTTCACTTGCGGCGATGGGGGTTCCGCGACCGCCGCGCAGATTGATCAGCCGGACGGTGTGGCTACCGATAATGCCTGTAATCTCTACATCGCCGATAGCCAGGATAACCGCGTGCGCAAGGTGAATGTAAGCGCGACCGCCCTGTCATTTGGCACGGTCAATGTCGGCCAGATAAGTCCGATCCAGGACATAACCGTCTCTGATGTCGGTAACGCGACTTTGAACTTCAGCGGCATCTCCATCCCGGCACCGTTTCAAAACCCAGAGGTCAACTGCATGCCGGGAGTACCAGTGGGCATCGGCCAGAGTTGTCAACTCGCGATAGCATTCTCACCCATGAACCCCACGAGTTCGAATGGGTTGCTCACCTTAACCGATGACGCCTTCAACAGTCCTCAAAGCGTTAATCTCTCGGGCAATGGCTATGCGGTCGCAACATTCAGCAATCTAACGCCCTCGCAAACGGTGCCTTACGGGGCCGCTTCGGTGAACCTTGCCGGCGTGATTTCTGCTCCAGGTCCGTTTTATCCGCCAGCCGGCGAGACAGTTGTAATTAATATAGGCATGGTCTGGCAGAGTGCCACGATTGGAGCGAACGGCGTCTTCTCAGCC
Organism: Verrucomicrobiia bacterium; assembly: GCA_035523795.1. Taxonomy (GTDB): domain Bacteria; phylum Acidobacteriota; class Terriglobia; order Terriglobales; family Acidobacteriaceae; genus Sulfotelmatobacter. Next base: position 16,094 of record DATKQB010000126.1, on the reverse strand, counting down.
TCTTTTCCGACTTCGACGCTCGGCAACGGCCTCTACACCATCACTTACAGCTATGCAGGTGATCTCAATTTCCCAATCGCGTCGGATTACAGCACCACACTGACAATCAGCCCTGCGGTTCCAACGTATTACACACTCACGCTTTCTGAGGTGGGGACAGGCACTGGTTCCGTGACTGACTCGCAAAGCCTGATCAACTGCAGTGAAAGCAATGGAAATCCTGAAACGGGAATTTGCTCGGCAAATTACGCCAGTGGCGCACAAGTCACGCTCACGGCGACCGCCGTTGCTCCTTCTCTCTTCATCGGCTGGGCAGGGGCTTGCGCCAGTTCCGGAAACAACCCTGTCTGTACCGTGCAGATGACCTCGGCACAGAGCGTGACTGCGGACTTTGCTCCTCCGCCAACTTCATTCACCTTGCCGTTTAATCCAGGTACGAACGTGACGCAAATGGCAACTTACTGTCCGAACGGCTCCGATCCTTGCACGGATCCGAACGGCCACGCTTTATCTTTAAGCATTCCGGTAGTGAACCAGGGAGATCCCGGAAATCCAACCTTCTCGCTGACGGTAACGGCCACGGAATATCAGGCAGATGGCCTTTGCCCGGCTGGCGGAAACGGGCAGAGCAGCGATCTGGATTGCCGCTTCACGAGCTATTTCAACTTCGGTCCTGACCCGAACGGCAACACCATTGTCCCGCTTTGCTTTCCATATGCGAACGGCAACTGCGTTCATTACCAGGTCTACTCGGGAACGCCCGGAAACGAACCTAATACGAATCTGTACAGTGGCGGCGTGTTCTGGAAGATCGGATTCAACAACGACACGTTCCTTCCTCCTCAAGGATCGTATTGGGGCAGCAACACCACCGTTACTCCTCGATTGCTCGATGATCCAGACGAAAATGAAGTTCCCGGTCTGCCATACGGCACGGTGTGCAGCACGCCGATGCTGGTAAACGGAGCGCCGACTTCGCCGCCGATCTATTGCCAGTTCGATCGCGACATCACGACCTTCTATAACGTGGGCACGGGCCTCGACACCACAATTGGCGGCAAGACTCAGCAACCGAATGACGTGGTCGTTGCATTCCTGCCAACCATCAGCAATAACCCGCAACAACAGCCTCCAGCGCCGAGCGCTCCTGCCATCACCGGAGCGTCTTGTCCGAATGGGTGCTCGATCAGCGGGAATGCAGTTACCTTTGCGGAGGGTACGGGCGGAACTTTTGCTATCACCTTCACCGGCTATCCGACGCCCGGTCTGAGCGAAAGCGGTCCTCTGCCTCCGGGGCTGACATTCAGCGCCACGACGGGATTGATCAGTGGCACTCCCGCAGACGGAACGACTGGCAGCTTTCCAATCGTGCTTACCGCGACTAACATCAACGGCACGACAAGCCAGAGCTACACGCTCACAGTGGCACCGAGTGTACTGACCATCACCGCCAGCAGTGCGACGATGACCTTCCGTGGTGCGGTGCCCGCCATTACTCCGAGTTACGGCGGATTTGTGAATGGCGACTCGCCGGCGAGCCTGACCACAAAACCAACCTGCTCCACAACCGCGACCAGCACGAGCGCGCCGGGAACGTATCCCAGCATGTGCTCGGGTGCGGTCGATCCAACGTATTCCATGAATTACGTGAACGGGACCGTGACCGTGAGCGGCCTTGAAATCACGCCTCTAGCGATGAACTTCGGAACGCTATATCTGGACCAGCTCGGGGTTCAGGCAGTTACTCTGACAAACAAAGGGACGACACCCATCACCATCTCGAGCGCCAAGATTATGACGCCCGGCAACGCGATTGGCGATTATGGCGATATCGCGCTCTGTCCGCCCGTGATCACCGTTCTGCCGGGGACGCTCGCTCCTGGGAAGAGTTGTGCGATCGCGGTCGGTACCTGGGCAGTTCTGCAGATCTTCAGCCCGACTGCGGCCACGGCTACACTAATGATTACTGATAGTGCGGCGGGAAGCCCGCACGCGGTTCCGCTGACATCGATGGTGATCAATCCGCAAGCGACGTTAAGCTCAAATGGAGTGAACTTTCCGGTGCAGAAAGTGGGAACAACCAGCGCAGTAAAATCGGTTACTCTCACGAATACCGGAACCACAACTCTGAATCTTGCTACGTTGAGCCTGAATGGTAACTTCGCGTTGGCCAGTGGTACGACCTGCACAAACGGAGGAAGCATCATCGCCGGCTCCAGTTGCCTTATCAATTTGACGTTTACGCCTACGGGCAAGGGGGTTCGCACGGGGAACGTGAAGATCACCGACAATGCCATGGTCAGTCCGCAGATCATCGTATTGTCGGGCACGGGAAACTGACATAGATTTAAAAATGCTGAAGGGCGCAGCAGTCCTTGAAAGTAGGGGACGCTGCGCTCTTAATTTATGATTGGACCGTATCGGCGGGGTGACGCAGGAAAACTGTCAGTCTATGGCGTGGCTGTAGATCGGGCTGAGATCACTTCGTTTCACGATAGTATCTGTCTTTGCATCTTGTTCGAGATTGATGACAATTCGACGGGCTTCTCTGTAATGTTCAAGGGCCTCCGCGGTATTACCGGTGAGTTCAAAGTTTCGGGCGAGCAGGTAGTGACTCCGCGCGAGCAGCGATTGCAACCCCAATTTCTGGCTCCTTGCTAATGCGGTTTCCAATTCCTTTTTCGCCAGTTCGTGTCCGTGCAGGTTCACAAGAACTTCAGCGTGATAAATCGAGCACTCAACTGATACGTACTTCAATCCCATCCCCTCAGCCTTGGTCGACAACTTCGCAAACGTGGATGCAGCCTCGGAGCCGCGACGCTGCCGCAATGCGACCTTTGCGGCATCGAATTGAGCGAGCAATCTCAGGGTCGAATCTTTGCTGTTGGCCAACGTCTTGAGTGCGTCATCATAAAAACGAGCCGCAGTTTTGTAATCTCCTGCATAGAATGCATCATCGCCCTCATAGCTTTGAATCTCACCGATCGTGTCGGGGTTCTTAAGTTCACGAGCCAGCCCCAAAGCCTCGTTCAACGCCTTAGTCGCCTCATCGTGCCGGCCAACTTGTGCGAGAACACTGCCGTAGTAGGCAAGGAACTCTGCCATCAACACGCTTCGATCCTGCAGGTCACGGAAGATTCTAACCGCATCTTCCTCCGAACTAACCGCCGCACCATAGCGGCCTTGATAGCCGAACAAAATGCCCATGCCGGAAGACTCGATCGCAGCCCCGCGCTTGTCGCCGTTTTCGTGTCGTAAATCCAGGGCCTTCAGATATTGTTCGAGCGCGAGGTCAAATTGGCCCATCTTGCTCGACGTCTCGGCAAGGTTATGCAAGGTATCGGCGATATCCATCGGAACATGGAGTTTCTCGCGCAGGGCCAAGGCTTGTTCGAAATAAGTCCGCGCATTCTGGTAATCGCCTTTGAAGGTGTACGCATTGCCGATGTTATTCAATACCAATGCCTGATTGTTCTGGTTGCCGACTTCGATTTCCGCTTGCAGCGATTGCTTGAAAAGATCGAGTCCCTGATCGTACTTGCCGTGATCGACGTAGAACTCCGCGAGATCGCTCAAGACATCCCCGGTGCCCGCTTTGTCTCCTAATTCCCGCCACACGGTCAACGCTTCCTGGTAGTCTTTCAGCGCCTGATCCGGCTGGCCAAGGATGTCTTCGGAGGTTGCCATAGCATCGAGGCTCATGGCGATCCCTCTCTTTAGCCCGAGCCTGCGTTTAATCTCGATCGAGTCATGGAAATTACGCAGCGCATCCTGATGCTTGTTTAAACCTGCATAGCAAACCCCGGTAGCCTGAAAGATTTCTGCTCGAATCTCGTCGTTGCCGCCCTCGACGCTCAATGCCTCAGCCTTGGCTAAGAACTCAAGAGCTTTCTCATACTCTCTGAGGTAGATTTCCACCCGACCCATTGCGAGCAGCGCACCGACGCGCTTCGGATCAAGGTCCAGCACCTGCATATATTGAAGGCGAGCCTTGTCATATGCGCTAGAGTTCTCATAGAGTCCGCCGAGTTCGAACAGAACGTCAGCATCGCCCGGAGCAGCTTTGGCGATATTCTGGTAAGCCTCAATTGCCTTTGGATAGTTTCTCTGGATTCGCTGCTGGTTTGCGAGAATCAGGTATTTTTCCTGCTGCGGAAGCGGTTCACTCAACACCACAGCTTTCTGCGCGGCAAATTCTGCCTCATCGTCTTGCCCCAGTGCGGAATATGTCTTTGCCAGCTCGGAATAAGCCAAGACAAAATTTGAATCGTCTTTTGTGGCGGCTTCGAATTGCTTTGCGGCGTCCAGAAAGTTCCCCTTACGCTCCAACTGCAATCCATGCTCGTATTCACGAATGGCCGTAAGTGAGCTGGTGGAAGGTTTCATAGCTCCTGCTTCCATCGCTTTCACGGCCCTCTGCGATAGGAACAGCTTTGAACGAATATCCTTGGCAAGGTGGTCGATTGCGGAGAGAAGGGTCTTCTCGGTTGCCAACTCCGTTAAATTGGCGCTCTGTCCACTCTTGATGTCCTCCATGGTCGCATCGATCCGAATCTGCTCGCCAAATTTGGCATATTGGCCCCAAACAACGCGATCCGCGCTCGTGAACTCCGCGATCCGGCGGATCGTCGACGGATCGAGGGCGGTGTTGGAAGAGATCTTCAAATCATCGAAAAGCTGCTGCGTGCGGTTGGGGCTGACCGTGTGCAGCTGTGCCGACTGCCCCACGTCTGTGCTCAAGATCTCGGCAAGGCTCGAACTGATCCAATCAATCGAGGTGTCCCCGGCAGAGTTGCGAAACGGCAGGATCGCCAGAGAAATCGGCGGGACGGGGGTCGGCGATGATCGTAAGGTGTGAGAAGGGGTCTTTTCCCAAACAAAAGCCGCGATCGCAATGACCAACACGCCAGCGGCAATGATCCATCCGGTCTTCGGTTTTCGCAGGACCTCGGAGGTGTTTGCAGCTACCCAGCTGTACCGGCTGCTGGCAGGAGCATGCGCCTCATCCAGGTCGGCCAGAATCTCTGCCGCTGACTGATATCGCTGTTCGACATCTCGCTGCAGACACTTCTGAATGATCGACGCGATGTATTCCGGCAGATCATGATTCAGCAGTCTCGGATCTCGTGGCGATTCGTGTACCCGTTGATAAAGCATCTGCATGGCCGATTCCGCGCGGTCGAATGGCAGAGAGCCGGTCAGCATCTCACACAAAATTAATCCGAAGGCATAAAGATCGCTACGGTGATCTACCCGTTTTATTTCTGCCTGCTCCGGTGACATGTAACGCGGAGTACCCAAGAATTGTCCGGTTTGGGTCATGTTCAAATCGGATTCCAGGGACTTGGCAAGGCCAAAATCCGAGACGTAGATGTGATCGTTCTTGTCGATCAGTATGTTCTGCGGCTTCAAGTCGCGATGAACCACTCCCTCCGCGTGCGCTGCTTCCAGAGCGGAGCAAAGTTGGCGGCCCAGGTTCACGGCGCGATCGATCGGCAGCTTGCCTTGTTTTCTAAGCACATGTTGAAGGTCCGGGCCATCAATGCAAGCCATCGAAATGAATTTTGTGTCACCCGGCCCATCCCCCAGATCGTGAATGCGCAGTACGTTGCGATGAGAGATCTTGCTGGCGAGCAACAGCTCCTGCTTGAAGCGTTGAGAAACGGTGGGATCGCGGGTCAGATCGTGGCGAATCAGCTTCAGCGCGACCGTGCGATCAAGCTCCTTGTCCCAGGCTTTGTACACCGTCCCCATCCCGCCTTCGCCAAGCAGGCTCTCGACACGATACCGAGGCCCAAAATCCGGAAATGCGGAAGGTGCCCCTTCTGTAGGGGGCGAAGTCCTGGCAGAGAAGGGGCTATCTACCGTGACTTCTGATGGTGCAGAGGACAAACGAGACACAGTAGTTGAGCCAAGGGGATATGTTGAGTCAATTGTTTCGGTACCGCTTACGTCCAAGGAAGTGCCGCAGTCAGTGCAAACCCGTGCAGTGTTGTCGTTATTCAGACCGCACTTCGGGCAAGTGACTGCTGATTCAGACACCGGATTCTTGGGTGATGGCGACACAAAATCTTTCCAAAGCTTCGCATCGCAAGTGTCGGCGGGGACAGAAGGATCCAATTTTCCTCTCGAGTTCCTGCATTTCTCGCCGGTGCCTCTCGCTTGTGTATAGCAAGCACCAATGCTCCGGGTCTGTCTGTGACGCCGAGCACATCGTGTGCCTCCGGATCCTGCCGGTCACAGGTTCTTAGGGTCAAGGTTACGAGCTGACGACGTTGACGAACTGGAATACAGTTTGTAACCCGTGACGTGACTCCGATCACTGATTCACGTTTCTGAGTGGAAGAGAATCAAACGTCGGCTCTGAGGTGCTTCTTCAACGGAGACGTTCGCGAGTCTAAGCGCGAAGCTGCAGCTCAGAACCCAGAGATCTCCTGGTCCATGCGGAGGTCTTTAGTGACCCTTCAGACGACGACAGAGCGAGAAGAAATCCCCTCGAGTGGAGTTCTCTGCGAAAAATCTGTAATCTTCGCGGCAGGTGAGTTGCAGAAGTTGATTGCAATCCTGTTGGAACGAAGATATGCCGTTATAGGTCCCACACCTCGAGAAGGAGCAATCGTCTACGACGCGGTCCAATCGGCGCAGGATCTACCTCTGGGTTGGACTGACGAGCAAGCCCCGGGTCGATACAGGCTGAAGCGGCATGAAGGCGCCACATTTTTCGCTTATTCCATCGGAGCGCAGAGCTGGAAGAGGTATCTACACCCTGCGGAAATTCGGCTCTGGTCGGCGCAACGCGAAGGCACATCTTTCCGGATCCTCAACAATGAAGAAACGAAAGCGCCGCCACTCGCTTTCCTGGGAGTAAGAGCGTGCGAACTAAGTGCGATTGCGATTCAAGACCGGGTATTTCTGCAAGACCGCTATCGCGACCCCATCTACGAGTCAAGACGTTCAAGGATTTTCGTTGTCGCCGTGCAATGCACTCGGGCTGCCGCGACTTGTTTCTGTGCATCGATGCAAACCGGGCCGGCTGTTTCTGCCGGGGCTGACCTGATTCTTACCGAACTACTGGACGCGCGTGGCCATCGTTTCCTGGCCAGGGCAGGTAGCCAAAACGGCGAGGATGTCCTGGCCGAGCTCAAGACGATTCCGGCCACAGAAGCTGAAGTAGAGGAAGCCGAATCGCGAGTGCAGCACGCGGCTAGCCAGCAAAGCCGCTCCATCGACAAAAACACAATTAGGGGGATCCTGTACCAGAATTTTGAGCATCCTCGATGGGCACAAGTGGCATCGCGCTGCCTAACCTGTGCGAACTGCACCATGGTGTGTCCCACGTGTTTCTGTACGACCGTCGAAGATGCCAGTGACGTAACGGGCGACCACGCGGAGCGTTGGCGCCGATGGGATTCCTGCTTCTCGCAAAATTTTTCCTACATTCACGGCGGCAGCGTCCGCGCGTCGGCCAAGGCTCGTTACCGGCAGTGGATGACTCACAAGCTGGCCGCATGGATCGATCAATTTGGCAGTTCCGGATGTGTCGGTTGTGGGCGCTGCATCACCTGGTGCCCGGCGGGAATTGATATCACAGAAGAGGCCCGTGCCCTGCAACAAGGAGCTGATCATGGAAACTCTTGAGCGGATTATTGCCGAGCATCCTTTCTTCGCCGATCTTGATAACGCATTTATCAACCTCATGGTGGGCTGTGCGTCGAACGTTCGATTCAAGAGAAGCGACTACATTTTTCGGGAAGGCGATCCCGCGAATACTTTTTACCTCCTGCGAGAGGGAAAAGTCGCTGTCGAAGCTGCTGCTCCCCAGCACAGGCCGATCATCATTGAGACTCTAGAGGCGGGGGAGATTTTGGGATGGTCGTGGCTTTTGGCTCCTTATCAATGGAAGTTTCACGCCCATGCTCTGACTGATATTCGAGCGATCGCACTTGACGGCAAATGCCTGCGGAACAAGTGCGAGGAAAATCACAATCTGGGCTATGAAGTTCTGAAACGGTTCACCGCGATCATTGAACGGCGACTGGAGGCGACCCGCTTGCAGCTGTTGGATGTGTATGCCGTACGGTGAGAGTTTTATGACGACCATGGCGATGGACAAACCGCCGCAGTCCTCGAATGCCATGCTCCCACGCCCTTATATTGTCTGCGAGGTGGCCAAGGAGACTCCGGATACATTCACGCTTAAGTTACTGCCGCAAGGAGCAGGGAACGGCCGCTCGTTTCGGCCGGGCCAGTTCAGCATGCTGTGGGTCTTCGGCGTGGGAGAGTTGCCGATCTCCATCAGCGGGAATCCAGCCGAGCACGATCAATTGGTCTACACGGTTCGCTCGGTAGGAGAGGCGACCAATGCCCTCGTGAGTCAGACTGCTGGAGCAGGGATTGGCGTGCGCGGTCCCTTCGGAGCTGGCTGGCCCCTGGAGGCAACGCGTGGACGAGATCTAATTCTCGTCGCTGGCGGCATCGGTCTCGCCCCTCTGCGGCCCGTGATCTACGAAATCCTCGAACACCGCGAGGATTATGGACGGCTGGTATTGCTTTACGGCGCACGCAGCCCCAGGGATCTGCTTTATCGCAAAGAGCTGGCCTCCTGGGCGCGTCAGCGAGATACGCAGGTGCTCGTTACCGTCGATTATGGCGGCATGAGCTGGCGCGGACACGTTGGCGTTGTCACCACGCTGTTCAAATATGCTCGCCTCAAGCCTGCCGAGTCCGTGGCCATGGTCTGTGGGCCGGAGATCATGATGCGCTATGTAGCCCGCGAACTGGTCTCGTATGGACTGCGCGAGAGCGATGTCTATCTGTCCATGGAGCGGAACATGAAGTGCGCGGTTGGCTTCTGTGGCCACTGTCAATATGGGCCGTATTTCATCTGTAAGGATGGCCCAGTGTTCCCATATACCCAGATGAAACCAGCATTGGAGAAGTATGAGCTCTGACGCAAAATCGTTAACTGCGCGGGAGCGAACTGCTAAACCGAAAGTAGCGATCTTCAAGTTCGCTTCGTGCGACGGCTGCCAGTTGAGCCTTCTCGATGCTGAAGACGAACTCCTTGCAGTTGCTGGAGCGATCGAAATCGCATATTTCCCAGAAGCCAGCCGCAACATGCGGAAGGGGCCTTACGATATCGGGCTGGTGGAGGGCTCGGTCATCACTCACAATGATGCCGAGAGGATCCAGCAGGTCCGGCGTCAATGCAACAAGCTGATCACGATTGGAGCTTGTGCCACGGCCGGTGGAATCCAGGCTTTGCGAAACTGGAAGGATGTAGACGATTTCATCCGCGCGGTCTATGCCTCACCGCAGTTCATCAGCACGCTCAAACTGTCCACGCCCATAGCCGAACATGTTCCCGTGGATTTCGAACTTCGCGGCTGCCCGATCAACAAGCAGCAATTAATCGAATTGATCACGGCGACCCTCGCAGGACGAAAGCCGAACGTCCCTACTTACAGCGTGTGCATGGAATGCAAGCGCAAGGCGAATGTATGTATCCTTGTCGCCCGTGGGGTACCGTGTCTGGGCCCGGTGACACAGGCCGGATGTGGCGCTCTTTGCCCCAGCTACGATCGCGGCTGCTATGGCTGTTTCGGTCCCATGGAGAGTCCGAACACTGCATCGTTGAGCGATCAATTTCGCTTTCTCGGACAAACCGACACCCAACTCTCACATGCTTTCCGAAGCTTCAATGCCTGGGCATGGCCGTTCCGCAAGGCCAGTGAGGAGGCGGAGCATCCATGACCGGCAGCGGCGGCAAGACAATCAAGGTTGACACGTTGGCGCGGGTCGAAGGCGAGGGCGGACTCTACATCAAAATGGCTGGGGACCGTGTCGCCGATGTGAAGCTGAGAATCTACGAACCGCCGCGTTTATTCGAGGCCTTCCTCCGCGGCCGGCACTTTTCTGAGGCTCCCGACATCACGGCCCGCATTTGCGGCATCTGTCCAATCGCGTACCAAATGAGCGCCGTGCATGCGATTGAACGCGCGCTCGGCATCACGATTGATCCCATGGTCCGGCTGCTGCGTCGGCTTTTCTATTGTGGTGAATGGATTGAGAGTCACGCGTTGCACATCTTCATGCTGCACGCGCCCGATTTTCTTGGATATGCGGACGTGATTGCCATGGCCAAGAATCATCGTGAGATCGTTGAAAAGGCCCTCCGCCTGAAGAAAATCGGCAATCGCATTGTGCAGTTGCTCGGCGGCCGCGAAATCCATCCCATCTCGGCCGCCGTGGGCGGATTCCATAAGGTTCCGGCGAAAAGTCAGCTCGCGCAGCTAGCCGAGGATCTGGAATGGGCATTACAAACTTCTCTCGAAACTGTGCAGTGGACCTCCACGCTTTCATTTCCTGACTTTGAGCAGGACTATGAATTTGTTGCCCTGCGCCATCCGCAGGAATATCCATTCAACGAAGGACGACTTGTTTCCAATCGTGGTCTCGACATCGATGCCGCCGAATACGAAGACCATTTCATGGAACTCCACGTAAAGCACTCGAATGCCCTGCATTCGGTGCTCCGCGGCCGCGGATCGTATCTGGTTGGGCCGCTTGCCCGCTTCAATCTCAACTTCGATAAGCTACCCGAGCCGGCGCGAAATGCGGCCATCCAGGCTGGATTGCGGCCTCCAGTAAAGAATCCATTCCGCAGCATCATCGTGAGGGCAGTAGAACTCGTATTCGCCTGTGCCGAAGCTCTGCGCGTCACTCATGCATACGAACCACCTTCAGCCCCCCGAGTTGAGGCTCCCAACCAATCTGGTTTCGGACAGGCCATCACCGAGGCGCCGCGCGGCATCCTCTATCACCGCTATGTGATCGACAAGAATGGACTGATTACCGCAGCAAAGATCGTACCGCCGACCTCGCAAAATCAACGCCGGATCGAGGATGACCTGCGCGAATACGCAGCCCACGTGACAGCTTGGCCACTCGAAGAAGCCACGTGGAAATGCGAACAGGAGATCCGCTGCTACGACCCGTGCATCTCTTGCGCCACTCATTTCCTCAGGGTGACAATAGACCGCGGCTAGTCAGCAGGATTCAGCTTGGAAGATTTAATCATCGGCTGCGGGAATCGTGATCGAGGAGACGATGCCGCGGGATTGGTCGCCGCCGAGCGACTTTTCGCACTGGGATTTGCGGCAAAACTCTGTTCTGGTGAACCTTCGGGGCTCATCGACGCCTGGGCTGGCTATGAAAGTGTCATTCTGATTGACGCGGTTGTTACCGGAACCCCGGCCGGAACGGTTTATCTCTGGGATGCTGAAAATCTGCCTCCAATCTCGACTACAAACCGATCTACGCACGGGTTAGGTATTGCTCAGGCCATTCAATTCTCTCGTGAACTCGGTTCCTTCCCGCGCAAATTCAGAATGTATGGAATTGAAGCCGTAAGCCTCGAACTTCATAGTCGCATCTCTCCAGACGTTCAGAAAGCGATTGACGAAGTTGTGCGGCAGATCAGCGCACGCCCAGTTGCCCCACGTTAAGTCACCTGGGTCGCTCAGCGCACGTCAGATCAGCGAATCCTAATTCTGAAAGGCCATTCCAGTTAGCCCAATTCCTTCCGTCGCGTTTCGGGCAATAGCAGTACGGACCCAATCATGATGAGATAAGCGAGCGCCGCGAATCCGGTGATTGCGGTTCCTAACGGAACTCGCGTGCTGAGAATTCCGACGAGTGTCGGAAACAGCGCGCCCAGGGCTCTTCCAACGTTGTAGCAAAACCCTTGTCCCGAGCCGCGAACCCGTGTGGGGAAGAGTTCCGCCAGAAAAGCGCCGATCGGACTGAAAACTCCGGAGGCAAAGAATCCAAGAACAAAACCCAGAACGAGAGTGATGCGATCGGTGCCAGTGAGTAAAGAATAAGCTGAGACGGAAAGCAGACAGCAGAAGGCGAAAAGAATGAGGGTTGGCTTGCGCCCAAGAGTGTCGGCGAGATAAGCGCTTACCAGATATCCCACAAAAGATCCGACGATAACGACGAACAGATAGGCTCCCGTGTCGATGACGGAAAGGCCGCGCTGGTTGCGGAGGTACGTCGGAAGCCAGGTGGTGATGGCGTAATACCCGCCTTGCGCACCAAGAGCCATCAGCGACGCCAGGACAGTTGTGCGCAGGATGGAAGGATTGAAAATTTCCAAGAATCCGGCCACCTGATCGGCGCGCGTTCTCACCGTCGCCAAAAAAACTTCCGGTTCTCGAACCTTTGTTCGGACATACAAGACGAGCAATCCCGGCAACAGCCCTATCCAGAACATCGCGCGCCAGGCAAGGTTGACGGGAAGCCAACGAAATAGAAATACATACGCAATGGCGGCCGCTCCCCAGCCGATGGCCCAGCCGCTTTGTAGCGTCCCCACAGCCTTGCCGCGATGTTCTGCGCGTATGACTTCTGCCATCATGACTGCTCCGACCGCCCACTCTCCGCCGAAACCCACTCCTTGCAAAGAGCGAACCACCAGCAACGGCCAGAAGGAATTTGTAAGTCCGCTCAAGAATGTGAAGACTGAGAACCATATAACCGTGATTCGCAGCATGAGCGCACGCCCGAAAAAATCAGCCAGAATGCCTGCCACCCATCCGCCGGCCGCCGAAAAGAGTAGCGCAACCGTGCCCAAAATTCCGGCTTGCGCTTTGTCGATATGCCATTCCGCGATGAGCGTTGGAATAACGAAGCTATAGACCATCACATCCAGGCCATCAACCGCCCATCCCGAAAACGTGGCCAGCAGTGCAATGCGTTCTCGGGAAGAGAGCTGGGCCAACCACGCGGCCCGACTCTTTTCGGATGTCCGGCTTGAAGTGGAATTCGTTTCCTGAGGTCGCATGGTTTGCGTGATATCGTACGCTCTTGTACCGGCAGCCGCCGAAATTGCATTCATCGTGACGAGAGATTCAGGAATCAAAATTATCCGCGCCAGCGATTCCTCGCTCCTTGTGGAATTCGAGAGCGTCATTGACCCTGCGCTTCACCAGCGGGTTCTGAACTTGTTTCGCGCGTTCCTCGCGAAGCGGGATCCTCGGATTCGCAACCTGCATCCTGCATACGCGTCTTTGCTGATCGATTTTTATCCTCTGCAAGTGGGCCATGAAGATCTGGAATCACAGGCGCTCGCGTTGTGTGAGGCGGAGAAAATCGAAAGAGACGAGAGTCCGCGTGTGCTGATTATTCCCGTTTGTTATGACACGGAATTTGGGTTGGATCTCGCCGACGTCGCGAAACATAACTCGCTTACAGCTGACGAGGTCATTCGCCTCCACACTGAATCGGATTATCTCGTGTACTTTCTCGGATTCTCCCCGGGATTTGCCTATCTTGGCGGGCTCCCGCCGAAGTTGAGAACGCCTCGTCTCACCACTCCGAGAACGGGTGTCCCTGCGGGTTCAGTTGGAATTGCAGGAGATCAGACGGGCGTTTATCCGGTCGATTCGCCCGGCGGCTGGCGCTTGATCGGGCGCACACCGCTGCGGATGTTTGACCCGTCCGCAACTCCGCCAACTCGGCTGCAAGCCGGAGACCAGGTTCGATTTGCTTCGATCAGCCGAGCGGAGTTCGAGCGACTTGCAGAAAAAGATAGAGACTTCCAATGTCGCTCTTGATCAAAGATCCGGGATTCGCGACCACTGTCCAGGATCTCGGCCGCTTCGGATATGCGCATCTCGGCATTTCCCCCGCCGGAGCTGCGGATGGGCTATCGTTTCGGATTGCCAACATGCTCGTTGGCAACCATGAGAACGCGGCCGGACTCGAAATGAGCCTGTCTGGCGCGACCATCGAATTTCAGGAGGAAACAACAGCAGCTATCACCGGTGCAAGTTGTCAGATTGCCCTGAATGGAGTCGAGATCGCACATTCGCAGCTCGTGCACGTTCCAATTGGAGCTATCTTGCAATGCGACCGCATGATTGACGGAGCGCGGGCCTATTTAGCAGTGCAGGGAGGGATTGATGTCCCCTCGGTGATGGGAAGCGCTTCAACGCACCTGGCTGCCCGATTCGGAGGGTTTCAAGGACGTTCCTTGCGCAAGGGAGATCTGCTCAATTTAGGGCGAAAGAATCTTCACGCGGCGAGGCGGCTGAACCTGAATGTGACATCCATCAAGTCGGAAGGTCCCACGCGGCTGCGAGTGACTCGCGGCCCGCAGCAGGATTGGTTTGCCGCCGATTCTTTTGCAACTCTCTTCTCCGCAACATTCACCGTCACCCAACATTCTGGACGCACCGGACTACGCTTGGCAGGGGACTGCGTTGTCCCGAGTAAGACTGCCCAGTTGCTCACGGAAGGAGTTTCGCTTGGCGCGCTGCAGATTCCGCCCGATGGACAGCCGATCATTCTTTTCGTTGACCAGCAGACTACAGGAGGCTATCCGAAAATTGCGAATGTAGTTGCGGCCGATATGCACCGGGTCGGACAATTGCGGCCAGCAGATAAAGTGATTTTCGAAGAGGTTTCGATAGACGATGCTCTGCAATTGCTGCGCCAGCAAGAGAGATGGTTGAGAACTGCGTTTGAGGAAGATTAATAATGGGAGAGCACTTCATTGACATCAATTCCGATCTCGGCGAATCCGCGGAAGCTCTGGCGAACGGAAGCGATTTCGATCTCATGCGATTCATCAGCTCGGCCAACATCGCATGCGGTGGTCATGCCGGCGATGAGTCGACGATGCGTAAGACGCTGGCAGCAGCGAAAGAGTTGAGCCTCGCGGTCGGCGCGCATCCCAGCTATCCGGATCGAGCTAATTTCGGACGCATCGCCATGCCGATGTCGGCCGCAGAGATCGAAATCACGGTCCGCCAGCAGATCGAGCAACTCGCGAGCCTGGCCGATGAAGCTGGAATGAAGCTGGTGCATGTGAAGCCGCACGGTGCGCTTTATCACGCTGCGCGGGATTGGACGATCGCCGCGGCGATTGGAAAAGCGGCGCGAAGCGTTGATCCGCAACTTGTCATGGTCGGACAAGCAGGATCTCCGGCCGTGGAGCATTGGCGAAAGATGGGTTTTCGCTGTGTTGGAGAGGCGTTTGCCGATCGCAGATATGAACGCGACGGAACCTTGCGCAGCAGGACCATGCCCGGCGCGCTCCTCGCTTCGCCTGCGGATGCGGCGCGGCAGGCCCTTGCGATCGCTCGAGATCATGTGGCAACTATTCATAATGGTTCTGAATTGGCTATCGTAGCTGAGACTCTATGCATTCATTCCGACACACCGGGTGCGGCTGCGATTGCACAAGAAGTCAAACGACAGCTGCTCGCTGCAGGCTTCGTCGTTCGGTCGTTGGCTTAATGAATCCCAATGCGCGGGCCACTCGATCGTGGCTACTGCTGGTAGCACAATCCTAAGTGGAAATGAGCTCAAACATGCCTATCGTCGGAGCAGTCGATATAGGTGGAACGAAAATCGCCGTCGGAGTTGTCGATGGAAATGGAAAGTTGTTGGCTCGCGTAGAATCTCCGACTCACGCTGACGGGCCGTACGAAGCCGCTTTAGAGTGCACAAAAGATATGCTGCACAGCGTGATGCGGAAGACGGGCATTACGCTCGACGGCATTGGAATCGGCTCTACAGGTCCGGTTTACCCTGACACGGGCGAGTTCGGAAATGTGACCTTTTTCCAGGATTGGCAAGGTGAAAATCCCGTGAAGGATTTGCGGGAAGCCTTCAAAGTATCTGTTGCTCTGGAGAACGATGCCGACGCTGCGGCGTTAGCCGAAACCGATTGGGGATCAGGAAAGAGTAAATCGAGCGTCGTCTATGTAACGATCGGCACTGGCATCGGTGTAGGAATCATCCTGAATGGCGAGGTTTATCGCGGCGTCAATCAGGCTCATCCCGAGATCGGACATCACGTCATTGACTGTAGTGGTCCGCTCTGCGATTGCGGATTTCACGGCTGCTGGGAATCGCTCGCCGCCGGTCCGGCGATGGCAAACTGGATGAAGGCCAACGCGCCGCAGGGCTATCCCGATCGCGAAAAGCTCACTGGCAAGCAAATTTGCGAACTCGCGCGAACGGGCGACGAGTGGGCGAAGAAAGCAGTGAAGCGCGAAGCGCATTATCTCGGTCTGGGTCTC
>DATKQB010000125.1:0-44686 GCA_035523795.1 Verrucomicrobiia bacterium | reverse complement strand
TCTTTCCGGGGAAGGGGAAAAGAGTTGGAAGCGCCGCCCGATCGCGGTTTTAACCGTGTCGCTGATCGCCATCACGCTGGGCACGTTCACGCATCTGGCAGGATACACACCCTGGAGTCCGCACATGAATGCCTGGAGCGCGGATCCCGTGCCCACTCGATACATTCAGGGCTCGACTGCACTAGAGCGCCAGGGCGCGTTGGTATTCCAGGTCAAGCAGTGCCGCAACTGCCACTCGCTCGGCAACACTGGCGGGCAACGAGGCCCGGCGCTGGACAGCGTGGCGGTCCGGCTCACCCAGGATCAGCTGATTCGCCAGGTCATTCAAGGCGGTGGCAACATGCCGGCGTATGGAAAGAACTTGAGCCCGGCGGAGACCACGGCGCTGGTCGCGTTCCTTGAAACGCTGCATCCGAAGGGACAAGCGCCGGCGCGCGATGCGGCACTCGGTAACGAGAAAGAAACTGGTGCCAGGCCGTAGGAGAACCATTCCATGCCACATCTCCATCACGCCGCTTGGGGAGCGCCGCAAGCCGTCCTTACTCTGACCCTCGTCTTCACCGCACTGGTTTATCTGCGGGGATGGTTCTTGCTACGTTCGAGTTTCACCAAACGTAGTTCGGTTTGGCACGCCGTCAGTTTCCTGGCTGGACTGTTCTTGATCTGGGGTGCGCTGGCGTCCCCCATCGCTGCGCTTGACCACCAGTTGCTCACCGTCCACATGCTCGAGCATCTGCTGCTCATGACCATGGCTCCTCCACTGATCTGGCTGGCTGCACCCGTCGGCCCGGTATTGCATGGTTTGCCGCGGCGATTCGCAGAGACTCTTGTTTCATTGTGGCACGCGGAGGCAGGGAAGAGCTTTGGCAGAGCCCTGCTACGACCGCGAGTTTGCTGGCTCGCGGCTTGCGCCGCCTTGGTGGGATGGCACATTCCCAGATTCTTCGCGCTGGGAATACAATCGACCCCGTGGCATCTGTTCGAGCACTTATCGTTCCTTGGGACCGGCCTTATGTTTTGGTGGCCCGTCGTTCAGCCCTCATCAGGCCGAACCCGGCAAGATCTTTCGATGATCCTGTACCTTTTTTTCGCCACGCTGCCCTGCGACATCCTTTCGGGACTTCTGGTCTTTTCCGATCGTGTGGTTTACCCCATGTACTTCTCGTCGTCACACCTGTTGGGTTTTTCCCCTCTGGTCGATCAGCAGTGCGCTGCCGCACTGATGTGGACCTTGGTCACCGTCGTTTACTTTGTGGCCGCGGCCATCTTAACCATCCGGCTGCTGGAGCCGCAAGCTTTTCCCAAGGTCGAATTAGTGCAACCAGATTTGAGTGGTGCAGACATTGCTCACTCAGTTTCGCAGAGCCTGGTTTCACACAGCCTGGAGGCTCTCTAGAACGTGGCGAGTGAACCCATTCTGACGGCCTTCGATGTGCGGGTCGCAAAGCCCAATCGCTTCCGGGAGTCACAGATCTGGCTTGACTATTTGGCACTTACCAAGCCGGAAGTGAATTTTCTGATCGTGGTCACTGCTTTCGCCGGTTTCTATCTGGGCTGCGACTCCGGCTGGCGCGATTTTCCATTCCTGCGATCCGTTGATGCAGTGCTGGGGACGTTACTGGTGGCGAGCGGGACCGGGGCCCTGAATCAATACCTCGAGCGAGGCTTCGACGCACAAATGCGCCGGACATCGCGGCGGCCGCTGGCGGCAGGCCGGCTTAATCCTTCTGCAGTTTTGTGGTTCGGCATTATGTTAACGGTTCTCGGAACGGTTTATCTGGCCGCCACGGTCAATCTACTGGCAAGCCTGCTGGCGCTGGGCACGTTGCTGTCTTATTTGTTTTTCTACACTCCCCTAAAAAGGAAATCGCCGCTGTGCACGCTGGTCGGAGCATTTTCAGGAGCAATGCCGCCCCTGATTGGGTGGGCCGCTGCATCTGGCCGGCTCGGCGTCGGGGCATGGATACTCTGCTCCGTGCTTTTCCTGTGGCAGTTCCCGCATTTTATGTCGATCGCCTGGATATACCGCGAGGATTACGCGCGTGCTGGTTACCTGGTGCTGCCGCATGACGAGCGCGCAAGAGCTCGCTTGGTGAATTGGCAAACTCTGTTGCCGCTTCTGCTCTTGCTGCCCGTGAGTCTGTTGCCGGCCCTGAGCCGCATGGCCAGCCCCGCGTACTCGATTGCAGCCCTGCTCCTCTGCGCCGGCTTCTTGTATTACGCAGCTCGCTTCGTTTTTCGAAAGTCCAATTCCTCGGCACGACAGCTTCTTGCAGCTTCGATCCTTTATCTCCCATCACTATTTGCCCTCGTGATCCTCGGCGGAAAGTTACAATAACGGTGTGGGCGCTCGGCGGACAAGATCTGAACGAAAGCAAACATATGAACAAGCAACAGAGGGTCGAACTCACTACCGATTTTCTAGGTGAGGATCGGCATGAATTCGTGGCGAAACTCGCTTATAGTTTTTGGGAGGAGCGAGGACGGCCCTACGGGTCGCCTGAGGTCGACTGGTTCCGAGCGGAACGAGTTGTGTACTCATCGCTCTTAGCGGCAGGTTTAATTACCCCGTCCGTGAACTCTCGAAGTGTGCCACAAAAGATCTACAAGTAATCACCATCGATGTCTGGCCAAATTGTTTCCGGCTAGTTCGACCGAACGAGGACGACCACCGACCTTTGCGCAACCAGATAACGTAGCGTATTCAGAGGTTCCGTAGAGTTGGAGAAGTCGTTTGGGGCTGGCAAGCCGGTATCAACGATTTTGCTCCACTCGGATGCAGTACCTTCCTGGATCTGAAACTCCAAGCTTTCCCAGTAGGCATTGATCATGACGTAGATATCCTGGTCATTTTGAGATGCGCCACGAAGGCAGAACGCTAGGCTGTGGGAATCTGTGGACAAGTCGGCAGCCGCGCCCGTTCCGTACCAGGCAACATCTTCGCGCCAGAAGCGGCTCCGGCTTAGCGATCGATGCTTTTTGCGGAAGGCGATCATGCTCTTGAAGAAACGAAAAATGTCCTGATTGGACTCGAGCTGGGACCAGTCAAGCCATCCCGTAATGTTGTCCTGGTTATACGGATTGTTGTTGCCGAATTGCGTATTCAGAAATTCGTCTCCGGCTCGAAACATCGGGGTTCCATTTGACAGCATAAGCAAGCAGAAGAAGTTCTTCACCTGTTTCCGACGCAGTGCAAACACTTCGGCAGAGGCGCCCCGATCGCCCTCTTGCCCGCAATTCCAGCTGTAATTCTCGTTCATTCCGTCCTGGTTAT
Organism: Verrucomicrobiia bacterium; assembly: GCA_035523795.1. Taxonomy (GTDB): domain Bacteria; phylum Acidobacteriota; class Terriglobia; order Terriglobales; family Acidobacteriaceae; genus Sulfotelmatobacter. The sequence continues at coordinate 41,412 of DATKQB010000125.1, read as the reverse complement.
TGTGCCCGTTGGCCAAATTGTGTTTTTCGTTATAAGAGACCAGGTCATACAGCGTGAAACCGTCATGCGAAGCGATGTAGTTAACGCTCTGATAGGCGTGATAGGCATCGTCGCGGTTGTCGGGGAAAAAATCGTCGCTTCCGTAGATCCGCCGCATCAAGTCTGGAACCATTCCCGCATCGCCTTTCACAAACCGGCGCACGTCATCTCGGAACCTGCCGTTCCACTGGAGCCACGTAATACCGGGAAAGCCTCGTCCGAGTTGGTATGCGCCCGTGTCCCAGGGCTCAGCGATCAGGCGTAGCGGGCCCAACTCCGGGTCGCCGGCGATCTCCCCAAAGATCGGAGCGTGCCCCCAGTTCAACGATCCATCGTCATTGCGGCTAAACACCGAAGCCAGATCGAAGCGGAATCCGTCGATGCGCATCTGTTTCTTCCAATAGCGCAAGCTGTCCATCACCATCTTGCGCACGTGACTCCTGCCAAAATTCAGGGTGTTCCCCGTACCTGAGTAATTCGCATACGGGTTTGTCGGATCGGAGGTCATCATGTAATAGCTAGAGCTGCCAAATCCCTTGTAGCTGTAGATTGGCCCGCGGTGATCTCCTTCGCAGGTATGGTTGTAGACAACATCGAGCACGATGCCGATACCCGCTTCATGAAATGCCTTCACCATACTTTTGAACTCAAGATGCTGCTCATGGGCACGATCGGCCGAATATTGCGCGTGCGGAGAAAAGAAGTTGAGGGGCATGTAGCCCCAGTAATCGTTTTCCTGAGGATCGCGCTGGAATATCGGCATCAACTCGACCACAGTTATGCCGAGATCTTTTAGATAAGGGATCTTGTCGACCAGACCTGCAAAAGTCCCTGCGCGAGACGGATCTACACCCGAGTTGGGGTTCTGCGTGAAGCCTCTCACGTGCAATTCGTAAATGATCGCATCGGCTTCGTGATGTGGCGGATGGAATTCTCCCCAATCGAAGTCCGCTTGATGCCCGTTCAGGACTCCAAGAGGTGCGCTCCCGGCATTCGGCCCTTCTCGCATCGCGAATGTGCGTTCAAATCCTGGGGGGAAGAAGACCGCAGTCGCGTAGGGATCCAGCAGGATCTTCTGTGGATCAAAACTGTGAACGTTTGGGAAATCCTCTCCCGACACCGAGTACGCATAGTAGCGGCACTCGCCTATCTCTGAGATCGGAAGCCGGCAATGCCAGATATGGCCGGACTTGTTGCGCAAGAAGTCGAAACGGTAGACGAAAGCCGGAGCCACAAGCTCAGATGGAGTGTAGAGCAACAAGGTCACGCTTTCCGCATGCTCAGCACAAACGGCGAAATTAAAGGCCTGTTCTTGTTCAATCCAAGTGACGCCCAGCGGCAAAGGGCTGCCCTCGACCTGCTCCCAGGTTCCGGTGTTCGCAGCTTCGCGATGGATCGGACGAATGCAATCGAGAGCGGACTCTAGCTCTTGCGTTCGATCCATCAGACTACCTCGCCTATCATTGTGCTTGGGACATCAGAACGATCTAAATTCGTCGCCTGTTCGACTTTTGCCGGTTCCACGCGCTGCGACAGTTCCGTCAGTTCCCGCAACCACAGGAAGGCCGTCGACGATTCCAAGTCGTTCGGACTTCGCCAACGCCAATTGCCGCTGGCGCTGCCCGGAATGTTCATGCGACTCTCTGTGCCGAGATTCAACAGATCCTGGAGCGGCGCAATGGTCAATGTTGCGATCGATGACCAAGCCAAAGTTACCAGCGACGGAGCGACATCATCACTTGCACCCGGCATGCGTTTCAGGTAATTCCAGAAGTTCTGGCGTTGGTACTCGGGCAATTGTTCGTACCATTCCCGGGTTGGAGCGTTGTCGTGTGTGCCCGTGTAGGCGACCGTGTTCGTGACAAAGTTCGCGGGAAGGTACGGGTTGTCGGAGTGGCCGTCGAAAGCAAACTGTAAAACGCGGGTTCCGGGCAACTGGAATTGATTGCGCAGCGCGTGGACGTCAGGAGTGATAAACCCGAGATCTTCGGCGATGAAGGGAAGGCTGCCGATTTCTTCTTGTACGGCCTGGAAAAAATCAGAACCAGGTCCAGCCACCCATTGGCCTGACTGGGCAGTTGGCGCGCCGGCAGGAATGTGCCACGCGGCAGCGAATCCCCGAAAGTGATCCAAACGAATCGCATCCACATGCGCCAGAAGTGCGCGCAGACGGTCGATCGACCACCGATAGCCTGTGGCACGCAGGGCATCCCAGTTATAAACTGGGTTTCCCCACAATTGACCGTTGGCGCTGAAATAGTCCGGGGGAACACCCGCGACGAAACGAGGGCGACGATGTTCGTCGAGGAGAAAAAATTCTGGATTCGCCCAGACATCGCTCGAATCCGGAGAAACGAAAAACGGCAAATCTCCGATGAGTCTCACGTCTTTGGAGTGCGCGTACTCCTTGAGCTGATCGGTCTGGCGAAACAGGAGAAATTGCGCGAACGAGACCTGATCGATTGGATCCGCCAATTCCTGGCGGGTGGTATTCAGAGGTTCGCTCCGCCGCTTGACGAGCTCTTCGGGCCACTCGAGATAATGTCTCCCGTGATACTTGATCTTCAGCGCTTCGAATAGCGCGTAGTCGTCGAGCCAGTGCTCCTGTCGTGAGCGGAACTCATCATAGTCCGCTCGCAGATCTTTGCACACCCCCGCTTTGAAATTCTCCCAGGCTCTGCTGAGCAGACGGGCCTTATACGGAATCACGGCATCGTAATCGACAGCATCGGAGGGGAAATCGGCTCGACAATCCGCGGCTTTTAGCAGTCCTTCCGAGATCAAAATATCGGGACTGATCAGCCCAGGGTTGACCGCGAACGACGACATCGACTGGTAAGGAGAATTTCCGTAACCCGTAGGACCGAGCGGCAGCATCTGCCACCACCGCTGCCCGGCACTGTGAAGGCGATCGATCCAGGAAAATGCCGCAGATCCCAGATCGCCGATGCCGTACGGCGAAGGCAGCGACGTCACATGTAAAAGTACTCCCGAGGCACGGTAGCCGGACGGAAGTAGCGGAACGATCGACCGCCCGCTGTCACTGCTCATCGCTGATCTCCAGTGCCCAGAGCGTTGTTCACGATCTTCTCCGCCTCGCTCACAATGGCAGCGAGATGCGATGCACCTTTGAAGCTCTCCGCATAGATCTTGTAGATGTTTTCAGTGCCGGAGGGTCGGGCGGCGAACCAGCCGTTCTTGGCGACGACTTTCAGCCCGCCAATAGGAGCCTGATTACCAGGGGCCCGCGTCAGCTTGGCGGTAATCGGCTCGCCCGCCAGTTCCGACTCTTTGACTGAGTCCGGAGAGAGCGCCGAGAGCTTTTTCTTTTGCTCAGGAGTGCTGGGGGCGTCGATGCGCGTGTAGTAGGGAGTGCCGAACTCGGCCGCGATTTCCTGGAAGTGTTGGCCCGGGTCCTTGCCGGTGCGGGCCGCAATTTCAGCGGCCAGCAGGACCATGATGAGCCCATCCTTGTCGGTGGACCACACGGTACCGTCCCGGCGAAGGAAGCTGGCTCCTGCGCTCTCTTCGCCTCCAAAGCAGTATGAGCCGTCAATCAGTCCCGAGACGAACCACTTGAAGCCAACGGGGACTTCGCGCAACTCACGGCCAAGTTTTTGAACGACACGGTCAATCAGGCTGCTGCTCACGACTGTTTTTCCAACCGCAACCGTCGGCCGCCACTGCTCGCGATATGTCACGAGATAACGAACGGCCACGGCGAGATAATGGTTCGGGTTCATCAGCCCGGCAATTGGAGTGACGATGCCGTGGCGGTCGGCGTCGGTGTCATTGCCGAATGCAACCTGATACTGATCTTTCAATCCTACTAGCCTTGTCATCGCATACGGACTGGAGCAATCCATGCGGATCTTTCCGTCGTGGTCCACAGTCATGAATGAAAAGGTTGGGTCGATGGTTCGATTGACGACCTGGACGTTTAATCCGTAGGTCGAGTTAATCGGGTCCCAGTAGGGCAGGGAAGCCCCACCGAGGGGATCTACGCCGAGCTTGAGATGGGCCCCGCGAATGGTATCAATGTCGATGACGTTACTGAGATCGCGAACGTAAGGGAGAACAAAATCTTCCTGGTGCGTGGTCGTCGCTCGAAAGGCTTTTTCGAACGGCACGCGTTTGACTGCGGCATTTCCAGCGCGCAGCAGTTCGTTGGCACGATTCTGGACCCAAGTGGTCACCGCTGTGTCGGCAGGGCCGCCCTCAGGAGGGTCGTATTTGAAACCCCCGTCCTCCGGCGGGTTGTGTGAGGGGGTGATGACGATGCCATCCGCAAAGTGATCCTTGCGACCACGGTTATAAACCAGAATGGCCCGGGAGATGACAGGAGTCGGGGTGACACCGTCATTCTCTTGAATGATCGTCTCAACGTCATTCGCCGCCAGCACTTCGAGAGCGGTGCGCTGTGCCGGCGCCGAGACGGCATGCGTATCCTTTCCCATGTAGAGAGGGCCGTCGATGGCTTGCCCTCGCCGATACTCGCAAATTGCCTGTGTGATCGCCAGGATGTGCGCTTCACTGAACGTGCCATGAAGAGGCGATCCGCGGTGCCCGCTGGTCCCGAAGCTCACTAGTTGGTTCGGGTCGCTGACATCGGGCTTGTGATCGAAGTACTCTTTTTCCATGCGCGAAATATCGATTAACATCTCTTTCGGCGCAGGCTTGCCAGCCAGCGGTGAGACCCATGGCTCACCAGTAGTCGTCTGAGGTTGTGTTTCTAGGGTATGGGGCATGGATCCACCTTCCAAATTTCGGTTGTGTATTCGTGAATCGTGCGATCGGTAGAGAATTTTCCCGAGCTGGCTACGTTCAGGATAGCCTTCTGCGCCCACCCCCCAGGATCACGGTAGAGTGCGCCCAGCCGTTCCTGTGCTTCAATATAGGAGTTGAGATCAGCCAGGTGCATATAGTGATCTCCGAACAATAAAAGCGTGTCGCGCAACGCTTCGAACGCTCCCGGTTCATAGTAGCTGAAGAAGTTAGAAGAGATCAGATCGATGGCGGCGCGAGTCTCGGGTTCGTGCTCATAGTGCCACATCGGACTGTACCACGAGCGGCTATTTTCAACCTGCTGCACGGTCAGTCCGAACAGGAAAAGGTTATCTTCTCCGGCCTCTTCTGCCATTTCAATCGTTGCTCCGTCCCTGGTTCCAACCGTGAGTGCGCCGTTCATCATGAATTTCATGTTGCTGGTCCCGCTGGCCTCGTAACCCGCAGTTGAAATCTGATTTGAAACATCACTGGCTGGAATGAGCCGCTCCGCCAGCGATACGTTGTAATCCGGCAGGAAGACGACTTTCATACGCCCGCGCACGACGGGATCGCTGTCGATTGTGCCAGCCAGATTGTTAATGAACTTGATGATGATTTTCGCCAGCCGGTAGGCCGGGGCCGCCTTCCCGGCGAAAAAGAAGGTGCGGGGCACCATCTCGAGATCAGGGTTTTCACGCAGTCGGTTGTAAATGACGATAATGCGCAGCGCATTCAGCAGTTGCCGCTTGTATTCGTGAATGCGCTTGATCTGACTATCGAAAATCGTGTCGGGATCAACAATTTGCCCAGACGTCCGCTTGAGCCAGTCGGCAAAACGCACCTTCGCCTCGCGCTTCGCCGCCAGGAAGGCTTGCCGAAAGGCGGAATCTCCAGCCAACGGTTTGAGATCACGGAGCTGGCTGAGATCGGCGATCCACTTGTCTCCGATCGCTGCGGTGATCACTCGCGCCATGCTGGGATTCGACTGGTGTAGCCACCGGCGCGGCGTGACGCCGTTCGTCTTGTTGTTGAAGCGCTCCGGAAACATCTCCGCCAGGTCCTTCACGGTCATCGTCCGTAACAATTTGGAATGGACTGCCGCAACGCCGTTAGTGCTGTGCGAACCGACAATGGCGAGATTTGCCATGCGAATTTTGCGTAGACTTCCTTCCTCTACAAGGCTCACGCGCTCGACGCGTGCTTCATCGTTCGGGAAGCGCACACGAACTGCATCGAGCAGGCGGCGGTTGACTTCGTAAATGATTTCAAGCTGGCGAGGAAGGAGCACCTCAAACCATGCTACCGGCCATTTCTCGAGAGCCTCGGGCAGCAACGTGTGGTTGGTGTAGCCTAACGTCTTCGTGGTCAAATCCCAGGCCTCATCCCAGCCGAGATGCGCATCGTCGAGCAGAATGCGCATCAGTTCTGCGACTGCCATGGAAGGATGCGTGTCGTTGAGTTGGATGGCGGCCTTCTCCGGCAACTTTCCCCAATCGCTGTTGTGCCGGAGAAACCGGCGTATCAGATCCGCCAGAGAACAAGCGACTAGGAAGTACTCCTGTACGAAGCGCAGCTGTTGTCCGGCAGTGGTGGAGTCATCGGGATACAGCACACGGGTTAGAGATTCGGCTTCGAGTGTGCCGCCCAGCGCACCCACGAAATCTCCCGTGCCAAACTCCTGAAAATCAAAGAAGTCGGCCGCCGCCGCAGCCCACAACCGGAGGGTATTAATCGTTTTTCCTCCATAGCCGACGACGGGACGATCAAATGGGATGCCGAAAAGAGTCGATGGACGATCCGGTATGAGTTCCACCCGTCCATCCCTAAGCTTGAAGGTGACGTTCAGATTGATGTCCACCTTTTCGTGTTGGCGACAAATCTCCCATGGATCCCCGTCGCGCAGCCAGTTGTCGGGGTTCTCCTGCTGCCAGCCATTCACAAACGACTGCCGAAACATGCCGTATTCGTAACGCAGGCCATAGCCCGTGCCGGGCAGTTGCATCGTGGCCATCGAATCCAGAAAACATGCTGCAAGACGGCCCAGCCCCCCGTTTCCCAGTCCCGCATCCGGCTCCTGCTCGATCAACTCCATCCAATCGATACCTTTCTCCTCGATCACTTCCTTGACTACGGGATCAAGCAGAAGGTTTCTGATGTTGTTGGTCAGCGAGCGTCCCAGGAGGAACTCCATCGAAAGGTAATAAATGCGTTTGGCATTCTTTTGCTCATAAGCCCTCTTTGTTTCCACCCAGCGCTGTGCGAGGACGTCGCGTACGGCATGGGAGACCGCTTCGAAGCGCTCGCGAGCGCTGGCGACCTTCGGGTCGATGGCCCGATCAAAAACCAGGTGCCGGTCGTAGAGCGCCTCTTGGGTTCCCGCGAATGGAATCTCTCCAGTTCCATACTGCTGGAGGAGTTTGGCAATGTTCGCTGGCTTCGTTGTCAATGGAAGGATTTTTGCCGAATCGGGGCGCGACATACTTTTTGTGCTCATTCGAAGATCCTCATTCGACGTCTTGGAACCTGATGGGCGTTCTATTGGAAGAGATGCGAATTATCGATAAAAGATGACAACAGAAATTTAAGGGGTGGAATTAAACCATGGTATCGGCAATAATTTCGTACCAGTGCAGCCAACGTGAACTTATGCGGAGGGCTTGCATTATTAGGAATCCCCACCTTCAGAAGGGCCGTCAAGGCCCCGGCGACTTTATAAAGCGGCTTGGCCCGTCCGTGCTCGACCCGTTAGCCTCGCCACGATGGACCACCAAACAGGCCGCCGAAGAACTATCTTTCCTGCCGGCATTTTCCGTTTTCAAAATTCCATGACGCTAACGGGATACACCGCTTTCCCCTTGTAGTTGCTTACACATATTCCGTGACCCAGAGGTTTCCCGAGGCACTGATGCGGTTCACGATAAATCCTGTGGGGCGGACTCCGACTCTTCCTGGATCCATCACGCTACCGCACTTACCGGCGCGGTCTCTTGTTGGAGAAGCTGCTGCGCCCGCTGGACTACGTTGTCGACATTGAATCCGAGCTTTTCCATAACCACCTCGCCGGGCGCTGATGCCCCGAAGTGATCCAGACCGATAACATCGCCGGTTCGACCTACCCACTTGTACCAGCCAAGAGTCGCGCCGGCCTCAATTGCGAGCGTAGGAATGTCAATTGGCAGAACTGAATCCCGGTATTCCGTCGGTTGTTTTGCGAACAGCTCCCACGATGGCATCGACACGACACGGACTCTTGTGCCCGATTTAGCAAGGGCCTGTGCGGCTCCGAGCGCCAACTGGACTTCGGATCCGGTCGCGACCAGTACAAGGTCGGGATCGGGATGATCGAGCAATATATAAGCGCCCTTCGCGACTCCGTCGCTCACGGAGTACTGTTTCGGATCCAGCACAGGCACGGCTTGACGAGTCAAGACGAGAGCGACCGGACCGCGGAGACCGATGGCCAGGCGCCATGCCGCCGCCGTCTCGTTGGCGTCTGCAGGACGGAAAACCGTCAGCCCCGGCATGGCTCGCAAACTCGTCAAGTGCTCGACGGGTTGATGTGTTGGTCCGTCTTGGCCGAGACCTATGCTGTCGTGGGTAAAGATGAAAATGCTGTGAGCCTGCATTAGGGCCGCGAGACGTAATGAAGGTCTCATGTAATCGGAGAAGGTGAAGAATGTTCCGCCGAATGGGATCAGGCCACCGTGTACCGCGATTCCATTCACCATTGCCGCCATTGCATGCTCGCGAACCCCGAAGTGAATGTTTCTACCCTGATTGTCAGTGAAGCCCAGATCTCCCAGGCCCTTCAGAGTCGTTCGGTTAGAGCCGGCAAGATCGGCAGAGCCGCCAACAAACCCCGGCAGTTCCGCGGCGATCGCATTCATTGCCTTTCCCGAAGCGTCGCGCGTCGATATGGATCCTTCGCTGGGCGAGAAGGATGGAAGACCAGAATCCCATTTTTCAGGGAAGACGCCGTCCAGCATATTCTTGAGTTGGCGACTCAAGTCTGGATACTTCTCCGAGTAGCGTCCAAACATGTCGTTCCATTCTGTTTCAAGGGCAGTTCCGCGCGGAATGGCTTGACGAAAATGAGTCAGGACTTCAGGGGGAATGCTAAAAGGTGGTAATTCCGGCCATCCAAGGTTCTTTCTCGTCGCGCGTGCGTTTTCCGGCCCCATCGGCTCGCCATGAACCTTCGGTGAGTCGTGCAGCGGACTGCCATATCCGATGTGAGTTCGCACGGCGATCAGCGAGGGTCGTTGCTTCTCAGCTTTGGCCTCCTGAAAGGCACCTTCAATTGCGTCGAGGTCATTTCCGTCCGGTAGAGAAATCACATGCCATCCGAAAGACCGGAAACGACCGGCCCTGTCTTCGGTGAAAACGTGATCGGTGGTGGCGTCAAGCGACACGTGATTGTCATCGTAAAGAACAATAAGTTTTCCCAGCTGCAGCGTTCCCGCCAGAGAAGAGGCTTCCGATGAGATTCCTTCCATGAGGTCTCCATCGCCGGCCAGCACGAACGTAAAATGATCGACTACCGGGAACCCGTCCCGGTTAAAACGCGCGGCGAGATGCGCTTCCGCTACAGCCACTCCGACCGCCATGGCGATGCCTTGTCCCAGAGGACCGGTGGTCGCCTCTATCCCAAGATCAGGGTCATATTCCGGATGGCCGCTTGTCTTGCTGCCCCACTGACGAAAATTCTGAAGATCATCCATGCTGATGTTGTATCCGGTTAGATGGAGCAGTGAGTAAAGCAGCTCGCATCCGTGACCGGCGGAAAGGATGAAGCGGTCGCGATTGGCCCACCGAGGGTTTGCCGGATTGTGCCGCAAAATTCGGTCCCATAAGGTGTAGGCCATCGGCGCAGCGCCGAGGGGCAAGCCGGGATGACCCGAATGGGCCTTCTCGCTCATGTCGACTGAGAGAATCCGGACTGTATTGATGGAGAGTTGATCGAGATCATGCGCGAGCGTCTGACTCATAGTGATGCTCCTCTTTTGCTGTTGAACTCTGCGCTTGGCACCGCCAGCGAACTATCGTGCACCCGAAATTGGCACGCCAAGCCTAACGGCTTCCTCTCTCATTGATGCGTCCGACTAAGGTGGGAACCCGTCAGCCATCCATTTGGCGAACAGTTCAATCCAAGATTGCTGCCATGGGCCTTCTCCTTTTGGTGGTGGGGGCGGCATTACGGCGCCGCCGATTCCACGAATGCGATCGTAGATGGCACCAGCGTGCTTTTTGACGTCATCGTAACTTGCCAGGTTGAATGCCTTCATCATGCCTTGAATGTCTCGCTCCGTGAACAGCGGTCGAATGTCCGTTTGAAAGCTGGTCATTTTCGTCATAACCCCTCATGGGAATTTGACTATGCGCGGATGTGGCGGTCTCCTTCGTGAATCCAAGGCCACAGTCTTTCAAGCAGCAGTTTGCTGTGCCACGAGCTGCACTTCCCGCAGGAGTCCGGTATCCACGTCGAAAATAAAGCCGCGCACAGGGACTTCTTTTGCGATCCAGGGATGCGATCTAACTTTCTTGATCTGTTCCCGGGTATTTTGCTCGGGATCCTTATAGGAGAAAAAGCGCATCGGAGCTGGCGAAGCGTCTCCCGTGGAAGCGCTCAGCTTCGCATTCAATTCGTCATCTGTGAAGGTGGTGAACCCGCAGCCGGTGTGGTTGAGAAGCAGGATCTCTTTGCTTCCGAGTACACGTGTAGAAACAACAAGTTCCCCGAGAACATCTTCCGTTACCGCGGGTCCGCCGGTTCGAATAACGTCAAGATCGGCCTGCGGAAGGCCCAAAATTCCAGAGAGGTCAGACAGGCGTGGATCCATGCAAGTTACAACCGCGATTTTGGGGGCGGGACGCTTTCCCAAGGTTGGATTGTAGTTCTTTGCGTAGTTGCGGTTCGCTTCAAGCGCCTTATCGATAATACTCACCGTAGCCTCCGTAATTTTGATGTAGTGTGATCTGATCGCACTGAAATAGTTCGCACGTAACGCATGCTCATCGCGGTATCGAGTTTTCGATAACCGTGCACATCCGCATCACATCATGAGCGCGGAAAGAAACCTATTGAACAAAGGTATTGTTCAATACCTTTGTATGATTAGGATTGTTGGCGTGGGGCAACAGGAGAATTTTGGCGAGGCACTCCAAGTTTGCTAGCGAGTTTTACCAGCGTGGCGAGCGAGTCGGCTCTCATCTTTTGCATGACCTGCCTGCGATGCGCTTTCACCGTAATCTCGCTGATTCCGAGCTCGCCGCCGACTTGTTTATTCAACAAACCGGACACAACTAGAGCCATAACCTGATGTTCTCTAGCGGTAAGTGATGCGTAACGAGCCTTGAGTTCCCGCATCTCCGCGTCTTGAGCGAGGGCGAGGCGACTTCGCTCCAAGGCTTTTCGGATAGCACTTACCAATGCGTTGTTATCGAGGGGCTTCGTCAGGAATTCGAGAGCGCCGGCCTTCATGGCCTGTACCGACTGGGGGACATCGCCGTAACCGGTGATGAAGATAATCGGCATGTCGATGTGCTCCGCGGCGAGCTGCTTCTGCAACTCGAGACCGTTCAGTCCGGGAAGAGAAAGATCAAGAACAAGACAGCTGGGGAGAAGTGCTCGGGGGTGGTCGAGGAACTCCTGTGCTGACGCGAATGTTTCCGGCTTCCAGTTCTCATTCCTGACCAAGAGTTCGAGGGACTCGCGCACGGACACGTCATCGTCAACAATGAAGACGATGGGCGTAACGCTCGGGATCGGTAATGCGCTCATTTCATAATCAACTGCTCGCCGAAATCACTGTATGCTCTTGACGGCATAACCATTATCGGCTTGCAGGGCCGTCTTGATGGCCGCAAGCAGAGCTGTGTCACTAAATGGTTTGAGCAGAACCCCGGCCGCGCCCTGCTTGAGCACTTGAGTCCGAATCGTCTCATTTCGTTGAGCAGTGATGAATATGATGGGGATCTGCTTTCCACGACGCTTCAGCTCCAGCTGAAGTTCTGGTCCACTCATCCCTGGCATCGCGATGTCGAGAATCAAGCAGCTAGTCTCATCGACACAATCCGACGAGAGAAATTCCCGGGCTGACGAAAAAGCTCGAGCTGCAAAACCGAACACCTTAAGCAGGTCGGGCAGCGACTCGCGCACCGACTCATCATCATCAACTACTACGGAAAGAAGCTGACATTTGTCTTGGCTCCTGTCCTCCGGAGACTCCATCGTCAAACAATGCGCCCTTCTAATGAGGCGCGTCCATTATACTTTGGTATCGCTTCTGAGCTGAATGTGAGCGAACAGTCATAATCATGCGTCGTCCGTCGATGAATCAGCTCAACTGAGGCCCACTCCCGCATCAGCCAAACCCTCCCGCAAACAAGGAATCGAAAACGAAAATGTAGATCCCGGCCCGTCGTTCCGCGTTGCCCACAGACGCCCCTGATGGGCCTCAATAATGGAGCGGCTGATAGAAAGTCCGATTCCCATACCGTCGGTTTTGGTCGTGTAAAACGCTTGGAAGATCTTGTCAGCAGCTTGAGGCGCGAAACCGATTCCCGAATCTTTCACGCTCAGTCGTACCTGATTTCCTCCGTCCCGTTCGGTTCTAACGAGCAACTCTCTTGGACAATCATTCACATTGCTCATAGCGTCCACGGCGTTTCGAAGCAAGTTCAAGATGACCTGCTGAAGCTGGATACGATCGCCGAGTATCGGTGGAAGGCTCTCCGCAAATTCTTGCCGGAGAGTCAGTCCGTTTCTCTGGATCTCATTCGACGACAATGCCGTCACCTCTCGAGCCGCTTCATTCAGGTCCATCGATTCAAGGGTCAGCTCTTTCTTGCTATAGAGCGTACGCAATCGCGTGATTATTTCGGAAAGCCGGTTGCCGTCACGAATGGTGCGCCGTACGGTTTCGCGGGCGCCTTCAATATTTGGAGGATCCGCAGAAAGCATCCGTAAGCAAGTGCTGGCATTAGTGATGATTCCGGAAAGAGGCTGGTTGACTTCATGCGCGATGGACGCAGTCAACACACCCAGGCTGGTGGCCCGGGCGACGTTTGCCAGTTCTGCTCTCGCCTTGGCGAGTGCTTCCTCCGACATTCGGCGCTGCGTTATATCCTGAACCGCTCCCATGTATTCCAGCTTCCCTTCGGCGTTCGGGTTTCCTAGAGCGGTCGCGATCAGGTATCTCACGGAGCCTTCGGGCATCAACAATCGGTGCTCATACTCAATTACTCCACCAGATGAGCGTGCGCCTGCAACCCGTTCGACCATCGCCACGAGATCATCGGGATGAACTCGACTATTTATCCGCTGGATGGTGACCGGCGTTCCCGGTTCAAAGTCGAAAATGCGATAAAGCTGTTCGGACCAGGCGATCTCGTCGTTGGCTACCTTCCAGGAAAAGCTACCCGTGCGGCTCAGATATTGAGCTTGGGCGAGCGACGTCTCACTCTCGCGTAGCCGGTCTTCGATCTTCTTGCGCTCGCCAATTTCCTTTCTTAACTCTTCGTTGGCGTTAGCGAGTTCCAAGGTTCGTTCCGCAACGCGTTGCTCAAGTTCATTAGCGATCCTCTTCTGGTCGCTTAGAAGTCTCGCCTCTTGCAACCCAATCGATGCCTGATTTGCAGCGACGCTCAGAAGGAGGTTTTCGGTTTCGCTGGGAAAACCCGCCCGGCTACAACCCAGGAGCATCAAGCCGATTTCACCTTGGATTCCCAACGGTACGGCCAAGATCGAAATTTCCTCGACTCCCAATCGGTTACGTATTTGCCGTGGGGAGCCTTGAGCATTGGCTGCAAGCGAATCGCCGAGGATCTTACGAAGCTCTTGGGGCGGCAGGCTGATTTTGCCGAACTCAGCGACACGAAAGACCTCAATCGCATCGAAAGGGTCGTTCAGCCGCGCGTATGCGAACTCTAGGCCGAGCATACGGAGGAGTACGTCAAGAAGGGTTTGAACAATTTGCGATGGCTCACTGCCGCGACAGATAGCAGAGAGAGAAAGAACACCGACTAAATCATTGATGCAGCGCCGAAGACGCTTCGTCTCCGGCGCTTCGACCTGTTCTTCCATGTTAGGCCGCCGCGAATGAGCTATTCCGACGCGCGCGACGTTGGCGAAATTCACCCAGAAATTCATCCGGCGGAACAAAGAAAGGGTTTTGTTGAAGGATGCCGCCGATGATGACCATCGGGTGGGTCCGCATGATGTCAATCACTTCGTCGCCGCGAAATTGCCCGAGATGATACGTGCAAATGACCGCGTCTTCGTGACGACGCCATACATCATTCACGCGCGACTCGAACTCAATGACATCGTCGACGTGCGATTGATCTTTGACCGTCCAGTCCATACGACAACAAATGCGACTCAGCGGATATCCTCCGCCGGAGTTGCCACTGGCCAACTGCTCGAACGCCGAGATCATGCGATCTGGATCGAAGCGGCCATCCGGAAGGTAGACGTCCGAATTAATACGAAGCTCCAGTTGTCCGCTCTGCTGCGCGGCGGCCGCGTCGACTCCTACGGCACCCAAGCGGCGGAGATGATCCTGCCGCTGATCTGGATTCACAACATGAATTGCCTTGTGGCCACACTGGAATCCATCTTTTATGAATGGAAGTAGAACCCGGTACTCTTCGTCATCGTTGTTGAAAAAAGCGCAAACATGGCGCGTCTGATCAAGCTGCGAACCAGCAAAGGGAATGGGAGCCGTAGTTTTCTTCATGAGATATCCCCCACAGGATTTCTAGCGGCGCCCCAATTGTTTCAATGATGCACCACGCTGCGCCCAAATGTCCAACCGATACTTTGGTATCGATCAATACGTTCGTGCAATAGCTTCGTCCGTCGCCCTTCTGGCTTAATCAAAGTGTTGCCGATGGAGCAATTATGAGCGCTGCAAGCACCGCCTCTCACATCCAGCACGAACCGAAACTCCTGGGACAAACTGTTGTCGTGATCGGCGGGAGCGCGGGCATCGGTCTCGAGACTGCCCGACGGGCAAGTGCGGAGGGGGCGAGCCTGATTCTGACAGGCCGCAATCCCGAGTCCCTTCAACGCGCCGCACGCGACGTCGATGCGCTGAACACGAGGGCCTTCGATGCCACGGACTCTGCGCTACTCGCGCAGTTCTTCCGCGACTTGCCGACTCCAGTCGATCACATCATGGTGACAGCGGGCCGGCCTTACTACGGCCGTCTCATCGACTTGGATCTCCCTCACGCTCGCCGTGCGCTAGACGAGCATTTTTCACTTCTCATCGAAGTTGCCCGGAACGCAGCTGGCAAGGTCAGGCCTGGCGGGACACTGATATTCATGGGAGGCACTGGCGGACGTCGCCCCAGCATTGGCACGGGAATCCTATCGACGTTGACCGCCGCACTTCCTGCTCTTACTGCCAATCTGGCGCTTGAACTAGCACCCGTTCGGGTGAATCTGATCGCCGCCGGATTCGTCGACACGCAGTTGTCCGCATCACTGTTGGGCGATGAACTCGAAAACCGTCGCAGCCAGTTGCGAGCCAAACTTCCCATCCGACGGGTCGTTCAGCCAGCAGATGTCGCAGCATTGGCCGTACATCTTATGACCAATACTGCTCTCACGGGTGCAACCTACGATGTTGATGGCGGTCAGCAGTTCGTCGCTGCCTAGCCGCCGCTGACCAACAAATGAAGCACTTCGACGCCATCATAATTGGGACGGGCCGGGCAGCCCGTCGCTGGCAGCGCGGTTTGCGGGCGCCGGCAAAACCGTCGCTATCATCGAACGCCATAAATTTGGAGCTCATACATGAATAACGGACGCATTCCCACGAAGGCGCTCGTGGCCGGATGTGCATCGTATAAGCGATACGCGCGGATGCCGTCGGAGGATTTGAGTCTATGCGTTCTGATATTGCGCCCGGAAGCGTTTTCCCCGACTACGAACTGCCCGATCACACGAACACGCGGCGCAAGCTCAGCGAGTTGCAGGGCGATGATCCACTGATCCTCACTCTCTCGCGCGGCCATTACTGCCCGAAGGAACACCAGCAGCACCTGGAACTCGCCGCGTTCTATCCGAAGATCGCCGTCGCATACACGCAAATAGCCACGATCGCGACCGACGACCACCATACGCTCCAGGAATTTCGAGCATCATTAGGAGCCGAGTGGACGTTTCTCTCCGATCCTGACCGAATCGTTCAGAAGGATCTCGAAATCCAGGAGTACACCGACCCCGAGCACAACCCGATGATTCCGCACACCCTCGTCCTCAAGCCGGGGCTCGTAATCTACAGCATATACAACGGCTACTGGTTCTGGGGGCGTCCGTCGGTAGTCGATCTGTGGCACGACCTGCGCGTCGTGACGAAACAAATCCGCCTGGACTGGGATCTGGGCAGCCCGGGGCTCCGCGAGAAATGGAATGCAGGGGATCTCTCGCCTTTCCACGGATGGAATAAGCATGGCAGTCAAAAGTGACGTTAGAGAAACAGAGACAGAGGGAATTCTCCGAGTGGCTCGCCTACTCTCAGTGAATGTCGGCCTTCCGCGCGACGTGACCTGGAATGGCAAGACTGTCCGAACGGCGGTCTGGAAATCTCCCATTGCGGGGCGACGCTTGGTGCGCAAGCTCAACATCGATGGTGATGGGCAAGGTGATCTCGCCGGTCACGGAGGAGAGCAGCGTGCCGTCTTTGTCTACCAGATGGACTCCTATCATTACTGGGAGCGCTTTCTGGGCCGCAGTGATTTTAGTTTCGGCCAGTTCGGCGAGAATTTCACGATCGAGGGACTTCCGGATGATGAGGTTTGCATCGGTGATCAATACCGCATCGGCGATGCGCTATTTGAAGTGACGCAGCCACGCGTGACGTGCTATCGCGTCGGAATCCGCACGAACGAACCTCGCATGCCCGCGCTGCTCGTAGCACATCGAAGGCCAGGATTTTACTTTCGTGTGCTAGAGGAGGGAGAAGTTGGTGCGGGCGATGACATCGTAAGAGTTGCTGATGGTCCAGAGCGAATGCCCGTTGCCGATGTTGACGCTCTTCTTTATTTGCCCGGGCATTCCCGGGTTCAACTGGAACGCGCACTGCGGATTCCCGCGCTTAGCAAGGGATGGCAAGGCTCGTTCCAGGCCATGCTCCAGCAAGACTCGAGCTCCAAAGCTGTGGCAGGGAATCCGGGACTCGCGCATGAGGAGCAAGCTCCAGCATGGCTCGGCTTTAGAAAAATGCGAGTCATCGAGATCCGTAAGGAGAGTGGTAGTGTGACTTCCTTCCTTCTCGCTCCGGTCGATGGTCAGTCTCTTCCTGCCTTTCACGCCGGTCAATTCGTCGTCTTGCGGTTGCTGGTCGACCCCGGCAAGCCTCCGATTCTTCGCAGCTATTCTTTGTCGGATCTTGTAGCAGCCGATCACCTCCGCATCTCGGTCAAGAGCGAATCAAATGGGGTTGGAAGTTCGTATCTGTGCAACCGCGTGCGAGAAGGCGATGCATTGGATGTGAGTGCGCCTCGAGGGAGCTTTACGTTGCGTCCCGGCGCCAAGCCTGTTGTCTTGCTAAGCGCAGGAGTGGGCGTGACGCCGGTGATGTCAATGCTGCACGCGCTTGCGGCAGAAAAGTCGCAACTCGAGATTTGGTGGATCTATGGAGCGCGCGATGGCGCTGACCATCCATTTGCAGAGGAATCGCGTTCATTACTGAAACAGCTCTCTCGCGGACGAAGCTACATCGTCTACAGCCGACCTGCAGCAAGAGATCAACTTGGGTTGGACTTTGATGGGTCAGGTCACATCGATGCAGCTTTGGTGGAGAAGATTGGGGTGTTACCTGATAGCGAATTCTATCTGTGTGGCCCATCTTCGTTCCTGCAGAATATGCGCGACGGGCTGCGAAAGTGGGGTGTGCCCGCAGGGAACGTGCACACCGAAATCTTCGGTGCGCTTGAGGGCATAACACCCGGTATGGCCGCAGTAGCCCATACACCGCACCCGCCCCAGGCGCCCCAGGGAACCGGCCCATCCGTTTCATTTGCGCGCAGCGGGATCGCGGCGGCGTGGGATCCCAAATATCAGAGTTTGTTAGAACTGGCGGAAGCTTGCGACGTTCCGGTCAGATGGTCGTGCCGGACCGGAGTGTGCCACACCTGCATGACGGGTCTGATTGGCGGAACGACTCGTTACAACCCGGAACCGCTGGAACCGCCGGCGGTGGGGAATGTGCTGGTGTGCTGCTCTCAGCCGGACACAAATGTAATTCTTGACCTTTGACGAGAAAGAAACTGTGTGGAATCGCCCGCGGCCAATTTGACCATCTCCTTTGGGGGCTGTAAATGGCCAGGGAAAAAATAGAAAGGCCGTCAAAAAAGCCTGATTGAGGAGACTAGCCATGGCGGTAACGACCGAAATCGCGCCGAATCTCTATCGCATTTCGATCTTTGCTCAACGGGGCAATCTACAGTTCAACCATTTTCTGGTGAAAGACGATGAGCCGCTTCTGTTCCACACCGGGCTGCGCGGAATGCACACGGAAATTCGCGAGGCCGTCTCAAAGCTCATTAACCTTTCGGAGTTGCGCCACATCAGCTTCAGCCATTTTGAGTCAGACGAGTGCGGGTCGCTGAATGAGTGGCTGGTTGTCGCGCCCATGGCCGATGTGATCTGCAGCGAGGTCGGCGCCCGCGTGTGCGTGAATGACTTCACTGGACGGGAGTCGCGCGCGCTCGCTGACGGCGGGACCTTCGTGACCGGGACATGCCGCTTTCGCTACTGCCGGACTCCCCATCTGCCCCACGGCTGGGATGCCGGCGTCCTGTTCGAAGAAACACAGAAAATCCTGCTCTGTTCGGACCTGTTCCATCAAAACGGCGACGTCGAACCGCTCACGTCGGCCGATGTTGTGGGCCGCTCTCTTCAGGCGATGAGGGAATATCAGACGGGCATTCTTGCCGAGTATGTGCCCTACACGCCACTCACCGCGCAGAACATGAAAAAGCTTGCCGAGTTGAAGCCCGCAACGCTCGCCGTCATGCATGGCTCTAGCTTTACAGGGGACTGCGTCCGAGCACTCGGTGACCTCAATGTGGTGTTACGCGATGTCTTCGGACGGCGGGAGTAGAGATGGAAATCCTCGATACGGGGCTCTTATGAAGGCGATGCAGGTCAACACGTCAGACCATGGACCAAGGCTCATTCCCGTGGAGTTACCGATACCGGAACCCGGCTTAGGCGAGATATTGGTTCGCGTTCACGCCGCTGGTGTCACTGCCCCAGAATTGATTTGGTATCCCACGACACACACGAAATCAGGAACGGCGCGCGTGGGCGCAGTGCCAGGGCACGAATTTTCTGGAGTCATCGCGGCGATCGGCAAAGACGTCGAGGACTTCGAGGTAGGCGACGAGGTTTATGGCATGAACGACTGGTTCGAGGATGGGGCCACCGCGGAGTTCTGTATTACCCTGTCCCAGAATATCGCGCGGAAACCCGAAACCTTAAGTCATGAAGCTGCCGCCTCAGTGCCGCTCGGCGCTTTGACCTCATGGCAAGGACTGATCGATCGCGCGAAGCTGGAGCCGGGCGAGCGTGTATTAGTCCAAGGAGGCGCGGGCGCCGTGGGACTCTATGCTGTCCAATTGGCGCATAACCGCGGTGCCGGCGTCACCACTACCGTCTCAACTCAGGATATCGATTTCGTCAAGCGGCTCGGAGCCGATGAGGCGATTGACTATAAGGTCTCTCGGTTTGAGAAAGACGTTCGGGAAGTGGATGTCGTCTTCGATACCGTCGGCGGTGACACGCTCGATCGGTCATGGGCCGTCCTCAAGCCAGGTGGACGTATGGTAACTGTTGCCTCGGACAGCGCGGGCGCTGCTGATCAGCGAGTGAAAAATGCTTTCTTCATCGTCGAGCCGATTCAGAAGCAACTGATTGAAATCGCTAAACAGCTTGACGCTGGACATCTTCGAGCATTCGTCAAAGCGACCGTCCCTTTGAATCAGGCTTCCGCCGCATACAGTGGAGCAATCAGGGACAAAGGCGGATACGGGAAGATCGTCATCACCATAGAGGCGGAAATCTCCCATGGAAATCATTGACGTTCCTCGTGAGTATGAAGCGCTGTCGCGGGAGGTTGATTCCGCAGAAGATTCCCGGTGGCGAATTCAAGGTTCACTGCCTCTAGAAACAGTTCTGATCGTGCAGAGACGCTGGATAGCCGAGCTTCGGCCAGCTGCTTCTCCGCAGTGACCACGTCGACCAGATTCTTGACTCCATATTTGTATGCCTCAAGCGATGCCGAGTAAGAGGCGTTAGCAGAATCGAGGAGTGCAACAGCGGCGTCGTGCTTTCGCAACGCAGTACGGAAGCCTATATAAGCCGTCCAGACCTCGCGCGTCGTCTGATCATGTATTGCCGTAAGTTCGTCCTCTGCCTCCCGGCGCTTTGATTGGGCGATCAACAGCTCGTTCTTGCGGGCACCTCCGTCAAAGATGCGCCACCGGATGCCAAGCGCAACGGACCAGGTAGGCTCGCTCGCGGACCCGAGCACGCCGTAATCAGCTGTCGGCCACACAGAGGTCTGCGCTGCCGAACCCGACAGAACAATCTGCGGTTCGTACTCAGCCTTGGCTGCCCGGATGCGAGCCTCGGCGGAGCGGATTCGGAGAGCCTGCGCCATGAGTTCGGGACGATCCTTTATTGCGCGATCGATCAAGGCCTCGATGGACATCGTAAGTCTCTCCGGCAACGGCGCACTCCTCTGGCTGTCAATCACGATGTCGGGGGAGGGATCAGCCCCTACTGCTTCCGTCAGCGCCACGCGAGCGATCTTTTCGTCCCCATCCGCAGACTCCACGTCGAAGGCAGCCTGTGCCGTTTCGGCGCGAGCGTTGAGAACATCGGGAAGAGTTGCAAGCCCATTGTTCAGCCTGTTTTCAGCCGCATCTTGAGTGGTTTGTGCAGTTCGCAACGTGTCCTGAGCGGCCTGCAATCTTTCCTGTGCGGTCACCAGCTGGTAATAGGCACTGGCGACGCGAAACGCGAGCGCCTGATTTACCTGAATAACATCTGCACCTGCGGCAAGCTGCTCCTGCTTCGCGGAGTCCACGGTCCCTTCGCGCTTGCCAAAATCAAAGATGAGGTATTGAAGCGTGATTTCAGGCCGGACGATGGGTACCTCGACCATGACGTAGCCGCGGGGAGCCAGCGGTTCGGGGAATGGATTTATCAACCTCTCGTCGCCGAAGGCAGCTAGACCTTCGAACTGGGGATAATAGGCGCTTTTTGCCAGGCCGAGTTCGCGCGCTTTCTGCTTTGCGCGCTCCCAGATACTGCGTGTGCTGGGGTTGTGCTGTTCGGCAACGTCGATCAGTTCGGCCAGAGTGTAAGGGTGAGCTGGGTCGAGGATCGCCGTTCCCTGGCGAGGAGTTGCGCGTGCGGCGCAGTCGGCGGCAGCTGCTGGAGAAGATAGTTTGCCGGCACATTGTCCCATGGCGCGCGCCACGCAGAAGGCGAAAAGCAGCGACAAGAATAGAACTCGCAATGGTGTATTGCATTCAATCAATCGAGATTTTTTCCCGTCTACTGAGATTAGGACAGAAGTGTGGTACCGAATCTATTGAACGAACGTATCGATCGATCCCAAAGTATCTGCGGAAATCGTTTTCAGGGGGCTGCAACAGATGCAAAGGTATTGATCGACACCTTCGTCCAATAGATTCTGTCTATGCCTCTGTGGCCCAATCGAACAATCAAGTATGAGTCTGGTGGAAATGAACATCGAATTGGCTGCGCGCGATCGAGGCCGAAAGACCCCACTTCGCTACCTTGCTGTTTTACCTCTGGCAGTACCGCTGGTTTTGGTTGGTTGCTCTCACGCACCCGAGTACAGCATTTTCGGTTCTTTTTTCCCCGCGTGGATATTTTGCTCCGTAGGTGGTCTTGTACTGGCGGCGGCCGGACGCGCCCTGATCGCCCGCACAGCGATTGACGGACACGTGGCTGCACCTGTGCTTCTGTATCTCAGCATGGCGATCTTTCTCGCCTGCATGTTGTGGTTGATGTTCTACAGTTAGGTAAACGCGATGCCAGATCAACTAACTGGCCAGCCTGAGCAAGACAATCGCATCGCAAGACTGCGCAGGTACGGCCGCGTCTTCACTGCGGCCATGACTGTGCTGGGCGTGATTGGTTTGATCGCCGTCTACTCGGTCACCACCCGACATCCTTGGACTGATGACGCCGAAATTTTTGCCAACTACATCGGAATCGCCCCCGTCGTCGAGGGGCCGATACTGCACCTGAATGTCGCCGACAATCAGCGCGTTAGGCAGGGCGATCTACTTTTCGAAATCGATGATCGGCCTTACAAGTATGCCCTTGACCACGCAATATCGGACCAGGCCGCCCTCGAAGGGCAGATCGTCGATGAACAGCGGCGGATTCAGGCCGAAGTGCACGCCGTGACCGCCTTTGGGGCGGCAACCCGCAGCGCCAGCGCCAACGTCGACCGTGCGCAAGCCTCGATCCGTGAGGCGGAGGCCGATGTCGCCCACTCTGAGGCTGCGCTGGATCGAGCCAAGACCGAATGGGCATACGCCGAGAATAATCTGCACCGCGTCGAGCCTCTCCTCGTCAAGCAGTTCGTTACCGTCGATCAGGTGGACCAGGCCCGTACAACAGAGCAAGCCAGCGCACAGTCCGTGCACGAAGCCGAATCAGAATTGGCTCTCGATCGTGCCCACCTTAACTCGATGCTTGCCGCTCTCGCGCAGGCCAAGGCCTCTGAAGAGCAGAGCACGGCACAGTTTCATCAGTCGCAGTCCAGCGTACTTACCCTCGATCCCCTCGTAGCCCAGCGGCAGGGTCGCGCCGCTGCAATCGCCAACGCCCAATACAACTACAACCACTCCCGCGTCTACGCTCCATTCGACGCACGTGTAAGCAACCTCGTCATTGCCGAGGGTGCTTATGCTCACATAGGGCAGGAGATTTTCACTCTCATCGACACTCGCGTCTGGTGGGTACTTGCCAATTTCCGCGAGACACAGCTTAAGTATGTCCGGCCGGGTATGACAGCAGATATCTATGTTATGTCTGACCCCGGATTGCGGTTTACGGGCGTCGTTGAGAGTGTCGGCTATGGTGTCACACCCGATCCTTCGATCCTGGGCCGAATCACGCCCGGCCTGCCGGACGTACAACGCACTCTAAGCTGGGTACACCTGGCCAGCCGCTACCCCGTCCGCATCCGCATTGAGTCGCCCCCCTCTGACGTCATTCGTCTGGGCGAGTCAGCGGTAGTCGTTATCCGCGGATACAAGCGAAAGCGTTGATATGGCGACTCAAGCCACTCAACTCCACTATCAGCGAGCCAGGCGACCTGCCGCTTGGCTTTGGTTTCGGGAATTCATCCGGTGGGAAGTCGCCCCCTATCCAGGACGCCTGAGCACCGTCATCCGCATGACGACTGCGGCTACGCTGTCCATGTTCATCATCGTCACCTTCCGCATTCCTAACGGGGTCTTGGCTGGTTTATTTTCCATTCTTCTGGCTCGCGAAAATCTCGCCGCCACCTGGCGCGGAGGGCGAGCGATCGTTGTCGCATTTGTCGTCGCAAGCCTCTATACCCTTCTCGGGATGATGCTGTTCCGCGGTTACCCCTTTACTCAATTTTTCTGGGTAATCGGAAGCTTGTATCTGATCTTTTTCGTTATTCGTACGGCGACTAACTACGCGGCTGCCGCTGCTTTCGCCGTTCTGATTGGCATTGCCCTGCCGGTATGGGACCGATCCTTACCGAGCCAAACCCAAGTGGAAGGTACTCTCTGGCCCGTGTTGGCAATCGCGGTAGCTGTTGGCGCCACTTTGGGAACCGAAGCGATATACCGCATCTTCGATCATTCCGATCCCGTCATCACGTCGGTCGATGACATGTTGCTCGCGGTGCAGCAGGCAGCGGAAAGCGTTGCCAGTCGCCGTCTCCCAACTAAGTCGATCTGCGACAAAGTTCTTCAATACCATATGATTGGGACGGGCCGACTTAGAGCGACATTACAGCGCCAAGGCGTGGACCCTAGTCAGCGGGCGCAGCGCACCGCGTTAATTGCGCTGGCGGACCGGCTCATTGGTCTTGTCGCGAATCTCACGCGCATCCCTCCCCAGCCCACCGGAAACGACGCACTCCGCCTACGCGCATTTTCTGAGAGGCTCAGAGCCATCCGAACGGAACTTCGGGAGCCTGCGCGTGCTTTCGCGTTTCCTCCTCTGCTTGAGGGGGGGATGTCCCGTGGTTTCCCCATGCTTCAGGAGATGGAACAAACCGTCGCACTCATGACCGAAGTGTTTCGCGATGACTTCCTCGCTTCCTCCCAGAACGCGTCAGGGAACTGGTGGCATGCTGTGTTTCTGCCGGACGCATTCCAGAACCCGGAGTATAAACGCTTCGCCTTCGCAGGGTGCCTGGCGGCTACCGTCTGTTACGTACTCTACAACGCCCTCGACTGGCCGGGCATCGGCACCACAAGCGTCGTTACTTGCGTCGTTACTGCGCTGAGCACTATTGGCACTTCACTCCAGATGCAGTTTCTCCGCCTTGCGGGATTTGTTGCCGGGGGGCTCGTGCTGGGGATTTCGGCGCAGATTCTGATTCTGCCCGGTATCGACAGCGTTTTCGGGTTTGCTCTTTTCTTTGCGACGGCGACGGCGATCGCTGCCTGGTTTGCCACTTCGAGTCCGCGGCTTTCCTTTTTTGGCGTGCAGATGGCGCTCGCGTTTTACTTCGTCAATCTGCAGGATTTTCACATCGAGACCGACCTCACGATCGCGCGCGATAAGGTAATCGGCGTGTTCTTGGGCATTCTTGCCATGGGCTTTATCTTCGACCGCTTCGGGACGAAGAGCGATGCCAAGCAGTTACAGAAACTGCTCGTGCGAAACGTGCGAATGCTGGCACAACTCGTGGCTAGCCCTGTGGCAGGCGAGAAATCTACCCGCGTTTCATCGAGCGTGCGTCTCCGCAGCCAGATCAATGACAACTTTGCCAGCCTGGAATCGCAGATGGACGCCGTGCGGTTTGAGTCTGAGTTTCGCCATCGGAGTGAGCGGAACATTGCCGATTGTGAGCGGATTCAGAAGACTCAGCCAGCGTTGCGCTCGATTTACCTGTTGGAACTCAGTCTTCTCTCACATCTTGGACGACGGGAGATCGACGACCCCGAATTGACCCAGCTACAAAGCCAGACACTGGACCACTTTCTAAACGAATATAGCGAGTACCTCATGCATATTTCCGGATGGATCGCAGACGAAGAGGCCTCACCCGCGCGCATGAACGATGATTCCATCCGGCTCTTACGGCAAAGTATCGAGAACCAAAGATCCCTAAACTTGCAAATTATTACTGATATCTGTCAGAAGATGGTCTCCTCTTTGCTGATGCTGCGCAACCAGTGCTAACTGGTATTCTGACAAGCAACTCCCAACCACGTGCAGCACTCGCTCAGCGTTATGCGTCGCTTACTCCTGGTGATCTGTAGGCCGCGCGTGGTCGTCTCAGGTCCACTAAATCAACAAGTCGGCGATGGGCTTGTCGATCTTGAACTCCTATTTGACCAAGAAGGAAGACTCCAGAGAGATCTGAGATCTGCGCTGATTGTCCGATTGAGGCAAATCTCGGCCATTACCACCATGTTTTCAACGGCCAGCCGCTTCCGGTCCCATTGCTGGCTGATCCGTCTTGGCCGGATGTGACGCCGCCAATGCCTTTTCCGCCGCGAACCAATCAACTTCAGGTGACCCCTCCGGCTTGCCTCGCTCTTCCCATAGGTAGTAAGCCAATTCAGCTGTGACTTCTCGTTTACTTGACGGCTGCTGATTCTCGACTATAGGTTGTTCGGGCCGGTTTTCAGGGTCTCGCATCATCGAAACGCGAACTGCATGAGCCATGACGTCCTCCTTATTAGAGTGCTGAATTCGAGCGAAATTCTTGTGTTCATGCATGGCGTGTCTCGGAATCACTTCGCCCAACTCGGGTTTCATGCTTGGCAAGAAATCGCCATCTGGTTTCCCGTCTTTTCGAGAATGATAGTTGTTACAGTTGCTGTTCTCGGTCGGGAAATGCCGAGCTTCTTCATTTTAGAGATCAGACTGGTTCGTGGTATGCCGAGGCGAGCCGCGGCCCACCGGGACCGCCGATCACCCAATGCGTGTTTTCCAATGTGTCTACGATTATGGATCGCGTGCACTCGCTTAACGTAGCTACCGTAGAACTCTGGATTGTCTCCTTCTGTTCCCATACTGACGTCCGCGAGAGTACCGGCAGGGGATTCGTAAGCACGCCGTCATCCGAACGAATCACCGCGCGTTCAATGAGGTTCTGGAGTTCGCAAACGTTTCCCGGCCAAGAGTACGAGGTAAAGGCAGCCAGTATCTCTGGCGGTATGGGCCCGAGCTTGTCGGCCGGCACTCGGTCTTCAATTCACGCTTTACGCCACTTCTGTTTTCAAGTTCTTATCCACTTCTTCTGCAGCGGCGCGATCTGCCAAGATCACGGCATGATCCCTATTGATCCGGCCAGCTGGAATCGAAGCATCTCCAGACTGCAACCTCGCGAGCATCCTGGTTTTTTCACTTCCAGTCACTAGCCAAAGTACGCGACGGGAGCGATTGATAATCGGGTACGTGAGGGTCATGCGCCGTCGTTTCTGATAAATTTCCGTGACTCCGACGTCTGCATCTTTCACGTCGAGGATCGGGTCTCCCGGCACCAACGAAGCCGTGTGGCCGTCCGGCCCGAGCCCCAAGTGAACGAGATCGAGCACAGGCGGTGAGCCCACAATCGTTCCCAGGATTCGCGCATACTGTTTGCAAGCGGCTTCAAGATCCTCCGCTTCCACCGGCATCGCGTAGATTTGCTCGGGTCGTAAAGGTGCATGCAGGAGCAGACTCTCACGCAGATGAGTGAGATTTCTGTCTGGATCGCCTTCCGGGGCGACTCTTTCGTCCACTTGGAAGACATGCACGCCCGTCCACGGAAGATCTTCGTGCGCGAGATCGCGAAGCATGATCCACGGTGTTTTGCCACCACTCACCGCCAACAAGAACTTGCCCCTGGCCTTGACCGCCTCTTGCGCCGCTTTGGCGATGAGCTTGCCGGCTTCGAGAGCGACCGCATTGGCGTCTGTATAGATTTCAATCTTCATCACGCGGCCTCGCTTGCGAGTGCAAGTGCTTTCTTCTCGTTTGGATTGCTCCAGCCTCCGAATGGTGCAACTCGACCTGCTTCGTTCGGGCCCCAGGTCCCCGGCGCATACTGATGGACCGCGGCGTTCTCTTTCAGCACCGATTCCACAACGCGCCATGCCTGTTCGACATAGTCCTCGCGGGCGAACAGCGTACTATCGCCATCCATAGCCGCGCCGAGCACGCGCTCGTAGGCGTCCATCTCATCGGCCCGTGGAGAGTGGTTAGCTACCATCTCGCCAGCCTCGAGAGCAAGCCCTTCCGCGTTAGCAGCCAGGTTCATCATCCCCATCGCGATCGTAATTTCTGGACTCAATCGGAGGCGCAGGTGGTTTTCGACCAACTGGCTATCGGGAATCAAGGTCGGCGGCTTGCGAAACTTGGCGATAATCTCCGTGCACGTCGTGGGCAAACACTTGCCAGCGCGAATGTAGAAGGGCACGCCTTTCCAGCGCCAGGAATCGATTTCCAGCTTCACTGCCGCGAAGGTCTCGGTCTGCGAGTCCTTCGCAACGCCGTTCTCGTCGCGGTAGCCGAGGAACTGCCCGCGCACCAGGTTCTTTTTTTCGATCGGTGGGATTGCTCGCAATACTTTCACTTTTTCGTCGCGGATGGACTCGCTATCCATACCGACTGGTGGTTCCATAGCCAAATTCGACAACACCTGGAACAGATGGTTCTGGACCACATCGCGAATGGTTCCTGTTTGATCGTAAAAACCTCCGCGACCCTCAAC
The DNA here is from genome assembly GCA_035523795.1 of Verrucomicrobiia bacterium. GTDB lineage: Bacteria > Acidobacteriota > Terriglobia > Terriglobales > Acidobacteriaceae > Sulfotelmatobacter. Next base: position 13,630 of record DATKQB010000125.1, on the reverse strand, counting down.
CCCGAAGTCCTCCGCCATGGTGATCTCGACGCTCTCGATGAAGTTGCGGTTCCAAAACGATTCCACAAAAGTGTTGGCGAAGCGGAATGCCAACTCATTGTTCACGGCGCGCTTGCCCAAGTAGTGGTCAATTCGAAAGATGTCGGCCTCGTCAAAGGTCCCGAGCAGAACTCTGTTCAATTCCTGCGCAGACGCGAGGTCATGGCCGAAAGGTTTTTCCACGATGACGCGCGCGCCCCGCCCGCAGTTCGACGCCGAGAGATGCTTGACGACGGTTTCGAACAGGGCTGGCGGAATCGCCAGATAATGCGCCGGGCGTTGTGCGTCTTTAAGCTCTCGACGAAGCGCATTGAAAGTTGCCGGGTCCTGATAGTCGCCGTCGACATAGCGCAGCAGGCCGCTCAACCTTTCGAAAGCGGCCGGATCGAGCCCCCCATGTTTTTCCAAGCTGTCTTTCGCGCGAGCGCGAAGTTGGTCGAGATTCCATCCGGCTTTGGCGACACCGACAACGGGTACGTTGAGATGTCCCCGCTTCACCATTGCTTGCAGCGAGGGAAAAATCTTCTTGTACGCAAGATCGCCGGTGGCGCCGAAGAAGACGAGCGCGTCCGAGTGAGAATTAGTCATGAACATTTCTCCTTTAGGCAGCCTCAGATTTTTCTTTCGGCTTCTCCAAATGACCGCCGAATTCGAAGCGCATCGCGGACAGCACCTTGTCCGCATAGTCAGCTTCGCCGCGTGAACTGAAACGCTCGTAGAGCGAAGCGGTAAGCACGGGGGTGGGCACGGCTTCGTCGATCGCGGCTTTGATCGTCCAGCGGCCTTCGCCGGAATCGGATACTCGGCCGGCAAACTTCGAAAGTCCCGGATCCTGAATCAAGGCGGTTGCCGTCAGGTCGAGCAGCCACGACGCGATCACGCTGCCGCGGCGCCAGACCTCCGCGACGTCTCGCAGATTGAAATCGTACTGGTAGTGTTCCGGGTCACGCAGCGGAGTGGTTTCCGCGTCAGCACTGTGTTGCTGTTTGCCGACATTCGCTGACCGCAGCACCGACAGTCCTTCGGCGTACGCGGCCATCACTCCGTACTCGATTCCGTTGTGCACCATCTTGACAAAATGGCCGCCGCCATTCGGGCCGCAGTGCAGGTAGCCTTGCTCCGCAGTGCCGTCGAGCTTCTCGCGACCGGGGGTCCGGGATATGTCGCCGATTCCAGGGGCGAGCGTCGCGAAGATCGGATCGAGGTGTTGTACGATCTCTTTCTCGCCGCCAATCATCATGCAGTAGCCGCGCTCCAGACCCCACACGCCGCCGCTGGTGCCCACGTCCACGTAGTGAATCTGTTTGGGCGCAAGTTCCTTTGCGCGCTTAATGTCGTCGACGTAATAGGAGTTTCCCCCGTCGATGAGGATGTCGCCCGCCTCGAGGTGCGGTAGCAGATCGGCGATGGTCTGATCAACGACTGCCGCAGGAACCATCAGCCAAATCGCGCGTGGTTTCTTCAGCTTCTTCACCAGATCCATGAGCGAATCTGCTCCGATCGCATGGTCCTTGACCAGATCGGCCACCGCTTGCGCTGACCTGTCAAACACAACACATCTATGTCCTTTTTTGATTAGCCGACGTACCATGTTGGCGCCCATCCGGCCCAGCCCTATCATTCCGAGTTCCATAAGTTCTCCTCCTCTGAAAACTACATTTGATCCACTGCGCGACCTGCTTCACCGCATTACGCGACGATTCCTACTTCGCTAGGACTCACCGGTTGACCATGGAACAGCATTAAGCGCGAGCTGACAACCTGTTTCACAGAATCCACGACCGGCCGCAGAATCTTGTAGGGCACAACTTCGTTGAGGTCTCGAGCCAGACTTTTGTCCAGAGATTCCCTCCAAGCGACGCGCAGTTCGGTATTGATATGGATGATGTTGATTCCCGCGGCAATTGCCTTGCGAAAGTCTTCATCGTCAGTCCCTGACCCGCCGTGCAGAGTAAGGAAGACACCGGCCGCTTGCTTGATTTGGGCAATTCGTTCGAGATCCAGATGCTTTTTCGCTTCTCCCTGCACCATGCTCTTCAGCATGCCGTGCATGTTGCCAACTGCCGGAGCCAAGTTGTCAATCCCGGTTGCCGCTACAAATTGGCGCGCCTCTTCAGGTGTGCTGAGCTTCCCACCCTGGGCCGTTTTCTTGATTTCGGACCCAGTCCCTATGTCACCAATTTCGCCCTCTGCAAGGATGGCCGGGTTGACGGCCTTGATCGCCTGTACCGCCTCTTTTGTGCGCGCCACGTTCTCTTCAAAAGGCAACGCGGAAAAATCAATCGTTACGGAATCAAACCCAGCTTTCGCGGCTTCCAGGGCTTTCGCCAGCGAATGCGTGTGGTCCGCATTGAGAAAGATCGGGAGATCAGATTCCTGCCGCTCACTTTTAACCAGAGCGGCAAGCTGACGCGCCCCAAAGAATTCCCGCTCACCTTCGGAGGCGCCGATGAGTACCGGAAGTCTGGTCTCAGCCGCAGCAGCGACCACTGCCCTTAACAAGACCTGGTCGGCGACATTGAAATGGCCGAGGGCTGCGCCTTCCTTTTCCAACTGTGTTAAAACATTGCGCAGCGTGTTTTCGTTGGCGTTCTCGAATGTTTCAATTGCCGTCATTGCGACTCCTTCAGTTTGCGGTAGCGACGAATTAATGTATTGGTTGAGCTGTCGTGATTCAGCACAGGCTCAGCCGGGTTCTCCAGTTCTGGAATGATGCGCTGTGCCAGGACTTTGCCTAGCTCAACTCCCCACTGATCGAACGAATCGATGTTCCAGATCACGCCTTGCGTGAACACGGAGTGCTCGTAAAGCGCGATAAGTTTGCCCAGTGTTTCGGGAGTGAGCAGTTCCGCGAGGATTGTGTTAGAGGGGCGATTGCCTTCAAAGACGCGGTGTGGAACGAGCCAGTCAGGGGTACCTTCTGCCTTCACTTGCTCTGGCGTCTTACCAAATGCCAGGGCTTCCGTTTGCGCGAAAACGTTGGCGAGCAGCATGTCATGATGGCGGCCCAACGCATTCAGCGGTTTTGCAAATCCGATGAAGTCGCAGGGAATGAGGCGTGTTCCCTGGTGGATCAACTGATAGAACGAGTGTTGACCGTTGGTGCCGGGTTCACCCCAGTAGATGGGTCCGGTATCATGCGAGACGGGCTTGCCCTCAAGTGTGACATGCTTCCCATTGCTTTCCATCGTCAGTTGCTGCAAGTAGGCGGGAAAGCGTTTCAGGTACTGTTCGTAAGGCAATACAGCGACGGTGTTGGCGCCGAGGAAATCATTGTTCCAGACGGCCAGCAACCCCATGACAACTGGCAGATTGGCCTCAAATGGAGCCGTGCGGAAGTGCTCATCCATTTGATGGAAACCATTCAGCATGGCTCGAAAGCTTTCTGGCCCGATTGCAATCATCGTTGAAAGACCAATCGCCGAATCCATCGAATAGCGTCCGCCGACCCAATCCCAGAATCCGAACATATTGGCGGTATCAATGCCGAACTTCGACACCTCAGCAGCATTTGTCGAAACGGCGACAAAGTGTTTTGCGACCGACTTTTCGTTGCCTCCCAGTCCCGCCAGCGACCAGGAGCGCGCGGTCTGAGCATTCGTCATAGTTTCGAGCGTGGTGAACGTTTTTGACGAGACGATGAACAGCGTCTCCGCCGGATCGAGTCCTTGCACCGCCTCTGCGAAGTCCGTTCCATCCACATTCGAGACGAAGCGGAAGATCATCGAGCGTTCCGAGTAATGCTTGAGAGCTTCGTAGGCCATGACCGGACCAAGGTCGGACCCGCCGATTCCGATGTTTATGACATTTCGAATGCGTTTTCCGGTGTGGCCTGTCCACTCGCCGCCGCGCACGCGGCTGGAAAAGGCAGCCATCCGGTCGAGCACTGCGTGAACGTCAGGCACTACATTCTTCCCATCGACGACGATCGCCTCGTTTTTCGGCGCCCGCAACGCTATGTGCAACACCGCTCGCTTTTCGGTGATATTGATCTTCTCTCCGCTGAACATGGCATCGATTCGGTCGCGCAACCCCGACTGTTCGGCGAGTTGCACCAGCAGTTTAAGGGTTTCATCGGTGACGCGATTCTTCGAGTAATCAAGGTAGAGACCCCCCCATTCCACCGCCATGCGCTGTCCACGCTTGGGGTCTTCTGCAAATAACTGCCGCAGGTGGAGCTTTGAAACCGCCTTGTAATGCGCCGTCAGAGCCTTCCACGCGGATTGTTTGATCGCTCGCTTTTTCACTTCCGGCTGAGGACTCGCTGCCATTCTGATCTCCTTTTCATTCTTTCGATTACGTTTCGTCATGCGAACTAAACAGGCGTGAGGAAAAGTTGTGTTCCCTCACGGTTTTTGACTTTACTCAGGCTCTGCAGTTCGAATGTGGCAGCTCTCAGAAGAGCCGCGCGCGTTGTGATGACGTGGATCGGCATCCGCTCCCTTAAATCTCTAAAGCGGACTCTTCTAGCGAAAGTCTCGCCGAACTGCGGTTTCTGCAAAAGGTTCATGAGGTGAAGCGCAACTCCTCCATCCAGGTAGACTCCCCGAGTCGCCAGAACTTTCAGTGCGGGATTGCCAGCCGCGCTTGCCAGTACTGAAACAAGCAACTCGACAGTTGCCAAGCATAACTCGCTCGGCGTGTTTCCGATCGAAAGCTGCCTCGACAATGGTTTTCGTGCGATCTTTGGCAAGTGCAATGAGCTCGGCGATTTGCGGCCGTTCCATAAGTTTTCTTCATCGCGCGGAAATTCGCAAATATTGCCACCCCGATTCCAGAGCAAACGCGCTCCACTCCGACGTGTCCGAAACTCGGAAGTAGATAATGCAGCAGGCGGATTTGATGCTCGTCCGTCCGAGCAAAATCTGAGTGTCCTCCTTCAGAACCGTGAGCTAGATACTGTGATCCATTCCAAGTCAGAAAGGATTCACCTAAACTAGTTCCGGGAGCGATGATTGCGATCGGGCCACTGGAAAACGCCTCTCCACGGTTGATCGTGTTTGCGTCCTGGGAGCCTAGGGCGGGGACAGCACGCGCGACCACCTCAAGATCGTTCATCATGTGAGCAGCTTTCAGGTCCAAGTCATGCGCCAGTGTTTTTTCGTCCAAGACCCAAGGCAAGTTGGTGGTTTTCACGTGACCGCTGATGATAGGGCCTGCAACATCAAATAACGCCACATCAACCAACATCTTCGCTCCAGCAAGAAATTCCGTTACCATGGTCCACTCTGACGGGAGCGCGAGGTGAAAGCTGCTGCTCTATACCGGGATTGGCTTTGCCTCCGCGAATGCAGCGGCATTCCGCTCACTGTCTCGTGTCGGGAGCTGGATTTGCCATTCGCTGCTGCCTGCGGCCCGGGTACTCCGTAGTCTGAGTCGGCGAGGGCGAATGTGATTATGATTTGGTGCCATCTCCACAGCTTCATGGAGATTGATTGTGCGTGGAGTAGTTGGCCCGGTCTGTTCTTGTGCTAAGGACGCCCCAATGAACAGAGCGGCCGCCGTTAATGTGCGCAAAAGCTTCACGAGTTTTTCCTTTGTGTCGAAGTGAATGCCTGCTGCAGCAGCGGAATCTGCGCGAAGGTCATGGGCGCCTTGCGGAGAACCACGGTCAGCAGGAGGACGCCCGCACAGGCCCAAGCCACGAGATGGAACGCATCAACAAAGGTCAGAGTGTAGGCTTGCAGGCGCAGTCTGCTCGCCATAATCTCCACGGCACGGCCGGTGGCGGCCATCAGCCCGCTTGATTTCGCGGAGAGCCCAGCGGCCAGTTGGTGCAGGCTCCCGTCCGTGACCCAAGAACCAGATTGCACATGCAAGCCCAAGAGGTTCGAGTGCAGTTTTTCCCGGTCCGCGATGAAATGTCCCATGAAGACCCCGCCTACCTCACCGCCGAACAACCGCACGGTGTGAAAGAATGCGGCAAAAGTGAGCGCGCGTTGCGGGGCGCTCAAGCCTCCAGAAAAAGCCGCTTGTAGGACGAGCGATGCGACCAGCCCCACAATCGCGAAAGATTGACCGACGCCCATGAGCAACTCTGAGCGTAAGTAATTCTCTGGAGCCCATGCGCTGGTGAAGTTCGCATTTAGGAGACAGGCGAAAGCCATAGCGGCGAATCCGGTGGCCATCAGCAACCGCGAATCAAATCCCTTCGACAAGAAAAGCGCTGCGATAAATGCCAGAAAAAGCTCGAAGCTGGCGGTCCACAGGACTGAGGGCCCATATTGTTGTGGATCCAGACCGCGCATCGACAAAGACTGCGGGACGATGATGATGGTCGCGAGCAGGGCAAAGCGAAATGCGAAAAGCGCCACTCCTAACAGAATCGTGTTCCAGTCCCGCAAGTACGGAAGATCAACAAGAAAGTTGGGACTGCGCAAGTGGCGTACCAGAGAACAGAGGAGGAAGAACGCCCCGCTGGCCAACAGGGCCATGAACGTGCCGGATCGCCACCAATCAAGCCTTTGACCCTGATCCAGAGCGGCAAACAATAACGCCAAGCCAGCGCTGAGATAAAGGAATCCAGCGAAGCTCGGCGGCTGTTTCTTGCTCCGCGGCCCGGTTGAGGCAGGAATCCCGAAGTAGATACACGCCATCATGACAGGAGTAGCAAGAGCCGGTATCCAGAACATCCACCGCCAGGAAAGATCGTTTCGGCAAAATCCATAAATCGATGGTGCGAAATTGACTGCCCCTTCAATGCAGGTGGCATAGAGCGCGATGACAAGCGGGAGGTAACGGAGCGGAATATTCTTTAAGGCAAACGTCAACGTCAGGGGATAAAAAGTGCCAGAGGTTAATCCGGCCACTACCAGCAAGCCCACCATGAACCCGTAGTTATGCACGACGGGGAGAAATGCCGCGATCACTGTAAACACCGCCGCGCTGTAAAACAAAACCTTCCGGATTCCCAGCAGTCCGCCTAAGTAAACCGAGAACGGCCCTATGAACATGAGTGCCACGTTAAAGGCAGTGGGTATCCACGCACCGTCATCAAATCCAATTCCGACACTTCCCTTGAGATCGGCGAGACCCAGAGTGAGTAGTCGCCCGGCCATAGTTACAATTCCTGCGCCGAGTATTACGCCCACGATTCCCAGCACTGGACTGTGGGAGAGGTCGACCGGAAGGGTTGCAAGGCCCGAGGACGCAGCAGCCGATAGCCGACCCGGAGAAACCGTGATGGAAGTTGCGCTCATTGTGTCCACTACTTTCTCGTCCGCACCGTTACAACCGCGGAGAGCCCTGGCCGCAACTGGGAGGTAAGTGAAGAGTCATCGAGCGCAATCTTGACGGTTACCCTTTGCGTGACTTTGGTGAAATTGCCAGTGGCATTGTCGGGAGGCAACAACGCGAATTGCGATCCGCTGGCAGGTGCAATCTCAAGCACTCGTCCCTTAATGACCTTGCCTGGATAAACATCAAGGCGAACTTCCGCCGGATCGCCAATTCTGATATTGGTCAGCTGCGTCTCCCGAAAGTTCGCGGCTACCCACCTGACGTTCTCCACAAATGTCATCACCTGCGTTCCCGGAGAAACGAGTTGACCAGGGCGGACCTGCCGTTCACCCACCGTGCCGTCGGCCGGCGCGAGAATTTGTGTGTAACCCAGGTTCACTTGCGCCACTTCGAGCGCGGCGTCCTTGGCGTGCAGATCCGCAACAAGTTGCATTTCTTGCGATTCCATGACGGCTTTCGTTCGCCGCTCCGCCTCCGCTGCCAACGTACTGCTACGAAGTGCAGTATGAGCTTCGGTCAAGTCGGCATCGCTGCTTGCATATTGCGCAGCAAATCTTTCTTCATCGGCAACTGCCTTTTCCAGTACCTGCTGGGTTGTGGAATGGGCCTTCAGTAGCGCCTCCTGGCGAGCGCGCTCCTCGCGCGTCCGCGTTAGATCCGCCTGCACTGCTTCTTTTCCCGCCTGCGCGGCTGTGATCTGCGCGTTGGCTTGGTCGATTCCAGCAAGCGCACGGTCGATTTTTGCATCCTGAAGTTCACGTTGGCGCCGGTTGTTTTCGAGGGCGGCCTTCGCCGCTTCAACTCCGGCGGCAGCCTGCGCCACCTGAGCCTTGTAGTCGTCATCGTCAAGTTGAACCAGGACCTCGCCTTCGTGAACCTGCTGATAATCGTTGACGTTCACCTCGCGAACTAAGCCTGGGACCTTTGTGCTGAGTGGCGTGAGATCACCGCGTACGTACGCATCATTGGTGGCCTGCTCGATGTGGCCGCCCTCCCAGCCGTTCCAGTCCCGAGTGATCGTCACGATGATGGCAATCGCCAGAAGGAGTACGATCAGCGGCGCCCCGTACTTTTGCCAGGCTAGTTTGAGACGTGAGGGCGGAGGACCAGCCAGCGAGGGCGCCGTTGCAGGTGGCGGAGTGATTGTCGGTACGGGAGAAGTTGCCATTTTTGTTCAGGTGCTCCTCGAAAGCCTCGTTGTGTCGCGTTTACGAATGGCTCAAAGACATCGCCGCAGCCACGCAGAAGTTCAAGCACTTTCCTCTCCGTTCTTGAAGTGTCGTTTTCTCTGCGCGTAACGTCGTGCTATCGCGCCGTCCGCGATCGAAATATTGGCGTATGACGAACTCTATCTTGGCAAGTGTGTGGAGACGTTTTGAGACAACGTCAGCAATCGGAGATCGGTGGGATCACGTGCGGCCGAGGGCCGATCTCATTTGGTCGCACATGAAACGTGGATTGCCCAGGTTGCTGAGATGAACGATCCTGCAGTGACGGAGGATGAGACAGATAGGGTAGAAGAGTCTGGAGGATCAAGCGTTTTCAGGATTGTTAGTAGAGTCGTTCCAGTCCTCAAGGACGACCCGTCACATGCAGATGCGCGTAAGGGGAACCTGCCCACATGATGTAGGCACCATGATCTCGATGGCTGGTCGGTAATCCCGTCGCCTTTGGGTCGAACGGCCACATAATCATCCAGTGCGGACCGACGTGGATTGCGGGACTCGTCTTGTCGTTCGGGTTGGAATCACTGCGCTGAGTGGCTCCTGCCAGCATGTAAGTGATTCCGGGGACGCTGTGTGTCGGCTTGGGTTTGTGTGCCTTGGCATCGGCGAACCATTGCAATGAGGCTGCATCAGCACACATGGGGGGCTCCCCGATCACTTGAGGATTGCCGGGCATGCAAGTAAAGCCATTGCTGCCTTCGCGCAGAACGACAGCATTTCCATTCGCATCGGTGTCAATGATTCTTGCTGATCGAGCGATGTCTTCCGGTCCGGCCGACATCGCTCGCGCGATTTTGGTCTGCGTCGCATCATCGGCCCGCGCCGATCGGCTACCTGCTGCCACCGATGGCAGCTTTATCAGACCCGCCGCGCCGAGCAGTGCAAAGCCAACCAACACGAGCAAGATGGGCCTGTATTGTTGCAGAATCATCTGGCGCTCCATTCAAACTGCATGGAATCGTTGCGCCGGCCGAATCAAAAAGGGAAGTGACCGGCCAGCCCTCACGATTAGCTTGCTTTTTCGGCAACCTGGGAGAGAGCGTATTCTTCCAGGTTCTGGGCATCGCTGTTGAATTTGCGGATGCCTTCAGCCAACTTCTCCGTCGCCATAGCGTCTTCGTTCTGCATCCAGCGGAAAGCTTTCTCGCTGAGACGCAGGCGCTCGTCTTTGCTCGTCTTGGCTGTAGCCGGGTCTAGCTCCCGCGTAACTTTGCCATCGGTCTGTTCCAATTGATCGAGCAGGTCGGGGCTGATGGTCAACAAATCGCATCCCGTGAGGCGGATGATCTGATTCACATTGCGGAAACTCGCTCCCATGATCTGGGTTTTGTAACCGTATTTCTTGTAGTAGTTATAAATGCGCGTGACCGAAGCAACCCCAGGGTCCTGATCGGGTGGGATTTCTTTGCCGCCGCCCTCCTTTTTGTACCAGTCATAGATACGTCCGACGAAAGGCGAAATCAAAGTGACCCCAGCCTCGGCACATGCGACTGCCTGGGCGAAACTGAAAAGAAGCGTCAGGTTGCAGTGAATTCCTTCCTGCTCGAGCTCATTGGCTGCCTGAATCCCTTCCCAGGTGCTGGCGATCTTGATCAAGATCCGCTCGCGGGGCACACCTTTCTTCTGGTAGAGCGAGATGAGCTTCCGCGCCTTGGCAACTGTGCCGGGAGTGTCGAAACTAAGGCTGGCAGCAACTTCAGTGGAAACACGGCCGGGAACAACTTTGAGAATTTCACTTCCGAATAGGACGAAGAGCTGATCGATGAACTCTCCCGCCATTTGCGCATGGCTACCGCCAACTTCGGATGCTTGTTCGGCAGCCTCTTCCACCAAGTGCCGATACGCAGGCATTTGCGCAGCACGATAAAGAAGTGAGGGGTTGGTGGTTGCATCCTGCGGACGATGGCGGTGAATAGCCTCGATATCGCCCGTGTCAGCGACCACCGTCGTGTACTGTTTCAACGATTCCAGCAATGTCATTGCTTTCTCCTCTGCTGATGTACCGCATGCTATCTTCCAATTCGGACGTGCTTGCCACTACTCCGTTGATCTTTTCCCCCGGAAGGATTTAGCCGTCCAGGCTTCTCCCATCAGTCGGTTTGCTGCCGGGTTGCGCGAGAAGGGAGGTGACAAGCATTTGGCACGTGACAGAAAGTTTGGCGCACTGCATAGTCCCTCCCTATAGTTTCAAAGCGCTCAGAAGCGCCGTCATTTTGTGCTCCCCTCCGGGTGGTAGAACGACGGACTCGGATAGGACATTGCTCGCCTCGACACAGAGGAATTGCTTCCATTCTCCTTCTCCCAAGTCTACCAATCGCAGAGCGCCTTCGCGCCACGGATTCCACACAACTGTAGTACGGGAATTCGCTTTCTGGAGTCGAAGATGACGGCGCAACTCCGGGTCGGTTAAATCAACGTCGTCCCGAGTAGCCAAGAACGCATTGTCGGTTGCCGCGGCAATCTTAACGTCACCGCATTGCACGTTTTCCTTGTTCGAGTCGTTATTGTCCAGGAAATGCACATTATCCAGGCCCCGCAACCGCACGTTCGCCACGTCGGATACGCGGTTGTATGTGTGGAGCGCCTCTTCGAACCGTAAATCATTCTTGCCAGTGTTGATGCAGGTGAGCTCCAAGATGAGCTCGGGCCCAAGAACAACGCGATACACAAGGCGAAACTCGTCAGGCCACCAGTGCCGAGTTTGCTCGTCGCTCTCGGTGGACATGCTCACGCAGACTCCACGCTCGTCTTCCTCGATAGACTCGATTTGCCAGCTCTTGGTGCGTACAAATCCGTGTGCGGGTGCCTTCGGATTGTCTGTCTTGGCGCGAAACCACGGGAAACAAATTGGAATTCCTCCGCGGATCGCCTGCCCTTCCTGCCAGCGCGATTTGGTGCTCAGAAATAGAACCTCGTCGTTTCCAGACGGTTTCCACGAGGTCACTTGGGCTCCATGAAGATATATCTCACCTTCGGCATGCGCATGAGTGATTTGGATTCGCGGCAAACCGCCGTTCCCTTCACAGATTCTGGCCACTCCCGGAATTCCGAAATGGCGATCGAGGTTTTCCACGGCCGAGATCGTCTGCATTCTGCTCCTTAATGCCCAAAGATGTAGCGCGAGCTGGGCTAACAGTCTAGATGCTCAGGGGGCGACTTCGGGGCGCAGCAATTGAAAGACCAATTCCGTTCGATTCACAACTCCAGCAAGCTTCATGAAAGTTAGATCCTGCGCCCACGGCTTGGCAGCCGTTTGGCATCTGACAGATTCGAACCGGCCATGCTGCAGACAATTTTCGAAACATCGGGCCCCGGGCAACTTAAGTGACTGGAAAAGCACACGCTTAAAAAAATGCGGGGGTGACGGTGGACTTTGGTATCGCGGGTGCAAGCGTGGGCAGTATTTGCAGGAACCTATTTCTCCCTGACACGTCGAATTACTTTTGAGGTGGAACATTCGCGGACGTTCGAGGACGCAAACAAGGAAACCAGCATGATGGAAAACCTTCCAGTCGTCTACATTGCGCGGCATGGCAACACAGCTTGGACTCACTCCGGCCAGCATACCGGGCTCACCGATCTGCCTTTAACGCCCGACGGGGAGCGCAACGCCGTACGGCTTGGGGAGCGGCTTGAGGGAATGACGTTTGCAAAAGTATTTACCAGCCCATTGAAACGTGCGTCACGCACCTGCGAACTGGCCGGGTTTGGATCTGGAGCAGAAACCGATCCGGACTTGGTCGAATGGGATTACGGCAACTATGAAGGACTGACTTCAGCACAGATCCTTCAGAAAAACCTCAACTGGGATTTGTTCCGTGATGGGGCCCCGGAAGGTGAATCGCCCGCAGAAATCGGCGCGCGGGCGGACCGCGTTATCGAACGTATCCGTCACGTTGCGAACGATGTGCTTCTTTTCTCCAGCGGACATTTTATTCGGGTGTTTACTGCCCGATGGCTAGGCCTCGGTCCGGGAGTTGGGGGAAGGTATTTTCTGCTGAGCCCGGCCAGCCTCAGCGCGGTCGGTTATGAGCATCATTTGTCGCGACCGGTTATCCGGCTCTGGAACGATGACCATCACATTGAACGTAGTGCGGCAACTGCAGCTCCTGATCAGTTGCAATTAACCAGAGCGCAGTAGATATCACTCGAAAACAGTTTAGGAATGACCACAAAAGCGGTCTCGAGGGCGCGAGCGCCGGGAAATGATGCTCCCATTGGTGGACTGAAAGTCGTCGCCAAGGATGGCTGGTCTGCGGCTCGCCCGTCGGGCACAGTAAACATATACGAAATCTACGAGGAAAGTTTTACCAGTGACTGGGTGGATCGCCTTCGTGCAACTGGTCAGGGGTTTGGCAATCACTGCCGCTTGGTCCGATCTCTGAGCCTTAGATCATCTTCTTAGCCCCTCGAGGAGCAAGAACTCACTTTTCACGCCCTTGCGGTGTCCGCCTACCTTTGCGCTGTCCACCTCCCAATATCAGACTAGGAATTGAACGCCAATTTCTGGGCTGAGTCTGTCTCGCGAGGAAATCCGCTTCTGAGCGTCCCGTTCAAACGACTTTCACACCACATCGCTGGCGTGTCTGATTCGCGGTCTACTAGCTTTGTCGCCAGTGCCACGAGGCCACTTACGGAGATGCCACACCTCAAGACGCCGGTGACGCTCTCAACCGGCCCAAGTACGCGGGAAACTCGCGGTAGGACAACATCGCCGTAGCCGACCGTGGAATAGCTGGTCGCGGAGAAGTAAAACGAGGACTCCCACGACGGAAGACAGTACCAGCGGTAGAACACTGACCAGACGAGAATTTGCAAAATGCAGAGCAATCACCAGAGCCGAAAATCTGATCATCAGGCTGGCGGACTGCAGTGAGCTCAGGTGCGAGAGGCCACGCTCGACCCTTCTCGCCCAGGAGATAAGCACCCCGATTCCGGCGCACTGTATGGCGAGCGTGAGCGTAACCAGAAATATCGCAGCACCGGCGGCCGTGGGATCTTCCCTATCGCGGCAAAGTGGCGATGGCTTGCCTGATCATTGCGGAGTCGTCGATTTTCACGATTTTCGTGGTCGCCTACCTTTTCTATATCGGCAAGAGCCTGACCGGACCCACTCCGCGCCAAGT
>DATKQB010000124.1:0-133043 GCA_035523795.1 Verrucomicrobiia bacterium | reverse complement strand
TCGGATCACAGCGCCATCGGGCCGATCTTTGCCATGGGCGCGATCCAGCGAGCTAGAACTCAAACTTTCCAGTCTTTATTTTGCGAGAGCTGGGAAACCTTCAAGACCCAATGAATCAATTTCGTGCGTCAAACGCCCCGGTCTCATTGCCGGGTTTTATAGCTGCGTCCGTCGAAACATACGCCAGTACACTTCGGACTGTGCGGTGTTAGTGCAAATGAAAATCCAAACTATTCCAAACGTAAATTGTTTGTTTTCATGGCTTTTTATTGTTCGCTCGGCCCTGCGATACAAAATTTAGTATGCATAGACTAGGGTGCATACAGTATTTAGTAGGAAGAACGCTGGAGAGAACTCAGGGGATTTACCGGCGACGCCTAGGAGATTTACGGGATGGTTTCGACGGTGTTTCACCCGGAGCGAGGACGCGGCGGACAATGGGCGTGTTCAACTTGTACTTAAGCTCTCGCAGGTTGCCGGCGTCATCTTTGGTACGAATGATGAAAACGGGCAGGTTTCCTTCCTTGTCGAAGTTCTCGGTGGTGATAGTGACGGGAAGGAATCCGTTGAGGCCATGCTCGCGGTACGCGGTTTCGTAGCGGTGCTTGCGGACGTTCCAGGTAAAGACGCGGATCTGATCAAAGTCGTAAGGCAGGCCGTCGTGCGGCGGGGTCAGCACGCAGAGATATTGCGGAACTTTCTTATCAGCGTCCTGGACTTCGTCAAGCACGAAGAAGGCGACGATGCGCTGGCCTTCGGCGTATTGAGCGATATCGAGGGGAACATCGACGTCGACCATACGGGCGAGCACCCATCCCACGCGGCCGGCGGAATCGCGAACCAGATACCAGTCTTCGAGTGGAGGTCCGGAGGGTTCCGAGGAGTTTGCCTTCGAAAACTTCGGCCGCGAAACCGGAGCCACGCCCGCTTTTTCGGCAGTCTCTCGCTTAAGGATGGAAACCCTGGACCCCGATGTGAGTTGATAAAGATGTTCGGTTTCGCGGCCGGGGGTGACGTGAAGGTTGGTGTCGTTGCGCAAGACGCCGGGAGCCTGGACGGGATCGGTCTGGTTGTCGGCGGTGAGCTGCTGAATGGCATCGAAGGTTTTTTGATCGACGAGAAAGCGCTGCTCGATCCACCCTTCCGTGCCAGAGGAGGTTCGCACCCGGTCGAAGCGTTTTTCGTGCTCCAGCACGTCGACGCGCTCGCCATTCTTCACTTCCCCGACGCGGTTGTAGATGGCCGCAACCTGGTCGCGCAGGATGGCCTGTGGGGCCGAAACATAGGCCACTTCGAGCACGCGATGGCGATTACGATTGCAGGCCGGGAAAGATAAGAGCGCGGCCAGAGCAAGCCCGACAGCGAGCCGGTAACGCGGCCATTTCGATCTCAGAACGCCAGATTTCACGATGCAGGTTTCACGACGAAGATGAGACCAACCTTTTACTATAGCGCGTTAAGCAGACAGATCGAGGCACGAAAGGTTTACGTTGCATGCACCCGGCGCCTCAGCTTACGTTAAAATTAAATGGAGCGCGTGAGCGATGGGGTTACCGATTGCATCCGCCACGCGTCTAAGCTGCTCGTACATCTCGCGAATTCAAGCTTGTTGGGGAAAATACAAGTAGAAATGAAAAACACATTCTTCAGTCTCTCTGTCACTTCTCTGCTGCTGTTGCTCGTTTTGGCTGCGACGGCGCCGCTGTCCGCCCAGGACACGCCGGACACCGTGCTGCGTCCGCCCAAAGGATCGCAGTACGCAATCGTGGTCTTTGAAGATATGCAATGCCCGATGTGCCGACACATGACTCCTGTGCTGGAGAAAGCGGCGAAGGACTACCGCATTCCGCTGGTGCTGCACGACTTCCCCTTACCGATGCACAACTGGTCGTATCAGGCGGCGGTGATGGCGCGCTATTTCGACACGCATTCGAAAGAGCTGGGTAACCAATTCCGCGACTATGTTTTCGAGAACCAACTGGAGATCAATCCGCAGAATCTGCGCGGATACGCCGAGAAGTTTGCGGCGGCGCACAAAGTGGATTTTCCGTTCGTGATTGATCCGGGCGGGAAGTTCGCGGCGGAGGTGAATGCCGACCGCGACTTGGGCAAGGCGATCAAGCTCGATCACACGCCGACCATCTATATCGTGAGCAATCGGAACTCCAAGCCATACATCGAAGTGAAGGACAACTCCCAGCTCTACGCCACGATTGACGCGGTGATGAAGGACTAGAACCGCAGTCGCCGCGTTCAGCCATTCGCGGCTCTACTCCACGATTGATGCGGCGATGAAGGGGTAGTCATCCGCAGCGGGCAGGGGCCCTAATGTTCCTGAATGTTCCTGCAGGAACACAAGAGCATGACGATTGTGGCTGTACAGATACGTCATGACAGCCAAGTATCAGAAAACAAAGAGGGAGCGGGGCGCCTCACGGGATCGATGCGTCAGGTGAAGGCGACAGTCGTGATGCCCGGCCTTCGAAAACCACGAAGGCTGGGGCAGCCGGGTCTGGGGTGATTCAAGCGAGGACCAAAGCTGGGCCAGCCCCCCACATTCCGTTCGCAAATCAATCAGAACCCGCTGGCAGTGATCATGACCTGGGTGCTGGTCAGTCCATTGTCGGTAGCGGTGATGTAGAAGGTGCCGTCCGCTCCCTGCGTGGCAGTTGCGGTCACGACGCCCGCCGAAACAGTGGCGATCGTGGTGTTGCTCGAAAACCAGGTAGCAACCGCGGTGACGTCCTGTCCCCCGTTGCATGAAGCCGTGAAGCTTATGGTTGCCTGGGTCGGACTGAGACTACCGCTGGTGGGAGTTATTATCGGTGCTGTCGTGCAGGCCACCGAAACCGTGAGAGGCTGTGTCCCGCTGATTGATGGAAGTACGTTTGACGTCGCCGTGATTGTGCCGGTGCCGACATTCTGCGCCGTAACCAGGCCTGAAGTGCTGATCGTCGCAACGGGCAGGCCGCTCGTTCCTGTGCCAGAAACGGACCACGATACCGACGAGTTGTTGCTGCTGGTGCCGTCGTTGAAGGTAGCGACCGCAAACATTTGGATGGTGTTGGAGACATTGCCGACATAAATCGTCGGCGAGACCGGGCCGACGGAAATCGTGGTAAGAGTGGGGTTGACGAAAAATCCGCGGCAACTGGCGAGGAACGCGAGAACGATGAGGGCGGCGACGGCGCTGATGATGCGGACCGGGATCGAGATCGACTTCATGTAAGTTGCACTCCTTGGGCGCGCCCCGCAGGGCTGAACTCCCGCCTCACAAAGAAGTTTTTTAAGTGAAGAAAAATTGTAGCAGAGATGGGTCCTCGCGACCGCACACTCTAGTACCTAAAGGCGGACGCGAGAACCATCCATTTGAACCGCTGGGAACGCTCTCTGCCTGCGTCGAACCACACCACGTCAAACCACTTGCCTGCTCAGCCATAGAACGCGGGAGGGGCGGGAGCTTGCAGGGAAAAAGGAAGGTCCCCGTTCGACGCGCTCGCGAGCGCTCATTTGCTCAGGGCTGGCTTTCGACTTGTGCAAAATCGGCGCGCGCTCAGGATGACAAAACTAAAACCCCCACTTCTGGCAAAACCGGCCAGAAATGGGGCACCCTGCCCCGGAGAAGCAGGTTCCGCGATACGCTCTCGCCGTATCGCACCCCAAACGTCGAAACCCGCGCGACGTTCAGGATGGTGCACCCAGCGGCTCGGAATGACAAATCAAAATCCCACTTCTGGCAAAACCGGCCACAGATGGGGCACCCTGCTAAGAAGCAGATCCTTCGACTCGCCGTGGCTACACTTCGCTTGCCACTGCTTCGCTCAGGATGACAGCAGTGATGGTTTACGGGTCGTAAACGGCGGTGCCGAAGCCCTGGCGGCGGGCGGCGTCCTGCATTTCTTCGAGGCGCTGCTGGGCTTGTTCGAGCTGCGTCTTCATGTTGTCGACTTGCTGCTGCTTGCGCTGCTGTTGCTGGTTCCACTCGACGCATCCGCTAACGCAATTGCCGCCGGCGTATTGAATTGAGGCGGTGGTCTGGTCGATCTGGCTCTGCAGATTGGCAATCATGTCTTTCTGTGCCTTGATCGACGCGGTCAAGCTTGCGGCTTGAGCATCATTGCGGCTCGCATCGGACTCGGAAGTCGCCGGGTAGATGGGCGGAGGGCCGAGGCGATTCGGTGCGGATGCGGCGGCGGAGGGGGCGGGCGCCGACGGAATCTCGTCGTTGGTGAAGACGTGTTTGGCAGGCTTGGGAGCATTCTGCGCGGCGCTGGCCTGCGGGTTGTTGTCTTTCGAATTCTGATTCTGCAAATCTTTGCTCGGAACATTCGCGGAGGTGGGTGAGGGCGCATTCGGCTGCGCGCTTTGTTTCTGCTGACGCGCCTGGCGGGCGACGTCTCCGAGCGAAGGAGAATCATCCTGCGCGAAAGCCGGCAACGTGCAGAGTGCGAGCGCAACAATAATGATCAGTCGATAGCGATTGAGCATAACGCCTCCGAATGCCGAGACGTAAATGATGATAGGGCCGGAGCGCAGGCGGATCGCGTTACGTTCGTGTCAGAGCTTTCGAACGCCTTTCACCGCAAAGGACGCGAAGGGCGCGGTGGAACATCATTTGCTTTGAAAAACCCCGCGAGATTCGTGGGTCGGCAGTTCTTCCGACGAAAGAGGGTACGTCAGGAGCTAAAGCCCGGCGTCTTCGTGCGCTCTTAGCGGCACGCTGAAGCCGTGCCCTTCCCAAAGTCAGCTTTAGAGGTACCATTTCAACTCGCGGTGCTCGCCCGGGGCAGGCTCATGATCTGAATCCGTGCTCTTCCCAAAAACCTTCGCCAGTTCTCGCAACCGATGAGCATTTGCGGCCGTCGTACGCGGAGGTACATCTTCCCGAAACGGCATTCCTGCTCAAAGTGCTTAAGTCCAATGGATAGAGCCGTTTGATTCTATTTACTGCCGCGTCAATGAACCTCTGTGACCTGACAGTCTTCAGGCAACTCCCCTAGATTCAAGACAGGTAAACACCGTAGCTGGCGCCGACTTCGTCTAGAGTCGAAATTTTTTTGAGGTGCAAGCTATGTCCCCCAAGTTTCACCTGCCGGCCCAGCCGCCGGCGCAAGAACGTACGTCTACACGCAAGATTCAACCAGCAGCCTACACATTTAGCCGGGCTCTGTTTTTCATCCTCATGGGTTTGTTGTTGGCGACGCAATCTGTTTTTGCGAGTTCCAGCGATTCCAAGAAAAGTCAGCTGACGATAACGGGCAACATTCCGGTTGGCGTGGCCACGGAAAGTTACAGCGCCAGCGTAAAAGGAAGCGGAGGAACGGCTCCGTATGACTATAAGGTCTCGAATCTTCCCAAGGGATTGAAAATCAGCAATTCATCGGGAGCGATTGCGGGAACGTGCGCCACGGTGGGAACGTTTTCGTTCACGGTATACGTGACGGACGCGGCGGGAGATTATGGGAACGCGACGTTCAGCGTGACCTTTGATCAGCCGCCGGTGACGATTTCGCTGTCGCCGGGAACGGTGACAGTGCAATCGCAAGGGACGCAGCAGTTTCTTGCCGATGTGCAGAACACAAATAATACGAACGTGACCTGGACGACGACGCTGGGAACGATTTCCTCGACAGGAAGTTTCACCGCGCCGAAAGTGACGGGCAATACGAAGGTCACGATCACGGCAACAAGCGTGGCAGATTCGACGAAAAAGGCGAGTTCGACGGTGACGGTTTCCAACACCACGAATCCGCCGGTTGCATTGGAGTTGCTGTTCCCACCGACGAGTCCGTATGAGGATTATTACTCCGACGTGCAGACCTACTTGACGAACAATTCACTGATTGCGGGTGTAACCATGTGGGTGCAGTGGTCAAGCGCGGACGCCGGCCCGGGTTCGAATCCGCAATATGACTTCTCGACGTACGACGCGCAGATTGCGCCGTGGATTGCGGCGGGGAAAAAAGTGAACATTGTTGTCTGGGCAGTGAGCGATATGCCGACGAATACGGCTACGCCGCAGTATGTTTTGAATAATCTGGGATCGTCGAACATCACGACCTGCGCGGGCGAGAAGATTCCGAATTATTTTTCCTCGGCGTTCCAACTTCCGTACGAAGCGTTTATGGCGCAGGTGATCAAGCACTACGCCTCAAACGGATCGGTCGGCTACATCCGCATGGGGCTGGGGCGAGGCGGTGAGACCTTTCCCGCGCCGAATTTCGGGACGGACTCCTGCACCAGCGTGTTCGAGAACAAATGGGGATGGACCACCACGACGTGGACGAATTATGTGGACGCGATGCTGAACTATGAAGCCACGCTGAAATCTCCGAAACAATTGATGGTGGGTCTGGATAGCATCGATACGTACTCGATGGCGGAGGCGGAAGCGGCGACAGCGATCTCGCTGAAGATTGCCATCGGCAACGAGGGCATGCAAATGACCGACATGACGAACTATCCGCATTGCTCGGCCGACTGGTGCGACCTGTTCGATGAATACACGGGAGATGTGCCTCTGGAATTGCAAACCATAGCGGTGAGCAGCCCGGAAAATGATCCGCCGGTGGGTTCGCTGGTGAATTTGCTGCCCTTTGCGGTGAGTCACCACGCGACCATTCTGGAGATCTACACCGATGATTGGCTACTGGCGTTCGACCCGAATTATCCGGGAAATGCGACCTACGGAGCGGCGTATCAGGAGACATTCAAGTCTGTGGCCGAAGGCAAGTAACGTGTGCGGCGCGGCAGCGGCCGCTTTCAGCTGAGTACCACAAATTTTCATTGCTGCTCTTGAGAAAAGCACGATCCAGAATGAATGAAAAAGAGCGCCGGGATTCAGTTCCGGCGCCTGTTTTTTGCTTTCGGCGGGGCAGAAAGGCGAGCCTCGGCGCTCGAAAGGGAGTGCTGAATTGGGAACCAGATGTACTTCTGATTGGCGTGAGTACACTGTCCGGATGTTATCTTCCGCGCGAAAAGGGGGCTAGATAGAGTCAGAAGGCCGGTCATTCCGGCGCCTTGGAGAACAACAATTTAGCGAGGTAACATGTCCCCCAAACTCCCCCGAAGCGCGGTCAGTGTGTCGACTCGCTGTACGAAGCATTTCTCTGGCTTCATCCTCATTCTTGCAACGACTCTGGTTGCACTTACGATCCCAAAAAATTTAAACGCCCAGCTGCGAAACGATGCTCCGCCCGTGCAGACTGTGTATGGCGGATATCGGCAGCACCTAACAGTGACGGCCACGCTGGCTCCAGGCACGGTTGGAGTGAGTTACAACGCGGTGATCTCGGTGAGCGGCGGCGAGGCTCCGTACGTGTTTGGAGTCCAGAATCTGCCCTCGGGATTGTCACTGAATAATAAAACCGGAGCGATTTCCGGAACGCCGACGGCGGCGGGGGAATTTTCGTTCGCGGTTTGGGCCGGGGACGCCAATGGCGATTCCGGCATCGGCAGATTCACGCTCAATGTAAATGGCCAGTCGAGCGTGGGTATCTCAATCAGCCCGACGAGCGCAACCGTGAACTCGGGCGCGACGCAGCAATTCCAGGTGACGGTCTCGAACGCAGCGAATACCGCGGTTACATGGCACGCAACCGCCGGAACAGTCTCTTCCAGCGGAGTCTATACCGCTCCTGTCGTCAGCACGAATACGACAGTCACGCTGACGGCGACGAGCGTGGCCGACAGCACGAAGTCGGCGAGCGCGACGATTTCGGTGGTGACGACACCATCGGCGAAAGTTTCACTGGAAGTGTTGTATCCACCAACCAACGTTCACTCCAGCGACTTCCAGGCCGCGCAGGATTACCTGATGAGCAATCCGATCGTCTCTGGCGCGAATTTTGCGGTGGAATGGGGAATGATCGATCAGGGACCGAGCGCGAATCCGCAATATAACTGGACAGCGATGGACGCAGCGATTGCCCCGTGGATCGCCGCCGGCAAGAAAGTCAATCTGGTCGTATGGGCGGTCAGCGACAGCACAGCTTCTCCGTGCAGCAATGGAGAAGCCAACACCACGGGAGATTGCGCGGTTCCAGCGTATGTATGGTCATCGCTCGGGCCGTCGAATTACACGACCTGCGTCACGCAGTATGGGACGCAACAGATTCCGAACTTTTTGGACCGTGCAGCGTTTCAGATTCCGTATCAGCAATTCATGGCAGCGGTGATTCAGCATTACGGTTCGAACGGGAATATTGGCTACATCCGCTTCGGTCTCGGGCACGGTGGCGAGACGTATCCGTCGCTTGGCTGGAACAGCACAACGACAGCGTGCGGCAAAGCGTTCGCTGCGTGGGGCATCAACGTAACTAACTGGGAGACCTACCTGGCTGGCATGCTTGATTACGAATCGAGCCTGAAATCGGGCAAGCAGCTGATGGTGGGCATTGACCCGATGGGCTCGCCGGCCACGGCGGTTCCCGATTACGTGGTTCCGCTAACCATTCCGATGCACGTGGGGTTCGGCAGCCAGGGTCTGGAACTGAGCGACATCACGAACTATCCGAACTGCTCGGCGAACTGGTGCAACCTGTTCGCGGAATACGCGGGGCAGGTGCCGCTTGAGTTGCAGACCATGCTGCAGAGTTGCCCGGACAATAGCTGCACGACGGGATCGCTGGTAGATCTGGTGCCATTCGCGGTCAGCCATAACGCGACAGTGTTGGAGATTTACTTTCCGGATTGGCTGCTGGCGTTCGATCCTGATTATCCTGGCAACAGCCAATACGGGGCGGCATATGCGCAGGTGCTGACTAACGCGGCGAATACCAGTACGAAATAACGTACTTCAACTGATGGACAGCAGGCGGCTTCCAGCGAAGCCGCCTTTTTATTTTGCGGTAATTTTCTGCAAGATCTTCCTGGGCTTAGGCGTGGCTCGGGAAATTTTCCCAGACGTAAAGATGCCAGGGAAAAAACCTGCCTTTGAGGGAACTTCTAGAAAAAGAACCCATCGTTTTGATGAGAACGCGCGTCCAACAAAGATTACACAAATCCGTTTGAGGAAAACTTGAAGAATGCGAAACGTTCATCGCAAGCGGCTTCCCTTCCCGGTGGAATGGTTCTTCCTGGTTCTGGCACTGAGCCTGCTTTCGTGGTCCCAGAACTCGAAGAAGACTCCGGCTTCAAAACCGGCCAGCACGGCGGCGGTTCCGGCGGCGGCGCAGAATGCCGCTGCATTGCCAGCCGTTCATCTCGACAGTCAGGCGGCGCTTCACCATTTGAACGCGGTGATCAGCTGGTACCGGCATGCGACCACGGAGATTGCTTCCGTGGGATTGCCTAGCGACACCATTTATCAGGACAACCTGAAAAGTCTGGGGGCACAGGTGGTGCAGCTTGCATTCGAGTCAGCGAGGGCGGAAAGCGCGCTGATCACGGCACAACAGAAGGCGGCAGGCACAAGTCAGGCGACAAAGGCAACGACCCAAGAGCAAACACTGGCCCAGATGCAGGCGAAGACGAGCGCCCAGATCGACCAGTTGCAATCCGAGATTACGAACCTGAATGCGCAAATCGGGAAGAGTCCTGCGGCAAAGCGGCGCAATCTTGTTTCGCAGCGGGATGCACTCGAAGGCGAACTGGAATTGCAGAAGGCGCTACTGGATGCGATTCAGAAGATGGCGTCGTTCGTGGAGAATAACGGCGAAATTGCGGGCGGACTCGAGGGCGACATTAACCGGCTGGCGCGATCGATCCCGGAAGTGCTGGGCTATAGCGCGAATGGGCAGAAGCCGAATGCAAATCGGGCGAAGACTGCCGCGGCACTACCGGCGCCAGCAAAATCTACACTGGCCAGTTCGGGCGGGCTAATTGGCGAAACCATGACGCTGTATGACTATATGACGGCGGTTCGCCAGATCGACAGCGTGGAAAAGGAAACGGACTATACACGCAGCGTCGCGGACCAGCTACGCACCCCGTTGCGCGAAGCGCTGCGGGCAACCATTCAGGAGAGCCAGGCGCTGGCCAATCAGCCGCCGGCGACCGACCCACAGCAATTGGAAGCGGAAAAACAAACCTTCCAGCAACTGACGGATCGCTTCAAGCAACTTTCTGCCGCAATGATGCCGCTCAGCCAGGAAATTATTGTGCTGAACGACAGCAAAACGAATTTCGATGAGTGGCGGGAATCGATCGCGCGCGAATCGAAGTATGTGCTGCGGACGGTGCTGGTGCGGGTTGGGGGCATCGCGCTGGCTCTGGTCGTGATTCTGGTTCTGTCGGAAATCTGGAGGCGGGTTACCTTCCGATACATCGGCGATCCGCGGCGACGCAGGCAATTCCTGGTCATGCGGCGGGTGGTGATCGGATTTCTGATTGTGATCGTATTGATCCTCGGCTTTGTCAGCGAGTTCAGCTCGCTGGCAACATTTGCGGGATTCATAACGGCCGGCATTGCTGTAGGCCTGCAGGCGGTATTGCTGTCGGTGGCCGCGTATTTCTTCATCATTGGGCGCTACGGAATTCGCGTGGGGGACAGAATCAGCGTGGCTGGCGTGACCGGCGACGTGGTCGATATTGGTTTGGTTCGGCTGTATCTGATGGAACTGGCAGGAACAGGGCTGGATTTTTATCCCACGGGAAGAATTGTCGTGCTGCCGAACTCGGTGTTGTTTCAGGCGGGAATGCCGCTGTTCAAGCAAATTCCGGGAACGGAGTACGCCTGGCACGAAGTGGTGGTCACGATTGCGCCCGAGGGAAATCATAAGGAAGCACAAGACAAGCTGATCAAAGGCGTAAATGAGGTCTACGCAAAGTACCGCAGCCAGATTGAGGGACAACATGCGGAGATCGAACGGCGAGTGGATATTCAGATCGAAACGCCGCGGCCAGAGGCGCGTCTGCAATTTGCCGACGCGGGATTGGAGTTGCTCGTACGATATCCGGTGGAGATTCGAAGGGCGCCTGATATCGACGAAGAAATGACGCGGCAGGTTTTGCAGTTAATGGAAAGCGACTCCGCGCTGAAGGCGGCGGTGACAGGCAATCCGAAGATCCGGTCGGCGATCAAGGGATAAGCAGGAATGTGTGTGTTCAGCGGTGTTTCGGCGGGGTCTGTATAATCCGCAGCGATGACGAAGGAAATCGAAAAATACGTGTCGAGGCGGACGTTGGCATTTGGAGAGATTCGCTACTACGACCACGGCCGCGGAGTTCCGCTGGTGCTGATTCATGGGATGTTCGGCGACTTTCTCGACTGGGAGCCGGTACTCGAAACACTATCGGAAGCGTGCCGCGTGATCGCGGTGGATTTACCGGGTTTCGGTGAGTCGAGCAAGCCGCGAATAGAATATTCAGCCGAGCTCTTCACGGAAGCGCTGCACGATCTTTTTGCCCAACTTGAGGTGAAGAGAGTTGTTCTTGCCGGGAATTCGTTTGGGGGGCAGCTCGCCATCCTATACGCGCTGCGCTACCCGGAAATGGTTGCAAAGTTGGTACTGGTGAATAGCGGCGGGTTCCGCAAATGGACAGCCGAGGAGATTGCTCTCACGGAATCCCGCTTCACGGAACAGGCTCTGGGCGCGGTAACTCCGCAAATCAATGCGATCCTCTTCGCCAACGTGTTCACCAGGCAAACGGAAACGAGCGTTCGTTATTTACAGAAGCAAAATAGCAAGCTGGAGCGTAGCGATTATCCGGCATACGCCTATGTCGTGGCACGGAGCATCCATCTTTCGTTGACTTCATTCCTCACGGATCGGGTTGGCGAATTGCGCTGTCCGACACTGCTGGTTTGGGGTGAGCAGGACCCGGTGCTTCCCTTGCCGCAGGCTGAGGCGGCGCTGAAGTGCCTGCAAAATGGGCAGTTACAGACGCTTCCGGGATGCGGGCACGCGCCCCAACTAGAGTGCCCGAAAGAGTTTATGAAGAACGTAATCCCGTTTTTGAACGATGCGCATTAGTCAGCAAATGCGATGAAATATCGGTTCCAGTAGGCACGATCTTTCCTGCCCATCCGACGTGCCAACGCCGCTGATCGAAAAAAGTAATTGACAAGATTCGCGGACTCGATATAAAAAACGAACGTTCATTTTTGGATTATCCCGTGCCAAAACTTCGCCTCCAGGATGTCGAACGAAACCAGAAGAAAATCGAGGATGCGGCTCTGCGTGTGTTCACCCGCCTTGGTTTTCACGGGACATCCGTACGCGACATTGCAAAGGAAGCGGGCGTCTCGATCGGAAATCTCTACAACTATTACGGCACCAAGGAAGAGATCTTCAAAAGCATCATCCTGCGCTACGAGACGCACATGGAGAAGTTGCGGCGCAAGGCGCTGGGGGCAAACCAGGGATTGTTTGAGCCGGCGGAACTGCAACGCATGGCGCATGTGATCCGGGAAATTGTTTATGACAATCCCGATTACTGGCGGCTGATGTACATCGACATCACGGAGTTCGGCAATCAGCATTTTGCGGGGACGTTTCGTTCGCTGGCAAAGAACATGAAGTCGCGGCTGGGAGCGCAGTTGGAGGCTTCAACGAAAAACGAAGCGTGGAACCGGGGAGTCGATCCGGCGCTGGCATTTACGGCGATTTATCTGCAGATGTTCACCTACTTCCTGGTGGAAAAGCTATTCGGCGGAAAGCAGCACCTGGGGATGTCGGATGACCGGGCAATTGAGCAGTTGATCAAGATCGCCACAGAAGGTCTGTGGCTGAGAAATGGCAAGCCGAAGCGAAATCCGGGCAAGAGCCGGGGCTCGGCAAAGGGGAGGGCGCAATGAAATCGAAATTGATTTCGACAATATTTCTGCTGTGCTTGCTGGCGGGGATCGTGGCGGCAGCGTGGGCGCAGTCGCCGACGACGGGCGCCATCACGGGTGAGGTGACCGATCCTGCGGGGGCAGTCATCAGCGGAGCCAAGGCCACACTCACGAGTTCTTCCGGCGTCAAGCGTGAAACCACGAGCGACGCGAACGGACATTACATCTTTCCCTTGATTGAACCGGGGATTTATAAGTTGCGTGTGGAAGCGGCAGGATTCAAGCCTACAACACTCGAGGGCGTGCAGGCACGCATTACAGAAACTACCTCCACCAACGTCTCAATGAAAGTGGCGGGCGAGACGCAGGTGGTGAACGTGGCGGGCCAGGCAGCAGTCGCACAGGAAAACCCCACCGAAGGTCGAGTCATCGGCGAAACGCAGGTGAACGAATTGCCGTTACCCACGCGGAACTTTCAGCAGTTGCTCGCACTTTCTACTGGGGCGATCAGCAGCCTGCCGAACAACTCAGAACTAGGCCGGGGCGATGCCGATATCAACGTGAACGGCCAGCGCAGCACCAGCAACAACGTAATTCTCGACGGAACAGAGATTAATAGCCCGGGAACGAACTCGACGCCGAGTTTGTCTGTGCCCGCGCCGGACGCGATTGAGCAATTCATTGTGCAGACTTCGCTTTATGACGCGACGCAGGGGCGCAACAGCGGGGGGAACGTTGCCGTGGTTACAAAATCCGGCAGCAATGCTTTGCATGGCGATCTCTATGAATATTTTCGGAACGATGCGCTGAATGCGAACGACTTCTTTCTGAATCAGACAGGAGTGCGGCGCCCGGAACTCAAGCGCAATCAGTTTGGCGCCACCATTGGCGGTCCGATTATTAAAGACAAAACGTTCTACTTCCTGTCGTATCAGGGGACTCGGGAGCGCAACGGAACGTCCCCAACTTACAGCCTGGGAAGCCCACTCATCCCGCAGGACCTCACGAACGACCGCAGCACGACGACGCTGACCAACATGGCGCTGAACGATTACGGCGTGGCGATCAATCCAATCAGCCTCCAGATCTTGCAAACCACGCTGCCTAACGGGCAGTACGCGATCCCGAGTTCAGCAGTACCGCTGGCAGGATCGATAATTCCCAAAGCCACCCCGGTCAGCGGAGTTTCGCGATTCACAGAAGACCAATTCAGCGTGAACATCGATCAGCAGTTCACATCGGCCAACCGGCTATCAGGCAAGTTTTTCTTTTCGAACGATCCCGAGTACCAGGCCATCTTCGGATTCCTTGGTGCGAATCCGTTTGAAGTACCTGGCTACGGCGGCGACATCAGCTTTCATAATCGCGTGCTCAGCCTAAGCGATTCGCACGTGTTCAACTCGCATTTGATCAATGAAGCTCGCTTCGGCTTCAGCCGCATTCGCGGTATTTCGACTCCGCAGGAACCGTTCACCAACTCGCAGTTCGGAATCACGAATCCATTTGCCGCGCAGTATCCAGGGATGGCCACGATTTCTGTCGCCGGCTTGTTCACCATCGGGTCATCGCCGCTAGCGGATGAGAAATCAGTGACCCAAACATGGCAAGCACAGGACACGATTTCCTATACTGTCGGCCGTCACTTCCTGCGTATCGGCGGAGAGTTTCGCCGCTACGACGTCGATTTCTATTTCCATTCCTTCTCGCGCGGCGAAGTCCTTTTTAACGATTTTTATGATTTTCTGGCTGGCGGCGCAGTGGAAACGCCAACGCTGTGCCCGACGCTGGCTCTGGGCGTTCCCTGCGCCGATGTTTCGCTGTTGGGGGCCGGCGTTCCGGACCGCGGCTTCCGCGCCAGCGACGGTGGATTTTTCGTGCAAGACGACATCCACGTTGCGCCGCGCTTTACTCTGAATGCTGGATTGCGACTCGATCATTTCGGTGGATACAGCGAAATTCGCGATCGCTTCTCGTCCTTCAATGCAGCCGCGTTTGCTCAAAACACGTTGCCGTGCTCGACGGCTGCGCCATGCACACAAGGAATCACGCTCGGTGGAGGCCAAGTAAATCCCAGCAAATTTGACGTGTCGCCGCGCGTGGGCTTCGCCTGGAGTCCGACGGCGAAGAACAATCTTGCACTACGCGGCGGTTTTGGAATGTACTACGACCGATTCTCGTCGCGATTCGCGAACCTGCAGGTTTTCAATTATCCCTACGACACAATTGCCACGGGATTGTTCAGCCAGCCGATCGGGCCATTCAATTTCTTCGCGGCACCGTTCCCAAATCCTGGAACGACATTTCCTTTGCCTGTGCAGGCACCGTCGACAATCCAGTTGCCGTTTGATGGCACGCCGATTGAACCCAATCCCATCAATGGCTTCTTTGCGGCGCCGAACATGCGAGTACCCTACACGATGCAGTACAACCTGGATGTGCAGTATTCGCCGGCCGAAACGTGGCTGGTGGATATCGGCTATGTGGGCAACCGCGGTGTGCATCTCATCAACCTCTACAACTTCAATCAAGGCACGCAGGCGTCGACGGCGCCATACACGGTTGATGGCTTTTCAACCAACAAGGCGCTGTTTGGTTTCGATCAGGTCCAGACTGAAGCCGAATCGAATTACAACTCGCTGCAGGCTAGCCTCACGAAACACTTCGGACACGGCTTGCAATTTCTCGCGTCGTACACGTGGTCGCACTCTATCGATAACGCGTCGGGCGACAACGTAGTCGGAGCCGAGAGCGAGTTGGCACCGCTACCGGGCAACCAACAGGATCTCGCGACACAATTCGGATCTTCGGATTTCGATCGCACACAACGATTCGTGTTCAGCGGGCTCTACGAATTGCCGAAGTTCTATAAAGGCGATTCAGCCCTCGCCAAAGGAGTAAGCAACGGATGGCAGACCGCAGGATTGATGGAATTGCAAACCGGATTGCCGTTCACGGTAGTTTGCTCTGATGGATCGAGCCTAAATAATCGCGCTGATCTGAGCGGGCAACCGGTGGTGACGTCTTCCGGATCGACTGTTTCTCGCTTGAACGATTATTTCAATCCGGCAGGATTCGGGCCCTGCAGTGAGGCCAGCAACGTTCTGCCCTTCGGCACATCGTCACGAAACTTTCTGCGCGGACCGGGACAGAAGAACGTGGACTTCAGCGTGCTCAAGTTCTTCCCGGTGACGGAGCATTCGAATCTAGAATTTCGCGCCGAATTCTTCAACATCTTCAACATCGTAAATTTTGCACAACCGAATGCGAATGCATTCGTTCCGGCGACCATGGGCACCATCACGGCCACGAATGCCGGACCGCGCATTATTCAGTTCGCGCTGAAGTATCAGTTCTGAGCGGATGTAGTTAGCGAGGTTGGGGACAGGAGTGCCAAGTCATGCGATTGCAAGGGAAAGTTGCACTCATCACAGGAGGATTGAACGGATTAGGACGGGAAGCAGCTCTGGTTCTTGCCCGGGAAGGCGCGCGGGTTGCGGTTTGCGATCTGGCGGCAGAGGGCGGAGATTTGACCGCGGCGATCCAGGCACAGGGCGGAGAGAGTTTTTATGCGGCGGCCGATGTTTCGCAGATGGCGCAGGTGGACGGGATGGTTGCGGCAGTGCTCAAGCAGTTCGGGGCGATCGATATCCTGATTAACAATGCCGGAATTACCCGCGACGCAACGTTGCTGAAGATGACGCCAGAGCAGTGGAACCAGGTCATCGCGGTCAACCTTACCGGAGTATTCCACTGCACGAAGGTAGTTGCGCCGCACATGGTGGAGCGGGGCAGGGGAAAGATCATCAATACTTCGTCGGTCGTAGGGTTGTTCGGCAATTTCGGACAAACGAATTACGCCGCAACGAAAGCCGGCCTGATCGGCATGACGAAGACATGGGCGCGCGAGCTTGGCCCCAAGGGGATCACCGTCAATGCCGTGGCGCCGGGCTTTATCGCGACCGAAATGGTGAAGAAGATGCCGGAGAAAGTGCTGCAAGGAATGCGTGATCGCACTCCGCTGCGGCGGCTGGGCGAGCCGCGAGATGTGGCCAATGCCTACCTGTTTCTAGCTTCCGATGAAGCCGATTTTATTAATGGAGCTGTCCTCAGCGTGGATGGCGGTTTGACGTTATAGCCGCATCCGCGAGGGATTCTTATCATGCCGCGTTATGCCACAATCATCGCGACCGGAAGTTACCTGCCGGAAGTTGAAATCAGCAATGATGTGCTCCGCAAGCGCTTTGCCAGCGATCCGGAGAAGATTGACAAGCTGGAAGCCGCGACCGGAATCTTGAAACGCTGGTACGCTCCCGACGATTGGGCTACCTCAGACCTGGCTCTGCGCGCAGCCAAACAAGCGCTTGAGCGGGCCGGGCGGAAACCCGAAGAAGTCGATCTGATCATTCTCGGAACGGACTCACCGGATTTCATCACGCCGGCGACCTCGGTTGTTCTGCAGCACAAGTTAGGCGCGAAGAACGCTGGAACGTTTGATGTCGGGTGCGCCTGTGCATCGTTTCCCACCGGATTGGCTGCGGCCGCAGGCTTGATGGCCACCAACGCGTCGTTGCGCAGTGTGCTGGTCGTCGGCGTCTACCTCATGCACCGGCTTGCGGATCCGAATGACGTCACAGTCTTCTTCTATGGTGATGGGGCGGCAGCAGCGGTGCTCGAAGGTTCCGATCATCCCGGCTTCATTGCTTCGGCCATGCACGCGGATGGCTCGTACAATCGCAACTGGGGCATCTATGCGGGAGGTACGGCCGAGCCAGCGAGTGAAGCCGCGGTTCGTGAAGGACGAACGCAGGTAAGATTTATCGAACGCTACCCTCCAGAAATTAATGAAGAAGGCTGGGTGAATCTGGCGCGGCGGCTGTCGCGCGATGGCGGCTTTAAGCTGAACGATGTAGATCTGTTCATCTTTACGCAAGTGCGCAAGCCGACGATTGAAAAAGTAATGGGCGATCTTGGCGTGCCGATTGAGCGCACTCATACGATCATGGAGCAATTCGGCTACACGGGATCGGCGTGCGTTGGAATGGCGCTGCATGACGCGATCAAGAAAGGCAAGCTGCGTTCCGGAGGTCTTGTCGTCCTCGTGGGTTCCGGTGTGGGTTATAACCAGGCCGGAGTCGCATTCCGCATGCCGTAAAACCGAGCGTTGCGCTTTCGACCGGTAAAGCGAGCTCGACTTCGAACCGCATGATGCACGCCGATATTCTCGGTGAACGTGCCCGCCTGAGTCCTGAAAGGACGGCTCTCCTTTACGTTCCCAGCCAGCATCGATTCACCTACAGCGAACTTAATGCCCGTGCGTCACGGTGCGCGAGCCTTTGGTTCGATCGATGTGGTCTCCGCAAAGGAGATCGCGTCGGCATCTTTGCGAAAAATCGTGTCGAATTCCTCGACGCTTTTTTCGCGGCGGGCAAGAGCGGAATCATCTTGGTGCCTCTGAATACGCGGCTTACTCCTGCCGAGATAAGCGCGATTCTGAAGGACGCGGGCATACGAGCTCTGCTATACGACGGAGAGTTGTCAGACAAAATCAAGGAACTAAAACCGCTGTGTCAACTGGAATATTGGATCGCGCTCGATGAGCCCGTTGATCGCACCGATCTCGGATATCAAGATGTGATTGCGGACAGACCGTCCGACCACGAGTTTGAGAAATGCAATGCGGAAGACATTTATTGCCTGCTCTATACCAGCGGAACCACGGGCCAGCCAAAAGGCGTAATGATCCCGCATCGGATGGTTGCGTGGAACGGCTATAACACGGCGATGTGTTGGCAACTTCGGGAAGACGATATCAGCCCGGTATTCACGCCGCTTTATCACGCGGGAGGTCTGGCCGCTTTTCTCGTCCCCATCTTCGCGGCCGGAGGCACGATCGTTCTGCACCGCGACTTTGATGTGCAGGAAGTGCTGGCGACGATTCAAAAAGAGAAATGCACGGTCGCGTTGGGCGTACCGACGATTTGGAAGATGATTCTCGAAGCTCCCGAGTTCGACAAGACCGACTTCAGCCACGTGCGCTGGTTGATCAGCGGAGGAGCGCCGCTCCCGGTTGAGTTGGTTGAGGCCTATCACGAGCGCGGCCTGATCCTGAAACAAGGCTACGGATTAACCGAGGTCGGCGTGAATTGTTTCTCGATGACCGCTGAAGAAGCGATCCGCAAGAAAGGATCGATCGGCAAGCCCATGATGTTTACCGAGGCGTGGCTGCATGGAGAAGGGCAATCGGGCCAAGGCGAGCTCTGTTTTCGCGGGCCGCATGTGTGCGGGGGATATTGGAACAATCCGAAAGCAACCGCGGCGGCGATCGACGCTGATGGATGGTTTCATACCGGCGATGTGGCGCGCAGAGACGAAGAAGGATTTTTCTACATCGTCGGGCGTTCGAAAGACATGTTCATAAGCGGCGGAGTGAACGTGTACCCGGCAGAGGTCGAGGTCGAACTGCTGAAACATCCGTCGGTCAGCGATGCGGCAGTGATCGGAGTGCCGCATCCGACATGGGGCGAGGTTGGAGTCGCATTTGTCGTGGCTGCGAGTTCGAACCGTCCCAGCGCTGAAGGTCTTACGGATTTTCTCGCCAAAAAGCTGGCGAGATACAAGATCCCACGCAACTTTATTTTCGTCGAGAGTCTGCCCCGAACTGCTTATGGAAAGGTAGTGAAAGGAGAATTGAGGCAGACGTTCAAGCGGTTAGCAAAAGAAGTGAACGTCCCTCGGGCGCACGGACAGCGACCAAGATAAGAGAGCGCCCCGCTGGAGAGCGAAAACGTGTGGAGTCGTCGCCTAGCGCTAGTGCTTGAAGTACATCCAGGCAGCGAGCGCCAGCAAGACAACGGTGGTGGTCCACAAAGAGGAATCGCTGAGTCCGGTTTTCTTCGCCATGATCAGAAATTAAAACCTAAATTCCTTCGCGACGCAAGCAAATTGCGCCAAAACGGGCCGTGGGTACGGAGATGGCCGCATATCCCAAGAGCGATGCACAAGAAGTGACTGGCAGTAAAGAAGTTATTCGCCGTAGGGGACCCAGATGTTTTTCACCTGGGTGGCATGCTCGAGGAACCAGCGTCCTTCGGCTTGTTTGGGATCGAACCAGTCGATCACGCGGCCTTCGTTGGTCCAGACCTGCTTCAGATTTCCAACCGACATGGCTTTCGCGGCGGCGACCATCGCCGCATCGCCATAGCACCAGATAGCGTCGACATCGTCATGTTCGGCAAGCGTTTTGAGAAGCTGGGATGCATAGCCGGTTACGATGTTCACCGCGCCACCTGGAAGATCGCTGGTGTCGAAAAGCTGATAAATTTCGCCGGTGATCAGGGGATACGTCTCGGAAGGAATCGCAATCACGGTATTTCCCATTGAAAGCAGGGGCATGACCAGCGAGACGAAACCAAGCAGCGGCGCCGCGGCGGGGCAGATCACACCGACAGTCCCGATGGACTCGTTCATCGCAATCGAAATGTTGCGGAATGGCGGATTGTGAACCGCGCCATCGAATTTGTCTGCCCACGCGGCGTAGGAAAAAATTCGCTCGATGCTCGCATCGACTTCCTGCGCGGCTTGCTTTTCAGTGGAAATGACCGCGAGGCGATGCGCAATCTCATCGCGCCGCTGAGAAAGGTTTTCGGCGCAGTAATACAAGACCTGCGCCCGATTGTGCGCCGTTGCCTTCGCCCAGCTTTCGGCTTTGCGCGCGGCCTCGACGGCATTGCGGATATCCTTGCGATTTCCCAGCGGAGCTTCGCCCAGCAGCCGTCCGTCCCCTGCGCGCACTTCCATGCTGTATCCCGAATCCGGTCTCGCCTGCTTGCCGCCGATGTACAGCTTTACGGTTCGATCGATCGCGGGTGTGCTGAAGTCCGTTTCTTCTTTTTGCGAAGCGGCTTGGGCAGGGGCCGGGGATAACTTTGGAGCGCGCTTGAACCACTTCGGCTCGAGATATTCGAGCATGCCTTCCCGTCCACCTTCACGACCGTACCCGCTCTCGCGATATCCGCCAAAGCCGCAGGCTGCGTCGAACAGGTTCGTGCAATTGACCCAAACGACTCCTGCCTTCAATTGCGCTGCCACATGAAGGGCCACGTTGATGTTTTCGCTCCACACACACGAGGCCAAGCCGAAGACCGTGTTGTTGGCCAACTCCACTGCTTCCCTGGGCGTACGGAAAGTCATTGCGGCCAGAACCGGACCAAAAATTTCCTGCTGCGCCACAATGGAAGTTGGATGGACATTGCTTAAGAGGGTGGGCGGAAAATACAATCCGCGCGCCGGCAGCGCCACTTGCGGCTGCCAGCAGTTCGCGCCTTCCGCGACACCTTGCGCGACCATGCGCTGAATGCGCTCGAGCTGCACTTGGGCAACGATGGCTCCGATGTCGATTGCCTTGTCGAGAGGAGGTCCCATGCGCAATGTGCTCATGCGATCGCGAATTTTTGCGAGCAGAGGCTCGGCAATGCTTTCCTGCATCAACAGGCGCGAGCCTGCGCAGCAGACCTGACCCTGATTGAACCAGATTCCATCGACCAGACCTTCGACCGCGCTGTCAAGATCGGCGTCTTCAAAGATGATGAATGGCGACTTGCCACCGAGTTCGAGCGAGAGGCGCTTGTGGCTTGTGGCAGTGGCTGCGCGAATCGCCCGGCCGACTTCTGTCGAGCCCGTAAATGCAATTTTGTCAATACCAGAATGCTTGACCAGCGCCTCGCCGGTCGAGCCATCGCCTGTAACGATGTTCACAACACCGGCCGGCAATCCGGCCTCCTGACACAATTCTGCAAAAGCCAGCGCAGTCAGCGGAGTGAATTCTGCCGGCTTCAAAACGACTGTATTCCCTGCGGCCAACGCCGGCGCGATCTTCCACGCCAGCATCAGCAGAGGAAAATTCCAAGGAATGATCTGGCCGACGACGCCGCAGGGTTCGTACCCGGAAAATTCCTTTTCGATCAACTGAGCCCAGCCCGCGTGATGGTAGAAATGGCGCGCCACGAGAGGAATGTCGATATCACGACTCTCGCGGATGGGCTTGCCGTTGTCCATAGTCTCGAGCACGGCGAGCAAGCGCGAATGCTTCTGCACTAAGCGAGCAAGAGTGTATAAGTGACGCGCACGAGCATGGGGAGTAAGCGGTCGCCACTTCGACAAGGCATCACGCGCAGCGCGCACCGCCGAATCAATGTCCGCAGAACTGCCTTGCGCGACAGACG
Source organism: Verrucomicrobiia bacterium (assembly GCA_035523795.1). Lineage (GTDB taxonomy): Bacteria > Acidobacteriota > Terriglobia > Terriglobales > Acidobacteriaceae > Sulfotelmatobacter. Next base: position 111,104 of record DATKQB010000124.1, on the reverse strand, counting down.
CCAACTTCTCTCCGGTGGAGGGGTCGAACGTATCGAAATATTCTCCGGCAGAGGGAGCCACCCACGCGCCGCCGATAAAATAGCCGAAACGGCGCTGGTGCCGATCGAGCCAGAAATTGGCCTCTTTTGGGTCTTCCGGAGCCGGCCCATATTCCATGCTGACGAATTTTTCTGCGATACTCATCTCATTTTTCCGAGCGACTATAGGCGGCCCTGTTATGCGATCGGATGGCGATACTCCGCCGAGTACCTTCCCGTCGCACAGTGCTCCAATTGGCGTTCGATATCTCCCAACAGACCGCTGGCGCCGAAGCGAAACATTTCCGCGCGCAACCAGGAATCACCGAGTTCCTCTTTGATCATTGCCAGCCAGTCCAGTGATTGTTTTGCGGTGCGAATGCCACCGGCTGGTTTGAAGCCGACCGCCATGCCGGTTTGCTGCGCGTATTCACGAATCGCTCGCACCATCACCAGGCTGACGGGCAGCGTGGCATTCACAGGTTCTTTTCCAGTCGATGTCTTGATGAAGTCGGCGCCCGCCATCATAGCCACGAAACTGGCTCGTGCCACATTGCGCAAAGTGACCAGATCACCCGTGCCGAGGATAACTTTCATATGCGCACTGCCGCCACACGCCTGCCTGAACGCGGCAATTTCATCGTAAAGGGCCTGCCAGTGTCCCCCAAAAACATGCGCGCGCGTAATGACGACATCGATTTCGTCCGCGCCAGCTTCAACTGACCGACGAATCTCGGCGACGCGCTCAGCCAAGGGCGAGAGTCCCGCTGGAAATCCCGTCGACACGACTGCTACGCGCACGCCACTTCCTTCCAAAGCTTGCAGCGCGGTTTCGACGAATGTGTGATAAATGCAGACCGCAGCCACTTTGATGCCGAGGTTTTCGATTCCCAATTTGCGAACCAACTCGTGTTGAATGGGATGTCGAGCTTTCGAGCAGAGCCGACGAACTCTTTCATCGGTATCGTCGCCGGAAAGCGTAGTGAGATCCATGCACGAAATCGCGCGCAGGAGCCATGCCGCCTGCCATTCTTTTTTCACGGTTCGCCGCGCGACCTGCGTTTGAGCGCGTCGATCGACCGCACTGGTATTCACGCGCAAACTTTGAATCCAGTTCAGATCGAGGGAAATGCCTGCGTTGGGGAGAAGCGGGCGACCGTTCAAGACAGCGATGGGTGAACCCGCGCGCGGCGCGTTCATCGCGAGATCACTTGCGAGATGTTCTTTAGAATGCCCCATTCCGGCCGGTTGCTGAGACGTAATTGTACGGCAGGCGATCTCGCAATGCTAATCCCCTCGGCCTGCATGGTGAGTCAGCAAATCACTCGCAAAACGTTTGGCAAGAAAATCTGCGGAACTCTTCAGCCAAGGTTTACAATGTCGCACTGTTCCCAAGTATTTGACGCGCCAGGCCTCGGGGCTTATGTCGAAGAAACGTGTGTCCGCAGCGGTCCGCACCAAGCTGGACCGTGCTGCAAGAAACGCGATGCAGCACGCTCACGCTCCCTATTCCAATTTCCATGTAGGAGCGGCGATTCTGCTGAGGAGTGGAGAGATTTTTGCGGGCTGCAACGTGGAGAATGCTTCTTACGGACTGACCAATTGTGCCGAGCGCACCGCAATTTTCTCCGCAGTCGCGAAACTGGGACCAAGGATCGAGATCGAAGCGGTCACAGTAGCTAACGACCAAGGCGCTCCCTGCTCTCCTTGCGGCGCGTGCCGTCAGGTCATTTACGAGTTCGGACCGGATGCGACTGTATTTTTCCAAAGTGCGGACGGACCCAGGGAGTCCCACATTACTGAACTCCTTCCGGAAGGATTCCGCCTCCAGTGAGTCAACCGGCTTCGCACGCAAATCATTTCCGCGCTATCGATGTGATCCGGAAGAAGCGCGATGGTTTGGAACTTTCTCGCGCTGAGATTGAAGGACTCGTCGACGGTTACACGCGCGAAGAGATCCCCGACTATCAGGTTTCCGCGTGGCTGATGGCAGTTTTGCTGCGCGGCATGAACCGCGCCGAGACGGCCTTCTTGACCGATGCGATGCTGCGCTCGGGCGAGGTGCTGGATTTTTCCTCGCTGCGGCCGAAAAAAGTCGACAAGCACTCCACGGGAGGAGTGGGCGATAAGACCTCGCTCGTGCTCGCGCCCCTTGCAGCGGCCGCTGGAGTTGCCGTGCCTATGATCAGCGGACGCGGCCTTGGCCACACGGGCGGAACGCTGGATAAGCTCGAGGCCATTCCGGGATTCAACGTGAATCTGTCTGTGCAAGATTTTCGCCGTGTTCTGGAAACCTGTGGCTGCGCCATGATCGGGCAAACGGCGGAGATCGCGCCGGCCGATCGCAAGCTCTATGCGTTGCGCGACGTCACCGGAACGGTGGAAAGTCCCTATTTGATTTGCGCATCCATCATGAGCAAGAAGCTTGCCGAAGGGATTGATTCGCTCGTGCTCGATGTGAAGACCGGTTCGGGAGCCTTCATGAAGAGCGAGAAGGACGCAGCTTTTCTGGCCGAACTGATGGTCGAAACGGGCGAACGCATGGGCAAGAAAGTTGTAGCGCTGATTACCGATATGGATGAACCATTGGGGAACACGATAGGCAATGCGCTTGAGGTGATCGAATGCATGGAGATCCTGCGGGGCGGCGGCCCCGCGGATCTTCGTGAATTGTGCCTTGAACTGTCGGCGTGGATGCTACATCTGGGCGGACTCGCGAATACGATCGCGGACGGAAAACGGCGCAGCGCAGATCTGATTTCTTCCGGCAAGGCTCTTGAGAAATTTCGCCAGATGATCGAGTTGCAAGGTGGGGATCCACGTGTGGTCGACGAACCGAAGCTCCTGCCGCAGGCGAAGAAATCGGTCCAAGTCAAAAGCCCCGGCGCGGGATATATCAGCGGCATGCAATGCGAGCAGATCGGTACCGCGTGCGTGATTCTCGGCGGCGGACGCGAGCGGAAGGAAGACGCGGTCGATCCGGCGGTTGGCATTGTGCTGCACAAGAAAGTCGGTGACGCTGTAAATGCAGACGAGCCTCTGGCGACGATTCACTACAACGATGAAACTCGCGCGGCACGAGCTGCTCAATTAGTTGGGATGAGTTGCACGATCTCGAGGGACGCGCCGGGGCAGGCGCGGCGTCTGATCCATCAGGTCATCCGGCATTCGGGAGAGGCAAACTGAATGGGACGTTTCACAGGAATTCTTGGTCTTCTTACCATGCTCGCCCTGGCCTATATTTTTTCCACGAATCGCCGCGCGATTCGTTACAAGACCGTAGCCTGGGGACTTGGTTTACAGATTGCGTTCGCCATCTTCGTGCTGAGAGTCGACTTTGGGCGGCGCATGTTCGCGGCCATCGGTGATGCCGCCACCAAAGTCCTCAACTACTCATTCTTCGGCTCTGAGTTTGTTTTCGGGCCTTTAGGCAGGCAAAACTCGAACATCGGTTTCATCTTCGCCTTTCAAGTGCTGCCCGTTGTCATCTTCATTTGTGCGCTCTTCGCAATTCTTTATTACATCGGGTTGATGCAGATCATTATCCGCATCGCGGCATGGCTCATGACGCGCATTATGGGAGCGAGCGGCGCCGAGTCGCTCAACGTGGCCGCGAGTATTTTCATGGGACAAACCGAAGCACCCGTCACGATTCGTCCATTTCTTCCTGATCTCACCCGTTCCGAATTGATGACGGTCATGACCAGCGGCATGGCGCATGTTTCGGGTTCAATTATGGCGGCATACTTCGCTTACGGGGCAGAACCCAGACACGTTCTTAGCGCCGTCATCATGACAGCGCCCGGCACGATTCTAGTTTCGAAAATGCTTGTGCCGGAAACCGAGCAGCCGAAAACCGCAGGCAAAGTTGTGATGAACATTGAGGAAGAAGAAGCCGAGAAGAATGAAAATCTGCTTGGCGCCATCGCCCGCGGTACCGGTGCCGGTCTAAGCATGGCGCTTAACATAGGAGCGATGTTGATCGCATTTATTGCACTGATTCACCTTCTCGATGGCATGATGGGCGGCATTCACAGTCACATCGGCTGGTTTCCATCGACAGTCGAGGGGCCTCTCGGCGTCTTGCTCTCGCCCGTCGCATGGCTCATCGGCATTCCCTGGCATGACTGCCCTGCTATCGGAAATCTGCTGGGCACACGCATGGTGCTGAATGAACTGGTTGCATTCTCGATGCTGGGACCGCAAAGAGCCGTGCTCAGCCCGCGGTCGTTTACGATCGCAACTTTTGCGCTTTGCGGGTTTGCCAATCTGAGTTCGATCGGCATACAGATTGGCGGCATCGGGGCGCTGGCGCCAAACAAGCGCGGTGCACTGGCACGGCTCGGCTTCCGCGCCATGCTCGCTGGGACGATGGCAAATCTGATGTCGGCTTCGATTGCCGGCATGCTGCTGTAGATTCGTGAAAACTTTTACTCGGAAAAACTCCCGTGAAAAAATTCGGACTCTCCTCATTACTTATTCTTACCCTGACCCCGTTTACATTTGCGCAAAGTCCGAAGCGCGTCATCATTGATACCGATCCTGGCATTGATGACGCGATGGCGATTATCCTGTCGCTGAATTCGCCAGAGCTCAAAGTCGAGGCGCTGACTGTTGTTCCCGGAAATGTGGAAGGCTGGCAGGGCCTTGAAAATGCATTGAAGATTGTTTCGCTCGCCGGACGCTGCGATGTTGCGGTGGCGGGTGGAGCAAAACATCCGCTGAATCAGAAGCTGATCACCGCGCAGTACTGGCACGGCAAAAACGGACTGGCCGGAGTCGAACTGCCGGCTTCGACGTGCAAAGCAGATCCTCGCTTTGGTCCCGATCTGATCATCGAAACAGTTCACAAATACCCGCATGAAGTCACGCTGATTCCGATCGGCCCGTTGACCAACATTGCCCTCGCAGTGTCAAAGGATCCGTCCATTGTTCCGCTGGTGAAGGATATTGTGATCATGGGCGGATCGATCACCGGTGGGAATGTAAATGGGGCGGCGGAGGCGAATATTTACAATGATCCCGAGGCCGCATCTATCGTCTTCAATGCTGGATGGACAGTCACGATGGTGGGCTCGGACATCGGCGAACGCACGTTGATCACGCGCAAGTATTTGAATGAACTCGAATCCACGCATGGCCCAGAGAGCGATTTCATCGCCAAGCTGGTGAATTATTACTTGACCGTGTCAGAGAAAGCCGGCTATTCGGGAGCAGCTATGTACGATCCGCTTGCAGTGGCCACTGCGATTGATCCATCGCTGGTGACACTGAAATCGATGCACGTCGATGTCGAAACACGAGGTGAGTTCACGCGCGGCGAAACTGTCGCGAATCGCATGGGTTACGACGAGAAAAACGTTCTGCATGGAGATCACTACGAAATAGACGGGTTAATCCCGTTGCAAGCGAATGCGAAAGTTTGCGTGGGATCCAATGCGGAAGGATTTCTGCAGATGTTCATCAGCCGAATAAAGGGAAAGTAAAATACGAGGGCGACGAGAGCATCGGTCCCACACAACCCTATCCGTTGGCGCGGGCAACGAGGAGAATCGCGAGCGCATAGAAAATAAACATCAGCACCAGATAAATCTTGGCGCGCGATGTTGATCCAGCGAACTCTTTCCATGCGAATACACCCCACAGCGCAGCCACCATGGGGGCAGACTGGCCAATCGCGTACGAGATTGCAAACGATGTGGCGCTTCCGGCCACGGCATAGAACACCGTCCCAATGCCCCAAATCGCGCCACCAGCAAGCCCCAGCAAATGCCCGGACGGCGGACCACTAAAAAATCCGCCGAAGCTTACTGGTTCGCCCACTAAGGGCTTTTTCATGAAATACACATTCCAGACAAAGCAGGAGAGAAGCGCTCCGAGCGTCAAGAAGACAACCGAACTATAAGGAGTGAGAGCGTGGCCACGGGTGAGGCCGTACGTGGTAAATGGGCTCCACAACCCCATGAGCACGCCGGACACGACGCAGACCACGATGCTCTTACGCGATGCCGTGTGGCCACCGGGCAAACTGCCGAACGCCCTTCCGTCTAACACGACGGCGATGAAGGCGCAGGCGACACCTGCAGCCAAGAAAAGTCCATTGCCCTTGGGCTGAAGGATGTAGTTCAGTACTACACCCACAACGAGGGCAATTCCGATCGATACAGGAAATGCAACGGCGAGGCCTGCCATGTCAATCGCGGCCACTAGCAGCAGATTCGCCAGATTGAAGATGGCACCGCCGACCAGAGTCCACACGATGTTCGAAGCGTCGGCCGACTGCACATTGTTCATGAAGCTGGAAGCATCGTGCCCAGTGCTTCCCATGGTGAAGGCGAGAATCAGAGAGATTAGGAAGATCCCGACCGCGTAATCCCAATAAAAAAGTTCGAACCTGTAATTTTTCACGCCCTTGTAGGTATTGGCCCATGATCCCCAGCAGATGGCGCTGGTAATCATCATCAGTAACGCGATGGCTAGAGTTGGCGGTGTAAACATTGGGCCCTCCCGAAAACGCGTAACTCTACACGTCTTGCTGCTTGTCTGCAAGCGCGGCGAGAGCTACCAGCATTCTTGATGAAGATAAGACGAAGGCGTCTGTTATGCTTTCGCGCGTGGGTCGCACCTTCCTTATCGATACTGACACGGCTTCGGATGACGCGGTCGCGCTCATTATGGCTTTGCGCTCGAGTGATGTTCGGGTCACTGCCATCACTGTGGTTGCGGGTAACGTGCCTCTCGAGCAAGCGACGCGCAACGCTCTCTATACGGTCGAACTCTGCGGCAGCGACGTACCGGTTTATGCAGGCGCGGCAATGCCGTTAATCCGTGCTTATCAGGATGCGACCTGGTTTCACGGGCACGATGGGCTTGGAGATCACGGTTATGCTGCGCCGAAACGATCCGCCGCAGCAAAGCACGCCGTCGATGCGATCATCGAGAACATCGAGGCGAATCCGGGTCTGGTGCTGGTGACATTGGGACCGCTTACAAATGTGGCGACAGCGGTTTCGAAACAGCCGGGCATCGTCAAGAAGGTGAGTCGCTGCGTGGTCATGGGCGGCAATCCCTGCTGTGAGGGAAACGTGACGCCGGCCGCGGAATATAACTTCTGGGTGGATCCAGAAGCGGCGCGCATTGTGATGCATAGCGGACTTCCCATTGAATTAATCGGCTGGCATCTGTGCCGCGGAAGGGCGGTGCTCGATCAGAATGACATCGCCGAGGTGGAAGGGTTCACTACTCCGCTGGCTCGCTTTGCGATTGAGTGCAACAGTTACGCTCGTACCGCGTTGAAAACGCAAACCGGGGAAGACGGAATCTGCCTGCCGGACCCAGTTGCCATGTGCCTCGCGCTCGATCCGAGCATTGGCACGGAGTGGAGCGAACACTACGTGGAAATTGAAACCCAGAGCGAGCTGGGCCGAGGAATGTCTATTGTTGACCGACTGAATATTGCCGAAGACCAGCACAATCGCGACGTCTGGTCAGTGGCGCTGCAAGGACAGAAAGCGGAGGTCTGCTGGAAGATCGATAACGATCGATGGAAGCAAGCGCTTTATCGGGCACTGAAATAAAAGCTCCGGTAGGTTGTTAGCCGTTCACCTGCGCAAAGGTGGCGCGCTTCAGAAATTCTCCTTGTCCAGCGCGGCCCAGGAATTTGTCGCCTTCCACGACCGCTTTTCCGCGTGACAGAACAACATCGGGCATGCCGGTGACTTCAATGCCTTCAAACATCGAATAATCTACCCGCATGTGATGGGTCTTAGCGCTGATGGTGTGCTTGCGCTTGGGATCGAAGATGACTAAGTCCGCGTCGCTGCCCACGGCGATTGTGCCTTTGCGCGGATACAGGCCGAATAACTTCGCCGGCGTGGTGGAAACCAATTCCACAAATCGATTGGCGCTAAACCGCCCGCTTGCCACACCGCCGGAATAAATCAGACTCATACGATGCTCCACGCCCGGCCCGCCGTTGGGAATCTTGGTGAAGTCGTCGCGGCCCAATTCTTTCTGCTCTTTGAAGCAGAACGGGCAGTGATCTGTCGAGACAACCTGCAAGTGATCGCACTTCAATCCATTCCAAAGTTTCTCCTGATGCCATTTTTCCCGCAGAGGAGGGGTGAAGACGTACTTCGCTCCTTCGAATCCGGGCGCATCGAAATTCTCAATGGAAAGATAGAGATATTGCGGGCAGGTTTCCGCATATACGGGCAGGCCGCGATCGCGCGCCTCGCGAACTTTTTCGAGTGCGTCGTTACAGCTCAAATGCACGATGTAAATTGGAGCTCCGGCCATCTCAGCGAGGGCGATGGCGCGGGACGTTGCTTCGGCTTCGGCAGTCGTCGGACGAGTGAGGGCGTGATATTTTGGCGCCTTTTTCCCTTCCGCTAGCGCTTGCTGCACGATCACGTCGATCGCGCTGCCGTTTTCGGCGTGCATGCAAACCATCCCACCGTTCTTCGAGGTCGTCTGCAGCGCCTTGAAGATACTGCCGTCATCGAGCATGAAGACTCCGGGATAGGCCATGAACAGCTTGAAGCTGGTCACTCCCTCGTGCACGAGATCGTTCATCTCCGAGAGCTGTCCGCCGGAAATGTCGGTGACGATGCAGTGGAAGGCGTAGTCGCATACGGCTTTGCCTGATGCTTTGCTCATCCACGTGTCGAACGCCTTTCGCAACGGCTGACCTTTGTACTGAATTGCAAAATCAATCAGCGTAGTCGTTCCGCCGAACGCCGCGGCGCGCGTTCCAGTTTCAAAATCGTCAGCGCTGGTGGTCCCGCCGAAGGGCATGTCGAGATGGGTGTGCACATCGATGCCGCCGGGAAGAACCAGCTTGTTCGTGGCATCGATGATTTTCGATGCGTTCTCGATCGGAAGACTCGCTCCGATGGCGGCGATCTTCCCATTGCTAACGGCAACGTCGGCGACGTAGGTGTCAGTCGCGGTGACCACCGAACCGTTGCGAATGATCGAATCGAATGCCATAGAGCTCTCCTTCCTCGCGCTAGTGGTGGAAAATTTTATGCTACACTGCCGGACTTTAGCTCTTCACATCATTCTTGAGCTCTTCACATCATTCTTGGCATCGAACTCCTCTGAGAGGTCAGCCATGCACTTCGGAATCACGATCAAACCGGATATCTCAGTCGACCGCATCGTCAGCCTGACCCTCCAGGCAGAGAAGGCCGGATTCGAATACGGATGGATCTTCGACTCGCACGTGCTGTGGAAAGATCCTTACCCGCTGCTCACGCTGATGGCCACGAGCACGCAGCGCATGCGGCTGGGCACGTGTGTAACGAATCCGGCAACGCGCGATCTCACGGTTACAGCGAGCCTGTTCGCCACGCTCAATCTGATTTCCGGTGGACGCATGGAACTGGGGATTGGGCGCGGCGATAGCTCTCGCAGAGTAATGGGGAAGAAGCCGGTGAGCTGGTCGCAACTGGAAGCTGCGGTGAAAGAATTTCGCAATTTAACATCGGGAAAAGAAGTGCAGCATGATGGACAGCCAACGCGGTTGACGTGGGCGGAAATTCCTCCGCGAGTGTGGATCGCTGGATATGGCCCCAAGGTTTTGCAGATGGCTGGGCAAGTGGCGGATGGCATCATTCTACAATTCGCTGATCCGGCGCTCATCGATTGGTGCTTGCGGTTCGTGAAAGAAGGTGCGAAAGCAGCGGGGCGTGACGCGAGCAAGATTGAGGTCATGTCGGCTGCTCCGGTGTGGGTCTCGAATGATCTGAAGGTTGCACGCGAGCGGGTGCGCTGGTTCCCGGCTCTTGTCTCTAATCACGTCATGGACCTTATTCGGCAGTACAAGCCGGAAGATTTGCCGCCCGCGCTTACGTCTTATGTCGAGGAGCGTGGTCACTACGATTACCAGCATCACTGCGAGGTTGGCAGCGATAACGCGGATTTCGTTTCGGATGAAGTAATCGATCGTTTCTGCCTGATCGGGCCGGCTGAAGCTCATCGAAAAAAATTGCGAGAGCTCGCCGATGTGGGCGTGACGCAATTCAATATCTATCTGATGTGCGGGGATGAGGAACAAACTCTGGACGTTTATCAGCGAGACGTTCTTCCGGAATTTCTGAAGCGAACGAAGAATTAGTTCTCCGGCTCGAAGGAAGAAACCAGTCCGCTCGCTTTCACGCTTACGCTGCGCATCATCGCGTAATACGACGTGAAAGAAATCAGGAAGCCGACGAACCAGGAATAATCGTACAGGAAGTGCAGGTCCGGAATTGCCAGCCCGGCGAGCGCGGTACCTGCGCCGAGAACCAAGGCAAACACGGCGCGCCAATTAAACCCACGCGAATATTCGTAGGCGCCGTTGCGCAGATATAAATCTTCAAGCACGAGCAGGCGCTTGCGGATCAGGAAATAATCGCAGATCAAGATGCCTGCCACCGGTCCGAGAAACGCCGCATACCCGCCAAGCCAGCCCATGATGAAGGCGCTGTAGCTCGAAAGCAGCTTCCATGGCATAAGGGCGATTCCCATAAAACAGGTGATCACGCCGCCCGTGCGAAAGCTGATGCGATGGGGCCAAAGGTTCGAAAAGTCGTTGGCGGGCGAAACGACATTGGCACCAATGTTGACGTTGAGAGTCGCGAGCAAGATCCCGATCAACGAGATGACCACCGCTATGGGTGAATGAAAGCGGCTGAGCAACTGCACTGGATTCCAGATCGCGGTGCCGTATATAACCACCGTGGCCGACGTGACCACGATTCCCACGAATGCGTACAAGGTCATGGTGGCCGGGAGCGCGAGAGCTTGGCCGATCATCTGCTCCCGTTGGTTGCGGGCGAAGCGCGTGAAGTCGGGGATGTTCAGCGAAACGGACGCCCAGAAGCCGACCGTTCCATTTAGTGCTGGAATCAGGAATTTCAGGAAGTCCGAAAAATTTGCAAAACGCGAGGGCACGGAAAACATCGGACCGAATCCACCGGCCGCGTGGTACGCCCATCCAAGCAGAAGTAAACCGACTCCTAGCAGAATAGGGGCGCTGATGCCTTGCAGGATGCGGATGTATTCCATTCCCTCGAGCACGATCCAGAGATTCAGCAGCCAGAAAATGAAAAAGCAGATGGCCGTTCCGTGAGGGAAGTTACGCCATGCGGGAAACAACGTTGCCAGCAAAGTGCTGACCGCCTCTCCGCCGATCCAGGCCTGGATGCCGAACCATCCGCAGGCCACAAGCGCGCGCAGGACGGCGGCAACGTTGGCGCCGAGTACGCCGAATGATGCACGTGCCAGAACTGGAAATGGGATGCCATACTTCGCCCCGGGATGGGAATTGAGCAGCATGGGAACGAGCACGATGACGTTCCCGAGAAAAATCGTGACAACAGCCTGCTTCCAATTCATTCCGCCCTGAATCAGGCTGGCAGCCAACATGTAGGTCAGGATGTTGACCGACATCGAAACCCACAGAGCAGCGAAGTTGTAGGTTCCCCAGTGACGCTGCTGGGCGCTGGCAGGCGCGAGATCTTCGTTATAGAGAGGACTTGATTCGATCCGGGGAGTGATCTGCATGCAAGAATTTATGGAGGCCGCTCTAGTCCGCAGCTGCAGAAGCCACGCTCTGCGCCGTCAATGGACCGTAGCTCTCCGGCCGGCGATCGCGGAAGAACTGCCACACTTTACGTACTTCCGCAATCATGTCGAGATCAAGATCGGCAACCACGACCTCATCTTTGTCGCGGCTTGCCTGGGCGATGATCTTCCCGCGCGGATTGCAGAAATAACTCTTGCCATAAAACTCGCCGATGCTCCACGGCTTCTCAGTCCCGACGCGATTAATTGCGCCGACGAAATATCCATTGGCCACGGCATGTGCCGGCTGCTCGAGCTCCCAGAGATATTCGGAAAGGCCTGCAACCGTTGCGGAAGGATTAAACACGATTTCGGCCCCGTTCAGTCCCAGAATACGGGCACCTTCAGGAAAATGGCGGTCGTAGCAGATATAAACTCCCACCTTCGCATATTTCGTTTCAAACACTGGGTAACCCAGATCGCCGGGAGTGAAATAAAACTTCTCCCAGAATCCGGGATGGCAGTGCGGGATATGGTGCTTGCGATATTTCCCGAGATAACGTCCGTCCGAATCGATGACCGCAGCGGTGTTGAAGTACACACCCGGCATCTGCTCTTCGTACACAGGAACGACGATGACCAGGCGGTGCTTTGCCGCAATTTTTTGCATCAGTTTCGTGGTTGGTCCGTCAGGCACGGGTTCGGTCAACTCGTACCAGCGGACATTCTGTTCCGCACAGAAATAGGGCCCATAAAAAAGCTCCTGCAAGCAGAGAATCTGCGCCTTTTTCTTGGCCGCCTGATCGATGAGCTTTATATGCTTGTCAATCATCGCCTTGCGGATCTGCTCCAGAGGGCGATCAGTCGGAATGGCATTGCTGGCTTGAATGAGGGCGCATCGGACAGTACGAGGCATGGGACCTCCAGAGTGAGGAAACTATAGCAGAACTTCTCAGTACGAATTGAAGCAGATTAGTTATGAAAGTCGCGTATTTTCGCTTCGATGGGTCATCCCGAACAGAGTCGTCCTCAGACGGAGGAAGAAATCTCGCGCGGATCGACATTCACTGCGCGCGAGATTCCTCGGCCTGCTGGCAAAAGCGTGAGCCTTCGGGATGACATCTCGGGAGGAGGCTGAACTGCGTTGCGGCCACTTGCCCAAGTTTGACATCCGAAACCACTGTCACTAGACTCGGCCTTCTTCATTTCTTGCGGGGAATCGGACTTATGGCGAAGCGGCCACGCATCGCAGTCGTTGGCAGTGCAAACATCGATCTCACCACCTTCACAGAGCAGTTTCCCAAACCCGGCGAAACCATCTTCGGCCAGCACTTCGATTTAGGTTTCGGCGGCAAGGGCGCGAATCAGGCCGTCGCCGCGCGTCTTTGCGGGGCCGAAGTTTTCATGGTCGCCCATGTGGGCAGCGATCTGTTCGGCCCGGCAACTATTGAGAATTTTCGCAAACAAGGCATCGATCCCACACATGTGAAGCAGGTGGAAGGATCGACCGGCGTTGCCCCGATTTTTGTGGAACCCAGCGGCCAGAACCGCATTCTGGTGGTAAAAGGTGCGAATGATACTCTCCGGCGCAGTGACATCGACGACGCTGAGGAAACGCTGAAGTCCGCGGATTGCATCGTTCTGCAATTCGAGATTCCCATCGAAACCGTCTACTATACGGTCGCGTTCGCTCACAAGAATGGAATCCGGTGCATCGTCAATCCTGCCCCGGCACAACCAATCGATATGAGCAAACTCCGAGATCTGAATTATTTCGTTCCCAACGAAAGCGAAGCCGAAACGATCACGGGCATTCCAGTGAAAAGCATTGCTGACGCGGAGAGGTGTGCGCGAAGGCTGCTCGATGGCGGCATTCGGCGCGCGATCCTGACGCTCGGAGCCAAAGGCTCGCTTTTAGCCGGCAGCGGAGGCTACGAACATATCGCCCCTTATCAAGTGAAAAGTATCGACAGCACTGGCGCAGGAGACGCGTTTATAGGCAGTTTCGCCGTTTTTCTAGGCGAAGGAGTAGGCGAAAAAGAAGCTGTCCGCATGGCGAATCTATACGCAGGACTCTCCACGACTGGAGTCGGCACACAGAAGTCGTTTTACGACCGTACTCGTTTCGACGCCGAGTGGGCAAAGCGCTCATAGATCGGTGCGTTGCAGAAGCGGATTTCCACACATAACAAGCGGAAAACACGTCCCGGGCTACTCCTTTTCACTCGAAAAATCTTGACTTACCGCTATGTCGCAATTTATAAAGCCGCTCTTGCGGTCACAACACCAAAGAACCTCCCGCTTCATGTAGGTAGGGAGGGTCTTTTTCTTTGCGCCAATTATGCGCGGCGCGTGGTTGCTGGTCCACCTTCGGACCGGAAAGTGAAAGGGGCAAGAGCCAATGTCGAGGAAAACGGCGCTGTGCGGGTTCATTCTGGTTCTGTTAACGTCTTCGCTGAGTACTCGCCTTTACGGACAAGCCAACGGTAGCTTTTCCGGCACAGTGTCTGACAAGGCCGGCGCGGTCATTGCCGGAGCCGACGTAAAGCTCACTTCGCAAGCCACCGGCTTGACCCGCGAAGTCAAAACGGACGCCTCCGGCCACTACACCATTCCGTTGCTGCCCGTCGCCTTCTACACCGTTCACGTCGAAGCCCCGGGCTTCGCGCCAGCCGAGCAGAAAGACATTCGCCTGCAGGTCGACGAACAACGCGAACTCGACTTTACCCTTCAGCCCGCATCTGTCAGCACCAGCGTCGAAGTCAATGCGACGGTAGTAGCCGTTGAAACGACGAACCCAACTCTCGGCCAGGTCATCACCTCAGAACAAGTCGCCGATCTGCCTTTAAATGGACGAAACTTCGTACAACTCGCCACGCTCACTCCGGGTACTACTGCTGCCACTAGTCCGGTGAGCTTCTTTACCAACGCAGCCAGCAGCGAAGCCGCAACCCGTGGTTCGTTCTCGCTCTCAGTCGGCGGCTCCCGCGAGCAGGAGACGGATTGGCTCCTCGACGGCAACGACAACAATCAATTGGACGAGGGTGGCATCGCGATTTTCCCGGATATCGACGACATCCAGGAATTCAAGGTCCTGACCTACAACTATTCCGCCGAATACGGCGAGCGCGCGGGTCCGACCGTGCTGGTCACGACCAAGTCGGGATCGAACCAATTCCACGGATCTTTGTTCGAGTTCTTCCGCAACACAGATCTCGACGCGGATAACTACTTCACGCACACACAGCAGAAGTTCAATCTGAATCAGTTCGGCGGATCGCTCGGCGGTCCGATCAAGAAGGACAAAACATTCTTCTTTTTTGATTATCAAGCCAAAATGCAGCGGGAAGGCGTGCCGTTCACGGGATATGTGCCAACCACTGCGATGACGACTCCCTTCGACGCTGCAGGTGATTACAATTTCGCGCTTGATCCTTCGGGCCAGCCACGCCCTGGAACCTTTAACGGGAATACAAACGCGGACGGTTTTGGCGACCTTGTCAATCCCTACAACGGCTTCACCCCTTTTCAGTGCAACAGCAATGGAACGGCAGTAACGCCAGTCGCGGGGGTGCAAACCGGAGGCACATCCTGCAATGTCGTACCCGGTGCTCTAGTGAATCCGATTGCTGCGACAATGCTCTCCTACCCGGTCTACCCCACACCTAACGCGCTGGGAGCAGCGGGTTTCAATTACGCGAACTTGCCGGTGAGGAAATTGAACGAAGGGACCTGGGACATCCGCGTTGACCACAATTTCTCGAACAAGGACTCTATTTTCGGGCGCTTCAGCTACGACCAGGCGACCAATTTCGTTCCCGGCGGATCGCCGACTTACTCAGAGGCCAACGCATTCGGCAGCAATCAGTACATCAACAATCACGGGCGAAATGCGGTGGTGACAGAAACTCACGTGTTCTCGCCCAACATGATCAATCAGTTCACGGCCGGATATAACCGGATTTTCAATCACATCCTTTCCTATGCAACCGGGACATGTTTAGGAGCGCAATTTGGCATTCTCGGCTCCGATCTTGGGGCTGCCTGCGACGGCCTCACTGGTTACCCAGCAAGCATCAATCAGACGAATAAGGATTGTGAGAGCTGCGGCCTGACATCTTTCCAGATGTCGAGTTATTTCTCCTTTGGCGATCGTGGTTATGCCCCTTATCAGGGTGGAACAAACGTCTACTCGGTCGGTGACAAGCTCGATTTGATTCGCGGAAAGCACAACATTAGCGTTGGCCTGACGTATCGCGCCGAAGAGATGAATGTAAGAAACAACTCGTTCCAGGATGGTTATGTGGTCGAGTCGGGTACGGCAACGGGCGATGACATTGCCGACCTGCTGCTGGGAAGCATGGGGATCTTCGCAGCGCACGATCAGACCTTTCTAGGCGCTACCACCGGGCGACGCTGGAAACTTTTCCGTCCGTTTGTTCAGGATGATTGGAGAGTCACCAACAATCTAACTGTGAACCTCGGATTTGCCTGGGCGCTGGCGACGCCTGAAACGGAAGTTGAAAATCGCATGGCGAATTTCAATATCGCCAATCTCATGTGGTATGTGCCGAAGGGCAGCCCCACGCTGAGTGCTTGCACGACTTGCATCGCCTCGAACGGCGCTGCAGGGTTGCAATTCGACAAGACCGCGTTGGAACCACGTATTGGATTCGCCTGGAAGCCAACGAGCAGCGACAAGACCGTGGTCCGTGGTGGATACGGCATTTTCCATGATTCCGCATGGAACCAGGGTGGACAAGGACTGTGGCAGAATCCACCGTATTACGCCGAGATTGATCCGGACAGCTTTCCTAATGTCTTGTTGAACCCGTTCTTCCTATCAACGGGACTGTGCGCGACTCCGGGACTGCCGCAGTGTGGTCTGTCTTATGGCTTCCAGCAAGCGACGCCATCGAATCCGGCCTGTCCGCCCGCAGGCATTCTTACGGGGCCTGTGAACCCGACCTGCTATACCGGAAGCATTCAATCGGCGAACCTGAATTTCAAGCAGGGCCAAATTCAGCAATTCAATCTGAATGTCGAACACCAGATGCCGGGCGATGTAGTGTTAACGGTAGGTTATGCAGGGTCGCGCAGCCATCACATCTTGGTCAGTCAACTGAACGAAAACCTCAATTCGCCGGGTGCCTGTGGAACCCCCGGTTACACACTTGGCTGCGGATTCGATTTCCCCTATGCCGCGCCTTACCAAGCTGTCGACAGCAACAACAGCATAGGCGCAGCACGTTACGATTCTCTACAGGTCAAGGCGGAGACAAAGAGTGCACGCCACGGTCTCTACGCTTTGCTTGGCTACACCTATTCCCGCACCTTCGATTCGGGTATGCCGGATGGCTTAGGCACTCCTCCCGGTGCTTTGTACTACCCCCTGCCTGGAACCGCAAAACTGGACTGGGGCTTGTCGGAGTTAAACCTGAACGACAGCTTTACCGCGAGCGTTATTTACGACCTGCCGTTCGGCAAAGGCAAGGCTTTCGGCAGCAACTGGGGTAGTGCCGCAAATACGGCCCTGGGCAATTGGCAACTGAATGTGATCGAGCGCGCGACCTCAGGATTCCCGCTGTATGTGGTGGATAGCGCGGATGAGTCCGGTACGTACTTCTCCTACAACGGTTTCACGCTGCAACGTCCGGACCAAGTAGGCAATCCGAATCAGGCAGGGCCCATTGCAGGCAATCCAGGCTGCGTCGCTCCGGCGAAAATTCACACCCAGGCGAACTGGTTCAATCCTTGCGCATTCGTGAAAGCGCCAGCCGGGGAACTCGGCACGGCTGCTCGTGCTCCCGTCTACGGGCCGCGCTTCGTGAACACAGATTTCTCGGTGATTAAGGACTTTGCGCTGCCTTTCCGCGAGGGCATGGGGCTGCAGTTCCGAGCGGAGTTCTTCAACATCTTCAACCATCCGCAGTTTTTCCTGAACGGTTTGGGAGACTCCGGCATGCAAGATATCAACACGCCGTCTAGTTTTGGCGTGATCAATAATACTGTCAACAATCCGCGGCTGGTGCAGTTCGCGCTGAAACTCAAATTCTGAGCTGCAGCGCTTCGACGTTCGGGCAGGCCGTTTCGGTCTGCCCTATATTTTTGTAAGTAATCGGTGTTCTCGATGAATGGAATCTCATGACCAGTTTTTCGAAAATCTCGACCCAGCTTACGCTCATCCTCGCGCTAACCTCTCTTGCCCTCGCCCAGGCACGCCGGAAAGTCATCATCAATGAAGACTGCTCCGGCCCGGGCGGCAGCAACATGCAAACCGTGGCACTGCTCGTTCAATCGCCGCAGGTCGAAGTTCTTGGCATTACCGTGGTCAGCGGAGATCAATGGCGCGATGAAGAAGTCGCCCACACATTGCGCCTTCTGGAAATCCTCGGCCGCAGCGACATTCCCGTCATCCCTGGCGCTGAGTTTCCTTTGCTCCGCACGCACGCTGAGGCGCAGGAGTGGCAGCGGCTTTACGGCAAGGTCGCCTACGCGGGAGCCTGGGACGACCGCTGGTGGCACGAAGCTTCGGTTATTCCTCCGCTGCCGGAAGGTCAACCGACCACGAAGCCGCTGGACGAAGATGCCGCGCATTTTCTGATTCGCATGGTCCGCAAGTATCCGCATGAGGTCACTATCTACGAGGGCGGACCGATGACCAATCTCGCGCTGGCCATTTCGCTCGATCCGCACTTTCCAGAACTCGCGCAGGAACTTGTGTTCATGGGAGGAAGCCTGAGCCCGCAATCTGACGATCCTGAATTCACAAATAATCCGCGCCACGAATTCAATTTCTGGTTCGATCCGGAAGCGGCCGCGATTGTGTTGCGTGCGCCCTGGAAGAAAATTGTCTGCACGCCTACCGACATTTCCGTAAAGACTCATATGACGGCCGCCATGGTGAAGCAGATCGCGGCCGGCGGGACTCCGCTCGCGCATTACATCGAAAAGTTCGCTATGCTCTGGCCCGGAGCCGATATCATGTGGGACGAACTTGCCGCTGAGGCTTGGATTGATCCCAGCATCATTACGAAATCGGAAACGCGCTTGATGAGCGTCGAGGTTGATCACGGTGCGTCTTACGGCAACACGTTGACCTGGGACACCGATGCAAAGCTCAGTAGGGCGGCACGGCCGGTCGAGATTCAAATGGATCTCAATCTGGACAAGTTCTACCGCATGTTCATCGCGTTAATGACGGCTCCTCCGTCCAAGCCCTGAGTTTTCTTGGGCCTTACGTTGGCAGTCTCGGAACAAACGGCATACAATAAAAGTTCGCGCTGCTAGCTGATATGTCACCCATTCCAGACGACCTTTCCACCATCAAAGACGACATGATTGCCTTCATTGAAGGCCATGGCATGCGCCGTTTTCATGGCTTTGTGGACTACGAAGAAGTGCAGTGCGTCATGTGGGAGATGGGCGATAATCCGGACGGCTGGAAGGACTTCGTTGAGCTGGCAAAATCCGCCGTAACTCCATTTCTGACCATGCATTCCTGGACGCTGGAGCGACCCGAACTCGACGAGATGGTCGAACGTCTCGCCAACTCTGAATTCAGCGACGGCGACGACGTGGAAGATGCGCGCTGGCTGCGCGCCTACGTTGGCAAAATCGGCTACCTGCAACTGGGCTGGGCCTATCAAGGATCGATGTTTCTCTGCGAGATTTCGACCGAATGGTATGAGCGTTATCAGCGCCTGCTCGAAGTTTCCGATGAGTTTGGCGGCATCACCATGGATGAGCCCGACCAGGAAGACGACAATACATAGCCCGACTGATGGCCGCCGGGCGTCGCCCAACGATTACTTCTTCCGATTCCCAGTGATCCCTGGAGTAAACTGACTTCCGTTCCCATGCAGTGGATTTTAAAGGCTGGTCCGAAAGACGTGGCGAACTCTCTCGCCTCGGCGCTGGCTACCGATCCGAGATATCGCGCCAATGCTCGCGTTCTGGCTACGCTGTTGGTAAACCGCGGCATTCGTGATGGAGATTCCGCCCTACGATTTCTCGAGCCTTCAGTTGATCACCTTCATTCTCCCGATCAGATGCTCGGTCTTCAATCCGCCGTGGACCGCCTCGATGCCGCGATCGAACGCAAAGAACCGATCCTCATCTATGGTGACTACGACGTGGACGGCACGATGGCCGTCATCATCCTGAAAACTGCGATCGAACTCTGCGGAGGCACTGCCGATTTTCACGTTCCTCACCGCATCCGAGAAGGCTACGACATGCGCGACGATGTAATCGAACGCGCCGCAGCCGCAGGCATTCGCCTCATCATCAGCGTGGACATGGGCATTCGCGCCTTCGCGCCTGCCGAAACGGCTCACCGAGTCGGCGTTGATTTGATTGTTACCGATCACCACTTGCCCGGACCCGATGGCGTTCCGCGAGCGTTGGCCGTGATCAATCCGAATCAGCATGGCTGCGGTTATCCCTACAAGCAGTTGTGCGGGGCGGGAGTTGCTTTCAAACTGGCCCAGGGATTGATGTCCCGGCGGCTCCATAACAAAGACCAGAACAAGTTATTGCGGTCGTTTATGAAAGTGGTCGCGATCGCAACTGTGGCCGACGCCGTGCCACTCACTGGCGAGAATCGCGTCTTCGCATCTTTGGGGCTCGATGCACTCCGCAAAGCAGTGAATCCCGGCCTGAAGGCACTCCTCGAAGTGGCGCAGGTCTCGGCGAATCACCCGCCAACTTCCGGCGAAGTGGGGTTCCGCATCGCTCCACGCATTAATGCAGCGGGCCGCATGGATATCGCTCGCGACGTGATTGAGCTTTTCAGCGTCAAGGATAACGACCGCGCCCGCGAACTTGCCGCCAAGCTCGATCGCCTGAATACCGACCGCCAGGAAGAAGAACTCCGCATCCTGAAAGCAGCCGAAGAACGTTTCGCCGGAGATCCCGGCCTGTGCGATGCGTATTGCATCGTGATCGATGGCGATTCCTGGCATCGCGGCGTCATTGGAATTACTGCTACGCGGATCGTCGAGCGCTACAACCGGCCTGCCATCGTGATCTCGCGCGAGGGCGATGAAGCGTTCGGTTCGGGGCGCTCAATTCGCGCATTTCATCTGCTTGAAGCGATCGAGTCCTGTCGTGAATTGTTCACGCGCTACGGAGGCCATTCGCACGCGTGCGGATTCGCCATGCCCGCTGCCAATGTTGCCGAGTTGCGGTCGCGTCTTGATGCTTTCGCCCGAAACCGGCTCACGCTTGCCGATTTCGATCCGGTGCTTGATCTCGATGCGGAATTGACTCTCAGCAATGTCACGCCGCAACTCTTCCGCGCCCTCGAACAGCTCGAACCCTACGGCGTGGGCAATCCTGAGCCAGTCTTCTCGACGCGCAGTGTTGAGTTGACGGCACCGCCGCGCATTCTCAAGGAGAAACATATCAAGCTGAAACTGCGGCAAGGTAACTCGCGCGCGACAACGGGACCCAGCGACGGTTCAGACGATGCCGACAAATTATCCCCAGCGGCCATTCTCGCGGCCCCTCGTTGTCATCCGGACGGGGCGGCTATCAAACGAGCCGAACGTGCGGCTGCCGTTGCTGAGGTCCCAGTACAAACTGAGAACGGGACGCCGAGAAATGGCCTGAGAATCACCTTCGACGCGCTCGGATGGCACATGGCGGAGCGTCTTTCGCAGAAGCCGCTCCTGGCGGGTGACGCCATCGATATCGCCTTCTCGATCGGGCACAACGACCATCCAGAATATGGTGGCCTGGAACTCGCCTTGCGCGATTTCAAGCCGCTCAGGTGATGCAAATCGGGGCTTGCTTTACACTGATCGCAGATGCCGCTCCCGGTCTATCATTTGCGACGCCTGCTGGCGGCGACTGCGGTGCTATTCAGTGTCGTGGTCGCTGCGATGTATTTCTACGCCCGGCTGCAGACGCGCGATGCCCGCAAGGAAGTTCCCTTCAAACTGCCTTACGAGATTAAGCAGACGGCTAACGGCTTCGAGTTTTCCAACTCCAAAGGGGACCGCACGCTATTCACTGTCCATGCCAGCGAGGTCAAGCAATTCAAGCTTAATGGCATTGCCGAACTGCACAATGTGAGCATCATTCTCTATGGGCGGGATTCCAGCCGCTATGACCAGATTTATGGCGATGACTTCAGCTATAACCAGCAGACCGGGGACATTTCCGCCAAAGGTGAAGTTCAGATCGACCTGGTCTCGAATCCTTCGGGAGAATCCAGCCCGGACCAGTCCACGCCAAAGGAAATCAAGAACCCAATTCATCTGAAGACGCGCGATCTGGTTTTTAACAAAGATAGTGGAAACGCCTGGACGAACGCCCGCGTGGATTTCAGCACTCCGCAGGCAAGAGGATCCGCCGTTGGTATTCACTACGCCGGCAAGAAAAATGAGCTGATGCTCTCTTCGCAGATTCACATTTTGACCGGCGTTCCGGACGTCGCGGTCATCGACGCTGCACATGGTGTGATCACGAACGATCCGCACGTGATCGTGCTCGACCATCCGGAGCTAAGACGCGAAAGTGGAACCGTTACCGCCGACCAGGCAACGTTCTTTCTCAGCGCGGAAAACGACGTGCAGCGAGTGGTGGCCACCGGAAACGTTCAAACCGACACGAAGATGTCGCGAAAGGCTGAGGCAGACTCAGGAAGAGCCTCCGGGGAAGTCCACGGCCGATCCGATAATGCCGAGTTCCTGCTCACTGAAACTCACAATTTGCTGCGTACCGCTATTCTGACCGGAAACGTTCACCTCGAACAGATGGGGCCGCAGCCCATACAGGGCGATGCCGGACGCGTAGTCCTCGACTATTCCGGTCAGAATGAATTGCAGCAGGTGCATGCCCTCGACGGAGCTCGTTTGACGCAGCAATCGTCTGGTTCGGACCAATCCGGTTCGGATAAGTCTGCTTTCGAGAAATCCGGCACGGGCAAGTCGGGGATGGGCTCTTCACCCCAGAATTTCGTGGTCACGGCTCCTGTGATCGACTTCACCGTTCTGCAGGGGCATCTGCTCGATAAAGCCGTGACTTCGGGAGCCGCGCGGATTGAAGTCTCCAGCGTTCCCAACGCCAATCCGAGCACGGGGGGACAGCACACCACGGTCACCGCAGGCAAGTTTGAGGCAAAATTCACGGTGCAGGACGGCAGCAACCGCCTGGCCAGTGTCCATGGCGCTCCGGATGCACGCATCGTCAACTCAAACCCCGGCGAGCCTGATCGAACCAGCACAAGCGACATGGTAGACGCCGCTCTCCTGCCGCAAGGCGGCATTGAATCGATCACTCAGCGAGGGAACGTCTTCTACTCTGACGCGCAGCCCTCCGACAAGCAAACACGAGCCTGGGCCAACTCCGCAAGGTATACCCCTGCTGACCAAATGTTGGTGCTTTCGGGAAATCCGCGCGTGACGAATGGAGGAATGGAAACGACTGCCAACGTTATTCGGATGAACCGGGCCTCGGGGGACGCCTTCGCGGAAGGTGATGTCAAAAGTACCTATAGCGATCTGAAAGAACAGCCTAACGGCGCGTTGTTAGCCTCATCATCGCCGATTCATGTCACTGCCCATACGATGACCGCTCACAACTCGACTGCGGTCGCACTTTATACCGGCAATGCCCGGCTGTGGCAAGATGCCAACATTGTGGAAGCGCCATCGATTCAGTTTGATCGCGATCGGCGTTTCGTTGTCGCGCAGGGAAACGAATTACAGCCGGTTCACACAATTCTCGCCCAGACTGCGAAGCCAGCCGATCAAGCCGCGACGCCCCCTACCTCGTCAGGGAGAGCGAAGGCAGTTTCCCCAGGATCTGCTCCGATTGTCATTACTGCAAAGAAACTGACCTACGCCGATGCGGAGCGCAAAATTCACTACGAAGGCGGAGTAATCGCGAAAAGTGACAACTACACGGCGACTGCGGAGACCGCCGACGCTTTCCTTGTACCCAGAAGCCAGTCCGCGAGCACCAAAACTCTGGCGGGTCCGAGTCAGCTGGACCATATGGTGGCCGAAGGCGACGTGGTCGTGCAGGAGCCAGGTCGCAAAGCGGTCGGGCAAAAGCTCGTTTATATAGCCTCCGAAGACAAGTTCGTTTTGACGGGCGGTCCGCCTAGCATTTTTGATGCCGAACAGGGCAAGATTACCGGGGTTTCGTTGACTTTCTTTAGGACGGATGATAGGGTGATCGTAGAAGGCGAAGCGAACGCACCTGTGGTAACTCAAACGCGAGTGGCCAGATAATTCTCAGACGAGTGGCAAGCTAAATGCATACGTTGGCCACCGAAGAAATCGGCAAATCTTATCGTAGACGCCGCGTTGTAAATGGGGTCAGCCTGTCTGTCGAACAGGGCGAAGTTGTTGGCTTGCTTGGACCTAACGGTGCGGGCAAGACCACAACATTCTACGCCATCGTAGGTTTGATCCCTCCTGATACTGGCCGCGTGTTGTATGACGGTCAGGACATCACGGACGTCCCCATGTATCTGCGGGCGCGTCAGTATGGCATCAGCTATCTCCCACAAGAAGCTTCCGTTTTTCGCAAATTGACCGTGGAAGAGAACATCCTGGCTGTTCTCGAAGCACAGCCGATTTCCTGGCACGAGCGCCGCGAGAGGATGGAAAAGCTGATTGACGAACTGGGACTGGAACATATACGCGAGAACCGCGGCTACGCATTGTCCGGCGGTGAGCGCCGGCGCGTGGAGATCGCCCGCTGCCTGTGCATCAACCCGACATTCATCCTGCTCGACGAGCCGTTTTCCGGGATCGATCCCATCGCCGTGCTCGACCTGCAGAAAATCATCAGCAGCCTGCGCGCCAGCGGGATCGGCGTGCTGATTACGGATCATAACGTCCGCGAGACGCTTTCAGTCACGGACCGGGCCTACATCATCGACGACGGGCGAATTTTCCGTCATGGCCCGCCGGAACAGCTCGCCGGCGATCCGGAAGTAAGAAGAGTTTATTTGGGAGAAAGCTTTTCTTTGGTGTGAAAAAGCAGGTTTCAAAGTTTCAAGTTTGCAAGGTTTCAACGCGACAACCTCAAGCTTGAGATCATTGAAACCCTGAAACATCGAAACATGGTTCTTCTTCAACACAAACTCAGCGTTAAGCTCTCGCAGCGCCAGATCCTCACACCTGGCCTGGTGCAGATGGTTTCTGTCCTCGCGCTCAACAAGCTTGAGCTCAAGGACATGATCAACACTGAGATGGTCGAGAATCCGGTCCTCGAGGAACTGGAAGATTCCGTTCCCCTGCTCGATGAAGTTGGCAAAAAAGAAGAAGACCGCGACCGCGCTGCCACGGCCACGACCGAAGAAAATCCGATCACGGCCGTCGAAAAGAAAGATCCGTTCGAAGAAATCGACTTCGGATCATTCTTTCAGGACTATCTCGATCCCGGATATCGCACGCACAGCGAGATGGAAGATATCGAGCGCCCGTCGTTCGAGAACTTCCTGTCGAAGCCGTCGAATCTCACCGACCATCTGAGTTGGCAGCTTGGCGCCCTGAGCCTGCGCCCTGAAGTCCGCGAGGCCGCGGACCTGATCGTCGGTAACCTGAACGAAGACGGATATCTGATCGCCAGCGACAACGAATTGCTCGGCATTGCACCTCCTGCGTCACCCGAAGCCGACGCGGAGACTGCTAAAAGCATCGTCAGCGAAGCGCAGGCGCTGGGGATTACCGAAAACATCTCTGAAGATGCGGCGGATCTCGATTCAGAGCTGCCGGAATCCGCACTGGCTGACATTGCCGACCCCGCCGAGCTTGCGATGGATGCAGGTATGGTTGCAGAGCCTGCTCCTGCTCCCGAGCCCGAAACAGTTTCTCCGTCTGCTTCCCCAACTGCACTCGCTGCCGAAACGAATAACGGTTCCGGATCGCTGTACAAACCAACCTTCACCGCGGACGATCTGCACGAGGCTTTGCAGGTTGTGCAGCAGCTGGATCCTCCCGGCGTCGGTTGCCGCGACCTTCGTGAATGCCTGCTCGCTCAGCTTCGTTATCACGAGGCGCAGTTAGCCGCTCACAAGAACGGCAACGGCACCGGGCAAGTGCTCAAGGACGCCATCTCTGTAGTCGACCAGCATCTGCGCGGCCTGCAAAACAAACAGCACAAGGAGATCGCCAAGGCGATCGGCCGTCCCATCGAAGCCGTACAGACCGCGTTCGAATACATTCGCACGCTCGATCCCCGACCCGGCCTTCGTTACAACAAGATCAGCGCTCGCCTGATCGAGCCGGATGTTGCCTTCGTCAAGCATGGCGACGAGTGGCTGGTGATCATGAACGACGAGGATTTGCCCCAGCTTCGTCTGAATCCGGCTTACAAAAAACTCGTGACGCGCGACGGCTCCAATGACAAGTCCACCCGCGATTACGTCAAAGAGCGCTACAAGAGCGCCATTCAGCTCATCAAGAACATTGAACAACGCAAGCAGACCATCACCAAGGTTTGTTACTCGATCGTCGCTCGCCAGCAGGAGTTCCTCGAACTTGGAATCGATCACCTGAAACCCATGATGATCAAGGAGGTGGCCGAAGAAATCGGCGTGCATCCTTCGACGGTAAGCCGTGCCGTTGCCAACAAATACGCCCATACACCGCAGGGCGTATTCGAGCTGCGATATTTCTTCAGCGAGAGCGTGCAGGGTCCGGAGGGCGGCAACACTTCCCTGCTGATCCTCAAGCGCCGAGTGAAAAAGCTCATCGATGAAGAAGATCCCAGCCGTCCGTTGACCGACGAGCAGATCACCCGCATCCTGCAATCGCAGGGCATTCAGGTGACGCGCCGCACGGTAGCCAAATACCGCGAAGACATGCGCATTCCCAGCACGCACCAACGCCGGGTCAAGAAATAATTTAGTAATTGTGTAATCGGGTAATTTGGTAATTTTTCATCTGCCCACCCCTTTTCAATTACTAAATTTAAAAATTACTCAATTACAAAATCGTTATGAATGCAGTGCCCGATTTAACTCACGTACGAAATTCAGGAGGGGCGCTCATGAACGTGGAATACACCGGAAGACACTACGAAGTCACTGCCGCCATCCGCAAAGAAGTGGAAAGCGGCTTAGCCAAAATCCGCAAGATCCTGGGTGATCGCTTCGAAGCCAAAGTCATCCTTGCAGTTGAAAAACACCGCCATAAAGCCGAAATCACCATCAGCCCACGTAATGGTCCGCTCGTGGGCCTCGCCCAGGCGAAAGACATGAGCATTGCCGTTAACGAAGCTCTCGACCATCTGGAAAAGCAGGCAGTGAAATACAAGACCCGCTGGGAATCGAAGAAGCGCTCGGCCCGCAAGTCCGAAGAGGATAAGAAATGGAACGGCCATTCCACCCATGAAGAGGTTCAAACCGCGGTAGGGTTGACCGAGAAAACCGCCGTTCCTGTCCTCGTGCACCGCTATCCCGCGGTCGCAAAATCGACGGAAGTTCATTTGGTCCGCTCTGACGAAGCCGTCGCCATGCGCCCCATGACGCTCGAAGAAGCCATCAAAGAGGCTCACTTCAAAGACCGCGATGTTTTTGTCTTCCGTGACACCAAGGGCAAAGTGATGGTCCTGCATCGCAAACGCGACGGAAAGATGGAATTGATCGAAGCGCCATAGTACCAACTATAAAGACCGGGTGCCCCACTTCTGGCCGCCTTTACCAGAGGTGCGGTTTTGATTTTACGACGGAATTTACGGCTATGAAATCGTTTTAATAGGGGAGTTTCTGGTGATAGAATCCGCGCCGAGGAGCTCTCCGATGACGCTTCCTATTCGTCACACATTCCTAGTTTGCCTGATTCTCTCGTCCATTTTCTTTGTCTGTACAAATCCGAAACCCGCTCGCTCACAAGACAATGCCGGAGCAACAAAATTATCCGTGCACTGGGAAGAACTCACTGCTTCGGATTTCCGCGAGGGCATTCACCGCTCCCAAGGTACATGTCTGCTGCCCTTTGGCATCCTCGAAAAACACGGCCCACATCTGCCGCTCGGCACTGATCTGCTCGATGTACGCTACGCTGCGCTGCATGCCGCCGAAAAGGAATATGCCGTCGTCTTTCCGGAATACTATTTCGGCCAGATCGCCGAAGCGCGGCATGAGCCGGGGACCATCGCCTATAGCCGCAGCCTGCAGTTGGCGCTTTTGCAGGAAACCACCGATGAAATGGCGCGGAACGGTTGCAAGAAGGTCCTGATCGTGAACGGCCATGGCGGCAACGAAAGCCTGCTTCCTTATTTCGCGCAGACCCAACTCGATAAGCCCCACGATTACGTCGTTTATGTCTATGATCAACGCACGCCGCACGAGGGTGGTCCGGCGAAGAAAGACAATATCGACATGCACGCCGGCGAGAGCGAAACTTCAAAGATGTTGATTACCCGCCCGGATCTAGTACACATGGATCGCGCGAATCAGGAGTCAGGCGCAGATCAGGCTCGCCAGCATTTGCCCGAAGGTGTCTACACCGGCATCTGGTGGTATGCCCGTTTTCCCTTTCACTATTCAGGAAACGGCGCCGTGGCGACCAAGGAACTCGGTGAATATCAAATGAACTGGTGGGTGAACTCTCTGGTCAATGTGATTAAGGCAGTCAAGGCCGACGATGACAGCTTGAAGTTGCAGAATGAGTTCTACGGGAAGACCACGCATCCTCTGGACACGCAACCTTAAACTTGGGCAAGTTCATGCGGAGGACCGCCTTATGAACGAGATGGAAGCGGCTCATGAATCCAAGACCACCGGCCGAATATTGCCGCTTATTATCTTCTTGGTTTGCAGTCTGCTCCTTTTCGAACCTCCCTTCTTCGCGTTCGGCAGCGCTGACAAATGGTTTCAGATTATTACTTTCGTCGGTCTTCCCTTGTTTTTTTCTGCGCTGGCAATCCTAGCTCGCCAGAACAGGCGCTTCATCGCATACTGGCCGGCATTCTGCTCCTACCTCATCGTTTCCATCTCCCTCCTACTGATGTGGCTGCTGGACGATTTTCCGAGGAAGTGGCTGGGCTTTGCTGCGAAAGCGCCATCTGGCAGAGCCGTCATCAAGGTCACAGATGCCCTCATCTTGCTGCTTACAGTCGTTGTTCTCGGCAAACTGTTCCGGATTGATTTTGATTCCATTTACCTGCGAAAAGGGACGAGGCCATGGGTATCACTCATAATCGGGGTTGCCGGGTTTGCGCTGATGGCGGCCTTTGCCGTCGTTGAAGCTCACGGCATCGGTATCGATAATCGTCGAATTTTCGGCTGGCTGCCCTGGATCCTTAGTTTCGTTCTTGCCAATGGATTCCTTGAGGAGTTGATGTTCCGAGCGCTTTTCCTGAGAAAATTTGAACCACTTCTGGGTGCGACTCTGGCAAACCTTCTCACCGCATTCGTATTCGGCGTGGGCCACGCTGGCGTAACTTATTCGACGGATGTCGTGGTGTTTGCGGCAATCACCTTCGTTCTTGCGCTCGTCTGGGGTTATCTCATACAAAGAACCGGTACACTGTGGGGGGCGGCTTTGTTTCACGCAGGCGCAGATACGTTGATCATCATTGGGATGTTTGCTGGCGTAAAGACTACATAGCCCCTATTGCCTATCAATTTCCACACCTACAGATTTCAAAGGACCGTCAGCTATACGTCAGCGAGTTCTCTACGAGCTTCCGATCAGCACGCCGGTGATGAACACCAGCACTCCTCCGAGCCCGACCTGCAGCGCGGCGGTCACCCAGGGTGTATCCATGTAGCGTTTGCGAATCCAGGTAATGACGCCAAGTTCGACGAGCACCACGAGCGCGGCGGCCCAAAGAGCCAGGCGGAAATCGTGGATCAGGAAGGGCAATGTATGTCCGATGCCGCCAATTGCGGTCATCGCGCCGCAGATCAATCCCCGCACCCATGGATGTCCGCGACCCGTCAGGCTTCCGTCATCGGAAAGTGCTTCTGCGAATCCCATGCTGATGCCTGCGCCCGCCGACGCCGCCACCCCCACCAGAAACGCATCCCAGCTTTTCTGAGTGGCGAGAGCAGCCGCGAAAACTGGTGCGAGCGTTGAGACCGATCCATCCATCAATCCGGCCAGCCCGGGCTGAACAATCTGCAGCACGAACAAGCGCCGCTGTGCAACTTCTTCATCAGCCTTCACGTTGGCAGGGAGCTTTTCCTGATCCAATTCCTGCGCGCGGGTTTCGTGCGAGCGCTCCTCGGTGGCAAGATCGTCGAGCAACTGCCGAATGCTCGCATCTTGCGTGCGGGCAGCCGCCTTCTCATAGAAGCGGCGCGTCTCAACTTCCATCGTCGAAGCTTCTTTTCGCACCGCCTCGATGCGCAACGGCCTCACCAGCCACAACGCGGGCCGCTCGACGAAACCGCGCACATCTTGACGCCGAATCAAGGGAATGTGTTCGCCAAATTTCTTTCGAAAAAGTTCGATCAGGCGGCGCCGGTGTTCCGACTCCTCTTCGCGCATACCTTCAAATATCGATGTGGTCGCCGGATAATCCTGCCGCAATCCTTCGGCAAAATCGGCATACACCCGCTCATCTTCTTCCTCGAGCGAGATCGCCAAGGCAAGCACTTCCCGTTCCGTTAATTCTTCGAACTTTTTCATGACGCACTAGATTACTCGTCCCCTAGGCTGGGAAACAACGGCAAATCCGATTCGCTATCTCTGCTTTTGCGTGGGATATTCTCGGTATCCCACTCGACAACCGCGATGACGTGTCCCGCTGCGTTGGAATGCTACTATCCCAGTCATGGCTCCCCGAAAGCTCCCAGGACCAACTGGGGATAAAAAAGCGCACGGACACAAATCCTCACATGCACCCCGGCAGCACGCGCCAGAGCTGGTCATTATCACCGGCATGAGCGGTTCGGGGAAGGCTTCGGTGCTGAAGGCATTTGAAGATCTCGGTTATTACTGCGTCGATAATCTCCCAGTCGACCTGATTCCCCGCTTTGCCGAGCTTTCCGTCCAGTCGGGCGACATCCGTCGCACGGCCCTTGTGGTGGATGTACGCGAAGGCTCCAAGCTCGAAAAGCTTCCGGGCATTCTGAAGTCGGTACGGCGCATGATACCCACGAAGGTCGTGTTCATGGAGGCCGACGACGCCGTGCTCTTGCGTCGCTTCAGTGAGACGCGACGTCCGCATCCGCTGGGAACCGGGGAGCCGGTCAAGGCCGCGCTCAAGGCGGAGAGGAAGCATCTCGGTTCCATTCGCCGGATCGCCGACTATGTGATCGACACTTCGAAGTTCAACGTCCACGAACTGCGCGCCCACATCAACGAGACTTTTCATGAGAAATCTCCGGAGAAAAGCATCCTCGTTTCCTGTGTGAGTTTTGGGTTCCGCCATGGCGTACCAGAAGATGCCGACCTCGTGTTTGATGTTCGTTTCCTACCCAATCCGCATTTCGTGCCAGAATTCCGCGGGTTAACTGGACGCCACCCGCAAGTTGCAAAATACATTCGCTCGTTTCCGCAAACTCGCGAATTTGTATCGCGTATCTCGGATCTGCTTATCTATCTCCTGCCTCACTACATTCACGAGGGTAAGAGCTACTTGACCATTGCCTTCGGATGCACCGGCGGACAGCATCGCTCGGTGATGATTGCGGAGGAGGTCGCCAAACAACTGCGGCGGGCCGGATACCGAATGAAGGTGGTGCATCGCGACAACCCGAAATAGGCCTACACGGTGTTCCTTGCGCTGAATGTCCCTCTGTCGTTAGCTCCTTTGGAATCGAAAACTCAAGTAGAATAAGGGCTTGCACACTTCTTGCAGCCAAACGGCGGCACGCAATTGCGGCCTATCCCATGCGGGGGCCCCATGCGGCAACTGACGCGGCTAATTCGCTATGCGCTTCCCTACTGGTGGCAAATTCTGTCTTCCGTGTTGTTAATGGCCGCGGTGGGCGCTCTAGATGCCTTCAAGTACTTGCTGGTGCGACCAATCTTCGACCGGGTGCTCAATCCGGCCAGTGAGTCCAAAGATATTCCGCTGTTCACCATTCCCGGCACGCATCATGCGGTCTCACTTCAAGAGTTCGTCCCATCCCATTTCACCAATGCCTGGACAATCGTTGCCTTCGCTCTGGTCGCTTCCACAATCCTGAAAGGAGTGTGCGACTACACCGGAACGTACCTGGTCAACCACGCCGGCTTCGGCATGATTACCGATCTGCGCGACGATCTTTACAACGCGATCCTGCGGCGTTCCGCGTCGTTCTTTGCGCGTCACACCACCGGAACCTTGCTTTCCACGATCGTCAACGATATCGAGCGCGTGCAATATGCGATGTCGTCTGTGCTGGCAGAATTCCTTCAGCAGTTCTTCACCTTCGTGTTCGTCGCCGGAGTCGTGGTTGTTCTGGGAAAGAGCCTGTCGTGGGTACTTCTGTTGTTTGTCCCGATCATCATTTACTCGTCGCGGAAGATCGGAAGCCGCGTTCGAAACACCACCCGTCATGGCCAGGACAAGTTAGCGGAAATCCAAAACATTCTTCATGAAGCCATCACGGGCAACCGCATCGTGAAGGCGTTCAATATGGAGAACTGGGAAATCTCCCGGTTTCGCAGCGCAGCGCGCCGTCTGTTCCGCGCCAACCTGCGCTCGGTAGCGGCTGCGGCGCTCAGTTCGCCGTTGATGGACATTTTCGGAATGATTGGAGTGGCACTGCTTCTGCTGCTTGGCCGTGAACAGATCAAACATGGCCACATGACGCCAGGCATTTTCGTTGCATTCATCACCGCCGTTTTTAGCTTGTATAATCCGGTTCGCAAGTTCGCGCTCTTTAATAACAACTTTCAGCAGGCGCTGGGCGCATCCTCTGAAATCTTCACCTTTATGGATCTGGAGGACGACGTAAAGGAAAAACCCAGGGCCGCGTTACTGCCTCCATTTATTTCGAGCGTGCGCTTCGAGCAAGTCGGTTTTCACTACTCATCGGAAGACAATGGCAATAACGGGCGCGAGGCGCTACGCGACATTAGCCTGGACGTAAGAAAGGGTGAGGTTTTGGCGATCGTCGGATCGAGCGGAGCCGGCAAAAGCACGCTTGTCCATTTGATCCCGCGTTTTTTTGATGTCAGTAGTGGACGCTTGCTGATTGACGGCCACGATATCCGCGATGTGACTCTCGCATCTTTGCGAGCGCAAGTGGGTATCGTTACGCAAGAGACCCTTCTGTTCAACGATACGGTGCGAAACAATATTGCCTACGGACAACCGCACGTCCCACAAAAGGAAGTCGAGAACGCGGCCCGCGCCGCACTGGCTCACGATTTCATCATGGCCCTGCCGACGGGATACGATACAGTCATCGGAGAACGCGGCGTGAGGCTTTCCGGCGGCGAGCGCCAGCGCATTGCCATCGCGCGTGCTTTGCTCAAAAACGCGCCAATTCTGATTCTGGACGAGGCCACGTCGGCGCTCGACAGCGAATCCGAGTCACTGGTGCAGTCGGCATTGCATAATCTCATGTCGGGGCGGACCGTTTTCGTCATTGCACACCGCCTCTCCACGATTCGGCGGGCCGACCGGATCGTCGTTATCGATAGCGGCGCGATTTCTGAAATTGGCACGCACGAGGAACTGATGCAACATCTGGGTACTTACCGGCGATTGTATGAATTGCAGTTCGCTAACATGGAAATGCCCAGCATGGTGTCGGAATCCTGAACTTCAATATGCCCATACGCTCAATGACCGGCTTTGCCCAGGTAACAGGCGAGATCACACGCTCTGGGAATGGCGTTGGTAGTAACAGTCGTCTTGCCTTCGCGCTTGCGCTCAAGTCGGTGAATCATCGTTTTCTCGATCTGCATTTTCGGCTTCCTTCCGGCACCGATTCCCTCGAGATGCAACTTCGGCGCCTGCTGAAAGACAAGATGGCGCGCGGCCACGTCGAGGTCACGCTGAGCCTGGAACGCTCGAATAACGAGACGTTCTCTTTGAATCGCGAAATCGTCGGCGGATACATTGCTGCCTTCCGCGCCGCCGCTGCGGAATTCTCACTCCACGCAGACCCCGATCTGAACGCGGTCTTACGCATCCCGGGGGCACTCGATTCGGCCAACGGAGCCGCGAATGAAGAATTGGAAGCGGCCGTCATGGCCAAGGTGGGCGACGCTCTGGAGCGATTGAATCAAATGCGCGAAGAGGAAGGACGCGGCATCTCCCGCGAACTGCGCGAGCGCATGGCCCACCTTCTGGAAGCAGGCCGCAGCGTGCATCAGCATCGGCGTGCCGTTTTGCAGAACTACAACGAGAGACTGCAATCGCGCTTGCAGGATTTATTAGGAGCTCCCGTCGACAAAGAACGCGTGCTGCAGGAGGCCGCATTGCTTGTGGACCGCAGCGATATTCAAGAGGAAATTGTGCGGCTTGAGACTCATGTGCAGCACTTCCTGGGATTGCTCGACCAGGGCGGCGAGATCGGCAAGAAACTCGATTTCCTGCTGCAAGAGATGAATCGGGAAGCAAATACTCTGCTCTCAAAAACTTCCGGTCTGGCGGGTGAGGCCCTCAAAATCACCGAAGCAGGTTTGGCGATGAAAGCGGAGATCGAAAAATCACGCGAGCAGGTACAAAACCTGGAATGAACCGTCGTCCTATCGTCTACATTATCTCAGCGCCATCCGGCTCTGGAAAATCTACTCTGGTCAATGAAATCCTGAAGGCGATTCCCGGCCTCGACTTCTCCATTTCCTATACAACCCGGCCCGTACGAGGCAGCGAAATAAACGGCAAGCAGTATCACTTCGTCAGTCGCGACCAATTCAAGCGCATGGTTGAGCTGAATGAATTCCTCGAGCATGCGGAGTTCGACGGAAACTGCTACGGCACTGCACGCCGATATCTGACAGAGGCGGAACGCAAAGGGACTGACCTGCTGCTCGACATCGACGTCCAGGGCGCGGCGCAGATTCATCAAAAGGTACCCGATGCTGTCAGCATTTTCGTGTTGCCTCCCGATAAGAAGACTCTGGAATGGCGTCTGAGAAAACGTGGCGAGAACGACGAGGAAACGATTCGACGACGCCTGGATGCGGCAGGCCGCGAGATTGAAGAATACGAACGATACAGCTATGTCTTGATCAATGACCAGTTAGAAAAGTCCATCGAGAGACTGGAAGCCATTGTTCAGTCGGAACGGTTTCAGCGGGAGGATCGGAATCTCTCTGAAAAAGAGCGTGCGATCGTTCAACGCGCCGAACGTCTTCGTCTGGCAAATCTGAAGCAGAGAGTGCAACCCATTCTTGCGTCCTTTCGTACCTTGGCGCCGTCGGCACAATCTTAGTTTTCGCGGTATCATTTCAAGGAGCGGCTTCGGGGTGTTACTGGGGCAGCCGGAAAGTTACTCAAGTTTTGCTTTTATTCGACGCTCGGGACTGATTGGACTTCAACACTGCTTTCAAGGGAGAGTCCGCATGAAGTTGATCGAAGGCTTCGATAGCAACTACCGGTACATCCTGGTCGCAGCGCGGCGCGCGCGGCAGCTCCAGTCCGGAGCTCCACCCGTGGTCGACACCAATTCCCGCAAGCCCTGCCGCATCGCGCAAGATGAAATTCGCGCCGGCAAGGTCAAGTGGGAAATTCCCGAAACGCGCACGGCCGCCGAACAGGCATCTGAGGCGATCGACAAAGCGTTGGGACAGGAATAGCCTGAGCTGCTGAGTTCTCCTTTGATGGGCTGCTTCGATCCGAGCCGGTGCACAGTTGCATCGGGCAGCCCTCAGGAATCATCAATCAACAATATGAAGATCGCTCTCGGCGTGACCGGTGGCATCGCAGCTTACAAAGCCGCCGAACTGGTGCGCCAACTGCAGGACCGTGGCGTTCGCGTGCAGGTCATCATGACGCGAGCCGCCCAGGAATTCATTCGTCCTCTCACCTTCGCTGCCCTTTCCGGAGAGAAAGTTATTACCGGCATGTTCTCGCCCGGCGAAACCAACGAACCCAATCTGGATTCTGCTATCGAACATATTGCGGTCGCGCAATCCATTGACGCGCTTGTGGTCGCGCCCGCTACCGCCGACATTCTTGCCCACTTCGCGCAGGGGATCGCGACTGATTTCTTGACGACGCTCTATCTCGCGACGACAGCGCCAGTGGTCGTCGCTCCTGCAATGAATGTGAATATGTGGAATCACACGGCAACGCAGGCGAATCTTGAAATCCTGCGTAAGCGTGGAGTGAAGGTCGTCGAACCTGGCTTCGGATACCTTGCCTGCGGCATGGTGGGCGCCGGACGTCTCGCGGAAAATGAGAAAATCGCCACCGCCGTTTTGGAAGTGCTGGGATGCTCGCAGGATTTGCAAGGCGAGACTGTGCTGATTACCGCGGGGCCCACGCGGGAAAAGATCGATCCTGTTCGCTATTTGACGAATCGCTCCAGCGGGCGCATGGGATATGCGCTCGCAGAAGCGACGCTACGCCGAGGCGCGCGCGTCCTTCTGGTCAGCGGACCGACCACGATCACGCCGCCGGGAGCGGCTGAACTTACCTGGATCGAATCCGCAGCAGAGATGCGTGACGCGGTGCTCAAGCTTCTACCCGAGGCAAGTATCGTCATTAAGACCGCCGCGGTCTCCGACTTTCGTCCGAAACTGGCTGCGGAGCAAAAGCTCAAACGCAAGGGCCCAATGCAGCTCGAACTTGAACCCACTCCCGACATTCTTCAGGAGATTTCTGCGAGGCGGACTTCGCAGATCATCGTAGGCTTCGCCGCGGAGACGGAAAACGTTCTCGAGAATGCGCGCCAGAAACTAATGAAAAAAAATCTGGACGCTGTGGTCGTCAATGATGTTTCGCGTGAAGGAGTAGGCTTCGACTCCGATCGGAACGCGGTTACCATCATCACGCATGACGCGGTCGTCGAAGTCGCGGAAACCACAAAGCTGGAAGTCGCGCAGAAAGTGCTTGATCAGGTTGTCCGTTTGCGGCAGCAGCGCAAACTGACCGCGAAATCCTGAGCCAGTTTGGATTTCACGAATTCCAGCCTTACAATCAACAAACCAATGCCTACAGTTCTGGATCCGAAATTTCGTGCTGCCCTCGCTGCGCGCTTTCGCTACTACCACGAGCTTGGGATTTACGATTTTTACCGGCGCGAAATTCGAAGCAATAATCTGCAAGACCCTTCTATCGGGTCTCAATCGGACCGAGCACTCATTGGCCAGCCAGAAATGCGAGAGGAAATGCCGAGAACATCTGCTGCAGCACGCACCAGCGAAGAAAGCATATTTGAAGTTCTCACAACCAGGCCAGAACAGAAGTCAACCGATCCCGTAACCGCGCTGAAAATCATCCGCGAAGATCTCGGGGATTGCACGCGCTGCAAGTTGCACAAGCAGGGGCGCAAGCAGATCGTGTTCGGCGTTGGAAATCCGCAGGCCGAACTGATGTTCGTCGGCGAGGGGCCGGGTGCAGATGAAGACGCTCAGGGCGAACCTTTCGTCGGGCGAGCCGGGCAACTGCTGAACAACATGATCAAGGCTATGGGCTTGCGCCGCGAGGATGTATACATCGCCAATGTTGTGAAATGCCGTCCGCCTGGAAACCGCACCCCCGAGCGCGATGAATGCGATACGTGCTCGCCATTCTTGATGCGGCAAATTGCAGTAATCCAGCCGAAGGTTATTGTCGCTCTTGGTGCGGTGGCCGCGAAGAATCTATTAGCCATGAACGCGTCAATGGCTGAGTTGCGCGGCCGCTTCTACGACTTCATGCCTTCGGGCATGCGCGGCCATCTAGAGAAATCATGGCAAGGCGCGAAGCTGGCGGTCACCTATCATCCGGCGTTCCTTCTTCGCGATCCTCGTCAGAAAGGCGAAGCTTGGAAGGATCTGCAAATGGTCATGAAGTACTTGGCCTGAAACCACCAGCCAAACCCGAGTGAAGCGCCTATCGGCGTGTGAGTCGAGGTAGTGCCGCAGGAACGCTCTTGCGATAGTCGCGATACGATTCGCCAAAGCGTTCCTCCAATTCATCGTCTTCCATGCGAATCATCGCGGTTCCGGTGAGCAGGGCGAATCCGGTCATCAGCCAGCAGACCAGGAGGCCGCTGCCAATACTCCAAGCCAGCATTTCGCACAAGTGTCCCAAGTAGACGGGATGGCGCAGGCGCGCCCGGATTCCCGTTGTAATCAGGCGGTCATCCTTGTGGCCACTCCGAACTTCGGGAAGCCCACCGAGTTGGGCAAGGCTGAAATGAGTTCCAGCGCGCGCATAGAGAAAGATTCCGATTGAGAAAAATGCCGCAGCAGGAATCCATGGCCATGGGGCTCGGTAAAGCTGCACCGCTCGCCAGGGACCGGTGATCGCGCCCATGCCGAGCCACATTGTGAGCCATGCTGGAACCAGCACGCGGAAGGGCGAGTAGCTTCCCGCGCGCCAACCGCGGGCACGCGGGTGCACCATGAACCAAAAGCTCGGTATCGTCGAATATACGACACAGACCAGCCACGCCAGAACACGCACGAGTTGCATCCAGCGATTTTATCGACTGAAATCGCAAAGACAAATGCGCAGTCCTCGCGCTTTTCCTCTCTCATCCTCTAGACTGTGAGTGAGGGACCGCTCACCTCTCATGATCATCAACCTCGCGGAACGCGCGCACAACCATAACTGGGAACTCGATCCAGTCATCCGGTCTTTGCTGGACACCGATTTCTACAAGCTGCTCATGCTCCAGTTCATCTGGAAGCATTTTCCCCACACACGAGTCGATTTCGCGTTATACAACCGGCATCCAGCGGTCCGCATTGCCGAAACGGTTCACATTGAAGAATTGAAGGTCCAACTGCAACATGTGCGAGGGTTGCGTTTCCGCAAGTCGGAACTCGTGTGGCTGGCGGGCAACACGTTCTATGGACGGCGCGGCATCTTCGAGCCTGCGTTCCTCGAGTGGCTCGAACAGGACTTTCGGCTTTCCGATTATCAGCTGCGCGTACGGGATGGACAGATACATCTCTCATTCGAGGGCCGGTGGCCCGAGACGACCATGTGGGAGCTGTATGCGCTGGCGATTCTCGACGAACTAAAAACACGAGCGCAACTGAAAACCCTTAGCGAGTTTGGTCTTGACGTTCTTTATGCACGGGCAAAAACCAAATTGTGGGGCAAGATTGAGCGCCTGCGTGGTGTGCCCGGATTGAGTGTCGCCGACTTCGGCACGCGCCGGCGACACAGTTTTCTTTGGCAGGAATATGTGGTTGTCGCCATGGCCACCAACCTGGGCAGCAATTTCATAGGAACGTCAAACGCCTT
Source organism: Verrucomicrobiia bacterium (assembly GCA_035523795.1). Lineage (GTDB taxonomy): Bacteria > Acidobacteriota > Terriglobia > Terriglobales > Acidobacteriaceae > Sulfotelmatobacter. The sequence goes on along the minus strand of DATKQB010000124.1, from coordinate 72,269 downwards.
CTTGGCGCATAAGCACGATCTGGAGGCGATCGGCACGAACGCGCATGAAATTGCCATGGTCATGGCTGCCCTTGCTCCGGATGACTGCGCTCTCAAGGAATCGCAATACCGCGTGCTCGAACTTTGGCAGCAAACTTACGAAGGCGCGCTTCGGGTCATGTTGCCCGATACGTTTGGCACGACGCAGTTTCTTGCGGGTGCGCCCGACTGGGTTGCGGATTGGACCGGACAGCGTATCGACAGCAAAGATCCATATATCGCCGGAGATGAATACATCGAGTGGCTGAAAAAGCTCGGGCGGGATCCGCGGGAAAAGCTTCTCATCGCCTCCGACACGCTGGATGTAGATGCGATTCTAGGACTGCACTCGTATTTTGGAGGAATTCTGGGAAAGAACGTTCGGCGGCTCGATTTTCGCAGCTCCGCCGACTTCTATGATTCGAATAAATGGACGCCGGAGCGCCGCATCCGGTTCAGCGCCGGCTGGGGAACTTTGCTCACGAACGACTTCCGCGGCTGCAATCCAAATGATGGTGCGGGATTCGATCCCATCAGCCTGATCTGCAAAGTGTCAACCGTTGAAGGAAAGCCCGCAGTCAAGCTCTCTGACAACTTCGCGAAAGCACTGGGGCCGCCCGAAGAAATCGAGCGCTATCGAAAGGTGTTCGGCACCGCCGGGATTACGAACGCTCCGGTAATCACATGAGCGACGATTCGATGCTTTCTGTGCGAAATTAGAGATTCATGCCCGCCATTGACGACGCCAGAGCCGGACGCGCCGCCTTTACCCATCGCGCATTCGTAGTTTTCGAGATTGCCCGTTTCCTCATCGTTGCGGCAGTTGAGATGCAGGCGGTCGCCGTCGGATGGCAGGTCTACGAAATCACGAAGCAGCCGCTCGATCTGGGTCTCGTTGGACTGGCGCAGTTCTTGCCCGGGATTCTGTTGTTCCCTATTTCCGGCCACGCTTCGGACCGATATGAGCGCCGGAACGTGCTCTCGGCTTGTTATGCAGGATACGCCGTCTGCTTCACCCTTTTGCTGATTCTGTCGCAAAGAACTCAGCCGACAATGAAGGCGATCTACGCCGTTCTCGTGCTGATTGGAGTCGTTCGATCGTTCAATAGCACCGCCAGCCGCTCGATCCTGCCGCAACTTGTGTCTCGAGAGCATTTTCCCAACGCAGTGGCATGGAATTCCACCATATTTCAAACCGCAACTATCCTCGGCCCGGCCTTGGGTGGAATTATCTACGCTGCGTTCCGTGGGCCTTCCGCAGTTTACGCAATCGCGTTCGTCACCGCCGTCGGAGCAACGATCTCGACGTTTCGTATTAAGCCGGAGTCCAAGCCTCGGCCACGCGAGCCAATGACCTTCAAAACCGTCTTCGCCGGATTGCATTTCATCTGGGCACGAAAGTTGATCCTGGGCGCAATTTCGCTCGACCTCTTCGCCGTGTTGCTCGGAGGAGCCGTCGCCCTGCTGCCTGTGTACGCGCGCGAAATTCTGCATACGGGCCCGTGGGGACTCGGACTGTTGCGCACAGCACCCGGAGTCGGGGCCGCGCTGATGGCCGTTCTCATGGCGCATCGTCCGCTCCGCGGAAAATCCGGGCCCACCTTACTGTGGGCTGTAGCGGGCTTCGGCGTCTTTACCATCATTTTCGGCTTGTCGCGCAGCATGACGCTGTCGTTGATTGCATTGTTGCTAGTCGGAGCGAGTGACATGATCAGCGTCATCATTCGCGCCACCCTCACGCAACTCGCGACTCCAGATGAGATGCGCGGCCGCGTCACGGCCGTCGACATGATTTTCATCGGGACGTCGAATGAATTCGGGCAATTCGAATCCGGTCTCACGGCGCAATGGTTGGGCACGGTGCCAGCGGTGGTGCTCGGCGGAATCGGGACTCTGGTCGTAATCGTGCTGTGGGCATGGATATTTCCAGAACTGCGGCATGCAGGAGATCTCGAATCCATTCGCAGCGATGAACTGACCGCCAATCCATCCACTGCAGGCTCGGTTCACTAGAAATCGGTCGCCTCGCTCGGCACACCTCTCACACCCCCAATGCCGTAGAATGTCGGGTTTCACCTCAGCGAACTAAAGGGGCCGATATTGCTCGAGCGCTACTTCCATCTAACCGAAAACCACACGACTCTCCGCCGGGAACTCCTTGGTGGGCTCAGCACATTCCTCACCATGGCATACATCGTCGTGGTGAATCCGCAGATTCTGTCGCAGGCGGGCATGCCGACGGAAGGCGTCGTCTTCGCGACCTGCGTGTCGGCGGCCGCAGCAACGCTAGTGATGGGACTGTACGCGAATTATCCCATCGCACTGGCGCCGGGGATGTCTCTAAATGCATATTTCACCTATTCGGTCTGCCTCGGGATGCACGTTCCGTGGCGCACCGCGCTGGGCGTGATTTTCTTCTCCGGGGTTTTCTTTCTGATCCTCACGGTCACGCGAGTGCGCGAACAGATCGTCAACGGCATCCCGGATTGTCTGAAGCACTCCACTGCCGGGGGAATCGGGATGTTCATCGCGTTTGTGGGCCTTCGTAACGCGAAACTGGTGGTCGCGAATCCGGCAACGTTTGTCAGCCTTGGAAGTTTCTCGAACCGCGAAGCGCAGCTGGCGTGCGCCGGGCTCGCCCTGATTCTGATCTTCATGGCGCGTCGCGTGAATGGAGCCATCGTCATCGGCATTCTCGCCACAACCGGGCTGGGAGTACTGCGCGGCATGACGAAGTGGCCAAGAACATTTTTTTCGATCCCGAATCCTTCCTCGACGTGGCTGCAACTCGATTTACGCGGAGCGCTTCATCTCGGGCTGCTGGAGATCATTTTTGTGTTTCTGTTCGTGGATCTTTTCGACAATATCGGAACGCTGGTCGGAGTCTGCGAGCAGGGCGGGTTTGTGCAGAATGGAAAAATTCCGCGAGTTGGGCGGGCGCTCGTCTCCGACGCGGTGGGAACGATTTTCGGCGCGCTTACAGGAACTTCGACGGTGACCAGTTATATCGAAAGCGCGGCAGGAGTCGCGGCGGGAGCCCGCACCGGACTGAGCAATGTTCTTGTCGCCGCTTTATTCCTGGCTGCGGCGTTCTTCGCTCCTCTGGCGTCTTCGATTCCGGCGTTTGCCACCGCTCCGGCGCTCATTCTCGTCGGCGCGCTCATGACCGAATCGATCGGCCGTGTGCAATGGAGCGATTTTACTGAAGCCATTCCCGCTTTCGTCACCCTGCTCGCGACGCCGCTGACTTTCAGCATTGCAACCGGGCTGAGTCTCGGCCTGATCTCTTACACGCTTGTCAAGGTCGCGGCCGGAAGATTCCGTGAAGTGAGCGCCGTGATTTGGGTCCTCACGGCCCTGTTTATCTTGCGCTACATCTATCTGAGCGCGGCCTAAACAACGCTCCGTCAGCCGATCCTCTTCGTAAGACTACTTGCTCCGTACGATCGTTTTCGCCGCGTCCATATTGTCGTATTTGTCGTAAACACGCACGACGACGATGTGCTCACTCTCTCCAGTCTTCTCGGAAGTAAGCGGAAGCGCAAAATCGTAATCCTCTGTTTTTGCGTCCGACAGTTGACCCACGGGCGCGATGTAACTCCAATCGGCAGCGTCGATCGAAAACTCGGCGCGATGGATGATCGAGAAATTGTCGATCGCGCGGAATCGCACGTGCAACCTGCCGTCTTCCAGCGTGGCAGTGAGATTCTCAATGCGCGGCGGGGTGGTATCCACTTCGAAGCGGCGGCTCTCACGTTCGGCCGTCAATGCTTCGCCCGGCGAATGCGACGGCGCGTCGGAAGCAACAACCTTGACGGTATAGCCGCCATCTGGCAACAAACTGGCGTCGAACGAATAAACCTTGTCGGTGATGTTGTCTTTCAAGAGCAGCCAGCGCGTTTCGCCATCCCCACGGAAATAAATCGAGTAGATCAACTGATCGTCATTATCGTCGTGAGCGTTCCACTTCACTCCGATCGCGCTGGAATCGTGCGTACCGGTGGGTTGCGGTTCAAAATGGGTCACGGTGGCGAGCGTCGTATCGGTACTTCCAATCAGGCCCGAACTCGGCGTTTTGGCGGGCGGCGTGTAACGAGTTCCCACCTGCACCGACACATCATCAATCTCCGGCGGAACATTCTTGGGCAGATAGTTCAGCGTGACGCTATCAACTGTTGGCTTCGTCGAACCCGCGTGCAGGATCACCTTCCACTGCGCATAACGCGCTGAGGGAACGCCCATTTCCGAATCCTTCTGCAAGTCGACTCTTTTCCAAGGACTCCAGTTTCGGTCGGGATTGTCCACGTTTCCGCTGCGGGCCAGCAACTCGACGTTGCCATCACCACGAAATTCGGCGCGTCCCCATCGGGAAAAAATCCTCGCGTCGAAGACGTCGCTTTCGTAGGTTCCCTCATTTTCCGGGCCTGGGCCCAGAACAAACACCTTGCCCAGATTGCTGCTCGCCGCATACAAGCCACCGCCCGGAGCTTTGGCAAACGCCGTGACCTGCGACGCCGGCGCCTTCAGCAGATCAGAAAATTCATCTGCGCCGTCGACTTCGAACACGTGGCCACGATTCCCTGTGCCAGCCAGCAGCCGATCGTGAGAGTCGAAGGCCAACGCATAGACGATGTCATCGTGCGAAGTCCACATGCGTGTGGGAGTGCCATCGGCAGCGATCTTGTACACATCGGAACCGCCGCTCGCCCCCGCTCCAGGAACCGGGAACGGTCCCATCTGCACCGTCGTGGGCACAGGAGAAACAGTTAAGCCGGGAGGCGTAGATGTGACCGGCGCCGGCGCCGTCATGGTAATCATGGCGGATGAGCCGCTGATCGACGTCACTCCCGAACTCGGCTTCTTCTCTCCCACTCCCGCTGCATAGATATTGCCCTTGCGATCGAGCACCAGCGCCGTGATCTCTTTTTTCGGCGCACTGTAAAGGACAAAGCCTTCCCCCGCAGGCGAAATTCTGTAGATCAATCCGCTGCCATCGGTGCCGGCAATCAGGTTTCCTTGGGCATCAAACGCCAGCACGCGGATGTGGGTTTCGTCGCTCTTGAAGAACAGTGAGTGATCGCCGTTCACGCTGACTTTGTAAATCTCTCCACGATCACCGGTCGCAACGTACAAATTCCCCGACCTGTCGAGCGCGAGATCCCAAATGTATTTCGTGCCCGGCGCGAAATAGACGGAAGAAGTCCACGAAGGATCGATCTCAGGTTTGGCATTTTCTTCTTTGTCAGATCTCGTATTCCGCTCGGATTTGGAGCTGGCCGGCTTCTGTCCGGGTTTGTGCTCGATCTTGTAAACCTTGCCATCAGGCGCGGTTGCCGCGTAGATCACGCCGTTCGGAGCGACCTCGAGCGTCTGCACCTGCAGTTCCTGCGGCTCAAAAATGATCGTCGCTTTACCATCGGGTGTGATGCGATAGACGCGCGCCGGCGCACCAGTCGCCGCATAGACATTGCCCGCATCGTCGGCGGCGATTGCCCAGATATAGGTCGAGGGAGTCGCGTAGAGCTGTTTGAACGATGGCGCGAGCTCCAGCCCTCCGGTACTGCGGATGGCTACCCCTGTGGGAGTGCCGCGGATTAAATCTTCAAATTTTGATTGCTCCCACGCACGTGTGCCATCGGCCAAAACTGTCGCGGTGATGGCGCATAGAGCCATGAGAGAAAAGAATATCTTGCCGAACGACAAGTGAAATTCCGAGCGAAATCGCTGCAATGGTTTGCCTCGAATCAGAGCGGTGGTGACGATGGGCACTTCGAATCTGCCCGAAAACACAGGGTATCACGCCGATTGTCTGCCGCGGAGGCTGGCCGCCAACTGTAATCGCCGCGCGCCGCATGATATCGTAATTTTTCATGTCATCTGCGCGTCAGAAACTACTGAGCACGCTAGCTCACAGATCGTTCCGTCTGGGCGACTTCAAACTCTCGTCCGGCGGGACCAGCGACTATTACATCGACTGCCGCACGACTACGTTGGACGCCATTGGCTCGCGCCTGACCGGAGAGGTTTTCCTCGAAGAGATACGCCAACGCGGATGGAAGGCAAATGCGATCGGCGGATTGACGATGGGCGCTGACCCAATTGTCGTCGCAGTCGCCGTGGTCAGCGGCGAGTTGAATGGATTCCTCGTCCGCAAAGCCGAGAAGCAGCACGGCACCGGCCAGCGCATTGAGGGATTCCGCGAAAAAGGCGCCAAGGTGGTGATTGTCGACGATGTCTGTACGACAGGGGCGTCAACGGTTCAGGCGATTGAAGCGGCGCGCGAATTTGGCTTCGAGATTGTCGGAGTGATGTGCCTTGTAGAACGAGAAGAGACCAAGGCCCGACCGAACGTGGAAAAAGCCGCCGCGCCTGCGCCGTTCGTCTCGATCTTTACGGCGAATGACGTCCGCCAACAGCATCTTTTGCAGACAGACGATACTCAGCCAAACATTTTCGCAGTCTCGGCGGCGTGCGAACTCTGTGGGCGTCCGGCGGTGACGAACAATCCCAGGAATCGCTGCGAGGCGCATAAGATCTGATTGAAACTCTTAACGAATAAAATCTTGAGCCTTCTGCTCGCGACTTAGGGCTCGGGGCTCACGACTCATGATTCAAACTCTCGAATGGACCGATCACGGCGTACGCTTCCTCGATCAGACGAAGCTGCCGACCGAAGAAACCTACGTCACCTGCAACACGCATGAGCAGGTGGCCGACGTCATCCGCAACATGGTGGTGCGCGGCGCGCCTGCAATCGGTGTAGCAGCCGCCATGGGCATTGCCCTCGGAGTCAAAAACTCCAAGGCCAAAACCATCGCCGACCTCAAACGCGACTTCGATCAAATCTGCGATTTGATTGGCAAAACGCGCCCGACGGCAGTGAATCTATTCTGGGCGATCCAGCGCATGCAGGAAAAATTCGAGCGCGTTCGCATTCGTCCCATCCCGCAGATCAAGCAAACGCTCATCGAAGAAGCGCAGCGCATGCACGCCGAAGATATTGCAGCCAATCAGGCTATGGGACGCCACGGCGCCACACTCATGCCCGCCTCAGGCGGAGTGCTCACCCACTGCAATGCCGGGGCGCTCGCTACAGCTGGATACGGCACGGCGCTCGGCGTCATCCGCGCAGCGATCGAGCAAGGCAAGAAGATTCATGTTTACGCCGACGAGACGCGGCCGTTTTTGCAAGGCTCGCGGTTAACCGCATGGGAACTGATGAAAGACGGCATTCCGACGACCGTCATTTCCGACAACATGGCGGGCGCGATGATGCGCCAAGGCAAGATTGCCGCCATCGTGGTGGGAGCGGACCGCATCGCTGCCAATGGCGACGTCGCCAACAAAATTGGCACCTATACGGTTGCGGTGCTGGCCAAAGAACACGGCATCCCGTTCTACGTGGCGGCGCCGATCTCTACCGTCGACCTCGCTTGCCCCGACGGCAGCCACATTCCCATCGAGCAGCGCAACTCCAGAGAAGTCACGCACATCGCCGGACGACAGATGGTTCCGGATGGCGTGGGGGTGGAAAATCCCGCCTTCGATGTGACTCCAGCGAAATATGTGGCCGCGATTGTCACCGAAAAAGGCATCGCCCGCGCGCCGTATACCGAATCTTTACAAAAGCTCACCGCCGAAGAAGCTGAAGTACATCCATAGACCTCTTCGGACCTCTGGTGCTACGGCTGCGTCATTCCGAAGCCCCGCGCTTTCACCAGTGGGTCGAGAGCCTGCCCTGAGCAGGCGGGTGCAGCGAGCGCGGCGAATGGGAATCCTGCAGGACTCCAGATATCCGTTTTGCCAGTGCACGCTGCCGCTCATAGCCGCCGATTACCAGATCGGCACCGATTACCCCGATTGCCTTGTAAATTCTTGTAAAGCCGCATTTTTTCCACCGCCGCGCTACTTATTCTCTAGGTTCGTGTTGAATGGAGCAGAAAGTTACGTGCTAACCTTGGTCACAGAAGACCCAAAATTCAGCGCTCAGAGCTCTATCAGGGGGAACGTTATGTCGTCACGCAATCGCCTCGCTCTGCCTCTCGTCGTCCTTGCAGTTCTTTCACTTGCCTTTCTGGTTGGCTGCGGTAGCAGCTCACCCAAAGCCACACCTCCACCGACGGGTGCATTCAGCGACAGCGACCTGAACGGAACCTACGTGTTCTCGACCTCCGGTACCGACGTCAATGGCGCCCCAATTATGCTTACGGGAGCGTTTACAGCCAACGGGAGTGGGACCATCAGCGGAGGAGCACTCAGCTACGCGGACGGCAGCATCGGGACCGGCTCTAATCAAACGATAACCGCTGGATCTTATAACGTCACTCAGGACGGACGAGGCCAAATCCACCTCGTGAACTCAACTACGCTGGGAACCGTTATTCTGGACTTTGCCCTGGCGACAAGTTCTCATGGCGTGGTCTCCGAATACGACCAGAACGGAACCGGCAGTGGGACACTCGATCTGCAGGGCACAATCGCCCAATCAGGATTCGATGGGCAGTCCTATGCATTCTCTGTGGCTGGTTCTGGAACAACTGGCAACCTACTTGCCGAGGCGGGGGCGTTCACACTTGATGCAAACGGCGCAGTAACGACGGGCGTCGAGGACATCACGAGTTATAACACCTCTACCGGTACTTCATCTAGCCAAACGGGTCTAGGCATCAGCACCTCGTCCAGTTTGGCGATTGGCACAGGAACCGCTCCGGGAGCGTTTTCAGTCTCCACGGGTGCTGGGGCCTTCACCTTTGACGCGTACGCCATCGACTCCACACATGTAAAGCTGATTGAGACTGACGGTACGGAGCTGACCTCGGGCGATATGCTAACGCAAGGTACCTCGCTTCCCTCCGGCACACTCGCCTTCACCATGTCAGGTTTAGACCTCGGAGAATACCCATTGTCTATTGGGGGACTTCTGCCGGTCTCAAGCGGATCCATCAGTGGCGGACTTGAGGATTACAACGATGGAGGAAGCGCCAGCACTTCGACGTCCGTTTCTGGCGGGTTCGCTGCCCTCGCGAGCGGCAGGTCGGTGCTTACTTTAAGTGGAATCGAAAATGGAGGCACCAATCTCTTAACTGGGACGTACTCCTTCGCAGCCTATCCCACGAGCACCGGTCTGATCCTGTTAGAAATCGACAACGGTGGCATCACCATGGGCACGGCCGTGACCCAGACCAACACAAGCTTCGCCGCGTCTCAGGGTTATGCATTCGACCTTACGGCGGTTAATATCAGCGGTGCCAGTTCCGGCAGCGGCTTTTACGAAGAGGATGACATTGCAGAGTTTACGTCAACCAGCTCAACCTTCACTGGCCTGGCCGACGTGAATGACGAGGGCACGTTGACCTTCGATCAGCGGCTCAGTGGAACCTATCAGTCCGCATCCACCGGGCGCTATACCTTCACTGCTGACTTCAACAACGGATTTGGTGGCGCGACTGGCGTGTTCTACACCGTGGATGGCTCAACCGTTCTGATGCTCGAGGGCGATGATTATCAAGTCGGCACAGGGACCATGGGCGTTCAGAACGCTGCGGCAGCCCAAGGCGCTCTGGCACACGCCATCGGCCTTGTCCGCGCACGGATACCCGCAAATCGCGCTGCTAAGCGCAGAAACTAACTACGACTAAGCTGAAAAGGCGCGGCCTCGGCCGCGCCCTTTTTCTCCCTGCATTTCCTGTGGAATCTCGCCTATCCCAGCACTTCCCTCACCTTGCGGGAGAGATTCTGCAGCGTGAACGGTTTCTGCAGAAATGCCGTCCCGTTCGGTGTGCCGCCTTCGCTGAGGATGGAGTCTTCGGTGTATCCCGAGAGATAAAGCACCTTGGTCTGGGGACGCGTTTTCGCCAGATGCTGCACCAGTTCACGTCCACCCATGCCGGGCATGACCACATCGGTAATGACGAGATCGATTTTCTCTTCGCGCTCCGCTACTTCCAGCGCCGCTTCCCCGTTTCCGGCTTCGACCACGCGATATCCGCGCGCAGTCAGAGTTTCGCGCACCAGCTGGCGAACCGACTCTTCATCTTCCACCAGCAAAATGATTTCGTGCCCCCCCTCCGTCGAGCGTGCCGCTGGAGCAGAAGATTTTTCCGCCACTCCCTCGACCGATGGCAAGTAGATGTGGAAAGTCGTCCCCTGCCCGAGTTCGCTTTGGACCATCACATATCCGCCGCTCTGTTTCACAATGCCATAAACGGTCGACAAGCCGAGTCCCGTTCCCTTGCCTTTTTCCTTGGTCGTAAAGAAAGGCTCGAAGATGCGCGACTGCGTCTCTTTATCCATGCCCATGCCGCTGTCGCTGACCGAGAGCATGACGTAGTTGCCCGGACGAATGAAATTCTGCCCGCGGCGATGAAGCTCATCCATCACCACGTTCTCGGTCTCGATGGTCAGCTTGCCACCGCCCGGCATGGCATCTTTCGCGTTGACGACCAGATTCATGAGCACTTGTTCGAGCTGTCCGGCGTCCGCACGCGTAAAACCGGCATCGGGAGCGAGATGGGTGACCAGTGCAACGTCCTCACCGATGAGCGGACGCAGCAAGCGCTCCATATCGGCGACGATGGAATTCACATCCACCACTTTCAGCTCGAGCAATTGTTTGCGGCTGAATGCCAGCAGTTGCCGCGTCAACGTGGTCGCGCGGTCAGAGGCCTGCTGAATCGATCGCGCCTTCTCATAAAGAGGATGAATGGCATTGAGATCGTTCAGAATGACTTCCGCATAGCCGCTGATCACCATCAGCAGATTGTTGAAATCGTGAGCCACACCGCCGGCCAACCGTCCAACCGCTTCCATTTTCTGCGCCTGGCGGAATTGATCTTCGAGGGCGCGGCGCTCGGTGATATCTTCGGCAATAGCTTCGAGAACGTCCGCCGGCTCATCGGCGCTGCTGACGGCCCGTCCGCTGATCCGAACCATAATCGTGCTGCTGTCCTTCCGCTTCCATCGCACTTCCAGGCCGTCGAGCCGGCCGTTACGGCGAAATTCATCGATCAACCGGTCGTGATCTTCCTGCTGCGCGAAAACATCTTTTTCCGGATCGAGCAACAGCACTTCCTCGGCTGAACCGTAGCCCAACATGGTGATCAAAGCCGGATTCACATCGAGAAATCGGCCATCGAGACTCGATCGATAAATTCCATAAACCGAGCTCTGCACCAGCGAACGATAACGCGCCTCAGAGCGGCGCAATGCTTGTTCGTTCCGCTTGATCTCGACTGCGCTCGCCACCTGCCGCGCCACGAACGTCAGAATTTCCTTATCAGTCTCGCCGTACCGGATATTTTTGGTGTACGTTTGCACGACGATCGCGCCGAAAGTGTGATTGTTGACCTTCAGTGGAACGCCCATCCAGTCAAGCGAGCGCGAGCCGTTGCGGGCGACGTCGCCGCGATCTTCCATGGCCTGCAGGACTTCCGGCGTGGCAAGCAACGGTTCGCCCGTCCGGATGAGGTAATCAGTCAATCCGCGCCCCATCTTTTTCGGCGAGGGCGCGACATCGTGCTCATCCACGAAGTAAGGAAAGCTCAGCATCTCGGTAAGCGGATCGAACAGGGCGATGTAGAAACTCCGCGCGTACATCAGTTCATCGACGATGCTGTGCACAGCAGCAAAAAATTGCTGTAGGTCGTGCGCGCTGCTGCTTTTCTCCGCAACCCGATAGAGCGCCGAGCTCAGCGCCTCGACACGTTTGCGGTCGGAGATGTCGTGATAGCCGGCATAGAATCCGGAGATTTTTCCATCCAGCCGCATCGGCGCGCAGGAGAGGCAAACGTCCACCAGAGTTCCATCTTTCTTGCGGCGCTGCGTGTCAAGCGTGATGTGATCGCCTTTTGCCAGCGCTTCGCTGATCCAGTGCGATTCGGGCAGACGTTCCGACGGTACCACCAACTGCTCGAGCGGTTGGCCGATCACCTCTCTGGCATGGTAGCCGAACATCCGAGCAAACGTCTCATTCGCCCAGATCACTCGATGTTCGCGGTCCGCAATGCTAAGCCCGTCAGGCGACGACTGAAACATCTGTTCCAGAAGTTGTGCGCGGGTTTGCGCGCTCTCAGAATTCTTCCAAGGAATCGTGGAGGACGGCGGGATGAGGCACGAATTGGTGGAGCAACTGAGATCTCGATCGTCAGTTGTGGGAATAGGGGAATCGGGTCTCGATGGAAGCTCGGTGTGAGACGAGCGTTTCATCCGGGCTGCGTGCCCGAGATTTCCCCCGCCGGATTGAGTCACACGATCGCCCACGCGCGAATTGCCCCCTCAGTAATTCGCTGTCCACTGGAATGTTAGAAGGCAGAGGAGTGGGGTCGAAAGTTACTGGCGTAACCCATTAATTGCGGTGGAATGCAGCTTGCGCAGAGAACGGACAGGCGTTTCCCCCCAATCCCGTCTTAAGGTTGAACACTGTGGGCATGCGAAAGTTGCGGTTTCACCCCACTGCAACTTTCATTTGGTCAACTTTAGGTTTGTGCATCTTTGCTTCGTAGCTCCGCATCGGATGAATTAACTGAATAGTTAATTCGTAAAGTTTCGTCAATGACGGAGGTGATGTATGAGAAAACCAAATTTCACAAGATTGGCTAGTTCTCTGCTGGCAGTGGCACTGTTGAGCGCGGTACTGGTAGCGGAAACACCATCAGCGTCTCGCTACGACAATCAGATTCAAACCAAGGTGACGCAGAAGTTGGCGGCGAAGAGCCAGTTCAGTGCCGTCACGGCTAATGTAGAAGACGGTATTGTGACCCTGACCGGGACGGTCGGCCTTTATCAGCGCAAGCTGGACGCTGCCAAAGCGGCTCGCAAGATCGCCAATGTGCAGGGCGTGCGCAATCTGATCACAATCGCCGGCGCAAATGTTTCCGATGCAAAGCTAGAGCAGAAGCTGGCAACGAAACTCCGCTACGTGCGCGAAGGCTATGACAGCACTTTCGACTTCTTCGCGCTGAATGTAAAAGATGGCGTGGTGACCGTCGAAGGCCAGGATCGCACCGGGATCGGGCGTGACGAAGCTTTGGCGGACATCGCGGACATGCCCGGCGTGAAGGACGTGATCAATAACATCGCTCTCGAACCGGTCTCGGCTTTTGATGATGGCATTCGTCTGCAGGCCGCTCGCATGCTTTATCGCGATGCCGTGCTTAGCAAGTACGCGATCGATCCGGGGCGGCCGATCCGTATCATCGTCGCCAACGGACACGTGACCTTGTATGGAACAGTCGACAGCGAGATGGACAAACAAGTGGCGGGCATTCGCGCAAATCAGCTGCCCGGCGCATTCAGCGTCGAAAACAAACTGCAGGTAGCAAGCAAGTCGTAAAGTTGGGCTAGCGGTGACAAAGCGCGGCTAGGGCCGCGCTTTTTATTTTGGCGGTGTGTGTTGGATCGGGATTTCGGTATATTTTGCCTTCTCGACTTCAATCCTCAACGCGATGCGCTGCGGATTTCCCCGCATCGTAAAGGGCTTCCCCGTGTACTTACGGGCAATCGGGTCCATGATCAGCAATTCCGGATCGGGCTTTCTTTCGATGACCCGCCCGCGAATCTGCAATTCCTCGTACGGATTCTCGAAATCGACAATCGAAATTGAAACTCGCGGGTCTCTCTTCGTATTCTTGCCCTTTAGAGAGAAATCGCTGATCGAGATTACGACGAACTCGCCGTCGCGTCCGATCCAGACTGGGGTAGATAGCGGAGACCCATCCGGCATGAGTGTGGCCAGGTGGGCAAAGTTAGGGCGGTCAATCAGTCTCTTTGCTTCGGCGGAAAGACTGACGGGCATAAATCCTCCTCGTTTCTCGTCTTGCGTTGTATAGATGCTAAGGATCGTTTTCGCAATCCACTCGATCAGGGCACTGCTTGCACAAGATGAACTACAGACGATTGATCAGCGAAGCGACGTATCCAGCGCCGAATCCGTTATCGATATTCACTACGCTTACGTTCGACGCGCAGGAGTTCAGCATGCCGAGCAGGGCCGCAATCCCCTTGAATGATGCACCGTAACCTACGCTTGTCGGCACTGCGATTACAGGAACTCCAACCAAACCTCCGACCACGCTCGGCAATGCGCCTTCCATTCCAGCACACACGATGACCACACGGGCTTTGGTCAGCGCCTCGCGATTCGCCAGCAGGCGGTGAATCCCGGCGACTCCAACGTCGTAGAAATGCTCGACGTCATTACCCATCACTTCCGCGGTTACGACCGCCTCTTCGGCCACCGGAATGTCGCTGGTACCGGCCGAGACGACGGCGATCACTCCCTTACCGTATTTCGTATGATCGCGTTCGAGCACGATGGCCCGCGCCAGTTCGCGGTATTGCGCTGCCCGCACTTTTTTCTTCACCGCTGCGAATTGCTTCTCGTCGGCTCGCGTCGTCAGAATATTTCCGCCATGTTTCGCCAAGCGGACGAAGATCGCAGCAACCTGTTCCGGTGATTTCCCATGACCAAGAATCACTTCAGGCATTCCGGCTCGCAACGCGCGATGATGATCGACCTTCGCAAATCCCAAATCTTCAAACGGCAAATGCCGCAAACGCGCGACGGCGCCATCGGGAGAAAGCTCGCCCTTACGCACCTGTTCAAATAGTCGTCGGATGGACTCAGAGTTCAAGAGACTTCCCTGCGGTCAAGTTGGATTTTAGCTTAGCATCCTCAGCGCGCAGGAATCAGGCGTGCGTGGCGCGGGACGCGGAACGGGAGAACGAGCGAAGTCTTGCAATGAGCGCGGCACAAACTTTGCGAGCGCCTCCAGGCTCCTGCAGGCGAGCCAAGAACAGCCGCCGCAACCCGCCCGACGGAACTTTGCCCGCAAGATACGCATCGTAGATTTGGCTTCCAATTGCGTAGCCGAATTCCTGCGCGACGGATGCCGCCTTGTCCGTTTCTGAACGAATGGCGCATTCGGCGGCCTTTTCCAGAGCAGCGCGCGACAACTGGGGGGCTTCATCCTCCAGTGCCGGCCGTGCAGGATAAAGCACGCGTGACCCAAAATACCCAACCGCGTGCCCAACTACGTTGGCGTAGAACTCATCGATCGGGCGCAGTTGATGAGCAGGAAGTCCGCTATTATGCCCGTTCAGACGATGCGGCAACCCTTGGCAGGCATGATGCAGAAACCGCGCGACATCCTCGGCGATTTGCATCATTTGAAATTCCCTGATGCAGAACGCATTGAGTCGAGCCCAATAGGCGCTGCCGCGTTCCTCCACTTGGCGAAGCATCGATTCACTGTCCTGCTCGCTGATTCCTTTACGCGAAAGCAAGCGCCGCAGCATCGTGTTGGAGGATTCGCCGTAGACTTCCGGCAAAAGGTCGATCAGGAACTTCGGCTGCGTTCCGTTGTGAGGCGAATAGCGGTTGATTTCGAGAAACTTCGCCAGACTGTCAATGAGGTTGTAGATGGTCGGAGCGAAGTCCGGAGCATTTTCGCAGCGGCTCCATTGATCGAGAAATAACCGGTAGCTTTCGTATTTCTCCAGCGGAGTCGCGTTGAAGACGCAGATGACGTCATCCGTCACGCGCACTCCCTCGATCTTGTCGCTCCGCTCTCCCGCAGCGCGCCAGTAAAGCGCGTCGATATTCTGCAAAACCGTGAGAATTTTCGTCTCAGGGAGCTCTTCGCGCAGAATCTTGGGAAGATGCGATGGTGCCAGATGCGATTCGCCGAAGAGTACAAAAATCACGGCGTTGGGATGCCGCTCATGAATTTCTCTGAGCTTTGCCGCCGCGTGACGATCGCGTGCTCCGATCTTGCGCAGGTCTTCGCGCGGCATGCAATCGAGTCCGTAAATGGACTCGGCGTGGTCGCGCGCCGCTAAGAGCAATTCGTAGAACGGCCGCCAGTCGTAGCCCCAATCCAAATCAAACCGCATGCGCTGCCGGAACTCGTTTTCATCAATTTCACGCCGCCACCATTCGTCGACAATGTGTTGATCGCGCGCGAAAATCGTCTCCAGTCCCAGCACCACCGGACGGCCTCCCGCGAGCGCCCGCTGTTCCAGCAACGACGCCGCACTACGCTGCGCCGTCGGCAACGCATGATAATCACCGACCAACACTACATCGGCTTCGGCTACTGCACTTTGGATCGCGACGCTGTCCAGAACTGATTCGTAGCTGCCGAACGCTTCATTGAATTCCCGCAGATACTTGCGGCGATTCTGCGAGTCGTGGCTGCGGATTTCGCGTTCCACTCCCGCCAGCGCGTGCAATTGCGCTACGCTGCGCCGCGACCGCAGATTTGTAGACCGCAGATTTGTAGACGATGCCATGACTCAGGCGTGCAGTTAAGGCTGGCTCCGCCAGCCCTTCTTGACTTCACCCTCCGGCCTCCCTATGCTCCTGAAGCGAATGCCCAATTACCCGCCGCAGAACCTAACCGTGGCTACCACCGGCGCCAGCGGGGCCGTTTTCCTGCAACAACTTTTGGTTGCCATCGAGCACGATGCCCGCATTCAAACCGTCAATCTCGTGGCCTCTGACAGCGCGCTGCGCGTCATGGCCGAAGAACTCGATCTGAAAGGCCGCTCGAATCTTCTTCGCCAACTGCTGGGGCCGCGCACCTTGTCCGGCAAAATCAAAATGCAATCCAACGGCGACATCGGAGCCAACGTTGCCAGCGGTTCTTATCCTTCCGATGCGATGATCGTCATTCCATGCAGCGTCGGCACTCTGGCCCGAATCGCTCATGGCGATGCCTCGCACTTGATCGAGCGCGCCGCCGACGTATCCTTGAAAGAAAAGCGTCCGCTAATGCTTTGCGTTCGAGAGACGCCGCTCAACAAAATTCACATCCGCAACATGTATCGCGCCGCCGATGCCGGCGCGACCATCTTTCCGCTGATTCCCGCCTACTATTTCAGGCCTATATCGTTAGATGAGATGGCGCGCGAGTTCGCCTATCGCGTGCTGGCTCATCTCGGGCTTTCCCAGCCAAATGCCTTTCGCTGGAAAGGCTGAACCTTCAATAGCTTCCGCGCCTAAGGCAAAAAAACTCTTTGGCTAGGAAAGATCGCCGCGATCGTCGAGGATTTCAGTGTAGAAAGCCAAAAGTGCAACTGGCAGATATCCGCCGGACATGTACGGCGGAGTTTTCTTCGGTCTCAAGGCGGGATTTCCTCTCGTGCGCTCAGATTTCCAGAGACGCCAGCGGCCTTTATTGACGTAGAATGCGGAGCAATTTCCTGCACAAGAAATGCTGAGGACAAACTAATGTCGGCACGAATGGCTGTATTGGCCTTCACGCTTTTCGCAATCGCTGCGTCCGCCCAGGACCGGAATCCCTTGGCCAATGATCCCAAGGCGGCTAAAGCCGGCGAATACGAATTCCGCATCAACTGTGCGCTCTGCCATGGGCTCGGCGCCCGTGGCGGAGGACGAGGCCCCGATTTGACGCGCGCGCAGAAAAAGCATGTACACAATGACGCGGAGATGTTTCAAGCCATCAGCAACGGCATTCCCGGAACTGCTATGCCCGCCAACGGAACCAATGGTCAGGGCGTCGGCATGACCGACGAAGAAATCTGGCAGATCATCGCCTATATTCGCAGCCAGGAAGTGAAGTCTTCCGCCGTCCAGGGCAACCCGGCGCATGGCAAGCAGTTGTTCTTTGGCGAGGCCAACTGTTCGCTCTGCCACATGATTAAAGGCCAGGGTGGGCGGCTCGGCCCAGAGTTGACCGGTGTTGGTGGATCGCGCACGCGCGAGGCGATTATCGACTCCGTGCGCAATCCCAGCCGAAGGCTTGCCTGGGGACTCACCGAGGCCACCAAAGAGTTTCCTCAGGAATACGAAACCGTCACTGTCGTGACCGCCGACGGAAAGGAAATTAAAGGCGTCACTCTGAATGAAGACAGCTTCAGCGTGCAGATCATGGACACGAGTGAAGAAATTTATTTGCTCGAAAAAGACAAGCTGCGCTCATTCAAGAAGAGCCGGGAGTCGATGATGCCCAAATACGGCACCGACCTTCTCAGCGACAAAGATCTGGAAGACATCGTGGCTTACCTGGTCAGCGTGGGGGCGAAATGAACAGACGACACTCGAACGACTCAACGCTTCCCGCCTCGCTGACAACAGCGAAAATCTCGGTCAGCATCGCTCTGAGCTTGCTCACGTTAGTCGCGACGGTCCCCGTTTATGCGCAGGTCACCTTCGATCGTCTTCTCAGCTCCGGCAAAGAGCCGCAGAATTGGATGACCTATTCCGGCGACTATTCCGGAAAACGATTCAGCGCTCTTGATCAACTCAATACCGCCAACGCAAAGTCGATGCAGGCCAAGTGGGTTTATCAGACTACGGCCACCGGCAAGCTGGAGACGACGCCGCTTGTGGTCGACGGAGTCATGTACGCCACGGCGCAAGACGACCGCGCGTTCGCGCTCGATGCCCGTACGGGCCGCCCGATATGGATGTATCAGCGGGCGCTTCCAACGGATATCCGCCCGTGCTGCGGCCGCGTCAACCGCGGACTTGCCATTTTTGGCGACAAAGTTTTTATCGGCACGCTTGACGCCCACCTGATCGCGCTCGATGCCAAAACCGGCGCGGTTCGATGGGACACAACCGCGGCCGATTATCGCCCCGGGTACAGCTTCACCGTCGCTCCACTCGCAGTAAAGAACTTGATCGTCATCGGTGTCTCTGGAGGCGAGTATGGAGTACGCGGATTTATTGACGCGTACGACGCCGACACCGGAGCACGCAAATGGCGCTGCTACACGATTCCCGGTCCCGGCGAGGCAGGCCACGATTCCTGGGAGGGTGACTCGTGGAAGGTCGGCGGAGCCCCGGCGTGGAACACCGGCACGTATGATCCGGCGACGAATCAGATCTTCTGGCCAACGGGAAATCCTGCCCCTTCCAACCGCGGGACCGGCCGGGCCGGCGACAATCTTTACAGCAACTCACTACTCGCTCTTGATGCCGATACTGGCAAGATGAACTGGTACTTCCAGTTCACCAGGCACGACGAGCATGACTGGGACGCGACGCAGGTTCCTGTGCTCCTCGATCGCAATGGCCGAAAGCTGATCGTCCAGGCAAACCGCAACGGATTCTACTACGTGATCGATCGCACCACCGGCAAGCTGATCTCCGCCACATCCTATGGCAAACAAACCTGGAGTGACAGCAAAGATTCGGACGGCCGTCCCATTGCAACGAAGGAAGCGTCACCGACTCTGCAGGGTCACACCGTGTGTCCCGGCGCCGCGGGCACAACGAACTACATGCCGCCGACCTACGACCCGCAAACTGGATTGTTCTACGTCACCGCACGCGACCAATGCGACATCTTCAGCACAGCTCCGCAGCCCTACGAAGCAGGACACGCTTATTACGGCAGCGCTTATTTTCCCTCGGACGACGCCGAGCCCTATTTCGGATTTATGAAAGCCATCGACCCCGCAACCGGTGAGATTAAGCAAACGTTCCAACACACTTCGCCCACATGGTCGGGCGTGCTCTCGACAGCCGGTGGACTGGTTTTCAGTGGTGACGCCGAAGGGAACTTCATCGCCTTCGATGCCACGAGCCTCAAACCGCTCTGGCACTTTCAGATGGGCGGCGCAGTTTATGCTGCGCCCATGGCTTTTGCAGTGGATGGAAAAGAATATGTCGCTATCGCGGCAGGCAGCGCGATCTACACCTTCGGCCTTCCCTAATGAACGCATGCCGGCGAAAAACTGGAGAATTTTTTCTCCAGACTTCTTTCTTGACAATGTAATGATTTCATCCTGTTACGGTTTTTGATTGATTTTCGCGTCATTCGATGGCCTACTAGCTGCCAGCCCTTTTTTGAAGGGTAGCCTGCTGGTGGAGTCTCTCCCTGCTTTCCTCCCCGGTTCCCGGTTACCACCCTTTCGTGCACGATTTGTTCTTACAAAATATCGAACCCTAGGTTCAGGAGGCCACATGTGTCGTAGGTCAGTGTTGTGCCTGGCTGTTGCGGCTCTCACATCGATCTTCTGCGTGAGTTTCGCATTCGCTGTGGATGCTGGGCAGTATTCTCGTATATTGATTACTTCTCCCATCGACAACTCAACTCGCGTCACCATCGAAGGCAACACGCGTCCGGAGGCTAATGCGAAAAACGATGGCGGGCGGCTTCCTGAGAGTTTTCCTATCGAGCACATGCAGCTTCTTCTGCGCCGTTCGCCTGAGCAGGAACAAGCTCTGCGCCAGTACATCGATGACCTGCACAATCCGAAGTCGGCGAACTATCACCAGTGGCTCACCTCTGAGCAATTCGGCGAGCAGTACGGACTTGCGCAGGATGACCTCGACACGATCTCGCAATGGCTCGAGAGTTTTGGCTTCCGCGTCAACACCGTTTACAGCAACCGGATGGAAATCGATTTCTCCGGATCGGCCAGCCAGGTGCGCAGCGCATTCCAAACAGAAATGCACGCCCTCAATGTGAAGGGAAAATCCTATATCGCCAACATGAGCGATCCCACCATTCCTGAGGCGCTTGCTCGGGCCGTGCAAGGAATCGTTTCGCTCAATAATTTCAAGCCGCATACCATGTACCGGTCGCGCGCGAACTATACCTTCACCAACTCCAATGGAACCTTTCAGGCTGTCGTTCCCGCGGATTTGGCGACGATTTACAATTTGACTCCGCTGTTCTCATCTGGATTGACGGGAACCGGGCAAACGGTCGTTGTGGTCGAAGACACAAACTTCAAAGCCGCCGACTGGACCAGTTTCCGCAATAAGTTCGGCCTTTCAGTGACCAAATACACAGGCGCCAAGCTGACCCAAGTGCATCCAGCGTCTTCTGGAACGAACAACTGCACCAACCCGGGCACCAACGGCGACGATGGCGAGGCCTCGCTCGACGCCGAATGGGCTTCGGCGGCTGCTCCCAACGCCACCATCGAACTCATCTCCTGCTCCGACACCACCACCACATTCGGCGGCTTGATTGCCATCCAGAATCTGCTCAATGCCAGCAAGACGCCTCCCGCGATCATGAGTATGAGCTACGGGGAGTGCGAGGCGCTGAGCGGAGCCACCCTCATCGCCGGCTTCAACACCGCGTTCCAGCAGGCCGTCACGGAAGGCGTTTCGATCTTCGTTTCCTCCGGAGACGATGCGGCCGCAGGCTGCGATCGCGACGCTTCTTCGGCGACCCACGGGATCGGCGTCACCGGATGGGGCGAGAGTGAATACAACGTGTCGGTCGGCGGGACCGATTTCGGCGACACCTACGCCGGGGCCAACAGCACCTATTGGAATTCCACCAACACCGGCACCTTCGGTTCAGCCAAATCCTACGTTCCGGAAATTCCTTGGAACGATTCCTGCGCCAGCACGCTGATCGCAAATTACGTGACGGGATCGACCGTCACCTATGGTTCGTCCGGCTTCTGCAACACGACCAGCGGCGAGGCATTCCTCGACACAATCGGTGGCAGCGGCGGTCCCAGCAAATGTGCGACCGGCAAGCCCACCATCTCGGGCGTGGTCAGCGGAACTTGCAAGGGATATGCGAAGCCGTCGTGGCAAATCGCGTTAGGCGTGCCGAAAGATGGCCTGCGCGACGTTCCGGATGTCTCGCTCTTCGCGGCTAACGGTCTGTGGGGACACTACTACGTCTTCTGTGATTCCGACGTCACCAACGGAGGCACTCCTTGCACGGGCGCTCCCGACACCTGGTCGGGCGCGGGTGGGACATCGTTTTCCTCACCGATCATGGCCGGAATTCAAGCGTTGGTGAATCAGAAGACCGCCGCTCGTCAGGGAAATCCGAATCCAACTCTCTACAAGCTCGCGGCTGCCGAATACGGCACCAAGGGCAGTTCCACTTGCAATTCCACTCTGGGTAATGACGTCGCCAGCACCTGCATCTTCTACGACGTCACGGAGGGTAACATGGACGTGAATTGCAGGGGTACGCATAACTGTTATCTGCCCTCGGGCACCAACGGCGTGCTCTCGACCACCGACACCGCCTATGCGCCCGCGTACAAGACCACCACAGGATGGGACTTCGCCACGGGCCTGGGCACGATCAACGCTTACAACCTCGTCACGCAGTGGACGTCGGTTGCTCCCTGACGTCGGGCGTTAGAATCTTCAACCACTGGGCAGGATGCTCTCGCGTCCTGCCCTTTTTTCTTCGATTGTCATCCTGAGCGAGCGCCGCGTTTAGGCCGCATCGAAATCGTGCGGCCACTCCGACGCGCGCCCGTTTCCGTTGTTGTTACTCCCGGTACTTGGCCCGATTGACGCGGCATCTGGTTTCGTACTAATCTGCGATTACACCGGAAAGGAGGTGGTCGGATGACAAGTTCTGAAAGTGGTAGTAGATGTACCCAAAGACCAGGTGAGGTGGCTGAGACTTAGAGCAGGTCGCTCTAAGCGGGGCTTCGAGCGCGGAATTCGCAAGAATTTCGCCTGAAGCTACAGCCCGCACACTACCGGTGATTAAGGATTGATTCCGCTCGGCGGGAAGGTCGCGTCGAGAGCCCGGAGTTGCCGTAGAGGCCACGTAGAGTGACCACCTCTTGGTCAATCCCAAACAGTCCACCGGGCGGCCCGCAGGCTCAACCGAGCTCGCGGGCCGTTCTGCTTTCTTGAAGCCGTAGATTCTGCCGTGTCGAGCCATCAGGAATCCAAATTCGACGAAATCGCCGAGCGCCGCCGTCTGGCTTCGCTCTACGCCGCGATGAGCGATGGCGAACTGCTCAAGCTCGCCAGCAACGCAGACGGGCTGACTGATGCTGCTTGGGACGCGCTCGAGGATGAACTCGATCATCGCCATCTGGAGATCCCCGCCCAGGAAACGCGACCGCAGCTCGACGTCCGTCAACTCGTTTCCATTCGCCAGTTCCGTGATCTGCCGGAGGCGCTTCTCGCCAAAGGCTGCCTCGAATCTGCCGGCATCGAATGTTTCCTGCGCGACGACAATCTCGTCCGGCTGGATTGGTTCATTTCAAACTTCGTTGGCGGCATCAAGCTCTGCGTCAAGCCCGACGATGCCGAGAAGGCACAAGGCATTCTTGATGAACCGATCCTCGAAGGCTTCTACGTGCAAGGGGTCGGATTGTACGAGCAGCCGCGCTGTCCGAAGTGCAATTCGCTCGACGTCAACTTTCAGGAACTCGATCCCGCAGCGTACTTGAGCCTGGCTGCGCGCGTTCCCATTCCTTTTCAGCGCAGCGCCTGGCATTGCCGCGCTTGCGGTGCCGAATGGGAAGACGAGGAAGGGTCAGGAAGGGCCAAATCATCCGTCTGAGCTCATCAGGTGTATTATCTCCAGCCATGGCAGCGATCGATCCGGAACAGGAACGGCGTCGGCTCGCAGAGCTCTACGAAAGCTTCACACAGGCTGAACTGGAGAAGGTCGCTTTAAAGGCATACGAACTCTCGGAACTCGCTCGCGAGGTGTTACGCGAGGTGATCGATAAACACGGCCTGAATTTTCGGCTGGCGGAATTTCCTACTGTTGATGAATTTGAACTCCGGAGCAGAGTAGCTGTTCGTCGCTTCAGGGACCTATCGCCCGCTCTACTGGCAAAAAGCAATTTCGACTCGGCGCAAATCGACTGCCAACTGGTCGACGACAATGTGGTCCGTATGGACTGGCTGTGGTCGAATGCCATTGGGGGAATCAAGCTCCTCGTTGATGTCGAAGACGCAGATGCGGCCGAGGAGATCCTGGCCCAGCCCATCCCAGAACGCTTCGAGGTCAGCGGATTGCGAGACTGCGAGCAGCCGCACTGTCCGAATTGCGAGTCGTTGGATGTCAATTTTCAGGAATTGGCACCGGCTGCGTACGTCAGCCTGTACTTTTTGCCCATTCCCTTTCAGCGCCGTGCCTGGCGTTGCCGCTCCTGCGGCACGGACTGGGAAGACGAAGCGCAGCCGGACGATCAGACTAAGTCGTTGGGCTAGAATTTCGGCTCGCAAGGTTCGCCTCCCATGATCTTCTACCGCGAAGCGATGCTCGCTGATGTGCCGGGAATGGCGCAGGTGCGAGCGCACGATTGGGGCACGGAGGAATATTGGCAAGAACGCATGCGGCTCTATCTAACTGCCGAGTTGCATCCCCGAGAGGCACTGGCGGCGCGCATCGCGTATGTTTGCGTCGACGGTGATCGGGTCGCGGGATTGATTGCCGGACACCTTAGCCGCCGGCTCGGCTGCGACGGCGAGCTGGAGTGGGTTTCAGTGCGACCGGAGTATCGCGGGCAGAAGATCGCCTCTCGCCTGTTTCGCGTGCTGGCAGAGTGGTTTCGCACGCAAGGCGCAATCCGCATCTGCGTAGACGTTGAGCCCGCAAACCGTGTGGCGCGGGCCTTCTACGCTTCTCACGGCGCGGAAGATCTGAAGCCACACTGGATGGTCTGGAAAGACATTAGAAGCGTCGAGCACCGAGCTTGAATTTTTTTGGCTGAATACGGATAAAATACTGGTTTTAAAGGGTTTATAATCGGAGGGTCGCTGTCGCTCCGGCAATATATAGATTTCAAAGCACTTAGAATCGAGCCGCGGGCTCCGCGCTGCTTTCCCCTGGGCGATGATGGGCGCGGTCGACTGTGGGACACAAGGGCGGGTGTCACAAGGCGGGATGCATGGGTGTGGAAAAATCAATCGAGGAGTGGTGGTGGTGCGGTTTGAAGTTGCGACAGGCGTAGTGGGACGGCAAGCCCACTCATTTCAGAACCGAATCCTACTCGCTCCGCACTTCAGTTGCTTGCGAAATAATGCTTTCTTACTGTGCAGCGGCTTGCCGTGGAACCGAAATGCTAGGTGGAGCGGGCGCAAGTGTCAAGTGGCGGTCTACGGGTGTGTAGCTGGTTTCGCCCGGGGCGGAAGTTATCGATGTAATCCGGACCTCTCGAATGCCTTCTCGATCACTTCAAGCGTGTCTTTGGCGAGATTGAGCTCTGGCAGCTCTGCCCGCCGGAACCAGCGAACCTCGGCGGCATCGCTGGCGGCGCGCAATTCTCCTCCGACAGCTTTGCAGAGGAAGTCGATCAACACGTAGTGGTATTGCACGCGCTTTTCCGCGTCGCGCAGGACGCGGTCAAAGACTCCGAGGAGTTCTCCTGGCTCGACGATCAGGCCAGTCTCTTCGCGTGCTTCGCGCACCGCAGCTTCACGGACCAGTTCGCCGACTTCCAGAACGCCTCCGGGAATCGACCACTGGCCTTGAATCGGCGGATGAGCCCGCTTGACTAAGAGCACGCGATTGTCTTCGAGGATGATGGCGCCGACGCCGACCAGAGGCAGTTCGGGGAATTCACGTTTCATGGTTCGCAAAAAATCCGTAGAGAAAGTTCGTAGGAACGTGAATTATAGCGGCAGGAATCGCTAGCGACCAAAGCGAATGCCCGCCTCCCACGCCGATATGCGCACATGAGAAGCGGGCAGAGAAACAATCTGTGCGAGTTCGAAAAAACGTCTTAACTAGTCGCCCGTTCCCGTCAGAGTCACCTTCTGCGGACTGTTGGTGGAACTATCGCTGATCTGAAGCGTGGCCGGACGCGCACCGGTTGCGGCTGGCGAGAACGTGATACTGATCGTGCACTTCGACTGCGGGCTTACGATGCTACCGCAGGTCTGCGTGTAGGAGTAATCGCCCGCGGCCGTTCCCGTGAAAGTCATGCTGTTAATCGTGAGATTCGTTTTCAGGTTGTTCGTGAACGTGACGTTCTTGGCGGCGCTGGATGTCCCGACCTTTACCGTTCCGAAAGCAAGCGTCGCAGGAGTGGCGGAAACGGGAAGTTGACCGGTGGCGCTCAGGCTGAGGGTCTGTGGGCTGTTATTCGCACTGTCGGTGACGGTCATAGTGCCGGCAACTGTTCCTGCAGCCTTGGGCGTGAAAGAGATGGTGATGGTGCAGGTTCCGCCAGCGGGAACGCTGGTGCCGCAGGTGTTGACCTGGCTGTAACCGGTTCCTGTCACGCCGACGGTAACTCCGGTCAGGGCGACAGCCATCTGGTTGGTAAGAGTCACTGGCGCTGCTGTCTTGCTGCTGCCCACTTGCACTACACCGAAGCTCAGGCTGCTGACGGAGAGCGTAACCGGAACAATTCCGGTTCCAGCAAGGGCCGCCGATTGCGGACTGTTGGCCGCGTTATCGGTCAAAGTGACAGCGGCGCTGTAATCTCCGGCGGTGGTGGGCGAAAAGCTGACGTAAATCGTGCACGAATTCCCTTGCGCCAGGGATGAACCGCAATTCGTCGACTCAGGGAAGTTCGACGCATTCGTTCCAGTCACGCCGATGCTGGTGAAAGTCAGCGTCGCGTTGCCATTATTGGTAACGACGATGGAAGATTGCGCAGTGGTCGTTCCATCGGCTTGAACACCGAAGTTAACGCTGGTTCTCGACAGGCTGACTGAAGCGCCGCTGGTGCCGGTTCCGGTGAGCGTCACCTGCTGTGGACTGTTATTCGCGCCGTCGGAAATCATAAGGGTCGCCGTGCGCGATCCGCTCGCGGTTGGTGTGAAAGTGACATTAATCGTGCAGGAAGAGCCTGCCGCAACGCTTGAGCCGCAATCGTTGGTTTGGTTGAAGTCGCCCGGATCCGCGCCAGCACCATAAATGCTGTTGATGGTCAGAGCCGTGGCTTGACTGTTATTCAGAATGACCTGTTGCGGCGCGCTGGTAGTTCCGACCGCTTGCGAGCTGAAAGTCAGGGATGTTGGGCTGGCAGCGACACCCCCGCAGGTGGGCAGCGTGAAATTCGAAACGCGCGTCTGCCAGATCGGCTTCGTCCCACTACCGGTCTGATTTTGGGAAAAATATTCGTTCAGGTACCAGAAGGTGCATCCATTCATCGGATCGACATTCATGGATGTATAGGTGCCCCAATGATAGGAATTTTCCTCGTCGGCGCTGCCGGAGTAGAGCGAGATCTCTGTTGGCGACGTATCGGAATTCAGGTTCCAGTAAGAAGCGCTGATGCTGGGATGCAGGGAAGCGCTCGAAATGCTGTAGCCAACAGCTGCATTGGCGCTCTGATCTTGCGTGATGCTAGGCATGAAGCGGTAGTTCGTGTTGTCGGGGCTGATCGTTCCCCACTGATAAGGGCTGGGGACTCCGCTGCCGCGAAATTCATACCACCGGATTCCAGTCTGACTGAGCGATCCGGTTCCGACCTGGACGGTGTGGCTTACGAGATAGGACTGGTAAGTTCCGAAGTTGCGGTAGGCGAAGCGGTATTCGAATCGATCACCGACGGAATCGATGGGCTGGCCGGTGGAAGACGTCGACGGTTCCGGCACACAAACCGTGTTAGCGGCACTCTTGGGGTTGTAACAACCGGGAGTATACGCCGGTGCCGACACAGTGCTCTGCGTAAAAGTTGTTTCCGCAGGATTGGACCAGTTCACGCTGAACTGAAAAAGATTGAAGGTGTCGGAAGTGGTGGTGACGCCGTCAAGGACGGGGTTCTCGATGCTGACAAAATATTCGGGACTACCCGTGGGCGGAGGCGTAGTGCCTTCCACATCAGCCGGCTGCAGGCTGTGTCCGAGGTATACGCCGTTGACTGTGGAAGGGTACTTGAAGCACTGCGGCGAAAGAGCGGCAGCTCCGACCAGCATATCGGTGCGGTCGAGAGCGCAGGCGATCACACCATCGATCTGAAAGCCATTATTAATGTCCTGATAATCGATTCCGACGTAATAAGCGTCGATCCAGACGCCGAGTTTCGGCCAATCGGGAAAATAATAAGTGCCTTCGGCATTCGTTCCGAGAATGGAATCCAGAGGAAACGCGTAGGTGTACCACTGCAGGCTGCTGGAGGTGAGATCGTCAGTATTCGAAATGGCGACGCAGTAGTAATACTGCGTAATAGTGGAAGTCAGCTGATTATGCGCGGCGATGATCCAGCGCGAAGCAAGCTGATCGAATTTGACCAGGCCGTCGCCCTCGATGGAGGAGCACTGCGTCAAACCGTTATTCGTGAAGGGCAACGTGCCAACCTGTGGCTTTGTCCATACAGCGGTGTAGGGACTGGTTTTGCTCCACGCCTGAAAATACACGTTGGTCCATTCCATGTACTGCTTGGTGCCAACGGCGCCGTTCTCATCGACATTTAATTCGGGCTTGGCTAGTTGCGAGGCATCAATCCCTTCAAATGTCGTGACGGTTTGTGCGTGCAGGGAAAGTGAGCAGAATACAAGGAAACACGCGGAGATGCGGAACAGAGCGGAGGTTCGCATAACTATCCCCTATGAGCGGTTAGGTCGGTAAGCAGAATTGGGCAAAGGGAGGGCGGGAAAGCAGCCGACGAAAAGGTCAATTCAATTTATTACGGGCTGCCCCAAGTGTCAAGATCGGAAAGTGGCTAACTTGCTGACAACATAGGGGTTGTATGCAAGAATTTGCAACCTGTCTGATCGTCTACGGCAACTCCACGAGGGCGCGCGACAAGATGAATTGTTAGAATCACTTCCGCATGGCTCTTGAAGAATACAAGCGCAAACGGCGATTTGAAGAAACGCCCGAGCCGCCGCCAAAAGTCGAGACGAAGTCCGGCCACCGTTTTGTCGTGCAGAAGCACGAAGCCACGCGGCTGCATTATGACTTTCGGCTGGAGATGGAAGGTGTACTGAAATCGTGGGCGGTGCCCAAAGGGCCGTCGCTCGATCCGGCGGACAAGCGGCTGGCCATGCAGGTCGAGGATCATCCGGTTTCGTATTTCGATTTCGAGGGCAACATTCCCGAAGGCAACTACGGCGCCGGCAGCGTTATGGTATGGGATGTGGGAACGTGGGAGCCGCTTTCGCCTCTTGCGGTGGAGGGAAAATATGTTCCCGGAACCGAAGCGGAGGCGGATGCCATGCTGGCGAAGGGAGACCTGAAATTCCGTTTGAATGGCCAGCGGCTCAAGGGAGACTTTGCACTGGTGAAGATGCGCAGCCGCCGTCCGGGAAGCAAAGGTACGGAATGGCTAATGATCAAGAAGCACGACGATCATGTTGTCGAAGGATACGACGCGGGCGACATTGATGAATCAGTGATCAGCCATCGCAGCATGGATGAGATAGCGGGAGATGCACGATCGAAGGAATGGACGAGCAGCCGTCCTGCGACGGGCCGAGGCAAGTTGAAGGCGGCGTGGCTCGCGGACACGTTGGCGCGGATCGAGAAAAAGAAAAAGGCTTCTGGCTCGGAGAAGCCCGAGAAATCCACCGCTGCCGCCAGCAGCGAAAAAAAAAACTCACCAGCGGAGACGGTGAAGCACAACCGAGGGCAGAAAAACACAAAGTTAAGCCGCCAAGCGAAAACAAGGTAGTATCGCCGCCCTCTCGCGCGAAAAGTTCCGACCCGGAATGCGAACTGAAATCCAGCCCTGTCAAGCGTTCCATGCCATCTTCCATCTCGCCCATGCTGGCGGAATCGATCGACGAGCCTTTTGACAGTTCCGACTGGCTTTTCGAGATCAAGTGGGATGGGTACCGCGCCATCACCTTCATCGAAAATGGCAAGGCACGGCTGGTTTCGCGCAATCATAACGATCTCACGCCGCGATATCCGGAGCTAAGAGATCTGCCGCAATTCGTGAAAGCGAAGACTGCTATTCTCGACGGCGAAGCGGTCGCGCTTGATGAGCAAGGCCGCGCTTCCTTCAGCTTGATGCAGCAGCGTACCGGATTTCGTCCTGGCGGAAAGCGCGTAGCGGAGCGATCCGACGTAGCGGTGCTTTATTACGCATTCGATCTTCTCTACCTCGACGGCGAAGATTGGCGGCGCGTAGCGCTGGAAGAGCGCAAACGCAAGCTGAAATCAATTCTGCTGGCGGGCGATTCGCTGCGCTACTCCGATCATTACGAACAGCGCGGGAAAGCACTGTTTGAAATGGCGAGGCAAAAGGGATTGGAAGGGATTCTGGCCAAGCGTCGCGGAAGTTGTTACGAGGAACGCCGCAGCCGCGATTGGCTCAAAATCAAAATCCGTCACACCATCGAATGCGTGGTCGGCGGGTACACCGAACCGGAAGGCAGCCGCGCGCACTTTGGCTCGCTTGTGCTCGGTCTGTACGACGACCGGGATCGGCTGATTCACGTGGGACAGGCTGGAAGCGGGTTCGATCAGAAATCTCTGGTGGAAATCTGGAAGATTCTCGATCCACTAAAAACGAAGAGCAATCCGTTTTTCGGAGACGTGGAGGCGCTGCGCAAAACTTATTGGCTCAAGCCAAAGCTGGTTGCGGAAATCGAATATGCCGAATGGACCGGCGGCACAAACCAAGGCAGCGGTCCCAAACTACGAGCCCCGGTTTTTCTGGGCCTGCGCGACGATAAAGATCCGCGGGAATGCAAAATGGATCAAGTGAAGGTGTAGCGCGGGGCTATTTAGCGTGATCTGCCGCAGTTGTCGTTGTTCCAGACTTGATGTCTTTCATCGGCATCAAGGTGCCGTAGTCGTGGCCGTTGGCGTCGACCGCACGCGCGACCACACTCGCAAAAGCGCTGCGGATCTCTGGGAATTTCGCAACCAGCGCGTTAATGACTGCCATGTTGCTCTGGTATGCCTGATTGGTATTCGCCGCATCTGGCACTTCATACTTCGCTACCAAGTCCAGATCATTCCCGACTGCCTCTGGAAACAGAGAAGTCAGTTTGTAGGTCGTGCCTCCCGCCGACAGATCTGCGGGCTTTCCGCCGACGGGAACATCCGTAACATTCACACTGTGCGCCTGATCGTAGAGGTTGTCGGTCGCGGCGGTCGCCATGAAATTCAGAGGCGAAGCCAGTTCGCGCGCTTCCAGAAAATAAAACCAGGCGTTGTGGATCTGTCCGCTTTTCTGATATTCCCGCGCCTGGGCCAAGTACCACTCGCTGTTGTGACCAGCGACCGTGGCGGGCGTGATGTAAAGTCCGCCAATCTTCCAGTCCGTTCCTGCCTGCTCCAGGATGAACGAGACATTTTCCTGAGCAGTGAGCGAGGCGGCATCGAAAAGCACAACGCCATATTTGCCCGGCTGCAGGCCATCGAGATAAAACACTGCGCTGTTGGCCGTCTGGCCATTCTTGCCGAAAACTCCGCAATAGAACTCTCCGTGCGAGAGAGGGACCGTCCCCTCCACGGTCAGTTCAAATACCCCCTTCAAGTTCGGCTTGGCGTCGGCGAGATCTTTCTGATGATCTTTCACGGCAGCTTCAATTCCGGAAAAATCGGAAGCCAGGCTGGGAACCGCGTTCTGCCGCATCGACGAGGAATCGCCCCGAGCTGCCATGGCGAAATAACGCTGTCCAGCCGTAGTCAGCGCCGAGCGAGTCGCGTCATCGAGATCACCCGAGGTTTGGCAGCTCTGCGCCGGCAGATTGGGATTCAAACAGAAAAATGTCGCCAACACCGCAAAGAAGAAACCCAGGAAACTGCTGGGGAGACTCGGGCACACCGGCTGCATGATGAACTCCCTCTCTCAACTGCAATCTCTCGGACAAATGGGAATCGCCTTCCTCAGTTTACGCCTGCGAGGCGGGTCCTTCAGAATTCTACCGGTGGTGGAAAGTGATTGTGTATACAGGGATTACCGTGTTCTCAAGATGCTTTTCGCGGAAGACTTTTCCGAAGGCTTTCCGCGGAAAGAATGCAAGAAGACGAAGGTAACCCGTTCTAATTCCGTGGGACGTATCGTCGCAGGTTCATTCCGCTGGGCAGCGGTGTAGAATGCAGTTAGCATTGGCCTCGCAGTGTCCCCCAAACCCGCTCAGGGAGAAGTTTATGACCACGGCCAGGAGAATCCGAAGATTCGCATGGATGCACGCTGTGTGCACCGTTGCGCTATGCCTGGTCAGTTTGTGCGCTGTCGCCTCCACCAATACGGCGGCACACAGTAAGAAAGCGAAGAAAGTTCTCGCCCCTTTGCCTTCGGGGCCGACAGGGCCAGTTCCGCAGATTCCGCTGGACAGTATGAGACCGGTTGCGCCGCAAGTCAGTTTTGAGAATGGGCAGCTGTCGATTCTCGCCCCAAACTCCACGCTGGGCGATATCCTGCGCGCAGTGCGCAAGCAAACCGGAGCGGAAATCGATGTTCCCAACGACGCGCAAGAGCGTGTGGTGACGCATCTGGGTCCGGGACCAGCGCGGGACGTGATGGCCGATCTGCTGAATGGTTCGCGTTTCAATTATGTGCTGCTTGGTTCTCCGGAAAATCCGAGTGCGTTGACCCGGGTTGTGCTGGTGGCCAAATCCGGCCCTGAGAATCCGGCAGCGCCGGGCAATTCTCAGCCGCAACAACCTGCTATCGCGCAAGTGGGAAATAACCCTAACCCGAACATGGCACCCCCGCCTGACACCAGCCAGCAAGATGCGACGGATGCCGACGCCACAGATGACAGTAACAATTCTCCGCCAGATGAGAATGCCGACCAACAACCCGCTGCCGATGCCGACCAGCAGCCACCCGCCTCTGATTCCGATCAGCAGAATGTCAAGACTCCGCAGCAAATGCTGCAAGAGATGCAGCAGCGGCAGATGCAACTCCAGCAGCTGCAGCAACCGGGACAGGCCCCGGGTTCAGGCATGCCTCCGCATCCTCCACAAGAGCCCTAAAGCGAGCCTGATCGAGAATTTCTACTTATTTGGCGCGTTTCACAAAAATGCCTTCCGACTCTAAAGATGAGCCTCAGGGGCTAAGGCACCTGATTTCGTGGGAGCCTTGGCGGCTCGACTGAAATCATGCCCTTCCAAAGCCTTATTTGGAAGTACTTCGGCTCCTCCTCGCCCGCTCGAAGTCGCTGTGGGGCAGACTTGAACGAAGAGGTCGCGCCCTTTCCAAACTATTTCGAAAAACGCTCCAGGATCTTCGGCTTGGGATTGCTCTCTAGGAGCCTTCACCCGGAAGCTAAGAGTCAAGGTGCCAGCCTGTTACGGTTGATCCCCACGAATGGACTCTGGATGCACGGTGGAGTGCGCCGAAACCAGGGACCCGCTTCCGGAAACAGCCGGCGGGAAGGTTTGCTCCAGCAATCCCCAGTCGCGATCGACCTCAGTTTCTGCCAGTCTCGTAGGCGAAGTGTGCCGCAACTCCGATTCGAGCCGCGCCTCGAGAAGTTGGCGCACCAAGTCGGTGGGCGCGTTGCTATCGAGAACATTGCTTGCAGTATCGCCCACGCGAACCAGGCGCCCCTCATACTCGAACGATACAATTGGCCGGCCCTGATCGTCGACTTCCATTTTTGCGTGAGATTGCAGCTTCTCCCACTTGTGATCAAGTCTCGGTTCCGCGTCTCCGGGATAAGTCGCAGCCAGCACGTGCTTGAGTTGCTGCTGGTAAGCGCGAATATCTTCGCGCACCATCGGTGGCTCAAGCTCGCCACCCGCAACGTAGACTTTGGCATGCAACGCAGGCTTGAAGTTTCCCGCGCCTGAACCCACATAAACCGCCGCGACGGCCCCGGCAAAAATGGGGCTGATCACGGCGCTGGTCACAATATATTTGCCGGACTTCAAGAATGACTCCACCACCCCGTGCACCGCCGAACTACGCGGCATGCTGCCCGGGACCTGGGGAATCACCATGCGCGTGAGCTGAATTTCAGGATGATGGTTGCTGTATTTTGTCAGCATTTTCGCCATCTGCTTGGGAGTGGTGATGCCGACATCGGCGATCACGCTGCGGTGTAGCGATTTAGGATAATAGAAGTTGATGATGTCTTTGGCGAAGTCGGCGCAGTTGCGCGATACCGTGTGGAAGTGCGAACGATTGGCGGAAGAATTCAGCTTCTCGATCAGCGCCGCGTCCTGCGCCGGCGTGGTCACGACTTCGAAGCCATAGATGGTGCGGTCGTACAACGAACCGACTAATTCATACCAATTTCCGCCGGGCGCTTCGCCGTTCTTGGCATCGGGCGCGACCATTTCCAGATATTTGCGACGATACTCATCGCGCAGGAAAGCCGTCATCTTTGCATCAGCAAAAAGCGGGACATCCTCCGGACGATCCACGGCGTAGAGGTAAGGAATTAGAGGGATCGCAACCCAATCGTATCCATCGACACCGTCGTAGCGGCTGATCACGACGCCGGTTTCGCCCGGTGCGCACGGGCGCAGCTTAACCGGCGTTTCCGCACACACATCGGAGAGATAGACGGCAGCGTGGCCAGTCGCGGTGAAAAATCCCAATTTACCGTAGGGCTCTTCGAGGAAAAGGGTCGCTGAAGCGTGTGCCAGAGAAGCGCAAGCCAGTCCTGCCAGCGTCAGGGCAAGAAAAAATAGCCTGCGGAAAACGCGCCGCATGGGCTGGATGTGGCGTGGAAACATGAATACCCACAAACAGTTTAAACTGCAGTAATTAGAACCCCGCACGGAAAGATTAGTTGCTATCTATCGACAGAACCAGTTACGGAAGTCCAACAAAACAGGTGAGATTTATTTTCGTCAACTGTTCGCCTGGTGATCCTGTAGTTTTCTGAGGGCCCATCGTGCGCTTTCGGCGACGTGTTCGTCGGCATCATTCGCCATGCTTTCAAGCAGCGGGGCGAACTTTGCGTTTCCGCTATTTCCCATCGCGATGGCAACGTTGCGCCGCAGGCCCGAGCGTTTCGTGCGGCGAATGGGAGAGCCTCGGAACTGCTCTCGAAATTGTTCTTCTGACATCTCCGCGAGCCACGCGAGCGCAGGATTCACCAGTCCCGGCCTTGGCTGAAATTCCGGCGCAGTCGAAGCTGGTGCTTTGCGATTCCAGGGACAAACATCCTGGCAGATATCGCAGCCGAAAATGTGTCTGCCCATGCCAGCACGGAGTTCTTCAGGAATGGACCCTCTTTTTTCGATCGTCAAGTATGAAATGCAGCGGTTAGAGTCCAGCTGATACGGCGCGAGAATTGCATCCGTTGGACAGGCTTCAATGCAGCGCGTGCAGGTTCCACAACGATCGGGCGCGGCCAAGTCGGGGACGAGTTCAAGCGAGGTAAGAATGACGCCCAAGAAAAGCCACGAGCCTTTCTTTTGATTAATGATGCAGGTATTCTTGCCAATCCATCCCACACCGGCGTATTTCGCGAAAACGCGCTCAACGATCGGGCCGGTGTCGACGTAACAGCGTGTGGTGAGATCGGGTGGACGGGGGCGTCCGCCGCTCCATGGTTCGTTTTGTAGCACTTCTTCCAGTTGCTGCAATCGGCGCAGGACGGCATCGTGATAATCTTCGCGGCTCCAGGCATAGCGAGAAATCCAGCCGCGGTCCGGATCGTATATTTGAGCCGAGTAAGGCTGCTCGGTGTTGTAGTTGATGGCGCAAACAATGACACTCCGCGCCCAGGGCGCCACGCGTGCCAGACATCCGCGCTTCAGATCTCCTCGCTCGTCGCGCGCTTCCATGTACTTCATTTCACCCGCGTGGCCAGCGGCGATCCATTTAGGAAAGTATTCCAACTCACGCGAGTCAGCGGCTGGAGCAATACCGCAAAGATCGAAGCCAACGTCGTGCCCGGCTTGCTTTACGATTCGTTCCAGTTCGGATTTTTGAACAAGGTTCATTTACAGAGGGCCGACTCGCTGGTGCACGGGCCATTACCACGGATTAGTGTCCAACTCCCGTGCCGCTGACATCGGCTTCGATTAACGTTATGCTCCCATTATGCAAAAGATGCGGCTTTCTCTGCTCCTGACTGCCCTCTTGAGCGGCATACTTCTGACCTCGACCGCGCTGTATTCACAGCAACCGGCGGGTTTCCCGGTGGCGATCAACGTAACGGATCCGTCAGGAGGCGCGGTGCAAGGCGCCAGAATTCGAATTGTTCCTACGCCCGCGATGGCTCCGAAAATGGAATCGGGCGCTGACGGCCGTGTATCAGTCAACCTGCAACCCGGAGGCTATGCACTCTTCGTCGAGCACCCTGGATTCAGCACCTATGTCACACACTTTGATGTGGGTGATTCGAAAGAGGTGCAGACGGTCGCCGTGGTTCTACAAGCTGGTAACAGCGGTCAGGCGGAACCCGCGCCTGTCGCCCGTCCGGCGGCCAGCCCCGCGGTCCTTCGCAAAGACGTGTTGACAGTAAGCGTCAGCCCTTATGAGGCGTCAAAGGACTTTACGGATGTGGATTTGCGAAAGTTTCCGCCCACCACCGTCACATTTCACAATTCACACAGCAACACCGATGAAATCTATTCCGGGGTTCGGCTCTCCGATCTCTTAAGCCGTATGGGAGTACCGCTGGGCGACAAGCTTCGCGGAGAAGCGCTGGCCAATTACATTGTGGCCAAAGGAGCCGACGACTATCGTGTCGTGCTCTCTGTGGCCGAGATCGAGCCGAGCTTCCATCGCGGCGAGGTTATCGTGGCCGACAGTATGAACGGGAAACCTCTCGATGAGCGCTCCGGTCCATTCAAGCTGGTTGTAACCGAGGATTTGCTTCCTGCACGCTGTGTGCGCAATCTGGTCAGCCTCGAACTAAGGTCAGCAGAGTAACTTTGCAGCTGGTGAACAGAAGCATTACTTCTGTCCACTTTTGGATTCCGTAGTCTTCGCTTTGTCAGTTACGAGCTTCAAGTGATCTTTAAATTGCCCAAGGTTTCTGTCGTTCGTCTCTGTTCCTACCTCTACAGCCTTTTGACAGTTTTGCAGGGCAAGCTCAAGTTTCCCCGCGCCCTCGTATCCATCGGCAAGGCTGTCATAAACGTTGGCCGAGCCAGGATACAATTCGACATTGTGCTGAAAGACAGCGATTGCTTCGACGAATTTCTTGTCGCCCAGAAGACGATAGCCAAAATTGTTGATTACATTCTCCGGCACAGGAACCGTGTATCCATAGCGCTGCGAGAGGGCGCGGAAATGTTGCTCGATGCCGTTCATGCCGCCGACCGGCGCGCCAGTCTCATCGCGGGGCATCTCCCAGTCTGAAAAGATGCTGCGCAACCCTGCATAGTGCGCTCGCAGCACGGTTGAACCGTGGTTTTCGTCGGAAAATTGCTCGGACGCCCAACGAAAGTCTTTTGGGGCCTTTGCGGTCAGGGACTTTTTGAGTTCCTCGAATCCGTCACGCATCTGCGGGCCCTCGTTCCCAAGAGAGAAGAACAGGGTCTCATCGAGTTCGTCATGCGCAGCGAAGAATGCCTGCGCCTGATGCAGGGTGTGTTGCTTATCCCACCACAGGCTTGGGCTCACGGCAAGATATGCCTGGAACATCTGTGGCCGTGAAGTAAGAATGTGGATCGCCATGAGGCCGCCAAGCGAGTGCCCGGCAAAAATCTAGTAGGGCGCGGTTCGGTAGTGCTTTTCGATCTGCGGCATCAGCTCAGTTTGTATGAAATCGAAAAAGCGGTCGCCACCGCCGCTGGTTGGAGCGGTTTCTTTCCCGTCAGAATCCTTGTCGTCCGAGTGTGTGGGGGTGAGGTCGCGCGTACGGTCGGTATTGGTTATACCCACGACGATGAGGGGAGGCATTCGCCCGCTGTCGACGAGAAAATCGATGGTGCTGCCGATTTCGTTGATGTGGGCGTCCCCGTCGGTCAGGTAGAGGACTGGGAGAGGATTTTTCCCCGATTCGTACCCGTGGGGCGTGCGAACCCAGATCACGCGGTCCTCGTTGAGGAGGTTCGAATGCACTACCAGCTTTTGCGGGATAGGAGGCGCAATGTCCTGGGCAGCGAGGGGGATGGACAATACGGAGATTGCAAATGTCGCGGACAGAAAGCGGCACACGAATCCCTTCATGCGTTCTCTCCTATTCATGGGAACAGACGGCTAAGTCGGAAGGATGTTATCGCGCCTTCACGGAAAAATCGAGGAGACGCTCAAACGCCGAGTTTCTTCACTTCTTCGCTGTAGTATTTGCGGTAGAGGATGTCCCACTCCTGAGAGCCCTCAAGAATGGTTCGCTTCTGACTTTCGATCTTTTGCCGGGCAGCCTGATCGATTTTTTCTTCGTGGTTGAGCAGGTCCTCGAGAATCTTGCGAGTTTCCTGACGAATGGTGTTTGGGTCCTCGATGAATTCGACCTCGTCCATCTGCTTCAGAACATCGGCAACGGCGCGGGCCAGCACATTTACTTTGTCGCGGCTCAGCCTCACAGCACCGCCTTGTACTTACGGACAAGTTCCGATTTCACCTTGCGAAACATTTCCTGATAGTTCGCTCCCGTCTTGCGCATCTCTTCAGAATAGGCTTCCAGGATCACTCGTACTTCATCATTAATGCGATCTTCGAGGGAAAGCTCGTCGACGAGCGCGGCATTCACGCGCTCGGTCACGGCTGGAACTGCGGTGGTCTCGATGAGCTTGCCCGCAGTCAGTTTCTTGGTGACTTCGCGGGCCAAGTAGCCCACATATTCTTTGGAAAAAAGCATCTCTGGATGAGGGACCGTGCCGATTCTTCAGTTGTGTAATGAACTGGAAAGTGTAACACACCGCCTGCGCGCTGGCGGCAGCCGATGCCTTGACACGGATCGCTATTGCGGTT
Organism: Verrucomicrobiia bacterium; assembly: GCA_035523795.1. GTDB lineage: Bacteria > Acidobacteriota > Terriglobia > Terriglobales > Acidobacteriaceae > Sulfotelmatobacter. The sequence continues at coordinate 33,854 of DATKQB010000124.1, read as the reverse complement.
TGGCGGCAGATTTATCGCGGAGGGTATAGACGAACTGCTGCACCTCGTGACGCTCGCGATCGGCTTGCTCTTCTGAAGCCCGGTTCATGCGCTGGTAAACTTCGAATTCTGCTTTCGCAGCCTCCGGCTGGTTCATCTGGCGATATACTTGTGCCAAGCGGAAATGTGCTTCCTGCAATTCCGCGCCCGGGCCGTTCGAGCCGTTTGCACTACCATGTGTCGGGCTCTCGCCGAATTCATTTTTCGCAGCGGAACCTGGCGCCTGAATTGCGTTTTGATAATCCCCAATCGCCTTTTCAAATTCATGCCGGTCGGCATGCACGATTCCGAGTTGTAGGTAGGCGGCCGTAAACTGCGGATCGAGGCGGATCGCCGCATTCAGCAACTCTTCCACATGCGCCGTACGAGCTGCGTCTTGCGGATCTGAACGCTGCTTCCAAAGCGCAACGGCATAGTAATAATTCGCTTCAGGATTGCTCGGATACAGAGTAACGAAGCGCTTTAGTTTTTCGGTAATTTGCTCGCGCGGCGTTTTCTCCATTGACTGAATCTTGCCAAGAAACACGTATGGAGCCGCATCGTTCGGATGAAGATCCGAGGCCTCCACGATGAACCTCACTGCCTGATCATCCGAACCGCGCGCCAGCCAAGACGCTCCCAATCCCATAAACATGCGCTCGGATGTTGGGAAAGCCTTGCTGCCCTTCACAAATACCTCGGTCGCGGGCTCGGAAGCATGATGTAAAAGCAGTTCCGCGCCCCAATCGAAGAGGAAGGTTTCATTCGGATTCATCTCGGCCGCCCGCTGGTATTCGCGCACCGCGGCAAGCGAGTCGCCCAGTTGTTCGTCGACGACGGCCATGCGGTGATGCAGTTCCGGCGAAGAGGTTTGCGCTATCTGCACCTGCAGGTGTTCCTTCTCCTTCATTAATTGGTCGCGCGATTCAGAGTCTGGACGCGAAGGCGCCGGAGGAGCTTTCCCCAACGACGCGGCATCTTTTGCCAACGCGTCACGTGTATGGATGACAGCGTTGGAGCCATGACCTCCGAGACTCGTCGTGTCAGTTACTCCCGAGACGGTGAATTGGGGAGGATCAAAGAATGTTGGCGCGGAAGTTGAATTTTTTTTCGACGGTTGCGAAGCGGGCGCAGCGTTCCCGGACTGTTGGCCGTCCGCTTCGGGCGCAAAAAAGAAGATGCAGGACAGCACTAGCGTCGGAAGAACGATACGAACCAAAATTCGATAGTCTCGCGGGAGCATTAACATACAACGAGGATTCTGCTGCGATCCAGCCTGATCGCAGATTCTAGCCTCGTAGAGCAGAGGCGGCAACCCTTTGCACTACTGGCGATCCTTCGGGACTAGCTCACAAGCTCATTTGCCCGTTTCCCGCCTGACGCAATAAAATGCGGAATTCCATGACAAACCACCGGGTCCCCTGCTGCTTTCTTTCAAACTGCACGCGCGAATTTGTGCCCTCTTTGATCTTCGTCCTGGCGATCAGCCTTGCTTGCGTGGGACAGTCATCAAAACGAAAGATCATCATTGACCAGGACGCCGCTGGTCCGGCGGGAACGGATCAGCAATCCATGCTATTGCTGATTCAGTCGCCGGAAACGCAGATTCTGGGCATCACGGTGGTGACTGGCGACGCCTGGCTCAAGTCCGAGGTGGCGCACACGCTGCGCATGCTGGAGTTGGTCGGCCGCACCGACATTCCCGTTGTTCCCGGCGCGGAATATCCTCTCGTTCGCCGTCAGGCCGAAACCGAGATGTGGGAAGAGCAATATGGAGTCGTCCGCTGGGTGGGCGCATGGACGCCGCGCGTGTATCATCCCGCCGATGAACTGGGCGACATGCCCGAAGGCAAACCCACGACGAAACCACTCGACGAAGACGCGGCGCACTTCATGGTCCGCTTGGTGCACCGGTATCCGCACGAAATCACGATTTATGAAGGCGGGCCGATGACCAACCTGGCGCTGGCGATCGCGCTGGATCCGGATTTTCCGAAGTTTGTAAAAGAACTCGTGTTCATGGGTGGAAGCTTTAGCCCGCGCACGGACGATCCGGAATTCACCAGCACTCCCATGCGGGAATTCAATTTGTGGTTCGATCCCGAGGCGGCGCACGTCGTGCTGACATCGCCGTGGAACAGGATCGTCTGCACCTCCGTCGACATTTCGGTGAAGACGCGATTCACCCGGGATTTGCTGGACCGCGTTAAAGCTGGAACTAACCCGGCGGCAAAGTACGTCGGCACGTATGCGCGATTCCATGGCAATTACAACTACCTGTGGGATGAACTGGCCGCGGAGGCGTGGCTCGATCCCTCCATCATCAAGAACGCGGAAACCCGCTACATGGATGTCGATCTCGACCGCGGTGCGGGCAACGGCGACACTCTGAGTTGGGCCGAGCAGGACAAGCCGAAGATTGTGGGACCGCCGGTCGAGGTCCAGGTGGATCTCGACACGGAAAAGTTCTACAAGCTTTTCGTAGATTTGCTCACCGCTCCAACGCCGAAACCCTGAGCAAGAGCGAACCCTAGGGCTGCAGTTGCGCCAGCATCTGCTTAGCCTGTTCATGCTGGGGATTCTGTTTCAGTAGCTCGAGCAGGACCCCACGGGCCTTGTCGCGTGCGCCCTCTAACGCGTACACGCGGGCCAGATTTAAATATGCCTGGTCAAATCCGGGTGCTATGCGAATGCATTTTTCAAAACTGGCGACGGCATCGTCGCGCCGTTCCGTCATTAGATACAGGACACCGAGATTGTTCATCGCCTCCGGATAGTTGGGCCTCGCTTTTAATGCGCGCTGCAGGTAGTCATACGCTTTATCGTTTTCGCCGGTCTGGGCGAAAACCATTCCCAAGCTGTAATTTGCCTCGGCATCTTCCGGAGCGATTGCGATCACACGATCGAGAACTTTACGGGCATCGTCCCAACGCTTCTCTGCGCGGTAGGCGTTGGCCAGATTGTCGAGAGACAGCAGATGGTTCGGATCTGCCTTCAGCGCCTGCAGGAAGCACTCGATCGAATCGTCGTATTGTCCTTCGCGTGTAGCGATCACGCCTAGGTTGTTCCATGAATCAGGAAGAGTTCCCGGATAGCTCGGCTGCAATTTGATGGCGCGTTCAAACGTCTCGCGCGCGGCGGCGTTCTTATCTTGATTGAGATACACGCTGCCGATTCCATAGAGCGCCTCAGCGCTCGACGGATCATCGCGTAACGCCCGCTGGAAGGCCTTTTCGGCCTCGTCAAGATATCCGCGCTGAAATAAAATTGATCCGAAGGAAAGATAATTGCGGCCGAACTCAAACGTTGCGATTGCTCCGGTGAATGGCAGCGCGGCTTTGATCCGATCGGCAGAGGTTAGAGGGACGTATTGCAAATCGCGCTCGATTTGCTTTACATCGATCGCACCCTGATAAATCTTGATGATTTCTCCCGCAGAGTTGATCAGGAAAGAGGTCGGCAAACCGAGATCACGATGCCTGTCGAAGAGTTGTCGATAAACAATGTTGTAGATCGCGGCTGCGTCATTCGAGCCACGCAGATAGATTAGCCCGTCTACCGGTTGCGGCGGATGCTCCTCGTCATCGAAATCAATAACAATCAGCGAGGGATTTTGCTTTGGCGATCGAGTCGCTTCGCGAGAGAGATTCTGCAGGAATTCGGTGGCATTCGGCGCTTTCGCGCTCCACACGCAAAGGAGAATATCGGTGCCTCGAAGAGAAGAAAGTGTCCGAGTTTTTCCTGATGAGTCTGAAAGCGTGAAATCTGGAGCCGGAAACGGTTCCAGCAGCCAGCTTTGCACTTGCGTGGGAAGAACTTCTGCTTTCTGATCGAGCGCCGTAAGAGTTTGAGATTTCGTTTCGCGAAAGGCCTCAACCCGCGAAGGCTCCGATCCCTCCGCGACCCAAATCCGGTGATTTGGCGGCAGATTATGCAGTTGCTGCACCGTGCCGCTCGGCCAGTGGATGGTTGCCTGCACAGTTCCCTTGGCTTCCCCGAGTCCGAAGAAGATATCTTTGCTGTGCTGCGAGAGAAATCCGGATCCTGCTACGAGCGATCGCACCTGGCTTCCGGCCGACGTTTGAATGCTGACGGTTGCGCCGATTGCATCGCGATTGCCGTTCTTTTCTTGCAATCCGCCATGGGGCCGGCCCTGCAGGCGGAATGCAATTGACGGAGGCAGTTTCGCCACGACATTTTTCAGGATTCGCAACTGTGGCCCGTTGCGATTTTTGAGCACAACTTCCAGCCGGCCGTCATGATCGAAATCTGCAACAGCAAACGAGCGTCCATCCTCTACAAAATCGAGGCCGACCGCTGCCGAAACATCAGAGAACGTACCGTCGCGATTGTTAGCATAGAACACATTGCGCTCATAACCGCTCCATGTCCCGTCGGATCGAATGAGTTCGTTGATCGCATTCCATCCGGCTTCATAATCCGACGCAGCGCGGGCTCCATCCGGCGAATTCGCCACGACCTGCCGCCAGAAAAAACTGTTCAAGTCGTTCTGCGGAAGTCCCTCGCGCGAAGGCCCAGACACCATGCCGTTTGCGACGTAAAGATCGGGAAAGCCATCGTGATCAAAATCGAAAGAATCGCTCGACCATGACCAACGCCCCATGCGCGTTTCCGACGAATTGCTGATGTTTTCAAATCGACCACCGCGGTTGTGGAACAACGAATTCCCCATGGCGTGTTTCTGATAGAGAGCACGAATCTCCGGCGGACTGTCACTCTTAAAATTGTCCTGCGTGGAAATGCGCTCGCCCGCAGCTGTCCACATATTTGCGACGTAAAGATCCGGTCGGCCGTCGTTGTCGTAGTCGAGCCAACCCACGCTCATTCCCGCACCGACATCTTCCACTCCAAGTTCAGCGGCGACGTCGGTAAAGGTCCCGTCGCCGTTGTTGCGATACAGATTTTTTCGCCCGAAATCGTTAACCACATAGAGATCCGGCCAGCCGTCGTCGTTGTAATCGTTCCAGGCACAGCAGAAGCTGTAACGAGTGTTGTTCTGGTTCAGTCCGACGGCCGCAGTCACATCTCGAAAGGTTCCATCGCGCTGATTGCGCATCATGAAATTCGGCGGGCCATTCTCCGCGTCATGATACGGAGATGGATAGCGGTACTGGCCCGTGCCCTGATAATAGGAATAGAGACAGAAGTAGACGTCGAGCCATCCATCGCGATCGTAGTCGGCAACGGCCGCTCCGGTGAACGTACCCTGCGGCAAAGTAGCAAACTGGAACGCATCCGGGCTCAGTCGAAATTTCCCTCCGCCGTCATTCACAAACAACAGCGGCCCATTTGCGCGGACTACGACGACGTCCTGCAACCCGTCGTTATTGAAATCCGCAAACAGCGCGCAGGCCGTGTTTTCGAGGACGCCCAGTCCCGATGCCTCGGTAATATCCTCAAATGTTCCGCCGCCGCGATTCCGGTAAAGGCGGTTCGGAATCCCCGCCGGCTGACAGACGTAGAGATCATCGAAGCCGTCATTGTCGATGTCAGCAACCGAGACGCCATTGTGCCCATAGATGTCGATTCCGCTTGCGCCATCCAGAACGGTGCGCCAGTAATCTGTTCCGTATAGCAATTGCTGCTCGTAGGAAGAATTGCCGCCAAGCGCCGCAGCCGTGACATCTACATACACAGGCGAAGTCGCGCGCGCCATCGTTTCACTTAGCCACCGCCAACTCCGCAGACGAAAGCTGTCGCGTTCGAACCGCTCCCATAACAATTCCCACTCGCCGGCGCGCTGTTTGCGATAGAAGTTCGAGCCGGCACCCACAATTTCGTACCGAACTCGGGTTTCCAACTGATCGGGAATGGAGGTTGCAGGCAACGCTTTCAATGAAGTGATCTGAAATTGAGCGTTAAGGATTGCCGAATCTTCGGCAAAGCTCGCCTGTAGCTCTCGCAAAAAAGTTTCGCGCGGCAACGTGGTCTCGCTCGGAAATTTGCGCTGCTCTACCTGAATTCCTGCGTGCGAACGCAGCAGTCGCGAACTTGATGGATAGCACGGTGACCCAGAAAATCTCTGCGCCAGAAATTCTCCCACGCTCTGAATTTCGATCGGCGACCGCAGCAGGACGGCACTCCATCGCTGAAGAATCGACTGGATTTGATCGGCATATTTTTCGGTAACGAACGCATCGAATCCTGGCAGTACCTTCAAAAGGGTTGCGTCGAGAGGCCCTTGATTGCGGTAATGAGGACGGAGATGATAGGTGGGTCCGTCCGCCGCGGCGGGAGCAGAAGGGATCGGAAAAGGCCGCGCACTCCAATTCCACAACCTCGCAGGAATCAGGGTCGCTCCCGCTCCCTGGCAGAACCGGACTAGAAATTCACGCCGTCGGAGCAGATCGCCCATTGTTTATCCGCGCAGTCCCATGGCCGGCATAACCACGAATCACTTCAGCTCCGTGTTGAGTACTCTTGCCAGGCGTGCTCCAGCGAGAGCGACGCGTACCTGCGCTAATTTGAAAGCTTGCAGATCATACGGCGAGCCGGGAACGATCGTAAACGGCTGGTCCGCCGTGCCGATGGGATCGCGATAGACTTTCGCTCGCGAAATCTCGAAGCTTTCGTGTACCCAAACGGCGGTATCTATATTACTCGCGTCTTTCTCTGCCGGCGGCCGCAGCGTCCTGGCGTACACCATCGCACGGTTCGTGCAGGGGACTTTATTGTTGCAATACTTGCAATCGTATCCGGCAAGATCGTCCCAATAGGCGTGCAGGTTCGGAGAAGCATCTCCGAATAGCTTTACCATATTTCCGCCAGCATCTCCCTTGGGATGCGCCTGCGTCACTCTTGAAACCGCGTGCAGCGGCTGATGAATATCGCCCACCAGGTGAATGAGCCACACCAGATCGTATGATTTCAGTTCGTCGGGCTGCGACGAATTGAGGACCGCCCGGAATGCCACAATCTGTGTTTCTGCGTTGGGAGCCGGAATGGAAGGCAGCGCAGTCTGATCCGGCGAGAATGGCTCATCGATGAAATGCCAATACTTGTGGCGAAGCAGGTCGGAGTAACCGATGTTCTGCGAAGAAGTTGCTCCACTGGGAACGTTGCCCTCAGCGCCGCCATCGTCGGAGTACTGCGGCTCGCCTTTGATGTCGTCCGGCCAGAGCGACGCCATCATGAAAATCATCCGGTCGTGATCTTCGACAGATGTGCCGGAAGGAATCTGCTTTTCCCAATTGGCATAATCGGGGTTGAGTTTGAGCAAATCGCGAACGCGGGCTTTTGCCGATGGTGTGAGCCGCTGGTACGCGACATACGCCACACTCATGTGACCGATCGGGCCCCACGCCAGCGCTGAGGCGGGCAAAATTGCAATGAACAACGAGCACAAAAAGGCGCGAAAAAGTGTCATCAACGGTTCTCGAGTGCAACAATCCGTCCTCCATTGTGACACGTGATGCGGTTTCGCGCGTCAGCGCGAACTGCCTTCAACGTTTTCGGCGTGCGTAGGACCTTGAGGTTGTTCCACCGCGTTTTTTCGTCGACTTTTTTGCCGAAGTTCGAGTTGCGTTCGTCGGGGCTCCCGCAAACAACGCCGCCAGCTTGGTGCCGATTGGCGATCCAAGTCCGGTGCAGGGATCAGGCCCCGGTTTCGCGCGATAGAACCCGTTGTCGCCTTGCGTGATGTCGTTAAAGCAAAGCTGATTCTGCCAAAGCTTGGGACTAATAAACCCCAGCTTTCTGCCAAACGAGGCGAACAGTCCGGCATAAAGCGGCGCAACCGCGCTTGTGCCTCCCTCACCGTTCACTTGAGCTCCGTGCACCCACACGATGTACCCGGTATAAGGATCAGCATCACCGGCGACATCAGGCACCATGCGCCCGGGCCCGTTCGGGGCACCCGCCTGCCACGACTGCACGGGGAAAACCTGTGAATAGCCGCCGCCAGTCCCGGAACCATCCGTCTGTCCGGGATTGTTATTCCATACGATTTCCGTTGTGTCCGTTTTGGTCGTCCCACCGCAGGCAATCACATGCGGACATGAAGACGGACAATCGACGTTGGTCGGAGTGGAACCGCCATCGCTCGAGTCGTTATCCCCCGCCGCTGCAGACACGACCATACCTGCGGCTGTTGCCGCCTGCGCTGTCGACTCCATCTGCTGTGCGGCTGTTTTTCCCCAGAGGGCCTCGTCTGAGCCCCATGAGATCGAGCACACGTCGCAGCCATCCGCAGCCGCCGCCTTCACGGCCGGAGCAATATCCTGCGCCCAATACATGCGAATCACAGCCGGCTTTCCAGTCGCCACGTAATAGGCTGCGCCAGCGACCTGAATATCGAGCGCGACTTCGTAATCGGGATCCTGAGCACTGCCAACACTCTGGTTTGGATTGTTCTTCGTCCCATCGACGGAAATATCGGTGATCTGTGGGACAGGCTGCCCAATAGATTGGAAAAAGGAATCCACATCCGACTGCACCCATCCTCCGCCCAACTCCACGATGGCGATTACCCCACCGCCCGGCTGGTTGGAGGGCCAGTTGTAAGCCTGGCATAGCGCCGGCACTGTCCAGGTGTGTTCGCCGGAAATGGCTCTGGGAGCCAAGCAGTCTTTCTTCAGTTTGAAATAAGGTTTCGACCCGTTCTTGCTGCTCATCGCTAGTCTCCTTCTCGCGGACTCCAATCGAACGTATAGCTTCCCTGCCGCAAGTGTGCTTGTGGGTCTGAGATTTGTGGTTAATTAGCGTGCTCAATTCCTCCGCATGAACTGGCCAAACTCATCCATCGCCAGATGCATCCAGTTAGAGCCGCATTCCACTGGTTTGTTGAGGGAAGTCGGCGAGCAGGACTCCCTGGAGATTGAAGACCGTCCGCTTCACTCTCTCTCTTTCGCCGAAAAAGTGCTCACACTATACGTTCGTGTAGACGGGTTGTCAACGACACGAATTCCTATAGCGCATCCTCCGGGGGGCACTCACAGATCCCGTAAGGCTCCCGTCCAGCAGATCCAGACTTTGCCGCCACAGCCGGGGGTTTTCTGGAACTTGGCGGCGACCTCTTTTTCCTTAACCGGCAACCGACGAGACTTCTGCTTGGATTCTCGGTGTTCCTTTGGGACACCGCTTCTCAATATTCTGAACCGCGCCGCTTATTGCACGGTTAACATCACGGTGGCCGTGTTCTGGGTTGAAGCAGCCGCGCCGGTAACGGTGATTGTGTAGCTCCCGGATGGCGTGCCACCTGTTCCGCCTTTGCTTCCACCCTCGCTCGTGCCCGCGCAGGCCCCTTGTAGCAAGCAGCCGCCCATCAGCAACACCAGCAGGCAATAGCTCGAGAGTTTTCTGTGTTTAGGTGTGACGATCCCTACCATGCCCAGCAGAATGGCCGGCAGCACGAGCCAAATTGCGTACAGAGGACTCGAACGACGGCCAAGCGGCAGCAGGGCGGCCGTGTGGGCTGCGGTGGAGATAGTCAATGTCGTGGTTACCGTGCTGCCGCCTGGGGTGACGGTCGCTGGGCTAAACGAGCAGTTTGCCAGCGCCGGCAATCCGCTGCAGGAGAAATTGATGGGGCTTGTGAACGGGCCTTCCGGCGTCACAGTCAAGGTGATGGTCGCCGTCTGTCCCGCAGCGATGGTCGTACTTGTCGGACTGGACGATAACACAAAATCGGTGACCAGAAAGCTCTGGTTGACAGGTATGGCGGCCGCATAGGTGGCGTTGCCAGGCTGTGTGGCTTGGATGGTGCAAGTGCCCATCGCGACCAGCGACACCGTTGTTGCTGTTACCGTGCAGACACTCGGGGTTGTCGATGCGAAGCTGACTATAAGCCCCGACGACGCGCTCGCACTGACTGCGAACGGAGCTGAGCCGAAGGGCTCATTCGAGAGCGCTCCGAAGGTGATCGTTTGCGCGATTTGCGTACCGATGCCGGATAACTGCACCGTCTGTGCGCTGGCAGCGTTGTTGAGAGCGTTATCCGTGAGCGTAACTGTGCCCGGCAGAGTTCCGCTGGTCGTCGGAGCAAACTCGAGTGCGATCAAGCACTGCTGCGAGGATGATAGTTGCGTACTGGAGGAGCAATCAGTGCCGCCAGAAGCCACCTGCGTGAAGTTTGGCGTAATCGCGAGATTCGAGACCGTCAATTGCTGATTGCCGGCGTTGGACACGGTGACAGCCTGCGAAGCGCTGGCAGAGCCGATGTTCGTACCGCCAAAAACGAGCGCTGCTGCCTGCGTGCGATTCATTTTGATTATATTGCCGGAATCCGTGACGTAGAGATTCCCGGCATCATCCACCGTGACGCCTTGCGGATTTTTGATGCCCGTAATCGTCAGGTTTGCCTGTGACGCGCCTCCCGGCGCCACCATCACAATTCGGGCATTGCCTGCGTCCGCCACGTATAGCGCACCAGAAGCATCTACGGCCACATCGCTTGGATTGGCATATCCGCTTCCCATCGGAATCGGCGCTGAGCCGCCTGCCGGATATTCGGTGACAGCATTATTAGCGGCGACGTACAAATTTCCATTGTCATCCAGCGCGACCCCGGTCGGACTAGTCAAGCCCGAGGCCACGACCAGCGTACCGCCTCCCACCCCGACTTTGATCACATTGCCGTTGGTGTTGTCCGCCACGTACAGATTTCCGCTTCCATCAACTGTCAATCCCGTCGGCGAACCCAAACCGCTGATGTTTACAGTCGACATATCCCCGCTATTCAGTGTGCCATTTTCGTTCGGAACCATTACCACGCGACCGTTTCCCGTGTCGGAAATATACAGGTTCCCCCCTCCATCCAACGCCACGGCCGTCGGACTCGACAGACCAGAAGAAACCACCGAGCTCTGTGCAAAATTGCCTGCAGCGACCTCGAACACTTGACTATTGAAATGGTCCACCACATACACATCTCCGCTACCATCAATCGCGGAGCTGCCGCCCTGCCCGCCGTTGCTCAAGGTTGCAATCGTCGTTTGCGTTCCAGGATCGATCGTGACCGCACCCGACTGCCCAACGCCGTTCAAGTAAGCCGTCATCAGCGGCAGGTTGCTCCCCTGCGCGAACATAGCGACGCTACCCGACCTAAGTCCAGACGCCGACGGCGTAAATGCGACACTTATCACGCAGCTCTGGCCCGCGCTATAAGCGGCTCCGACTGTGCAAGTGCTGCTTCCACCGTCTGTGTAATCCAGTCCGTTCGCACCTTGCGTCAGTATGTTAATAGCCGACAAAGTCGTCGAGTTGTCAAAGTAATAAGTAAGTGTCTGCACCCCAGCCGCCGTGCCCACATTAACGGACCCAAAGTTGAGAACCTGGTTTATTCCAAATTGTGCCGAGACGTTATCCGCGCTGTACAAGATGCCGTCGTCCGTGTTCCAGATGTACAGGCGGTCAATGGTGGGGTCATATAGAGCATTACTGAAATAGTATCCAAAGTACCCGCTGCTGGGGATTCCGGCCAAGGTATATGAAACTGGCTGGTCGATACCGGTCAGAATATTGAAGTCGTCGTCGATCGTGGTCGTATCAAACTGAGCGGCGGTGAGCAGATGACCCTTAATGACGATTCCATATCCCAGTTCATTGTTCGTAGGGTAGATATACTGTGTGTTCGCGACCGAGAGGTCGGTGTTCATTTGGTTAACTTGCCACCCATTGGAGTCATCCGTGCCGAGGACATATAGCCCATTTGAATCCTGCATCCAATTAACCCCGGAAAAACCTCCCCAATCAAAGGTGCAGTTGCCGTTAGTTCCACACATGTTCGGGATCGACGAGGAAGAAATCGCTGCACCTGTTACAGCATTCCAAGAAGAAATAGCTGAAGTGGTCGAGTCCGTCCGGCCAAAAATAACTCCATTCTGCACTGCGAAATAGGTACCGTAAAAACCGCCATTGGTAAGAGCAACCGTCGAGGATGGAGTGTTCGCCGCCAGAGCCGCGGGGCCGGGATAAACATTTACTGAGCCAGATCCGCCGTAAACCGGTCCGTATCCAGATCGCGCATAGTAGTAGCCGGTTACTGGGTCCATTGAAAAACCGTAAAAGGTATAGCTGCCCGCAAATGCCGTCGAAAATACATTGAAGTTAATTGTTCTTGTCGGAACTGGTTGAGGAGGTGCGGTCTGGGCTTTTGGATGCTTAGCACTACTATCTTCACTTCGAGAATGCAGCGGGACGGTTGGACTCGAGGGTCCGATTTGTTGTGCACTAACAGCTGAAGCGCAGATCAAGAGAAGAGCAACCACCGCGAACAGACATGGCAAGATGTCAATAGCCGCGGAGAACACCAACGTGCAAGACGTCAGTAACTTATTAAAGGGTGATGCCGACAGTGCGCGAGTCATCTCAGGGTCCTTGAATTCTCGAAGATATGTTTGTGGATTGGGTTGTGCAGCAGCGAAGATAGCGCGGTAGATTAATATTTTCTAATTACGCAGGTAATCTTATTGATGGGAGAAAGCTTAGCTTCCATGTTTAGTCTGATCGAATGTCGTATTTATTAATACGCGATGAAGTGAAGTTGGCATGTCTTCTATCTTATTTCGCACTTGGCAGATACCGGCAATGCCTTGACGATATCTCGCTTTGACACAGCACACCATCGCGACATAAGTTTGGAAACGTCGCTTTCCGGTTCAAGTTCAGCGAGTCTTCTCCGCGCAGAATCGGACCGCACGGCTAATCTTTGATGAAGACGGCGAGCGATGTTCGCAAGTGTGGAACCAGGTCTCGGTGAGTGGGGATATGACCCGGGCATGGCGCGTTAGTCGAGCGACGATTTATCAGAGAAGCCAGTCCGTCGCACTCTGGGCACGGCACCGAACTGACCAACCCTAAGGCGGGTTCCAGCTTTTTTTCTGGGATGCATCAAAAATCTGAGTTGTACTTCTCCCTGGTAAAGCGATATTCAAGCCACTACGGCTTAAGCGGGAGAGGCTATGTACTGAACCGCATCGGAAGGAAGGTAGCTAGACAATACGGGGATGGCATCGCAAAAAATGAATTCGGTCTTGCACGGCCTTCCTCGCGCCCAAGGTCTTTACGATCCACGCAATGAGCACGACGCCTGCGGTATCGGGTTCGTAGCGAACGTTCGCGGCCAGAAAAGCCACGAAATCGTTCGCCAGGGAATCGAGATCCTTGTCAACCTTACGCACCGCGGTGCATGCGGATGCGATCCTGAGACCGGCGATGGCGCCGGAATTCTGATTCAGGTCCCCCACGAATTCTTTGCGCGCGAGTGCGCGCGCCTGGGTTTTACCCTTCCGTCCGCCGGCGCTTATGGCGTGGGCATGACATTTCTTCCAGTCGAGAAGCACCAGCGTTTGCAGTGCGAAGGAATCCTCGAGCAGATCATCCGCGAAGAAGGATTGTCCGTGTTAGGCTGGCGGGATACGCCGGTGCGTGCCTCTGCCATCGGCCGCGTGGCCCGGGGTTCGCAACCTTATATACAACAGATTTTCGTGAACCGCCCGGCCGGCATGAACGAAGATGCGTTCGAGAGAAAGCTGTATCTCGTCCGCAAACGCGCCGAACGGGAAATTGCGAATTCTGACGTCGAAGACCGCGATTCGTTCTACATCCCCTCGCTCTCGGCGCGCACCATCGTCTACAAAGGGCTCTTGCTCGCGCCGCAGATCGCTAACTTTTACGCGGAACTTTCCGATCCCGCTGTAAAGAGCGCGCTGTGCCTTGTGCACCAGCGTTTCTCCACCAACACTTTCCCGAGCTGGAAGCTGGCTCATCCTTATCGCTACATCGCCCACAACGGCGAGATCAATACATTGCGCGGCAATGTCAACTGGATGCATGCGCGCCAGTCGCTTCTGCAATCTCCACTATTCGGCGACGACATCAACAAACTTTTCCCGGTGATCGAGCCCGGAGGCAGCGACTCAGCCAATCTCGACAACGTTGTTGAGTTGCTGCTCCAGTCCGGGCGTTCTCTGCCACACATCATGGCCATGCTCATTCCCGAAGCATGGGCCGGCAATCCGCACATGAGCCGCGAGAAGCAGGCATTTTACGAATATCACGCTTCACTCATGGAACCATGGGACGGTCCGGCTGTGATTGCGTTTACTGATGGACGACTGATCGGTGCCACACTGGATCGCAACGGACTTCGCCCCGGCCGCTACGTTGTCACCAACGATGACCTGGTTATGCTGGCTTCGGAAGCGGGTGTGCTCCGGTTCGAATCGGAGAATGTGAAGCTGAAAGGCCGCCTCCAGCCGGGGAAAATGTTCCTGGTCGACACCGTGGAAGGACGCCTTATCTCTGATCGCGAGATCAAACAGCGGCTCGCCTTCCAGCAGCCTTATGCGGCATGGCTCAGCCAAAATCAGATCAAGCTGGATGAGTTACCCGAACCCGTCCGCACGCATCCGTCAAATCACCAGACGCTCATCTGCCGGCAGCGGTCTTTCGGGTACACGGATGAAGATGTGAGGATGATTTTTGAGCCGATGGCATGCAAAGGTGAAGAGCCCGTCGGCTCTATGGGCACCGATACGCCACTGGCATGTCTTTCCGATCGTCCGCAACCGTTATTCAACTACTTCCGGCAGCTGTTTGCGCAGGTGACGAATCCGCCGATCGATCCCATCCGCGAAGAGATGGTCATGTCGCTGATCAGCTACATCGGCACCGAGCGCAACATTCTTGAAGAGACGCCGAGCAATTGCCACACGTTGAAGCTGCCGCATCCGATTCTGACCAATCGCGATTTGGAGAAACTCCGCCGCATCTCGAGCGGAGACCTGCTGGCCATTACGCTTCCAGCGTTGTTTCCCGCCGCCGAGAGTGAAAGCGGCCTGGAGCGTGCTCTTGATCAACTCTGCCGCAGCGCTTCTCTTGCCGTGAGTTCAGGCTACACATTGCTCATTCTTTCCGACCGCGGAGTGGACAAAGGATATGTGCCGATCCCCAGTCTGCTTGCTCTGGCTGCTGTGCACAATCTGCTGGTGCGTGAGGAGACCCGGACTTCCGTGGCCCTGATCGTGGAATCGGGGGAGCCGCGCGAAGTAATGCATTTCGCGCTACTCATCGGGTATGGCGCGAGTGCGGTGAATCCTTATCTCGCTCTCGAGGTGCTCGACGATCTGGCACGGCGCGGCTATTTCCCTGAGAACATCACAGCTCAAACCGCGACAAAGAACTTCACCAAGGCTATCAACAAAGGGCTCTTGAAGACGTTCTCGAAGATGGGGATCTCGACGCTGCAGAGTTATCGCGGAGCGCAGGTCTTCGAGGCGATCGGGCTGAGCAAGAAGTTGGTTGAGAAGTACTTTACCGGCACCACTTCGCAGATTGAAGGCGTTGGCCTCGACGTTCTGACGCGCGAAGCGTTAATGAAGCACGAGAATGCGCTTCGCAGGCTCGCCGACTCGGAACCGGAACTGCCTTCTGGGGGCAACTATCATTTTCGTACCGATGGTGAATACCACCTTCTTAATCCGCTGACGATTTCGAAATTGCAGCATTCCGTGGGACAAGGAAACTTCAAAACTTTTCAGGAGTACACCGACTTCGTCGACCAGCAGAATTCCAATCTTGCCACGCTGCGCAGTCTGATGAAGATCAGGAAGTCGGACAATCCGATTCCTCTCGACGAGGTTGAGCCCGCCAAAGAAATCGTGAAGCGATTCACGACCGGGGCCATGTCATTCGGTTCCATCAGCAAGGAAGCCCACGAGACACTTGCGATTGCCATGAATCGGATTGGTGGGAAGTCGAATACCGGCGAAGGAGGCGAAGATGAAAACAGGTTTCAGCCGGATTCGAACGGCGACTCTCGTCGATCTGCGATCAAGCAGGTTGCCTCCGCCCGTTTTGGCGTAACCGCGAATTACCTGGTCAACGCCGACGAACTGCAAATCAAGATGGCACAGGGCGCGAAACCGGGTGAGGGCGGTCAGCTTCCCGGCCACAAAGTAGATGAAGTGATCGCGCGCCTGCGGCATTCCACGCCGGGCGTCGGTCTGATTTCGCCGCCGCCGCATCACGATATCTATTCCATCGAAGATCTTGCACAACTGATCTACGACCTCAAAAACGTCAATCCCCGCGCCCGCGTCTCAGTGAAATTGGTATCGGAAGTCGGAGTGGGCACGGTTGCAGCCGGTGTTGCGAAAGCGCACGCCGATGTTGTGCTGATCAGCGGCGACAGCGGCGGAACGGGCGCATCGCCTTTGAGTTCGATCAAGCATGCAGGCACGCCATGGGAACTCGGACTCGCTGAAACGCAACAGGTTCTGCGGCTCAACGATCTTCGCGGCCGCATCCGCATTCAAACTGACGGCAAACTACAGACCGGCCGCGATGTCGTGATCGCTGCACTGCTGGGGGCAGAGGAATTTGGCTTCGCCACCACTCCACTTATCGCGATGGGTTGCGTCATGCTGCGCAAGTGCCACTTGAACACCTGTTCCGTGGGCATCGCGACGCAGGATCCAGAACTGCGCAAGAAGTTCACTGGACAACCCGAGCACGTCATCAATTTGTTTTTCTTCATTGCCGAGCAAGTGCGCGCTTATATGGCCGACATGGGGTTTCGCACCGTCAATGAATTGGTCGGCCGAACTGACATGCTTGACATGCAACCGCCTATCGATCACTGGAAGGCGCGCAGCATCGATCTATCGAACATTCTGTATAGTCCGCCCGTTCCTGCCCGGGTCGCACGCCGACAAGTGCACGCACAGGATCACGGCCTCGACCAGGCGCTCGACCATCAATTGATCGAAAAGGCGCAGCCCGCGCTCGACCGACGCGCGCCCGTGGAAATAAGTCTTCCCGTGCGCAACATTCACCGTTCGGTGGGCACGATGCTGGGCGGTGAAATTGCGCGCCGCTATGGCTCGACCGGATTGCCTGAAGACACGATTCGCGTGCAACTCGAAGGCTCGGCGGGACAGAGCCTCGGTGCATTCCTGACGTCAGGGATCACGCTCACACTCGAAGGCGAAGCCAACGACTACGTCGGCAAAGGACTTTCTGGTGGCCGCCTGGTTGTTTACCCTCCGCGGAAGTCGACTTTCGCGGCCGAAGAAAACATTCTAATTGGAAACGTCGCACTTTACGGCGCTACCGCCGGCGAGGCTTTCTTCCGCGGGATTGCCGGAGAGAGGTTCGCTGTACGCAATTCCGGTGCAACGGCCGTAGTGGAAGGTATCGGCGATCATGGCTGCGAATACATGACCCGCGGCGCGGTGCTTGTGCTCGGACCTTGTGGGCGCAATTTCGCGGCAGGTATGAGCGGCGGCATCGCTTTTGTTTTCGACGAGCGCATGGATTTCGCTGCCGAGCGCTGCAACCGGGCATCCGTCGATCTGGAACCTCTACTCGAAGACGAAGATGTGAAGCTGGTTCGCAATCTGATTCTTTGCCACGCCAAGCTTACGCTCAGCCGCCGCGCACAGATGATCTTAGATCATTGGTCCGAAATGCAGCCGCGCTTCATCAAAGTTTTCCCGCACGAATTGAAGCGAGTCTTAGGAATCGAAGCAACGCCGTGCGTGCCTGCTATGGCGACGATGGAGCTCGTACCGCAGGTGCAGCATGGGTAAACAGGCAGGGTTTCTGGAATTCACACGCGAATTGGCCCAGCGCCGCCCCGTCACCCAGCGCGTCAACGACTGGTTTGAAATCTATCACGACTTTCCCACCGAGAAGTCGCGCGAGCAGGCGAGCCGCTGCATGGATTGCGGCGTACCGTTCTGCCATACCGGATGCCCAATAAACAACGTCATCCCTGACTGGAACGATCTCGTTTACCGTGGACGTTGGAAAGAAGCGCTGCGCCAATTACACTCAACCAACAATTTTCCCGAGTTCACGGGCCGTATTTGTCCCGCTCCCTGTGAATCGGCATGCGTGCTCGGAATCAACAGCCCAGCCGTTACGATTCGTCAAATCGAAAAAGAAATCGTTGAGCGCGGATTCGCGGAAGGTTGGATTCGTCCGCAACCGCCAGTGGAGCACAGTGGCAAGAAAGTCGCGGTCGTAGGCTCGGGACCCTCCGGACTCGCGGCGGCTCAGCAGTTATGCCGCGCCGGTCACGCTGTCACCGTGTACGAGAAGTCCGATCGCATCGGCGGATTGCTTCGTTACGGCATTCCCAACTTCAAACTCGAAAAGCACATCCTGGATCGCCGGCTGCAGCAGATGTCTGCCGAGGGCGTGCAGTTTCTCACCCGAGCTCATGTCGGCGAGGACATTGCAGTCATGGAATTGCGTCGCACATGCGACGCCATCGTATTGGCTGGGGGTTCTGAGCAGCCTCGTGATCTGCCAGTGCTGGGTCGTGAACTCAAAGGCATTCATTTCGCCATGGAATTTCTCACGCAGCAGAACCGGCGCTGCCTCAACGACGATATTTCCGAAGGCGAGATTCTCGCGACGGGCAAGCATGTGGTCATCATCGGTGGCGGAGACACTGGTGCGGATTGCCTGGGAACTGTCCATCGCCAAAAAGCGCTCTCGGTACATCAGTTCGAAATTATGCCGATGCCTACGAAGGAACGAGCCGCACAGACTCCATGGCCATTGTGGCCTTTGCAACTGCGAAACGAAGGAGCTCATGAAGAAGGCGGCTTGCGCGATTGGAACATTGCCACTACCAGTTTCTCCGCGGACGATCAGGGCAACGTGAAGCGCCTGCATGCCGTGCGCGTCGGAGTTCCGCCTAAGTTCGAACCAATCCCCGGAACGGAATTCACGATCGAAGCCGATCTGGTCTTACTCGCGATGGGGTTCACCGGCCCGGTGCGCGGCGGAATGCTCGACCACTTGGGCGCCCAACTTGATTCACGCGGCAATGTGGTCACGAATGGCGAGCACATGACGTCCATTCCCGGCGTTTTCGCTGCGGGTGATATGCGGCGGGGACAATCGCTTGTTGTGTGGGCGATTGCGGAAGGCCGCAAAGCTGCGGCCTGCGTCGATCGATACTTGAAATCGCAAATTGCGACCTCAGACCCAGTGCCTCTCATGCAGCCGATGGCCACGTCCTGAGTTGGACGAAACCTCCGTTCGTTTTGTGCTAGCATTTCGCTAACGGCGATTCAGAGCATCAAGGTGAGCCGTTACGACGCCGCTCGAGATTAAACGTTCCAATTTGCCGGGTCAGCGACTGCCTGAGGCCGTGGAGTATTTCAGTTCCCTTAGCTGCCAAGACCTCTTAATATCGAAATATCCTGCAAAACCTACATACCCTGCACAACTTCTTCCGATTGTGCTTGTTGCAACTTGTAACAGTCTTCGCAAGAGGGTTCAGAAGTGAGCCACCGAGCAGTCACGGCTGAGGTTCTGGGCGTGAGACTGAGTAGCTTTATCGAATAACAGCCTGCGGGCGGCGTTAAAGAGTGGGTCGGCTGCTCGGTGGAAGACATCGGCTCGCTCGAAAGGGCCGACGCCATACAACCCTAAGGAGTTCCGCAAGATCGCCAGGATTTTAGTATAGGGTTGACATGTTTATCACATGAAAATATGTTTGTAACATGTCAAAGATGATACAACTTCGCAATGTGCCCGATGGCTTACATCGAAGCCTGAAGGCTCGTGCCGCCTTAGCGGGAATGTCGCTTTCGGATTATTTGTTGGCCGAAATAAAGGAAATCGCAGAAAAACCAACTCTTGCAGAACTGCGAGATCGCCTACACAAGCGCAAGCCGGTATCGGCACAGATCGATACCGCTCGACTCGTACGGCAAGAGCGCGAGGGGCGATGATCGTCCTAGATGCGTCCGCCGCAATTGACTGGCTTCTTCAGACACCAGCCGGAAAGCGCATCGAGATGAGAATTTATTCACGCAAAGAGACGCTGCACGCGCCGCATATCCTAGATCTTGAGGTCACGCAGGTGCTACGACGTCTCGTACAGCAAGGAGTCCTTACCGGACATCGTGCTGACGCGGCGGTCCGTGACCTGGTGGACCTCCGCGTGACACGGTATCCTCATCTCTTTCTGCTGCCGCGGATTTGGCAACTACGACATAAACTTTCTGTTTACGACGCTGCTTACGTCGTGCTTGCCGAGAAACTGGGTGCTGCCTTAGTCACGCGGGATAGTCGTCTTCTTTCCGCCACCAGTTACCCGCTCGTCGAGCTCCTTTGAGGGAAGCGCGACTTCCTGGTTTGAGGGCATCTGTTCGCACAGGGAGTCGATCGATGCGGACGTAAAAGGGTATTCCGGCGCAGCCGTTTCGAGGCACACTATCCGCACATCCGTGCCATAAACAAGCATTGCCTTTCGGTGTGTCGGATAAGGTGTCAATGACCGGCCCGTCCAGTGATGTCGTGTCCTCAGGCTTGCCAATCGTTCAATGACTTGCGAGATTGTGGATAATTGGCCGACAGTCGCTCTCGGACCTCAACCGCTGCTTTTTGCCTTCTCAGAGACAGTCTTGGTGAACAAGATATACGTTAGTGGCAGCCCGAGGAAGGTACTGCGGCGGAGGCGTTGATTGAGGTCGGGGGTCGATTACACAAGTTCGAAGCCAGGAAGTCGCCCTGCCTTTTGGTCGAAGGTCAGAGTGCGCGTGCACCCTGCCCGCGCTCCAAGCTCGGCGATCAGCGCGTCCGCAAACGATGCGCGTCCCTGTTTTAGTGCGACCATCGCAGTGAAGACCTGCTGCTCGTCTTCGATCACAAGAACCTCAACTTGCAGCAGGCGTTCGACCGCCGCGGCGATTTCCTCAGCTGTCAGGCCATAAGCGCGATCCAAGACCCACACTGCCTCGACGATTGCTACTACGCTGACAAAACCTGGATTCTTCGGTGTTAAACGGTGTTCGAGAATGTGGGTGGCTTTCGCTGACTGTAGCGGGTCATCCTGGGTGAGATAGCGTACTAGAACGTTGGTATCGAGCCCAATCATCGGTGCCGTCGCCGCGGATTTCGACTCAAAGCGCCCTCGGCAACGGCTCTGGTCATTTGCTCAGTGGTCACAGGCCGCGGATTCTGACATTTGACCATGCCGCGTACCGCTGAAGCGGAGACTTTCGGCAGCAAGACGACACTGCCGTCGGGGTGCACGAAGAATTTCACCCGATCACCCGGCTGCAGCCCAAGATGTTCGCGGATGGATTTCGGGATGGTGGCTTGGCCTTTGACGGTGATCGCGGATTCCATCTCTTCTCCATTACATATTGGTAAAAGTAATACCACGACTGGTGTCTGCGCGTCAAGGCGGCCAACTCGCTGTGAAGTGGAACGGATCCGGGCTGACCCGCATTCCAAGGACTATTCCCCTCCCCTATGACAATGACTACTATCACTCGGCTGCAGACATCCAGTTTGACATTTCCCCCGATGGCCACCGCGTCGTTTTCGAGACACAGCAGGTTCTGCAGGAAAACATTGGCATTATCGACAACCTGAATTAAGCGACAAGGCTCGGCAGAAGGTGGAGTACCCGCAAGGGAATCATCTCCGGTTGAGACTAAGGCGGCGTCAGTGAGACTTGCGCGTGAACTTCCACATATTGGAACGCCAGGCCAAAGCGCAAGCCATGACCTTGCCATCGGGCGTCCAGGACATGTGATGGAAGTCGCTGACGTAATCGAGCGGAATGCGCACTGATTTTCCGTCGGCCAGATCAAAAATAGCGGGTGGCCAGTACCAGGTCGGGCTGCTTTCCGGTGCCAGCAGCCTCCCGTTGCGGACGCTCTCATTGTCAATCCCATAGGCCAATCCCAGTGGCCCGACGGCAGAGATCTCTTGCTCAGGCCCGCCGTTCAGCGGAAACCGGACCAGTTTCGTAGTGGGAGCCTCTCTGATTTCAACCAGCAGGCTCTGGCCTCCAGGTTCCACACTCGCATAGTTGCCGGCACACAAGCGGTGGACGTCCCCCTGTGCGCCCACCGCCCAAATAGCGCCCGCAGCCGAAACGTAGAGGGTTTTGCCGTCCGCTGAAGAGGCCATCTCTTCGACGTGGCCCTTGTCGAATGGAATGCGCCGGGCGATCCGGCCATCGGTTAGCGCGGCTATTCCGATGGTGGGATGAGTCTCCGTATCAAGTACGAATGCGACGGCATCCGGGCCCACTGCGGTCAGCGGACCTGAAATCTCCTCTTTCGTGTTGACAAACGAAGCGGGATCTTTCCTCGACGCTCCGATCATCAGACGCCGATGCCCCGCGGAATATTCGGCCCAGACCACGCGCCCATCCGGAAGTGCCGCGAAAAAGTCTCCTACAGGTTTTGTCACGCTCGCGATCTGCTCAACGCGACCGCCCTCTGGAGCAAACCGTACGATCTCCATGGGGCGCTCCGACTGGTCCAGATAAATGTCGCCGTCGGCTGCAACGGAGAGGGATTGCACGTATCCGGTCACCGTGAACAGCTGCTGCGCCGACGCATGGCCATCGATGGGTACGCTCATCACCTGGGTAAGAGAACCATGCGTGCTGCCGAATAACGCGGTCTTGCCGTCGGGCGTGACCGCCGCCGGGGGCACGCCACCGCCAATCGCCAGATCGCCGTAATCAGCGTCAAGCATGTGCAGCTTGCTGGTCTCAAGGTCGACGACGTAAAAATGCGGTCGACCCTGTGTTGTTCGTTGTTCCGCGGCAATCCCGAAAACAATTGCGTGGCGGCCATCGGCAAAGGCGCGGACGGTGACCCATCCATAAAGAGAAGCGCTGGGCAGGATCACAGGAAGCACCTGAGACTTCCCGCTGTCGGGCCAGTAGCGATAGAGCTGCAGCTCATGCTGCGAGTTGATCTGGGTAATCAGAAGACTCCCGTCGGGGGGAGCTTCCGGAATTCCGGCAGTCTCCAAGATCATTTGTTCGTCGCCGCCGAGCGCCGGCACACTGTAAATACCCTTGAATTGGTCGTAATAACGGTCGTAGAAAATACGCGTGCCGTCCGCGGACCACGAACAGACGCTGACGAAGCCAATATCACGGCGGTGCGTGAGCATGACCCTGTTGCCCGACTCTGGGTTCATCACCCATACTTGCATCACGCCTTCGTTGTCCGTCGCCACAAATGCCAGCAGATGTCCGTCTGGCGACGGTCGTGGTATGGTGGCCAGTTCGGGCCCACCCAGGTAGGCGCCTTCCCAGACGCCGGGAGTTTCGGAGCGGCCTCGCCACCAACTTCCTGCAATCATGCCCAGCATCAACGCAGCTAAACACGCGGCAGCCAAAACCGGCCAAGGGGGACGCAATGTCTGCGCGAGCGGACGTGCCTGGCGTTGCTGATGCGGCGATTTCCGCATTCCCAGACAGCGCTTCGGAGATGAGAATCCTGGCATCGCCAATATCACGCAGCCGCAAACGAGGATCTTTCTGCAGGCAACGGCGCAACAAGTCGCGCACGCGCGGAACAGCCTCGTCGGGCAAGGCGCGCCAGTCCGGCTCGGAGTTGATGACCGAAGCAAGGATGTCGGTTACGGTCTCGCCGCCGAACGCCATTTTTCCGGTGAGACATTCAAAGAGAATGCAGCCGAATGCCCAGATGTCGGCGCGTTTATCCACCGGCTTGCCCCGCGCTTGCTCGGGCGACATATACGCCGCCGTTCCCAGGATCACTCCCGCACGCGTGTAAGCTGGAGAGGCAGCCGTCAGCGTGGGTGAGTTCAAGGCATCCTGAACACCTGATTTGTCGGCAGCCACATCCTTGGCCAAGCCAAAATCGAGTACCTTCACTTTGCCATCAGGTGTGATTTTGATGTTCGCGGGCTTCAAGTCGCGGTGCACGACACCCTTCTCGTGCGCGGCTTCCAGCGCTTCGGCAATCTGCTGCGAGATCTCCAGACTCTCCTCGACACTCAATGGGCCGCGGCGGAGTCGCTCGGCCAGGGTTTCACCCGGCACGTACTCCAGCACGAGGTAGCGAGCCCCGTTGTGTTCTTCCAGTTCGTAAATGGCGGCAATATTCGAGTGGTTGAGCGAGCCCAGGATTTGTGCTTCGCGTTGAAAGCGCGCCAAGGCATCGTCAGAGTTGGCAAAACCGTCTGGCAGTGCCTTGATGGCAACCTCGCGACCGAGGCGCGTATCGCGAGCCTTGTAGACTTCGCCCATGCCTCCAGCACCGAGGGGCGCGGTGATTTCGTAGTAGCCCAGCCGAGTTCCGGGAGTCAGAGGCATGGAGTGTTCGAACGATTGTACCGTGCGGCGGGTCGGAGATAGGATCAGGGATGGACGGGCAAACTAGAAGTTGACTTCGCAATTGCCGAAGATCCACTCGACAGTCGACTCAGCTTCCATCAGTCCGTTTCCGGACAATGTCAATACTGGCAACGACTAGCCCGACTACCGAGCCGCAATTACGCGGTTTGGGCAAGCTATAATCGCCCAACGAAGATGGCGCTGACTTTTGGAACGAAACTGGGGCGGTATGAGATCCAGACGCCTTTTAACCCATCCGCTGACTCATGTTCAGCAAGCAAACGCGTGGCTTCAGTTCGAAGATTCTCGTCGCTACCGCAGGCTCCCGCTAGGAACTCGGCTCGCCGTTCCGGGGGCTGTTGAAGCCTCGTAAGATGCGCGCAGAATGAAGTATCATCCTTGGATCGCAGGTCATTCAGAAAATTCCAAAGGAACATCAAGAATTTATGGCAGGACAGGGCATTCAGCGGCGGGAGGTTCTGCGCATTCTGGGAACGGCTGCGGCGGCCGCGAGTTTTCCCGGTTTTAGCAAATGGAGATTCGCCTGTGGTCACATCGGCAACGCCGTTTCGCAAATCAAGCCGGCACAATATACCCCGCATTTTTTTTCAGTCGCCGAATATGCGCTGGTGGAGCGCCTGACGGAACTCATCATTCCGAACGACGCGACGCCGGGAGCGAAGGAAGCTGGAGTCGCCGAATTCATCGACTTTATGGTTGCCAGCGATCCGGAGGCACAGTATCCGTTTCGCATGGGACTCGCCTGGCTCAATGCTCATAGCGAGAGCCACTACGCCAAGAAATTTATTGATCTCGACTCTGAGAAGCAGGGTTCTCTGCTCGAACCGCTCGCCTACAAGGGCAAAGAGCGTCCGGGCGAGGAGGACGGTCGCGAGTTTTTCAAGCTGATCCGCGAATACACCGTGACTGGTTACTACACGAGCGAAGTCGGATACAAGGAACTCGATAACCCGGCGCTGAAGTTTTATTCCGAATCACCGGAGTGTCCCCACAAAGGCGATCCGGAGCACTTGCATATTTCGCATTCCACTGAAACACGCGCAAACGGAAATCATGCCTGAAAAAATCTACGATGTCATCGTAATCGGAACCGGCGCCGGCGGCGGGATGGCGATCAAGACGTTGTGCGAAGCCGGGTTGAAAGTTTGTGCCCTCAACGCCGGGCGAAGGCTCGATCCGGAAAAAGATTTTCGCTATCACCGTATGCCCTGGGACATGAAGTATCGCGGCCTCGATGATCCTAAACGCCGCGCCGAGTCCTTCGGCTACATGGATAATGAATACACCAAGGCCGCATGGGATCACGAGATTCCGTTCACCGTTGCGCCGGGTTCGAGGTGGATGTGGCCGCGCTGCGACGCTGTGGGCGGTAAGACGAATTTCTGGGGACGCAGTTCGGCGCGTTTCGGCGAGATCGACCTTCGCGCCGCTTCCCTTGACGGCTACGATGTGGATTGGCCGCTCACGTATGAGGAGATCAGTCCTTTCTACACGCGCGTTGAGAAGATGATCGGGGTGGCCAGCACGGTCCAGAATCGGCCGAGCAATCCTGACGGCGTGTATCTGCCGCCTTTCAACTTCCGCTGTCTCGATTACATTCTGCGGGCTGGCTGCGAGAAAGTCGGTATTCCCTACTTGCCCGATCGCTGCGCCCAACTCACGCAGCCATATGAAGGACATCCTGCGTGCCATTTCTGTGGCGAGTGCACGACGGGTTGCGATGTGGGAGCATTTTTCTCAACTCCATATTTCTTGTTGCCGAAGGCTGAGGCGACCAACAATCTGGAACTGCGCACGAATGCGCTGGCCACAAATATTCTGGTCGATGAAAACGGGCAAGCGGCCGGTGTAGCCTACATCGATCGCCAAACCAAGCAGGAAGTCGAAGTCTATGGACAGGCAGTCGTGGTCGCTGCTTCGTGCATCGAATCGGCGCGAATTCTGTTGAATTCGAAATCGCGCCAGTGGCCGAATGGCATTGCGAATTCCAGCGGGCAGGTCGGGCGTAATCTCTGTGATCATCTCTATGGCGAGTCGGCTCGCGGGTATCTGCCACAGCTTCTCGGGCAGCCTAGTTTCCCGGATCATGTCGGAGATTCCACCATTGCGTGGATGCCACGCTGGCAAAATCTGAACCATCCGCACGAAGAGAAATTTATCCGCGGATATTCGGTTTATCCTGATGGCGGGTGCGAAGAATTTCCCTGGTTCGCCCATGGCGTTGAAGGGTTCGGGGCATCTTTCAAACGAGAAATCAAACGCCGTTATCCCACGCCGGTGAGCTTCGGAATTCAGGCGCCCACGCTGCGTTCGGACCGCAATTTCGTGGATCTCGATCCTGAGGTCAAGGACCCGTACGGAATTCCTGTAGCTCGCATTCACTTCGAGTGGGACGAGAACGTACTAAAGATGTGGGAGCACTCGAAGGAAGTTTGTGCGGAAGTTCTGCGCGCTTCCGGCGGAGTCTGGGAGGGCGCGGCGGACAACCCGGAGATTCCAGGCTGGAGTCTGCACGAAACCGGCACGTGTCGGATGGGGAACGATCCGAAGAATTTCGTCACCAATCGTTTCGGGCAGACGCACGACGTTAAAAATCTTTATGTCTGCGACGCGAGCGTATTTCTGAACTGCACCGATAAGACCACGACGGCCAGTATTCTCGCGTTTTCTTTGCGTACCTCAGAATATCTGATTGGAAACTTTCGGCACGGCGAACACAAAGCCGCGTGAGCAATATCGCCCGGGTTCTTATTTCCATGTGAGTGTGACGAGCGAGTTGGCTGGAATCTCCACATCGGTCTTCCACTGGTTCATCTGCATGACAATTTTGCGGGATGCAGAAGAATTCGTGAGCACAACGACTTTTTCACCGTCTGGATTTTCGCAGCCAACATGATCCAGGTTCTCCAGCGTTCCCGAGGATTCGAATCGTCGAGCTCCGCGATGAATCGGATTTGAGAAATGCGCGAACGCCCAATATTGCCCGCTGTGCGTGATGTCCTTCGTTTTAGAGTGAATGGTGACCAAGCCGCCGCAGAAAAAGGGTCCAATATTCGGTTGCCCATGCTCGTCGAGTGCGAGGTTCCAGCCGGTGATCGATTGACACCAGTTGCGCAGAGCGCCAGTGAATGTTCGTCCCCACCGGCACCAATTGGTTTCGTACGCGGGGTCTTTGATATCGGGTCCGCCTTC
This sequence comes from Verrucomicrobiia bacterium, assembly GCA_035523795.1. GTDB lineage: Bacteria > Acidobacteriota > Terriglobia > Terriglobales > Acidobacteriaceae > Sulfotelmatobacter. The sequence goes on along the minus strand of DATKQB010000124.1, from coordinate 6,520 downwards.
GGTCCAATGCATCTCGACATCGGAATGGGCGTCGCGAACTTTTGAAATCATGCTCACGTCGCCCGCATAACCATGCCAAGCGATCGCGCGGGAATATTTCTTCACTCCAGGATCGTCGAGTTCGCAAATAGCGCGTCCCCAGAGGTTGTAGTTGTGATCGATCAACCAGATTTGTGCGGGTATGTTCTGGACTTTTAAGGCGGGCCCAAGATGGCTTGCCACAAATTCAATTTCATACTCCTGGCCCCATAAGCACGCGGGCATGCGCCCGTCCTGATCCGTATCCACTTCGTTTTGCGATGTGAGAGCTTGAATCGGGACACCTTCGGCGGCATAAGCTTGCAGAAATTTCACAAAATACTGAGCGTAGACAGGAAAATATTTCTTGTGTATGCACCCGCCTAACATAGAGCCATTCAGTTTCATCCAGCCGGGAGGGCTCCATGGGCTGGAAAGCAAAAACAAGTCAGGATTCACCTGGCGGGCTTGCCGCAGCATCGGAATAACGTACGCCTGATCGTGCGCGATCGAAAATCTCTTTAACTCAGGATCGGGTTCACCCTCATCGAAACTGTAGAGTTCGGTCGAGTAATCGCTCGATCCAATGCAGGTGCGGCAGACACTCAGCCCAAGCCCTGACGCATGAAATAGCTGATGAAACAATTTCTCCCGGACATCACGAGATAATTGGTTGAATATGTAGCAAGACGCCTCGGTAAATGCCGCACCAAAGCCGAGAATCTCCTGGAATTTCTTTTCTGGATCGAGCGAGATTACTTCTCCCTCTGGAGCGCCGGCAACCGGCCGCCAAGTAAGGCTTGAGGCAGGTTGGAAGCGCCGGGTTTCGTCAGTGACGCGAACGCTGATCTCCGTTGGTGCCGGAGTTGCTAAGGAGTGAGCAGCCCAAGCGGGCAATCCTTCGGAGATAGCAGCAGCCGTAATTCCGGTAGCAGATCGTTTAAGAAAATCGCGTCGGGTACGATTCATGATTGCCTCTTGCGTCAATTTAATATGCACGTCGACAGAATCAGGTTGTTCAAACTCACTTGGAATTACACGGCAAACAGCGTGTCATGTGAGGTTGAGGTAAGTGGAGTACTGTTCGTCCGCAATTTCCGTGAACGGCAATAACTTGATTGGGGAAGCAGACGTTTGTGCTTCCCAACTTCGCTGGCCTGTCCGTTTGGCCGCCAGCAAGTTCGCTCGGTTGAATGATGGCTCATGGTCTGTGATGGCAAACAGAACGAGCGGGCCGAAAACGACCGCGACTGTTTGTTGATGTAGTGGGTCAATTGGTTCCAGTCGCGTAGTCATAGGAAGATCCAACTCTATGTGGTCTCCGGTCTTCCATTTTCTTGAAATAGCCGCGAAAGTTCCCGACGGAAGATCCATCGGCAAGCGACGGCCATTCACTGAAATCGAAGGCCCGTTGGTCCATGCGGGAATGCGGAAGTTCAATGTGAAATGGCGAGACCGCGATGCTTGTACGCGGAACCGAACCGTGCTGTCAAATGGATATTCGCTCTCCTGCGTAAGCGCAATGTCGGAACCCTCCTGTTTCCACCGCAATGTGGATGGAATATACAGGTTGATCCACACACCGTGCGGATCCCGAAAATAGGTGTTGATGCGGTAATCGGCCGCGACCTGCGGCAACGTACCTGAACAGCAGGCCCAGTGTTGGTCGGGCCTGTAGAACTTGCGTCCTTGAAAGTTGTAGTCGGAATAGTAATAGGTTCGTCCATCTGGCATAAGCGGTTTTGCACCCAGCACGGTGTTGTACATCACGCGCTCCATGCTGTCGCCATATCGCGCGTCGCGAGTCACCCGAAGCAGGTTTCGGGTGAGCTTGAAATGTGCGTAGGACCCGCAGGGTGTTTCAAAGCTGCTGTGTGTACCAGTAAGGCTTGTGTAGAGATCGGAACTACTGGGGTTGCGAAGTTGTTCATCGGGTCCCCAGCCGCCTGTAGCGAAGCTTTGCCTCGTGAGCATGTCAAAACCGTTCTTCGCCGCACGAAGATACTTCTCATCTCCGAGAGTCAAATATGCCTGCAATGCCGAGCCCATGGAATTTACATAACTGTAGGCATGTCGGCCAGCTAGCACGTCCCGGCCCTCGGCGAGGGGATCGTAGTATTCGTCGTAAAGATATTGCTGTGCGAGTTCGCGATATCGCTCTCCGGCGCCGGATTCGTATGCGATAAACAGATTTTCTGAAATCGTGTACGACTCATCCCAAGTCCAGGTTTCGTCTTTGTTCGGCCGCCACGTGTTCCCATGTTCAACCGAGCGTTTGGGGAAATGAGGCAATGCTGTGTTCGTGGTTTGTTCGAGAATTGAGAAGGCGTCGGAATCTTCAACATATCGATGAGAATCGATGAGGCCGCGAACGATTTTGTCGTAGCAATATGTCGGAAATCGATTGTTGTCGTAGTAAGCGCCCGAAATGGTTTGCGCATAGAGACGATTCAACCGGAGCACTTTCGCCCGTGTCTCTGGATCCGGCCGGATCGCATACCTGCGCGCGAGCGCCGAAACCCATTGGCCGAACGTGCAGGTAGGAGCAAAGCCAACGCTATTAGGCCTCGTCTCGTAGTCGAGATCATAGCTATACCAGCCGCCAAGATCGTCGCCAGGCGCAGGCTGACCGCTCATTTGGCGGAACGGCTTCAGCAAACTGTCATCGCTCAAGCCCATAAGAACGGAATGTGTGTGGTGAAGTTGCTCCTCCTGCAGGCCATCTGCGAGATCAACGTCGGCGTAATCGAATTGCTCCAAAGGCGCGGAAACTTCGCTCTTCGACAATCGAGAGCGGTAAGGGATTGCAACGCCCGCAGCCGCAAGCGAGATCGACCGCGTGAATTCCCTGCGCGAAATTCGTCGAGAGAACATATATGCAACCCGTGCGATCAAAATATCACTCCTCTGCTTGTAGTGGAATCGTCTGTGTGAGAAGATTTCGCAGGCCAGATCACACTCCTATGTCGCAGGGCCCGATGTTCTATTTGTCTTCGCCACGTTTCTGGCCCATTGCTATCGGGTCCATCACAACTATTTGTCTGATTTTGTTGGTTCCCGCTCTTCTGGCGCAAAACTCTTCGGTGGCAGACACTCATAGTCAACAGAGCGGCATGAGCACCGGTGTCGCGCACGCTCCGGTCAAGGATACCCTTTCGCGTCCGATTACGGCTGGTGGTTTTGTCGACGGCGCGCCAATGGTTTTTTCCGACATCACGCGGGCTGCCGGAATCGACAAGTTTCGTCACAAGATGGGTAGCCCAGAGAAAAGCACAATTTTGGAGACACCCGGCTCCGGTGTCGCTCTCCTCGATTATGACAATGATGGATGGCTCGATATTTACCTGCTGAACGGATCAACTTTTCCTGCGCTTCAGGGGAAGGAAGCGCCGCCCCGCGCGATGCTCTTCCACAACAACCACGACGGCACATTTACCGACGTCACCGACAAGGCTGGAGTCGCCAATGAACGCTGGGGCTTCGGCGTCGCTGTAGCCGACTACGATAACGATGGATGGCCGGACATCTATGTTTCAAACTTTGGCAAGAACCGTCTTTATCACAATAACCACGACGGCACCTTCACTGATGTTGCGGAGAAGGCCGGTGTCGCCTTAGGAACCTGGTCAACGGGCGCGACTTGGGGCGATTACGACCATGACGGCTTTCTGGATTTGTTTGTTCCCGGGTACGTGAAATTCGACGTTGACCATCCACCGATCGCGGGAAAGGGCGGCATCCCTGCCGGATTCTGCCAGTTTCGCGCAGTACCGGTCATGTGCGGGCCGCGCGGCTTGCCCGGCGAGAGCGATCATCTCTTCCACAACAATGGCGATGGCACTTTTACCGACGTAAGTGTGAAGGCGGGTGTTTCCGATCCCAGGGGTTATTACGGTTTGGCCTCAGTATTTGTTGACGTGGATGATGACGGCTGGGTTGATTTGCTGGTCGCCAACGATTCAGTGCCGAAATATCTCTACCGCAATAAGCATGACGGTACCTTTGAAGATGTCAGCTATCTTTCGGGATTCGCTTTGAACGATGAAGGGCGCGAGCAGGCGTCCATGGGAATTGCCGTGGGAGACTATAACCGCGACGGTAAAGTTGATTTCTGTGTCACCAACTTTTCCGACGACTACAACACTCTCTACCGCAATGAGGGAGATGCGAGCTTCACCGATGTGAGCTATGCCGCCGGCATCGCCAATCTAACGATTCCATTTCTTGGCTGGGGAACCGGCTTTCTGGACTATGACAATGATGGGTTGCTTGATCTTTTCTTTGCGAATGGGCACGTGTATCCCGGCGTCGATAAACAGGATTGGGGAACGACGTGGGCGCAGCGGCCGCTGTTATTTCGCAATCTGAATGGGACGAAGTTTGAAGAAGTCCCGGCAGCGACTGGCAGTGGACTGGCAGACGTCGTTTCCGCGCGTGGAGCAGCTTTCGGCGATCTGTTCAATGACGGCCATATTGACGTGGTGCTCAACGTGATGGACTCGACCCCTCTTTTATTACGCAATGTCGTTCAGAATTCGAACCACTGGTTGACGTTCAAATTGATCGGAGGACCGAAAGGCCCGCGAGATGCGATTGGAGCGAAAGTATTCGTTACAACCGGCGCAATCCGTCAGCGAGCCGACGTATTCAGCGGCGGCAGCTACGCCTCTACTTCCGATTCCCGCCCACACTTTGGTCTTGGCTCATTCACTGCCGTCGATAAAGTCGAAATCCTCTGGCCAGATGGAGCGAAAGAAGAAATAAAGAACCCACCGATTGACCGGATTCTTACTCTGGTGGAAGGCAAGGGGATGGTCGAGCCGTGAGGATTTCGCCGACATTCCGCAGTTCAGACCATTTCCCGGCGATGCTCTTTTATCTGCTCGCGACCATTTCGCTCCAGTCCAGGGGCGCGCAGGGACAGACCGCCCCGCCAGCTCCACAATCTGGTTCGCAAGCTTTTGTGGACGTCACGGATCGGGTGGGAATTAACTTTCAATACCACGCATCGCATACCTCGAAAAAGTACCTACTGGAAACCATGGGCCCTGGAGTCGCGCTGTTCGATTACGATAACGACGGCCGGCTGGATATTTATCTGATAAATGGCACGCCGCTGGCCGATGCGACTCCGAAGGGCACAATTCCGCAAAAAACAGGCTCCCGTTACTGGAACCGTCTCTACCACCAGAAAACCGATGGGACCTTCGAAGATGTTACAGAGAAAGCCGGTTTGCAAGGAATTGGCTACGGCATGGGGGTCGCCGTTGGCGATTTCGACAATGATGGGTACGAAGATCTCTATGTTACCGCCTACGGAGGAAACAAGCTCTATCACAACAACGGAAACGGCACGTTCACCGATGTTACGGAACAGGCGGGCGTCGCTGGCGGCGGGTGGTCGACAAGCGCAGCCTGGGTCGATCTGGATGGTGACGGATTCCTCGATTTGATCGTGCTGCGTTATCTGGAATGGGATTTCGATGATATCTGGTGCGGCGAGCATAAAGAAGGATATCGAGCGTATTGTCATCCGGATTTCTTTAAGCCGATTTCTCCGCTCGTGTACCACAATAATAAGGACGGCACGTTTACGGAGGTGTCGCAAAAAATCGGTCTGGGGAAGCCCGGAAAGGGCCTGGGCATAAGCATTGCTGACTATGACCGCGACGGGCATATCGACCTCTTTGTTGCCAATGATTCCATGGTCGAGTTCCTTTACCACAACAAGGGCGATGGCACATTCGAAGAGGTTGGGCTGCCCTCGGAGGTTGCTGTAGATGTGGATGGCCGCACCTATGCCGGGATGGGCGTCGACTTCGCAGATTACAACAACGATGGATGGCCCGATCTCATGGTCACCAATCTTGCCAATCAGCGCTACGTTCTTTACCAGAACAATGGCGACGGCTCGTTTACCTACGCCAGCAACTCCGCAGGAATTGGGCAGATGACCATGACGCACTCGGGCTGGGGAGTTCGTTTCCTGGATTACGACAATGATGGGTGGAAAGATCTGCTCATTGCTCAAGGGCACGATCTCGACACCATTGAGCTTAACTATCCGAATCTGCATTATCGCGAACCGATGTTGCTGGCGCGGAATACGGGACATGGGTTTGTAGATGTCTCCGCGCAGTCCGGAAACGTGTTTCACCAACCCTGGGTAGCGCGCGGGTTGGCGATTGGCGATCTGGACAACGATGGCCGGCTGGACGCGGTTGTGACTACTAATGACGGCCCGGTTCACGTTTTGCACAACGAAATGGCGACCCGAAATCACTGGATTCTTCTCAATCTCATTGGTCACAAGAGCAACCGCGACGCAATCGGTGCCGAGGTCAAAATAGTGACTGCCTCCGGATCGCAATACGCGACCGTTTCGACTGCTGGCAGCTATCTTTCTGCCAGCGACAAGCGCGTACATTTCGGTGTGGGACAAGAGAGCACCATCACGACAATCGAGATTCGCTGGCCTAGTGGCATTCACCAGATTCTGAAG
>DATKQB010000123.1:0-6283 GCA_035523795.1 Verrucomicrobiia bacterium | reverse complement strand
TACATATTCCAGACCGACTCGGCCCTCTGCATCAGTTCATTGGCCAGCTTGGCTGGCACTGCCTCTCCGCCGACCAGAATTTTCAGCCCCGGGCTGCTCTTCCATCCTGCTTCCAGCAGCATGCGCCAGGTTGCGGGAGTGGCTTGCATGATGGTTGCGGAGGAATTGTTCAGCCTTTCGAGGAGTTGCTTTCCGTCCGAGTACACGCTTCGATTGACGATCTCAACCGACGCACCCAATGTCAGCGGTAAGTAGATTTCGAGGCCCGCAATATCAAACGACAACGTGGTTACAGCAAGAAGCCGGTCATGCGCTGTCATGCCTGGCGTTTTGGCCATCGAGGTTAGAAAATTGACTACGGCACAATGGGGAATCTGAACGCCCTTTGGTTTTCCGGTTGAACCGGACGTGTAGATCGTGTAAGCGCAATCTGCGGCTCTCGAACGGATTGGTAGATTCTCGCTGCTCTCTATGGCTATGTTGGACCAGTCGAAATCCAGCCGCAGCAGCGCTGCGGTATGCCGCGGCAAGTTGCTTACCAGTGACTCTTGCGTGAGCAGTACCGGGACTTCTGCGTCCTCCAGCATGAAAGCAATTCGATCCGCTGGGAAGGCGGGATCGACGGGAACATAGGCGCCGCCAGCTTTCAAGATCCCGAGCAATCCCACCACCATGTCAAGAGATCGCTCCACGCAAATCCCGACTAGGACATTGGGCCCGACTCCCAGGTTCACCAGATAGCGTGCCAACTGGTTCGCGCGTGCATTGAGCTCGCAATAAGTGAATTGTGTGTTTTCGAAAATCACCGCGACAGCATTGGGAGTTCGTGCCGCTTGTGCTTCGAACAGGTGGTGGATACATGCTTCTCGCGGATAATCCGTCCGGGTGTTGTTCCACTCGACCAAAAGGTGCTGTCGCTCTCCATCCGTGAGCAGCGGCAGGCGCGAAATTTGTTCGTGAGGATTGGTGACAATGGCTTCGAGGAGCCGCTGAAAATGTGCAGCCATGCGCCGGATCGTTGCGGCGTCAAAAAGGTCAGCAGAGTAGACAAACTCTGCATCCAGAGAATCGCCCCCCGTGGTGAAGTGAAGCTGCAGGTCGATGTTCAGGGCTTCCGGTTCGCTCGTACTACCGGGTTGAAGTGCAGTTTTGGAGAGAGAATCTGTTAGAGAAAAGGCGGCCTGGAAGATCGGATGGCGGCTGGCATCATGCTCGGGTTCCACAGCTTCGACTAGCTGTACCCAGGAAATTTCCCGGTGTTCAAGCGCTTCGCGTAGGGCGTTCGCGACGCGCGCAACCAATTCCCGGAAATTCGGATCGCCGCTCAGGTCTCCACGGATCGGGATTACGTTCAGGGCAGGGGTGCCGCTGAAATGTCCGTCTTTAACTCTTGCGCCCGGGGTTGTGCCCACGACGACGTCCTCTTGCCGCGTGTACCGCATCAGCAAGGTCTGAAATGCAGCCAGGAGGACGACGAAGATCTCGACACCTTCCCGCCCGCAGAGTAATTGCAGAGACTCGTGCAAATTTTGTGGAAGCCGAATGGATTCGCGATCCAGCAGGAAGGATTTAATCGGAGGTCGCGTACGATCCGTCGGCAGCTCGAGAACGGCGGGGATGCCGGCGAGTTGCTTGCGCCAGTACCCGATCGTCTGCTCAAAGTCAGCCTTGTCGCGATTCTCGAGAGCCCCTGCGGAAATGTTCAGAGCTTCGTCGATCGTATTGGGCGCCAGGTCAAGATCGCTCATAGTGCTCGAAAGGTCTTCCTCTATGCATTCTGCACGAAATGGTGCGAATTCAAATTTGGCGAAGGCGGCTGAAAATTCCGTGACCCACCGCCTGAAATCTGCGACGAAAACCCTGCCGCTCCAGTTCGTCACGCAATTGCCGCTGATCGGAACGGCATTGAACGAGCAACTCGACGCTTTGAATGGCAGCCTCGTTCACCAGAACTGAAATCAGCCGTTCGTAATGTGGAGACAGATTGCAGTCCCGGGCGCTCCAGAATTCGTCCATCATTACCCCAGAACAGGCCTTGACTCGATCCAGCGACAGATTCTCAAAGCTTTCTGTCGCAATTCTGGATAACCAACAACCGATCGCCACCTTCGCGCCCTGGCGGGCAATGTAGGGCCGATCACCATTTTTCAGCCGGGAGCGGCATTCCGGGAGATCATTCAAAGAGAGAATTTGCGGGTGCGCCCAGGCCAGATCGACCAGCTCTCCTAAACGTGCCACGCAGACCTGCAGAGAAGGATCGTCAGAGGCTACCGTCTTCGGCATCCTGTTCTGTTCGGCTGGAAGCGCATATACATCGCTCCACCGTTTGCTCAGAATTGATTTACCAACGAATCCCTTGGTCAGACGCAGTCCGCAACCTAGAAGCGATCTCTTTTGGGGAGCCTCTCGAACGCAATTGGCGCTCTCGGTTAGCTTGACCCGCAACGAGCGAAACGCTCGCAGGCCGAAGCGCCTGCTTTTTGCGAGTTTTTTCAACTTTGAAAGCACAGGTTGCGTAAACGCTTGCACGGACCGCGCCCAAAGCCGTATCGAGCCTCCGATGCCAGATGGTTCGAAGAACAGCGAATACGTTTCGCGCGAGTAATTGCAGAAACGATCTTTATACGTTTCATCGCCTCTGCCGAAATCAAATTCGCGGCTGACATGATCTCGCGCGTATTGCAGCTCATGCCACAGAAGCACTTCGCCAGGGGTGTAGTGCCAGAAATCCAGATCGAATGTGTGCTGATAAAGCAGGAATTTTCCATTGACCTCAAAGCCCAGATCCCATGCCAGCGCTCGACCATCGAGCTCCAGCACCCCAAACCGCATACGGCCCACAGGGACGAGTTCCTGAGCCAGCAACCTTAAGAATTGGCCGAACTCCGGATCGGCGCATACGCTTTGTCTTCCCAACGCAGCATGTCGGCGCACGTGGTGCAACAAGAAGTCGCTGACGTTCTGTTCGATCTCACTTTGCGCGTGCAGATGCCGGAAGCGTAGCTGTCCTGTCTTTTCCAGTTTCTTTTGCAGCCGCTTCGTATGTTGTTTCCCGAGCAATGCCCGAAACAGAGCCTCGCGCTGATTCCTGAAGATGATCGTGTACTGCGGCTCGTCGGAAACGCGCTGCAATCGAGAGCGAAGGCTATATGGCAAATGCTGCGAATGTCGAATCAGGCGGGAGTGCTTCGACAAGTGTACGAACGAACACTCGTGCCAGCCGTGAACTTCGTCCAGCAGTGTTTGGAGAGCCAGAGCGATGACCTCCGCTGCGCTGCAGTCCTCGCAAATGATGTCGGCATAATCCCCCTGAGGAACTGCGGCAAACTGCAGAATGGCGCCGGACCGCGCCAGGGGAAGGATTCCCTTTAGTTCCTCTCCGGCGAAGATAGCGATCGCGCAGAGTTTGTACTTTTTGCCAAACGAGTTCCACCAAATCCGATGCCATTCCGGAGTTTGAAAAATCTCCGCGCGGGGGTCCGATTGCCATAGCGTCGCCCATTGCGCTTGCAGTTCCATCAAGCTCTGAAGGTCGGTGATGACTTGACAGCGCCACGCCTGCGTGTCTCTGCCGAGGCAATCGAGTGCGGACACCACGCCCAAGCTGTCGTAGGAAATACTCATATGTGCATCGTGCAAAGCGGCGTTTAGACAGCAGGCGAGTTACGAGACGAGGGACGCGGCTGAATGGAATACTCAACTGAAAGGTTTCGAACTTGGAGGGCGTGCTGAGCAAATTTGTATGAAAGACGGGCAGAAGCTAGGCTGCACCGAAACCCTTCAGAACTGCTGGTATCGTCCGGGCCAGAATTTTCACATCTAGCCACAGGGACCATTTATCGATGTATTGCATATCCAGTTCCATCCACTTTTCGAAAGGAATAGAGCTTCGTCCGTTCACTTGCCACAGGCAGGTGATGCCTGGTCGTACGCTGAAACGGCGCCGGTGCCAATCCTGGCTGAAGCCCTCATAATCGCGAATTGGCAGCGGACGCGGGCCGACGAGACTCATATCTCCCTTCAATACATTGAATAGTTGGGGCAGTTCATCGATCGAGGTCTTCCGCAGAAATCTCCCGACCGGAGTGATACGCGGGTCATCTTTAATCTTGAATACCGGGCCGCTGACCTCGTTGAGATGTTCGAGTTGCCGGAGTTTGCTCTCCGCGTTCATCGTCATGCTGCGGAACTTATAGATGGTGAACTTTCTCTTGTTCTGGCCGATCCTTTTCTGGGTAAAGAAAACCGGGCCAGGCGAAGTCCATTTGATCAAGGCTGCGGCCACCAGCATCACGGGAGATACGACTATGAGCGCGATCAGGGCTAGGCAAAAATCGAGTACTCGCTTGAGCACCACCGGCCAGCCTTCACTTGCCCCCGTATAGTGCGTAATTACGGAATCCCCTTCCATTTCCTCGGCCCGCGACCGTGCCATCTTCAGGTCGAAAATATTAGGAAGCACTCGCACAAGAATCCCTTGCTGTTCACAAACCACTGCAATCCGGGAAGCGTCGTCGTGGAAGGAACGGACAGGGAGCGCGATTACTACTTCATCCACGACATTGGTCCGCAGGAACTCGGGCAACCCGTGGAGATCGCAGAGCAGCGACTTTCCGCCCTGTTGCAGTTGCTGGATTCCGTCCCAGTGCTGGTCGGCGAACCCAATCACACAGTAGCCAAGTTCCGAATTGGATTCGAGCTTATTCGCGAATTCAATGGCGCGCTTGCTGGTTCCGACAATGAGGACATTGCGGAGATTACGTCCGCGCAATCGCGTCTGCGCGAGAACAAACCGTAATGCCAACCGGCTGAAAACCAGGATCCCGGTGCTGATCGCAAAAAAGACGATCAGGAAGTGCGGCGACGCCATTCGAATGTGGAAGAGGTAGGCGGCGACCGACAGTGCTCCTGCCGCGACCATGGTCGCCTTCAAGATGTCAAAGGACTCCGAAGCGCGGCTCGAAAGGCGGTGGGATCCATAAAGACCCATGGCCGAAAACAGCATGTGCCACAACAGGAGCAACCCGAGAAAGATAATGAAATTTCCGAGCTTGATCCGCATGGCGAAGAAATCCGCCGCCGAAATCGTCCGGCCTACCCCCGATACCGGCACTGTTGCCAAACCGAAGGCGACAAGCATCACCGCTAGATCAAATATCTTGAGAGCGCTTAGCAGAAGTCCGCGTCGCTGTGCAGAGGTCATGATGGGCAGAAACTCCGTCTTCGCTGCCTCCCCGGCAAAAGCTGAGGGTCACCGCAGGGAGTGGCGATGTCTATTTTTTCTTGGGAGTTGTTCTAAAACCTGTGCTGCGTTGCCTGGCCAAAGATCGATCAGCTTCGGATTCGTGATTCTTAAAGCCGGTTATAAATGATTTCCGGGATCGGGAAGGTTCGCTGGTTTAGCACCGCTCCGAGAACCTGCGCGTTGGCCGCCTGGAGATCTTTCACCGCCTGGCGTGCCCCTTTACGTTCTGTAGAGTTTGCTTTGACGACGAGGGCGACACCGTCGCACCAACTACCCAGGATGGCGCCGTAGTTTTCCAGGCTTAGCGGGGCAACATCGAGCAGAACGTAATCGAATTCCGCCCTCAGTTCCAGCATCCGCCGGCGCATGGTTTCCTGCGTCAGTTCCTCTCGGGATTTTTCGTTCTGGGAACCGCCGCTCAGCAACCAAAGATTGGGTCGGGATAGCTGCTGCACGTACTGGCGGATGGATTCAGTTCCCAGCAGGGCATCGGCCAATCCGAAATGGTTCGGAACGTGGAATTGCTCATGCAAAGTGGGTGAGACAGCATTGCAATCCACCACACACACCGAACCCACAGCCTGGGCCGCTAGAATTTCGCCTGCATGCGCGCACATCCAACTGGTCCCGTTTCCGCGCTCCGTTCCCACAAAAACTACCTGGCGAGTGCGCTGCGGCCCACTCATCAGGAAGAGGCTCTGCACGAGCTTGGTGACTTCTTCCCGTGCCAAGCCATCGATCTGTACGGCTGGGGTGCCACCGACCACCGCGGAAGGAGACGTCGTAACCTCCAGCCGCTGTCGTAGCATTTCCTGCACCCTTCCCGCTTCATGCAAGAGCTCGAAATTCCTGCTCATGGGTTCTCCTAAATTTCATATACGCGCTACTTCTTCATCTGTCTGGTCGGGAACTTGGGGACCGTCTCGCAGAAGCTGAATGATCCGCTGCATATAGGCCTTGGCTTCCACCAAAGTGAGAGTGTCATCGCGTTTCGGATTGGGCGTGACCAGTTCGGGTCTGCCTTTGCCATTCGGGTAC
>DATKQB010000122.1:0-7460 GCA_035523795.1 Verrucomicrobiia bacterium | reverse complement strand
GAGACTACTCACTGATAATAAAATTGCCTTTATCTTGCTGACTCCAGAAGAAGAGCGGACCCTGGAAGTCTTCGCCGAATCTTCTGAGGTTAAGCAAGGGTTCAGAAATAACGCGGGTGTGATCTTTGTCGTGAATAGCGCACAAGGCTCAGATTTTCAGAGTCCAGGTTCAGAGCGTCGTTGAACGTTGGGATTAATCTGCGGTCCTTCGGCACCCGAAGATGTCTCCTCGACAATGCCCCCCGCTACTCCGCGAGGGCAAGTCAGCGGCAAGATGATGCTTGGCTGCTCGCGGAACTGGCGGAGCGGAGTGCACGCCTTTTTACCAAGATCCTATTACTCGATACTCCAGTTTGCCGTGGCGAGTGGAAATTGAGATGTCACCGTTGTCACGCCTCGCTGAGAAGACACCGAGATCTTTTGCCGTGCACGTCTTGTCTCTCTGATGTCATCGTGTTTTGTGGCAAATGCTGCAAAGGCTTCCATGTAGCAGTTTACGGAGTCACTATTGACCCCAGTGTTGTTAGTCACTGGTGGAACGGCCTGACATTTCTTGTTCCCACGAAACGGAAAACAGATTAACGCAACGTGAGAACCATCTGGAAAAACTGCTTTAACCTGATAAGATCACCTGGGGTGATGTGTGAGTACTCGCTTCGGTCGCAGGGGTTACGGTTGAATTGCAGTGAATACCCGCTATAGTGTTGCAGTCGGTCTGAACTTCCTCCGGTGTGCCGGGAGATGTGTAAGGCACCAGCCCAATTGTCATGGTCGTTTCAACGACTTGAATCTTAATCTTGTCTGCCGCCGTCGCCGTGGAGGACACTCCAATAAGTACGTAAAAAGCCAACGATGCAAATGCCCCGCGAATCACGGTCGGTGAGTCTAATGCATACATGCTAAGACTCCACTTTAGGCTTAGTTTTTTGTCAGCTTGAACACTGTTCCATAGCCATAAAGGCCACATTGTGACGTAGTTCCGTAAAGGTTCCCCGCCTTATCCGCAATGACGCCGCCAGTCGGGTAGCAACCATCAGTCGTGGAACTAGCCGGGAAACTGTACAGAATTGTTTCAACTCCGCTTGGGGTTAGTTCGTAAACAACTCCTCCACCACTGGAAGAGGATGTAGAGAACGCGCCGCCCAATTGGGTAGTGCCATATAAGTTTCCCCCCGAGATCAACAATGCACCGCTGGGCCTGTCCCCATTGGGCATGGGAGGGCCATAGAAACACGAACCGCAGAACGTATACAAGACGGACTCGACGTTCTTGTTACTGAATTCGAAGATGCCGCCACCATCGCCTCCGTCTTGCAATTGGACCCCCTGCACGATCCCGTAGAAGTTTCCGAGTGAACTTCTCGCGATGTAGTTCGGATTTGCACCAAGAGTGCAGGTTGCGGTGTCTGGGCAAAAGTTGTACAGGATGGACTCAACATTCTTGGATGTTAATTTGAACATTACGCCGAATCCGTTTCCTCCGCTGCTCGTAGTGCCATAAAGGTTGCCTAGACCGTCGCGCATGACGTTTGCGACAGGATTGCCTCCGTCCTTCGATCCTCCAGTAAATTTATGGAGGATGGTTTCCTTGCCTGTAGAACTCAATTTAAAGACAATTCCACACTTGCAGGTCGTGTTGCCCCCAAACTCCGCCGTTCCATACAAATTTCCGGCCGAATCCAAAGTCACAGGTCCGTATGGGTTCTGGCCGTCGCCCGCCGTTGAGCCGAAGTTGTGGAGGATTGAGTATGTACCACTTGGCGTTAGTTTGAAGACCGTTCCGTAACCGATATTTTGCGCACCGCCATTAACGGTTGTTCCGTAGAGATTTCCGGATTTGTCAATTGTCAACGAAGCAACAGGGTATTCTCCATCAGTCGGTGATCCCCCGAAGAAATGTAATGAAGAGAAATTTCCATTGGTATCTATCTTGAAGAGTGCTCCTCCACCTTGATCGTCCAAAGTGATGAATTCGCTGCTGACTCCATAAAGGTTTCCGGCTGAATCCATCACTAATCCGGCTTGCGGATAGGCTCCATCCCCGCTACCGTCGCTGAAGTTATACAGAACGCTCTCTGTATAAGTTTGAGCGTGCGCGGAAATGACAAAAGTGAGTGCCATCAAAATCAGTAGTCGTATATCACGCATACGGCTCCCTCGCTTGGCTAGATCGAATTGGGCCAAAGCAGTTGAATGCTGTCGCAAGAAATCGCCTGCGTCAAGAATGAAGAGAATTGCATAGTGTGCGTTTGCGTGATGTCTGGGGGGATTGGTTTGGGGTACGGTACCATCGCCCGCGAGCCCGCCTGTCACGACGTTGTTCCGAGATCGTTACGACGTCGTACCACGTCATCACTCACTGAGTGACTGGTGCCTGCTTTGTAAGCACTATGTAGTAGCGACTATGCCCCCCTGCCCCCGCTCACAATCACCCCCAGCTAGGTCTATTGAATTGCAAGGGAATCTGTTGACTGCCTGTCGCGCCGAGACCATGTAGCGCCCAGTTTGAGGATTGCCGGAAGTCGTCACGGATAAAATCATCGCTCCGCTTGGCAGAGAGGCTCCGAACAAAGAACTCTGTCATTCGGGCGCAAGGTCGTAGTCAGGTTGGTACTCGTCATTGCTACCGCCGTGAATATGCCCCGTCAGCATGAGCAGCGCGCTGATTGTGAGCCACAGAACCAGCAAAATTATCGGCCAAGGTAGTCGTCTGTGCACTTTTCTTACTCCTTGAATCCGCGCTGCGCAGAATTATACTTTCATTCATGGAACCGCTCACTACCGTAACCACAACGTGGACCATTGCAAAGACTGCGGGTGAAATTTCAAAGAAACTTTACGAGTTCGGCAAGACTCTCAAGGATCGCGATCTAAAACAGCGAGTTGATGAGATTTTGGATCAGGTGCGCGAACTCAAGCAAAGCGCATCAGAGCTTGAAGATGAAAACCGCTCATTACGAGAGAGACTGCGATTCAAGAGCGACGAATATGAATTCCGCACGCCGTTTTACTACCACAAAGCAAAGCCTGACCAGCCCCTCTGCCCTATGTGTTTTGCGAAGCAAATTGAAGCGCCGATGAGTGATTCGAGCGGTATGTGCTTAGTTTGTAAAGCATACTCGTTCTGAGGCACTGACTTTGGTCCATGTGTGGTGGCTTTTTTCTGTCTTACCGCGTCCCGTTCTGTCTCCGTTGAGTTGTCATTCGCCGGGGACTCATGGAAATCTGTCGATTTTTCTGTAATGCCCAGCAACTTCCGCGCACGGTGTGCGGACGATGTTCTAGGTCACCCGGCGCGAGATCGTCGCTCCTGTGGCTCTAGGATGCGTTCCTGAGTGGTGAGAAGTGCGTGATCCGTTTGTGATCCGTTGGGACTGCACTGTACGTCTAACACTACATAAGCCCGCCGTGCTCGTGTTGCTAACCCTTTTAGAAACGCTATCGGGTAATTTCAAATCCTATCGCCCCGACCAATTTTCTCCCATCTGAAGTATCCGCCTTTCTCAAGAACCCGCTTTTCGAATGCAGTTTCTCTTCGGAATCTGGGGGGCCCGTCCGCCGAGGGACCGTCGGTTTTCGCCCCACCACGACGGTACTTTCGCCCGATCTTATGTGCCTTTTCTTCTCGATCATAGCCCCCTGTGATTTCAATCACAGAACCCTCGCCCACCCCAACGGCAGAATCGCAGCGGACCTTTTGCGGTCACGAAGGAGTCTTTTATGCCCACTGCGACTTCGATCGAGCGCGAGACTTTGCGAACCCTGCCCTCGGATGCAGCGCGCCAGCTGCAATGGGGATTCGCTGATCGCTACGACCTGCAGATGTTGGTGCAGTCCACGCGGGCGGTCGCGCGCGGCCCAGTGGCGCGTCTCGTCGCCAGCGGTGGTCGCAACTCGCATGAGTGGACTGAAGGCAAAGCCGCGTTGCTCGAGGCATTCGATGGCGCAGGCATCACTGCCGTCTTCATGAATCCAGAAGAAGGCGGATTATTCGCCGGTCCGAAGAATCTCGCCCTCGCGCTGGTCGCGTTCGAACTCGCCTGGGTCGATGGCGGCGCCGCAACCGCAAGCCTGGCCGGATGCCTGGCGCTCGCTCCGATTCACGAACGCGGCACCGTCGAGCAGCAGCGCCATTACATGAAGCTGGCCGCTCCGGCGCAGCCTGGCCAAGACCGCAAGCCGTGGCGCGGCGCATTCTGCCTGACCGAGCCAATTCCCTACGTTGGCGTCGACACGGGAATGCTCAACGGCAAAGTCCGCATTGTCGAGTGGAAGCCGGGAGCAGATCCGGTCCTGCAAGTCGAGAAGCGCGGACGCTTCATCACCAACATTGGCTTCGCGAATTTTGTGACCGCTGCGGTCGATTCCGACGATGACCGCATCAAGGGCAGCTGCATGGTGATTCTCGAGGAAGGCGACCCGGGAATCTTCGATCGCGGCACGCCCACGCGAAAAATGGTGCATCAACTTTCGTCCACGGGCGATCCGATTTTCAATCTGCGCATCCCTGCCAGCCGCATTATCGGCGGATACGAGATCAAAGATGGCGTGATCATTCCACGCTACAGCCACAGCGAAGTCATCGAAGCTGTCTTCCGCCGCACACGCGTGACCGTCGGCGTGATGACCTCGGCCAAGCTGCTTTCCGCAGTCGAGCCCATCGTGCGCTATCAGCGTGGAAGATTCCGCGGCGCCGAGACCGCGACACCTGGATCCGTTCGCTATCAACTCGGCCTGCAGGCTCGCGAAGACTCTCTGCATCGCCTGACCGATATCTGGGCGACAGGAGAAGCCAGCGCGTCGCTCGGCTTTGCGGCCGCTCGTACCTTCGATGAACTCGATCCGCTTGAGAAACAGATGGACAGCTTCTACGCCGACCGCGGCGTCACTGGCGCAAAAGCGAAATCCAAGCTGCTGCGCGATACATCCGACCGGGCCGTCGCGTTACTGCAGTTGCCGGCAGGCGATGAACGGAAGAATGCGCTGAACTCCGATCTGCTGCTGCACTTCGTCACGCTCGATTCTCTGGCCGACGTCCTCTGTCCCGCTGCGAAGTTATGGAACACAGGTTGGGGCGCGCAGATGATGCGCGAAGCAGTGAGCCTGATGGGCGGCTACGGCATCACCGAAGATTGCCCAGGATTCCTCGGCAATAAGTGGATGGACGCGCAACTCGAGGCCACCTACGAAGGTCCTGAGGCCGTCCAGCGCCGCCAGCTTTCCGTGACCATGACGAATCCGGTCTTCCTCGCGCAATTCCGCGGCTGGATTCGCAAGATGCGCGGCATCGCCTCCGAGCATCCGGGTACCGGAGCCTGCGCCCTCGCAACCGCAATGACGATGTGGCTGTGGACGCTCGAGCACTTGCAACACAGCAAAGACGCCGAAGGTGGCAAGTTGTATCAGAGTGCGCGTCAGGGCGTGACGTTCCCACTCGCCGATGCGCTGTGCTGGCTCGTCGCGGCGCGTTGCCAGATCCTCGACGTCCTGCGCTTGCAGGAAAAAGGCGCCGAAGATGCATCCATTGCCGAGGGCCTGCCGGGGCTCGTGAATTTCCTAACCGACCTTTGCCACGTGCAGTCGGCGCGCGCCAGCGGAGAAGTCGCCAGAATCTGCGCCGAACTCGTCTTCGGCTACAACCAACATCCCGCATGGGACGAAGAAGGTACACGCGGCTGCTGGCACCAAGGCGAACTGAATGATCTAGAAGCCATCATGCCGGGGATCAATTCTTATGGCCTCGACGTGGTCGGACAGAACGGCTCGCATCCGAAGAAAGCCGGACCGTGCGTCAACTGCGCTAGCCAGCAACCGTTCCTCACACTCCAGACAAAACTCAGCGGATGCCTCACCGGATCCCGGCTCGCCAAAGATCGCGCCGCCGACGCGATCTCGAAGCTGATGATCCCCGAAGCCCTGGACTATCCCGCATGAGCGCTTCGTCGCCATCACAATCCATTCCGATCGAGCGGCAGCAAATGTCGGTCGATATCGCCGGCGTAGGCTTCGGACCGGCGATGGGCGGATTTCTCACGACCCTCTCCCGGAATCTTCTGAATGAAGACGGATCGCCGCGCCTCGAGAGCGCGGTCTCTCCGGGCATGCCGCTGCAGGTGATCTGCTACGAACGCGCCGATGGGCTCGGTTTTGGCGTCTCAGGGGCCGTCACTCGCGCTCGCGGAATTCGTTCAAGTTTTCCCGGCGTTGATCTCAAGCAAATTCCGATGGCCGCGCCGGTGAGAAAAGAAAAGCTGGTTTATCTTCTCGATCCGATTGGTGCAAGCCGCCGCTCGTTCGCGTTCCGCATGGCCGATCGTCTCATTCGTGCGCTAGGACCGATCACGCGGCGGCGGAATCATGCGGTCGAGTTGCGGTTCACTCCAAAATTCATGCGCAAGCATGACGGCATGATTTTTTCTCTCGGCCAATTTAATCAGTGGGTCAGCGAACAAGTCTCGGCGTCAGGACTCGTCCAGATCTGGCCCGGCATGCCCGTCAGCGAGCCTCTGATTGAGGGCGACGCCGTCTGCGGAATTCGCCTGAGCGATCAGGGAGTGACTGTCGACGGGCTCCCGGACGACGGATTCATGCCGGGTGTGGACGTTCGCGCGGCCCTCACCGTCGTTGCCGATGGCCCGGTCGGAACTGTAGGCCGGAGAATCGATGAACGCCTTGGCGTCCCCGAGGGCCATCAGAAAAATGAATGGGCGCTCGGCATGAAGATGGTGGTTGAACTGCGTGAAGGTTGCGAACTCAAGCCCGGCGCCGTGTTGCATACCATCGGATTTCCCGAGCCGGAAATTTTCGGATTCCTCTACGTGCATCCCGACCGGCTGGCATCGGTCGGCATCTTTATTCCTTCGTGGTTCCGCAGTCCGGTGCGCACCGCCTATCGATATTTGCAGCACTACATGCTTCATCCTTATTTGTGGCGGCATCTCGAGGGCGGGACGTTGAAATCCTGGGGAGCGAAGTCGCTTCAGGAGTCTGGCCGCCGCGGCGAACCATTTCTCGCCGGCAACGGATACGCCCGCATCGGCGAAGGCTCCGGCAGCACAAACGTTCTCGCGGGATCGGGCGTCGACGAAGCCTGGACCACCGGCGTTCTTCTGGCGCAAGCCGTGATCGAACTGGCAGAAGTGAAGAAGCCCTTCAGCCGTGAGAATCTGGAAGCTGCCTATGTTCGCCGTCGTCGCGCAAGCTGGATGGATGCAGAATCGAAAATCGCCACCCATGCTCGCGACGGTTTCGAGCAGGGCGTCCTGAGCGGTCTGATTGGAATGGCGATTGCCGGCCTCACTCGTGGAACATTCTCTTTCGTTCCATCTGTGCGGCGCAGAGAAGAAACGACTTCACCCCTCGAAGAATTCTGCGGGGCCCACATTTCTGCCGCAGAACTCGACCAGCTTCAGAAAGATTGCGCCGCCCACGGAACATCCCTGCACGATCGCATCATGACG